>NZ_JAFIRI010000006.1:0-363412 GCF_018682295.1 Leucobacter sp. CX87 | reverse complement strand
CTACAAAAACACGGTGGGGACGATTTTTGTTGTTTCACGTGAGGTGAAGGCGCAGATTGCGACCCCTCGGTGGGGTGAGCCAGGTGAGTTAGGTGAGTCCGGTGGCCCGGGCCAGTGGAGCCAGACCTACTCGCCCAGGTAGGCCCTCTGGAGCAGCGCTGGGTCCGCGACGAGCTCCGAGGCGGCCCCGCTGAAGGCGACCCGGCCGCCAGAGACCACCACCGCCGACTGCGAGATGCCGAGCGCCAGGTGCGTGAACTGCTCGACGAGCAGCACCCCGACTCCCTCCTTCGCGATCTGCTCAATCACGGGCAGGATCCGCAGGAAGACCACGGGGGCGAGCCCGAGCGACATCTCGTCGATCAGCAGGAACCGTGGCTTCGCCGCAAAGGCCCGCGCGAGCACCACCATCTGTTGCTCGCCGCCCGAGAGCAGGCCGGTGGGGGTGTCAATGCGCTTTTCGAGCTCGGGGAATGAGGCGAGCGCAGTCGCGATTGCGGCGGGCCCGCGGGCCACGAGCTCGAGGTTCTCGCGCACGGTGAGCGACGGAAACACCGCCCGACCCTGCTCGATGTGGACGATGCCGCGACGCGCGCGCTGCACCCGCGACCACTTGGCGATTGACTCGCCGTCGACCGAGATCGTCCCGTCGCTCGGGTGCACGACCCCCGAGATCGACTCGAGCAGGCTCGTCTTGCCGGCGCCGTTCGGGCCGACGAGGGCGGTGATTTCGCCGGCGCGGACCTCGAGCGAGACGCCCGAGATGACCGGCCCGGCACCGCGACTCACGGTCACGTTGTCGATGACGAGGGCGCTCATGCGCTTGCCTCCGCTTCTCCCATGTAGGCCGCAAGGACTGCGGGATTTTCGAGGACCTCGCGCTGCGGGCCCTGGGCGAGCACCCGGCCGAAGTCGAGCACCGTCAGCTCGGTGCAGACGGTCCGCACCAGGTCGAGGTCGTGCTCGATCAGCACGATCGCGGTGCCGAAGCGATCGGGGATCCGGGTGAGACGTCGACCGAACTCGACGTGTTCCTCGTGCGAGAGACCGGCGGCCGGCTCGTCCAGGATGAGCACGCTCGGGCCCGAGAGCGCCGCAGCGGCGACCTCGACGAGGCGCCGGGTGCCGACGTCGACCGTCGAGAGCCGCGTCTCCGGCGGCGGGCAGCCGAGAAATGCGAGGGCGCTCGCGAGCTCGTCGCGGTCGATCCGGCGCCGACTCACGAAGCGCACGTACGCCTCGACGGTGAGCTGCGCGGGGACGCGATCCTGCTGGAACGTTCGCCGCAGCCCCTTGCGCGCGCGCCGCGCCGGGTGCGCCGATGTGAGGTCTTCGCCGTCGAGCCGCACCGTGCCCGTGGCCTGCGGCAGGAAGCCGCTGACCGCGTCGACGAAGGTCGACTTGCCGGCGCCGTTCGGGCCGATCAGCCCCATAATGGTGCGCGGGGCCACTGTGATCGACACGTCGTCGAGGGCCTTGAGCTGACCGAACTGCACGCTCAGCCCGTGGACCTCGAGCGCGGGCGGGGCGCCTTCGGGCACCCGATCCTCGGCAGAGATCACGGCGATCACATCGAGCGCAGTGGTGCCGGGATCCTCGACGGGCGCACGTTCGGGCGCCCGTTTCGCGGTGAACTTCCACCAGGCCCCCCGGATCGCGCCGCCCAGGCTCGACCCGCTCGTGATGGCCTGGATACCGAGCAGGCCGAAGACGACGAAGCCCCAGTCCTGTGGGACACCCCAGCGCTTGAGCAGCTCGGGCACGACGACCCACAGGATGCCGCCGAAGATCGCCATGTCGATGAGGTACGCGCCGCTCATCACCGCGAGGATGTAGAGCGCGAGCGACTGCAGCGGCGTGAAGCTCGAGGCGAACGGCATCTGCACCTGGCCGGCGACGAGGCCGCCCGAGATGCCGCCGAGCGCCGCGCTGACCGCGAACGCGGTGAGCTTCGCGGTGCGCACGCTCTGCCCGACAGCGGCGGTGCCGCGCTCGGAGAAGGCGACGGCCTTCCAGCTGCTGCCGATGCGGCTGCGCTGCAGGAAGAATGCCCCGAGGGCGCAGAGCGTCAGCACGACGATGCTGAAGAAGAAGTACTCGCGGTCGCTCGAGAACGACTCGGGCCGCGACACGGCGATGCCGGTGACGGTACCCGGGAACTGGATCTGCGTCAGCGTCACGTCTGCCGCTGCCGCAAAACCGAGGGTGACGACGGCGAGGTTGACTCCGCGCAGGCGCAGGGCTGGCAGGCCGATCAGGATCCCGGCACAGCCGGCGACGACGCCGCCGATGATGAGCCAGACGATGAAGCCGCCAGGTACCTCGTGCATGCTCAACCAGGCGACCACCCACGCGCCGATGGCCGCGAAGGTGAGCTGGCAGAGCGCGATCATGCCGGCCGAACCGGTCACAATGCCGAGGCCGAGCACCGCGATCGACGCGGTGACGGCGCTGATGGCGAGGAAGACGTAGTACCCCGAGAGGCCGACGCTCAATCCCCAGCCGACCGCGATGGCGGCGACCGCGATGAGGACGGGCAGGAACTGGCGTGCGCGGCGGTTAGCGAGCAGCATCCCAGACCTCCTTTCGCTGCGACCAGAGCAGCAGGACGACGATGAATAGGAAGGGGATGAAGTTGCGCACGAAGGCAACCTGCTCGATCTGGGCGACGACGCCGCTGAGCACGCCGAGCAGGAGGCCGCCGATGACGGCGAGGTCGAGGCGCTTGAACCCGCCGAGCAGGGCCGCGGCCGCGGCCGGCACAATCATCATCGACAGGCTGATCGCGTCATTTGACTGCGACGAGGCGGCGATCAGGATGGTGATGGTGCTGATGGCGCCGGTCACTGCCCAGACGCCGATCGAGAGGGGCTTCGACGCGATGCCGATGAGCTCAGCGGTGGTCGGGCGCTCGGACAGCGCGCGCAGCTTGATGCCGACCGAGGTGCGGCGCAGCACGAACGCGGCGGCGAGGGCAGTGGCGACGGCGAGCAGCACCATCACGACGGTGACCCAGCTGACGACGACGCCCGCGATGGTGAATGCGGCGCCCGACACGATCGGGGTGAAGGGCTGCGGTTTGTTGCCGAACAGGATGTACGAGAGCGAGATGAGTAGCAGCAGCGGGGCGACGGTCATGGCCGAGCGCGTGGTCGTGTCAGACTCGGACAGCCAGGTCGCCGCGATCCAGCCGATGAGGGCGCTCAGCAGGCCGCCGACGAGGACGCCGACGATCGTGGCGAGCCAGACAGGCAGGCCGATGAAGGTGGAGAACCACACCGCGACGAACGCGGCGAACATGCCGGTAGCCGCCTGCGCGAAGTTGACGACGCGGACGAGGCGGGACATGAGGGTCAGGCAGACGGCGATGACGGCGTAGAGGCCGCCGGCGGCCAGGCCGGCAAAGGCGCCCTGGAGCAGGGCTCCGCCGTTCATCGCGTGGCTCCCGAGTCGCGGCGAGTGCCGGAGGGGTGGTGCATGGGGACTCCTTAGAGGGAAAGATTCCGTGGGGAAAACGGTGCCGTGTGGGGCCGGGGCGGCGTCGCCTCGGCCCCACACGGTTCACGGGGTGGTGCGGGCGCTAGCCGTCGAGACGCAGCCAATCGTCAGCCGACTTCTCCCACGCGTTCGTGCCCGACTTCAGCACGATCGGCCAGCCGGCCGTCAGATCGTCGTGCTTCTCCTTGGTGCCGACCTGGTACGGGGTGCCGAGCATCGGGTTCTCGATCGGTTCCATCGCCTGGAGCGCCTTCGTGACGGTCTCGCGGGTGATCTCGCCCTCCATGCCCGAGACGACCTCAACGAAGAAGGTGGCCGCGAGGTATCCGCCCTGGCTGAACGCCGTGAGGGGGATGTCGTTCTCGGTCATGAGCGCGCGCCAGTCGGCGGTGATCTCGTTTTCCTCGGTGAAGGGGTAGAACTCGGCGGGCACGTGCACGCCGCCCGCGGTCCAGTCGAGCGCCTTCGCGAAGTTCTCGCTGTAGACACTCGTGAGGAACAGGAACTGCACGTCGTCCCAGCCCTGCGCCTGCGCGGCCTTGACCTGGCCGATGGCGTCGGGCTCGACGCCGTTCACCGCGATGGCTTCACAGCCGGCCTCCTTGGCCTTCACGATGTAGGGCGTGTAATCCGAGCCGCCGTAGGGCAGCGTCGCGTCGACGTATAGCGGCTCCTTGCCGGTGATCTCGGTCCAGCGATCGACGCCCGCCTGGTAGGCGGGGAGGGTCGATCCGGCGATCTCGAGCAGCACGCAGATGTTCTCGATGCCGAGGTTCTCCGAGCCGTTCAGCAGTGTGAGCGTCATGTCGTTGAACGGGCCGACGTTCGCCGGGGCGATGTTCGGGGTGTTGAAGCAGCCGGTGTCGACGCCCACGCCGGGCATCGAGATGACACCCTCCTGGAGGTAGTACTTCTGGTTGATCTCGCACTCGAGCAGCGACGCGCCGCCGACGAGCGCGACGACCTCCTTGCTGCCGACGAGCTCGCGGGACGCGGCGGTCGCGCTGGCAGGATCGGCCTTGTCGTCGATCGCGGTGTATTCGATCTGGTGGCCGTTGATGCCACCCTCGGCGTTCACCTTGTCGAAGACCGCGGCGGCGGCCTGCGACGCCTCGGGGAAGGTGGCGGGGCCGCTGATGGTGTTGACCGAGCCGATGACGATGGGGGCGCCTTCGCCGCCACCGCCCCCGCCTGAGCCTGCGCAGCCGCTCAGCGCGAGCGCCGAGATGGCGGTCATCGCGGCGACCGCCGCGAGACGTGAGGAACGTGGTTTCATGGGAAAGCCTTTCTTGCTGGGGGACCGGGGGCATTCGCCTGCCGGGTACTTCGGTACTGCGGTCTGGTTAGTCGGTTGCCGCGCGGACCTCTGCGGAATCGACGATCTGTTCGAACGCCACGGCCTGGCCGTCGCGGACGCGCCATACGTGCACGACACGGGCATCGAAACTGCGGCCGGTGGCCGTGTAGGTGCCGGAGTAGTTGCCCACGCCGAACACGGTGCCGAGGCCCGAGTCGTCGACGCCGCCGTCGTACACGGCGTCGATCGTCACGACGAAGGGCGAGAACTCGGCCTGGATCCGGCCGAAGACCCCGGCTGCGACCGCGTCAGGGCCGACGTAGGTGCCCGCGTAGGGGAAGCCCGCCGCCTCGGTCCACTCGATATCGGGGGAGAAGGGGGCGAGCATGCCGGCGAGGTCGCCAGCATCGGAGGCGGCGTAGTGCGCCTCGACCAGTGCCTGATTCGCGCTCATACGGGCTGCACGTCCGGGTAATCGACCGAACCAATGGGATAGATGTGGCCGCCCGCGCGCGAGTGCTCTGCGTTGCCCTCGCCGGTGATGCCGAGGAAGATGCCCGTCGTCCGCAGCTGGTAGCTGAGGTCGTGCAGCCAGACGCTCGCCACGGCGATCCGGAACTCGCGGAAGCAGAAGAGGAAGAGGCCGTCGGCGAACTTCCATACGGTCGACATGTCCATATCGCCGTGCCCGCGCTGCACGCCCTCGACGCACTGCCAGGCGTAGCGCTGGCTCGAGATATACACGTGTTCGTAGAGGTGGTTCGGGCTATAGCGGTAGAGATTGCGCATGCCGATGAGCCCGCGCGACGGGCCGGGCACCTCGCCCGTCGGCTCGCCCGCGCCGGTGACTCCCGACCAGAAGGTCTGGCCGACCTGGGGCACGCCCTCGGTCGCTTCCTCGGCGATTTCCGAGAGGGTGAGCATGACGCGGTGCGTGGTCTCGGAGTACACGATGGTGATGGCCTCGCGCTCGCGCGACTCGATCGGCAGGTTCACAAACACGACGTCTTCGCGCACCCGCACCGCGTCGTACGGGTCGACAAGGGTGCCCGAAGTTTCGATCCCGCCGGCCGCCGACCAGCGCACCGTCGCGGCGTCGAAGTCGAGCGACAGCGTCGTGCCGTCCTGCAGGGTGAGGCGGAGCGCGGTCCCCGCGAGATCGACGTTTGGCAGGCGATAGGTGTCGATGCCGGCGGCGAACTCGTCGTACGTTCGCCACTCGGACTCGTCGGGTGCCGTGAGCGGCGCCTGCGACGGTGCGGCAGAGGTGGTGGTGCTCATCGATGAGCTCCTTTCGGGTAGGGGGCAGAAAATCAGGGGGGAGGCGCGGCTACCAGTCCTCGGGCGGGTCGCCGGGCACGAGCACGACCTTGAGGGCGCCGTCGGCCCGCTCGCTCACCGTCACAAACGCGGCCTCGGTGTCTTCGAGGGCGAACCGGTGGGTGACGATGCGCTCGACCGGAAGGGTGCTGCGGCCCAGGAACGCGATGGCGGGTTCGAAGCCGCCGGCAGACAGGAACGAGGGCAGCAGGTCGATCTCGCGGGTGAGCAGATCTTCGTCGGCGAGGAACGTGACGGGCGCCGCGGCACCGCATGCGCCGGCGAGCACGACGCGGCCGCCCCGGCGGGCCAGGCGCACGGCCTGCTGTTGCGCGCTCGTCACCCCGGCCATCTCGATCACGACGTCCGCGCCGCCGCCGAACGCGTCGTGCAGTGCTGCCACGGGGTCGGTCTCACGGCTATTGATGACCGTGTCGGCGCCGAGCTCCAGCGCGAGTGCGAGGCGCTCGGACCGTGTGCCGATCATGGCGACGCGCGCGGCTCCTGCGTCGGCGGCGGCCGCAGCGACGAGCAGACCAACCGGGCCGGGGCCCACGACGGCCACGGTGTCGCCGGCGCGGACGCGGCCTCGGGTCAGTGCGCGATAGGCGACCGCGAGGGGCTCGGTGAGCACCGCGCGGTTCCATTCGAGGCCCTCAGGCAGCCGGTGCACGATCGCCTCGCGCGGGACGAAGAGCACGTCCGAGTACCCGCCCCAGAGGCCGGGCGCGACTGTGCGGGGGATGTTCACGCCCATCTGGCGACCGCGGGGCAGGCCCGCGGCGCCGTCGTCGAGATCGCAGAGGTTGTAGCGACCCTCGCGGCAGCGGGGGCAACGCCCGCACGGCAGCAGCATCTCGACGGCAACCCGATCGCCCACGGCGAGGCGGCGATCGCGCGCCGCCGCAGCGCCGAGCGCGGCGACGACGCCGACGAACTCGTGACCGGGGACGAGTGGAAACGGGTCGCCGATGTGGCCGGCGAGTAGGTGCAGGTCAGTGGCACAGACGCCGACGAGGGCGACGCGCACGAGGACGTCGTCCGGGCCGGGCGCCGGTACTGGCTTGCGGCCAAACTCGACCACGCCCGCGGCGGGGAACACCACCTGGCTGGCGGTGGCGGGCAAATGGTACGGCTGCGGCATTGCAGGAATCCTCTGGGACAGACGCGCCGACCCACTCTGGTCGACGGTATGTGCCCATGGTTCGTGCTGCGCCCGATCCGTTCAAGGCCGCGGGGGTCTTCGTGCCGATCAGAGCAATCGGTCTTCGTTCCCCGACAAGTGGAGAAGTTCCGCTAGCGAGCGCGCAGCTCGCTCGGGCTCTCGCCGAAATGCGCCTTGAAGATGCGGCTGAAGTGCGCCGCGTCGGCGAAGCCCCACCGCGCGGCGATGGCGGCGATCGGTCGGGTGCGGTGCACGGGATCGAGCAGGTCCTCGCGGCACCGATCGAGCCGGCGGGCGCGGATCCAGGTGGAGACGGTCGTGTTCTGCTCGTGGAAGAGGCCCTGGAGGTGACGGGTCGAAATGTAGTGCGCCGCGGCGATGGTGCCGGGGCCGAGGTCGGGGGCGCCCAGGTGCAACTCGATGTACTCGCGGATCGAACGCATGAGCACCTGGCGCGGATCCTGCGCCTCGTGGTCGAGATCGAGCACGCTCGCGAACAGGGTGCCGACGAGGTCGACGCTGTGCCGCGCAAGCTTCGCCCCGATCGAGCCGTTCACTCGATCAAGGTGGCTCGCGAGCTGGGCCAAGTAGGGCGAGACGATGTTCGAGAGGCTGCTGCCGCTCGCGAGCGACATCGCGGTGAGCTGGTCCATGAGTGGGGTAGGGAGGTCGAGGCGATCCTTGGGGATCAGCATGACGAAGTTGCTCACGTCCTCGTCAAAGACGAGCGTGTAGGGTCGCGCCGTGTCGTAGACGACGAGGTCGCCGCGCTGCAGCACGACGTCGCGGCTGTCTTGCGTGAGCATGCCGGATCCCCGCAGGAGCAAGCCGACCTTGTAGAAGTCCGAGCCGCCCTCGGCGATCTGTTCGGCGGAGCGGTCGACGACATGGGCGCCCGCGGTGACCTCGGTGAAGCCGATGCCCTCGCTGGCGGCCGTGCGCAGGCGCGCGGTGAAGGGACGGTTCGCGGAGGCGCGTGTCAGCGCGGTGATGTTCAGCGGCACGAAGGAAGACGAGGCGGCCGCGCGGAACGCGGCGAAGCTGTCGGTGCGGGTAATGGCAACCGGCGGCGCTGCGCGGTGCGTGATTTGGGGCATTGGTGCTCACTTCATCCTGTGTGATCCGCGGCGTTGCGGAGACTCGAATCCGTTCGTTACCGAATTGTATACGATCCCGCGCTTGCGCTTCTTGTCAACACTTGTAGAATTACCGGGACGACGCACCCGAAGGCATCGGGAGGCGGCCCGGGATCCGTAGGATCAGCGGGAACCGTTGAACACCAGAGGCGCGTCTTCGCCCCCATCACCGGCTCAATGGAGAGTAGAAAACATGAAGAAAGCACTCGCAGGCCTCGGCGTAGTCGCCGTGGCGGCCCTTGCCCTTACCGCGTGCTCGGGGGGTGACGCAGGGGCTTCCGACGGGTCGGGTGACGCGGCCACGGTCGCGCCGCTCAATATCGGCAACTTCCTCGACGTGACCTCCTGGGATCCCGCGCTCGCGGACATCGGCTTCGATGGCCCGTACCTGTCGGCTATCTACGATCCGCTGCTCGTGCTGGACGAGTCGGGGCAGCCGCAACCGGCACTCGCGACGAAGTGGGAGGTGTCGGAGGATTTCAAGACCATCACCATGGACCTGCGCACCGACGCGAAGTTCTCGGACGGCGAGGCGTTCGACGCGGCGGCCGCAGTGACGAGTCTCGACTACCTCAAGGCCGGGGTGCGCTCACAAGAGGCGTACACGAAGGTCGACAAGTTTGAGGCGGTCGACGAGGACACGATCAAGATCTCGCTCACGCAGCGCGACGACACGATCCTGTACTTCATGGGACTCGGCCGCAGCTACATGATGTCGCCCGCGGCGATTGCGGACGGCAGCCTCGCGACGACCCCGGTCGGCTCGGGCCCCTACACGCTGGGCGCGGCCTCGGTGCCCGGCGCCGAGTATCACTTCGACAAGGTTGCCGATCACTGGGACTCTACGAAGTTCCCGTTTGACCCGCTCGTGATTTCGCCGCTCAGCGACCCCACCGCCATGCTGAACGGCATGGAGGGCGGGCAGTTCAACGTCATCTACGGCGATCAGACCGGCATCGACATGGCAGCGGACAACGGCTGGAACGTCAGCTCGGGCGTCGCCTCATGGGTCGGCCTGCAGTTCACCGACCGCACGGGTGACAAGCTCAAGCCGCTCGGCGACGTCCGCGTGCGCCAGGCACTGAACTACGCGTTTGACGGCGGCGAACTGCTCGCCGCGATCGGTCAAGACGCGGGCGTACACACGAACCAGGTCTTCCCGGACGGCACCGTCGGCAACCTGCCGAAGCTGAACGACCAGTACGCCGCGAACATCGAGCAGGCGAAGGCGCTGCTCGCCGACGCCGGGTACGCAGACGGCTTCGACGTCACGATGCCGATGGCCGGCCCGTTCCAGGCGTGGCAGCCCACGGTCGAGCAGGTCTTTGGTGAGCTCGGCATCACCGTCACCTGGGACGAGTACCAGTTCATGGACTACATGGGCAACGCCCCGACCTACCCGATGTTCATCGGCGTGATTTCGATGGACGCCAACCCGGTCGCCACGGTCGAGCGCCAGATCGCGAACCCCCAGTGGTACAACCCGAACCCCAGCACCGAGGCATTCCCCGAGGTGCAGGCGCAGGTGGACGCGGTGTTCGCCGCCGCCCCCGGCGACGAGCAGAATGGTGAGATCGAGAAGCTCAACACGCTCGTCACTGACGAGGCCTGGTTCTCGGTCTGGTACCAGTCCAACAACTCCTACATCTCCACCGAGGAGTTCACGGTGACGCCGCTGACCGGAACGATGTTCCCGGGCCTGCGCAACATCAACCTCGTCGGCTAACGACCGACACCGCGGTGGGTCGCCCCGTATCGGCGGCCCACCGCATCCCTCTTCATGTTCGATCGGATCGAGGAAGCGACGATGCTCAGATTCACGCTCAAGCGGCTCATCTCCGGGGTGATCCTGCTCTTCGCCGTCGCGACCGGCACGTTCTTTCTCGCGCACGCGGCCATTCCCGATCCGACCCTCGGGCTGCTGGGAAGCGCGGCAACGCCCGAGGCGCAGGCCGCGCTGGCCGAGAAGATCGGCAGCGATCGACCGGTCTTCGTGCAGTACTGGGACTGGGTCACGACCTTGCTGACGCAGGGGAGTTTTGGTGATTCATGGCGCAACTTCCAGCCGGTTGCCGCCCAGATCGCGATCAAGCTCCCAGTAACACTCTCGGTCGTCTCGGTGTCGATCCTGCTGTCCGCCATCTTGGGCGGCGTGCTCGGCGTCGTCGCGGGCCTGCGCCCCGGGACGGTCATCGACAAGCTCGTGAAGGCGGGCGCCGTGATCCTGTTCGCCCTCCCCGGGTTTTGGGTCGCGCTCGTGTTGGTCATGATCTTCGCCGTGCAGCTGAAGTGGTTCCCCGCGGTGGGATACGTGCAGCCCTCCGTGTCGGTGAGCGGCTGGCTCGGCTCGATCACACTGCCCGCGATTGCCCTTGCCCTCGGCGCCATCGTGATGATCGCCGAGCAACTGCGCAACGCGATCATCCAGGCCGACCAGCAGGACTATATGCGGACCCTCCGCAGCAGGGGACTGCCCCAGTGGCGCCTCATCATGCACCTGTTGCGGAACGCTGCGCCGGCCTCGCTCACCATCCTCGCGCTCATGTTCGTGGGGCTGCTCAGTGGCGCCATTATCGTCGAGCAGATCTTCGCCCTCCCCGGCATCGGCGCCCTCACCCAGGGCTCGTCGCAGAACGGCGATATCCCGATGCTGCTCGGCATCACCGTCATCACCGTCGTGTTTGTGGTGATCGTGAACTTCCTCCTCGACCTCCTGCTCGGCTGGATCAACCCGAAGGCTCGTGTGCAATGACCGCCCCGCTGACTGACTCGATCGATCCCCGCCGCTCCGCCCGAGGGTCAACGCTCTCCCAAGTGCTCCGCCGCCCGGCCGGGGCCATCTCGTCCGCCGTGCTGCTGCTCGTCGTGCTCGTCGCGGTCTTCGCGCCGTTGCTCGCCCCGCACGACCCGAACTTCGTGGATCTCGCGCTGAGCCGAGCCGCGCCGAGTGCTGAGCACTGGCTGGGCGGCGATACGACCGGCCGCGACGTGCTGAGCCGCCTGATTTTCGGCACGCAGTCCACCCTCTGGGGCGCGCTCGTCGCCATCGTCACCTCGCTCGTGATCGGCGTCCCGTCGGGACTGATTGCCGGCTACTACGGCGGCGCGACCGATCGCATCGGCACCTGGATCAGCGACGGCCTGCAGGCCGTTCCCGGCATGATCATCCTGCTCATCGTGGCCTCCACCACGCGCAACGACTTCACCCTCTTGATGATCACGGTCGGCGTATTTATGGCGCCCGGCTACTTCCGGCTCACTCGCTCAACCGTGCTCATGGTGCGGGGCGAGGCCTACGTCGACGCCGCGAAGGTGGCGGGGCTGTCGGACGCCCGGATCATGGCCCGGCACGTGATTCGCGCGGTGACCGCGCCGATTGTCATTCAGACCGCGCTGACCGCCGGAATGGCCATGGGTATGCAAGCCGGCCTGCAGTTCCTCGGCATCGGGGGAGGCACAACGCCCGGCTGGGGCGCCGCGATGAACGAGGGGTTCCGCGTCATGCGGACCGACCCCTTGCTCTTGCTGTGGCCCTCGCTCGCGCTCGGCATCACCATCGCAGCCCTCGCGGTGCTCGGCTCGACCCTCGCCGAGGTGATCAGCGTCAAGACCCCCGTGGTGTCGCGCCGTCAACGCCGCGAGCTGGCCCGCGCGAAGGCCGCGCGTGCTGCCGCGCCCGCCACGACGGCCACCGGATCGATCGCATACGCCGCCGTCGACTCGGCGGTGCGGCTCGAGAACCTGCGGGTGCACTACGAGACGCCCGACGGGGAGGTCGAAGTCGTGCACGGCATCACCCTCGATGTCGCGCCCGGCGAGGTGCTCGGCATCGTGGGGGAGTCTGGCTCGGGCAAGTCGCAGACGGTGTTCTCGATGCTCGACCTCATCCCGAAATCGGGCGTCGCCACCGCCGACGCGATCTGGATTGGTGGCGAGGAAGTCACCCGGCTCTCCACACGCGACCGCGCCCAGCTGCTCGGCCACGAGATCGGGTACATCCCGCAGGAGCCGATGACGAACCTCGACCCCTCGTTCACCGTGGGCTTCCAGCTCACCGAGCCGCTGCGGGCGGTGCACGGGATGAAGCGGGCCGAGGCCAAGGCCCGCGCGCTGGAGATGCTCGCGAAGGTCGG
This sequence comes from Leucobacter sp. CX87, assembly GCF_018682295.1. NCBI lineage: Bacteria > Bacillati > Actinomycetota > Actinomycetes > Micrococcales > Microbacteriaceae > Leucobacter > Leucobacter sp. CX87. The sequence goes on along the minus strand of NZ_JAFIRI010000006.1, from coordinate 350,863 downwards.
TATCCCCGACCCCGCGCGCGTCATGCGTGCCTACCCGCACGAGCTCTCGGGCGGCATGGCGCAGCGCGTCCTCATCGCGGGCGCGATCGCGGGCAGGCCCTCGGTGCTCGTCGCGGACGAGCCCACGACCGCCCTCGACGTCACCGTGCAGGCCGAGGTGCTCGAGCTGCTGCGCGAGCTGCAGCAGGAGTACCAGATGGCGCTCGTGATCGTCACCCACAACTTCGGCGTCGTCGCGGACCTCTGCGACCGAGTCGTCGTGATGCGAAACGGCTCGATCGTCGAGATTGACGATGTCGGCCCGATCTTCGCGCAGCCAGAGAACGACTACACCCGCGAGCTCATCGCGGCGTCACTCGACGACGCCGCGAGCCGCGCCCAGCTCGATCGCGAGTTCGCCGCACTTTCCCCTGCCGCTGACGAACCCCAGGAGGCCCGCGCATGAGCGCTCCCACCGCCCCGCTCTTGCGCGTCGACGACCTCGTCGTCGAGTACGGCTCCAAACGTGCGCCGTTTCGGGCGCTTTCCGGGGTCTCCCTCGAGATCGGCGCCGGCGAATGCCTCGGCCTGGTCGGCGAGTCAGGATCCGGAAAGTCGACCCTCGGCAAGGCGATCCTCGGCCTCGCTCCGGTCACCTCGGGCAGGATCGAGTTCGACGGGCGTGACATCACGCACCTCGGTCGACGCGAGCGCCGGGCGCTGGCCGCAGACATCCAGGTCGTGTTCCAAGACCCCTACGGCTCGCTGAACCCGATGATGACGATCGGCGACATCCTCTCCGAGCCACTCATCACGGCCGGTGTCGGCGGGGCGGAAGCGCGCTCCACGGTCGGCGAGATGCTCGAGCGCGTGAACCTGCCGGGCAGCGTGATTGATCGCTTCCCGAGCGAGTTCTCGGGCGGGCAACGCCAGCGCATCGCGATCGCGCGCGCCCTCGTGCGCCGCCCGCGCCTGATCATCTGCGACGAGCCGGTGAGCGCGCTCGACCTCACGACCCAGGCGACCGTGCTCGACCTGCTGATCGACCTGCAGCGCGACACCGGGGTGGCCTACCTGTTTGTCTCGCACGACCTCGGTGTCGTGCGCCGCATCTGCCACCGCACCGCGGTGCTCTTCCGCGGCGACCTCGTAGAGCAGGGCGACAGCGAGCTCGTGACGAGCGCGCCGCAGCACCCGTACAGCCAGCGACTGTTGATGGCGTCGCCCGTCGCCGACCCAGCGCAGCAGGCCGAGCGCCGGCGCGCCTGGCTTGCGCTGCGCGAGGAACAGGCGGCGTAGGGCCAGTCTGCGGCGGGAGCTATCTTTCGGCGCCCACTCCTTCGCCGGTTTGCTCGGCACCGTTCACTCGGCACGCCGGTGCGCTGGCCGCGCAGACGTGCCGAGTGACCGCCGCCCGGTCGACCTACACGATCGAACGGCGCCGCGCGAGCGGGCGCACCACGAGGATCCCGAGCAGCGCCGCAACGACGGATCCGACCGCCATGGTCGTCGCGAGCGTGTGCGCGTCGACCCCGCCCAGCGAGACGAGCGGGGCGACGAGCGCGCCGACCGTGAACGAGGACATTCCGAGCACGGCCGAGGCGGTGCCGGCATGAGCGCCGTGATCGCCGAGCGCGAGGGTGTTACCGTTCGGGCCGCCGAGCCCCGAGCTCATGAGGGTGAACCCCAGAAGTGGCAGCACCACGATCGCCGGGGCGCCCAGCAGCACGGCGCCGAGCAGCACGAGGGCGGACAGGGCGCCGGCGCTCTGGCCGGCGAGATACATGCGGAGCGGACCGACCCGGCGCACGAGCATTCGACTGATCTGGGCGCCGAACATCAGCGCGATCGCGTTCGCGGCGAAGACGAGGCTGAACGCCTGTGCGCTCAGGCCGTACTGATCCTGCACGACGAAACTCGACATCGACAGGTACGAGAAGAACGCGACCCCGCCGGCGGCCGAGGCGAGCATGATCGTCACAAACAGCGGGTCGCGCAGCACGAGCCCGAGGTGCGTGCGGGTGGTGCCGAGCATCGCGCCGCTGTGCCGCCGGGCGGGCGGAAGCGTCTCGCGCAGCCCGAACCAGGCGGTCGCGAGCAGGAGCAGGCCGATCCCGGCGAGCACCCCAAAGATCCCGCGCCAGTCCATGACGCGGGCGAGCTGACCGCCGAGCACCGGCGCGACGATCGGCGCGATCGCCGTGACGAGGGCGAGCATGGAGAGCATGCGCGAGAGCTCAACCCCCGAGTACAAATCACGCGCGACGGCGAGGCAGATCACCACGCCCGCGGATCCTGCGAGCCCCTGCAGCAGCCGGGCGACCAGCAGGATCTCGATCGTGGGCGCGAGCGCGCAGACCACGGATAGGACGGTGAACAGGATCACCCCGACGAGGAGCGGTCGCTTGCGGCCGTAGCGGTCCGAGAGCGGCCCGCTGATGAGCTGACCGAGCCCGAGCCCGATCATGCACGCCGACATGGTCGCCTGCGCGAGTGAATCGGTGGTGCCGAGCGACGCCGCGAGCTGGGGCAGCTGCGGAAGGTAGAGGTCCATGGACAGCGGGCCAAATGCCTCGAGCGACCCGAGCACGAGGGTCGCCCGGGCGACGCTCATGAGCGGACGGGGCGGGGTGGACGGCGCGAGGGTCACTGGGCGAGGACCCGGCGCCACCAGCTGTCGCGCGCGGCGTTCGCCGCCTGCGAGACGACGGCGTCGGGAGAGAAGCCGCTGAAACCGTGGTACCCGCCCGACCAGACGTGCAGCTCGGCCTGGCCGCCGGCCGCCCAGAGGCGGCTGGCGTAGTCGATCGTCTCGTCGCGGAACACCTCGGCGGAGCCGACCTCAATAAACGCCGGGGGCAGTCCGGAGAGGTCCCCGGCGCGAGCCGGTGCCTGGTGCGGGTGGACGCGCGCGGTGCCCCGTTCGCTTCCGAGCGCCGCGTCCCAGCCGGTGTCGTTGTTGTGCCGATCCCACGCGCCGAAGCCGTCGAACTGCCAGGACGACACTGAGCAGTTCCGGTCGTCGATCATCGGGCAGCCGAGGAGTTGGCCGGCGAGCGCCGGGCCGCCCCGGTCGCGGGCCATGAGGGCGACGGCGGCGCTCAGGCCGCCGCCCGCCGAGGCGCCGCTCACGACGAAGCGGCGGCGATCGAGGCCGAGCTCGGCCGCGTGCTCCTCCATCCAGACGAGCGCGGCGTAGCAGTCCTCCGCGGCGGCGGGGGCCGGATGCTCGGGTGCCAGGCGGTATTCGACGCCGATGCCGACGGCGCCGAAACGTTCGGCCAGGTCGATGAGTTCGGGCGTTCCGAAGAACCGCGTGCCGAGCACGTACCCGCCGCCGTGGATGCCGAGCACCGCGGGGCTGGGCTCGGCGGCGGGTGCAGCGCTCGGCCGCACGATCGTGATTGCCACGTCGGGGGCGCCGGCGGGCCCCGGGATTAGCCGATGCTCGAAGGTCACCGCGCGCCCGGCCGCCTGCGCCTCGATCGGGGGCGTGATCGAATCAAAGTGCGCGCGATTTTCCAGGATGGTGTCGGCGCGAAGCGGGATCCGCTCGACGAGATCCAGGAAGAACTCGAGGCCGGGCACGAGTTCAGGGTCGTACGGCACCGGGGTCGGCCGCGCCGCCGGTTCGGCCGCGCGGTAACGCTCGCTCATGCGCCAACTCCGTTCAGGATCCGGCGCAGCCAGGAGTCCCGGCTCGCAAGTGCCGCGCGTGCGAGCTCCGACTCGGGGGCGTACATGTCGAAGCCGTGGAATGCGCCGGCCCACACGTGCAGCTCGGCGCTGCCGCCCGTGGCCCAGATCCTGCTGGCGAACTCGGTGTTTTCGTCACGGAACATCTCGGCGGCGCCGACCTCGATGAACGCGGGCGGGAGGCCGGACAGGTCGTCCGCCCGGGCTGGAGCCGCGTACGCGGGGGCGTCGGGGCTCGAGGCGAGTTCAGGGCCGAGCACGCAGTTCCACGCGAGCAGGTTGGATGCGCGCGTCCACGTGCCGATGCCGTCGTACTGCAATGACGCCGCGGAGGCGTTCGTGTTGTCGAGCATGGGGCACAGCAGCAGCTGCCCCGCGATTGCAGGCTCGCCGCGGTCGCGGGCCATGAGCGCGACCGCGGCGGCAAACGCGCCGCCGGCGCTGCCGCCCATGACGATCAGTCGTTTGGCGTCGCCCCCGAGCTCGGCCGCGTGCGCCGCTACCCACGCGGTCGCCGCGTAGTTGTCCTCGGCCCCGGCGGGGTAGGGGTGTTCGGGGGCGAGGCGGTACTCGACGTTGACGCCGATGACGCCGTGGCGCTCGACCAGGTCGACCACGCGGCCGTGCTCCCAGGAACGGTGGCCGAGAATCATGCCGCCGCCGTGAAAGTTCACGAGGATGGGCAGTGCCCCGGGGGCCGGGTGTTCGGGGCGGAAAATGGTGATCTCGAGGTCGGGGGCGCCTGCGGGGCCGGGGATCACTCGCTCCTCAGCGGTGACCGCCCGGCCCCTGACGATCTCGGCGCCGCTCGGGAAGGCTGGGCCGCCCGCGCGGCTCGCCTGCAGGGTGTCTACGCTGAGCTCAGGCCCCATGCCCGCCATGGCTTCGAGTACGGGCGCGATCTCGGGGTCGAACGGCACCGGTGTGAGCTGCGGGGTGCCGAGCGCGAACGGCAGGGTGAGCGTTGAGTCTGACATTAGGGGCCTTCCGGGTCGACGATGCCGAGATCGGCGTGGAACGGGGCGACGAGCTCGCGAATCGTGGCGGCGCCGACGCGCTCGACGAGCTCGAGGCTCGCGAGGTTCGCTTCGAGCTGCGCGACGCTTGAGGCGCCAAATAGCGTGGTCGCGGTCGCCGGGTGGGTGAGCGTGAACGCGATCGCGAGCTGCGCCGGGGTGGCGCCGAGGTCTTCTGCGACCCGGACGAACGCGGGAACGTCGTCGATGATGCGTTGCCTGATGCCTCCGGGGTCACGCCCGACCTCGCGCTCGGTGCTGACCTTGCCGGCGAGATAGCCGCCCTCAAGTACGTCCGAGGCCTGCATGGAGAGCCCCTGTTCCCAGAGCCTTGCGAACGGTGCGCCGTCGGGAATAGACCTGCGCGAGACGCTGTACTTGAGCTGGGCGATGTCGGGCCCGGGCACGCCTTCGTCACGCGCGATATCGATGAGGGCCTGGATGTGTGTCGCCGACCAGTTGTTCACGCCCCATGCCCGGATGAGCCCGCCCTCGCGCAGCCGCGCGAGATCGAGGACGAGGTCGCGCAATTCGAGGTCGTCCCGGCGAAGATCGCCCAGGATCACGAGGTCGGCGTGGTTCGTGCCGACCCGAAAGAGCGCCCGCTCGAGCTGCGGACCGAAGCCGGCGCCCGGCTCGAACCCCTCGAGCCAGAGCTTCTCGGACAGCAGGTACTCGTCGCGGTTGATCCCTGCGGCGCGGACCGCCGCCGAGAACAGCACGTCGGTGAACGCCGGAGGGGCGCCCGGGAAGCTGTACACCCCGACATCGAAGAGGGTGATGCCGCGGTCAATTGCGGTGCGCAGCAGCTCGACGGTGTCTTCGAAGTGCATGCGGTCGTACACGTGCCAGGAGCCGAGTGAGAACAGCGACGTCTCGAGATCGCTGGTGCCGATTCTGCGGCGGGGGAGCGGGGTCATGGGGTCTCGCTTTCGTCTGAAGGGGTAGCTACTGCCGGGCCTGTGCGGTGGTGCCCGATGCGATGCGTGGGTCGATGACGGCCTTGACCTCGCCGAGCTTGTGCATGTTGGCGATCTTTGCGGAGGCCTCGTCGAGCCCGCAGGGGGCCGAGAACAGTTCGTCCCAGGGGAAGCGATCGGCGAAGGCACGGAAGAACTCGATCGAGCGGAAGTAGTCGGAGACGTCGCCGTTGAGCGAGCCGACGAGCGTGAGCTCTTTCCCCATGATCGCCGAGAGCGGGAACGGGTCGCCCGTGGGGCCGGTGGAGCCGACGATGGCGATCACGCCGCGCTGCGCGGCCATGCCGATCGCCTCCGGGCCGATGCTGGGGGCCCCGGCAAAGTCGAGCACAAGATCGGCGCCCTGGCCGCCCGTCAGCTCGAGTGCGCGGGCGACGGTGGCCTCGGACCCGCCCGCGATGTCGATCGTGTGGGTCGCTCCGAAGCGCCGTGCGAGCTCGAGCCTGGGCGCCGGACTGCCGACCGTGATGACGGTGGCGGCCCCAGAGATGCTGGCGACGGCCGTGGCGAACAGGCCGAGTGCGCCCGAGCCCTGCACGATGACGCGGGAGCCTGGCCGCACGCCGCCGGCCCGATCGAATGCGCGGAGCACCGTCTTCGCGGCGCAGCCGGCGAGCGACGCCCAGGTGTCCTTGACCTCATCGGGGAGGCGCAGCTTCTGGGCCCCGGGGGTCACGTAGGCGTACTCCGAGAGCCCCGCCGTAGCGAAGGGCGCCACGTCGCTGCGCTGCAGGAAGCCGTAGCCGCGGCGGCTGCACGCCACCGGCTGGCGCAATACGGTGCACCCGAAGCACTGGCCGCACACCGACTCGGACCAGCCGATGCGATCCCCGACCTGGAGGGGGGCGCCGAGCGCGTCCACCGCGCCGGCGCCCACGGCGACCACGCGTCCCACCATCTCGTGCCCCAGCACCATCGGCAGCATGCCGGGGAAGGTCATCTTGCCGGCCCAGATCTCGATGTCGGTTCCGCAGAGGGTCGTGCAGGTGATCTGCACGAGGGCGGCGCCGGGCTCGACGGTCTCCGGGAGCGGCAGCCGCTGCAGGGTGAGGGGTGCGCCGTGCTCGGTGAGCACGGCGGCGAGCGTGGAAGTGGGGATCGTCATCGAAAACTCCAGTTCTGCGAGAACCCCGGCGGCGCACCGTTGCTCGGCGACCGGGGTTGTGGTTATTCTACATATGTTGACCTAAAGTGGAAGTCCCGGATTCGGGCGCCACATTCGCCTCAAGGAGGAGCGCTGTGCAACGAATGGAAACGCCGGTCGCGGCAGGTGTGTCTGCACGGGCGGAGGCGCCGGCCGACCTTGTGTTGCGCGGCGGCACGGTGCTGACGCTCGACGAGGCAGGTACCCGGGCCGACTCAATCTCGGTGCGCTCCGGCAGGATCGTGGCCGTGGGCGGCGACCCGTCGGGGCTGATCGGCGCCGGAACCCGAGTGATCGAGCTCGCCGGTCGCACGGTGCTGCCCGGCATCAACGACTCGCACCTCCACGCGGCCTGGCTGGGCGCACGATGGCCCCACACGTTTTTCGGAGCCGGCGCTGCTGGCGGAGTCGGCGCGGGCCACGACCCGGGCGCCGTTCGGCTGCTGCACTCCCGGGCAGACCGGGTCGCGGCCCTTGAACGCGCGGGCCAGCTGCTCAGCGAATTCGGCGTCACGAGCTACACCGACGGGGGACTCGGGCCCGGCGAAGACGGCGGCGAGACGGGATGCTTCGACGCCGACGTACTCGAGGCCTACCGCGAACTCGCACAGGCACGGTCCCTGCGGCAGCGCGTCAGCGTGCTCGGCCTCTATGGGGTGCTCGACGGGCCCAGCGCGCTCGAGCGTGTGCGCGCGGGCGCGACTGAGCTGGCCGAGATGGCCCCGCTCGGGCGGCCCGAGTGGCTGCGCCTCGCGGGCCTCAAGATCTTCGGCGACGGAATTCCCCCGATGCGCCAGGCGTGGGTGAGCCGGCCCTACGACGACGGGAGTCACGGGGGCCTGCTGGTCGAGGGCGCGCGCCCCAATGCCCCGATTGAGGAGCGTGCCGTCGCGCTCGCCGCCATGGTTCGTGCGGGCCACGATGCCGGCCTGCAGGTCGCCGTACACGCGACGGGCGACCGCACCATTCAGACCGTGATCGACGAGGTCGCTGCGCTGCAGGGTGGGCTACCTGGCCCCGGCCACTATGTGATTCACGGGGACCTCGCCACGGCCGAGCAGATTGCGGCCTGTGCCGAGCTCGGCATGTTCATCAACGCGCAGTCCGGCATCGCCACGGCGACGGCTGACTGGGTGGCTGCCACGGCCGGCCCCGAGACCGCGGACGAGGCGTGGCGGTTCGAAGAGGCGCTCGCTGCTGGCGTCCTGGCGCTGTCGTCGGACGCGCCGATCCTGGGCCCGGACTGGCGGGTCGGTGTCGCGGGCGCCGAGCAGCGCATGCTCGACATGGGCGCGTCATCCGAGGCTGGCGCGCGTGAGCGTCGGTTGATCGACCTGTTGCGCGCGTACACCGCCGTCCCCGCGGCCCAGGACGGCGCGGCGTCGTGGAAGGGCACGATCGAGGTGGGGAAGGTGGCCGACCTCGTCGTCCTCGGTGGCGACGTGCTTGCGGCGGGAGCCGCGGGGCTGCCCGATGTGCCCGTTGAATGCACTGTGCTCGACGGCGAGGTCGTCTACTCGCGTCGTGTGTGATCGGCGGCGCTGACGCCTGGGAACAGCGGTGCATCACCAGCAATCACACGTCAGGAGCGCATGTTCCTGGCCACAGGATTCTCGCGGATCAGGTGCGCACCCAGGCGTGCACCAGTGCCAAGAGTGAATCCTCTTGGTCACGCGCCTCCTGGGCGCTCGGGAAAACGACCTGGCCGCGCTCCTCGGTGATCATCGACAGCAGACCGGTGGGATCCACAAAACGAAACGGCGTTGCATCCGTTCCGACCTTCGCTCCACGGTGGAAGATCAGCTGAATCCGATCCGTCGGCCGCAAATTAAACGTGACGCGGTCGACCCCATCGCGGCAGAAGCTCGGCGCGTTCCACTTGATCTGCTCCGTCAGTTCGGGCTCCGCGTCGAGAATCGCCCCCCGAATCTGTTGGACGACCGCGTTCAAAGGGTGGTCAAGCGTTGCCAGGAACGCGTCGACCTCTCCGTTTCGGTTGTTCATGCGTTCGCCCTTTCCGGCTCGTCGGCATAGCCGAGTCTCTGGTGTCAAGTATCGCCGGATCGCACGAGTTTGCGGATGAACCGGAGAAATTACGAGAAAGCAACCCTGCTTGCTCGGTCTCAGCGGGCACGCCTACGTCAGCAGCTGACCGCCGTCGACCGCGAGGCTGACTCCCGTGATGTGCGCCGCAGCTTCGCTCGCGAGGAACACGACCGGGGCGGCCACCTGCTCGACGTGGGCGAGGTCCCCGAGCGGGATCCTGCTGGACCAGGCCGCGCGTGCGGGGGAACCCTCGGGCATGCCCTGCGCGAGCATGGGGGTGAGGACCGGGCCCGGCGCGACCGCGTTCACGCGGATGCCGTGCTCAGCCAGCTCGATCGCGGCCCAGCGCGTCACCGAATCGACGGCGGCCTTGCTCGACTCGTAGGCGCCCATGCCGGGGGTCGGCTGGCGGCCGCCGATCGACGAGATGTTCACGACGGTGCCGCCACCGCCGAGCGCAATGCGGTGGCGTGCGTACGCCTGCACCATGGTGAAGGTGCCGATCACGTTGACCTCGAGGATCGACCGGTAGTCCTCGGGGGCGAGCGCGGTCACGGCGCCGTGCACCGACAGGATCCCGGCGTTGTTCACGAGCACGTCGATGGGGCCTGCCGACGCGAGCGCGAGCGCCGCGGCCGATGGGTCGGTGATGTCGAGCGCGAGGGCCGAGGCCGCCGCTCCGAGCTCGGTGGCGGCCTCGTTTGCGGCGGTGGCGTCATGGTCGGCGATGATCACGCGGTCGCCCACCGCAATGAACGCGTGCGCGATGGCGCGGCCGATGCCGCCGGCGCCGCCGGTAATGAGGACGGAACGGGATTCGGGCACGAGGACTCCTTTGTCGATGGATCACGCCCTATCAAGCGAGCGCGCACCTTGATATTATACGAACGTAGAAAAAAGGGAACCGGGAGCGACTCGGGTCCGACCTGCAAGGAGGCAGCAGTGGCGAACGGCGCGTTTGAGGGCACAGTACCGGTGCGACAGTTGGGGCCGGGTGGGCCCGTAGTTCCGGTGTTCGCACTTGGGTCATGGAACATCTGGGACCGGATGGAGGCCGCTGAGCGGATCGCACTGATGCGCCGCGCCCATGAGGTGGGCTCGGCGTTTTTTGATGTGGCGTACTACAACATGGGCCCGCACGCCGAGGCTTCGCGCACCGACCTGCTGTTTGGCGAAGCGCTCTTCGAGTCGGGGCTCACTCGAGGCGACATCCAGCTCTGCGGCAAGCTCTGGCTCTGGGAATACCCTGGGGTGGGCTTCGCCGAGCAGATGGACGTCTCGCTCGAGCGGATCAGCCGGGGCGGGGTCCAGGCCGAGCGCTTCGACACCGTGGTGGTGGGCGATTTCATGGCGGACCTCGATATTCGCCAGGTCGTGCGCGACGTGCAGGCCGAGATCGACGCCGGACGTTTCGCCTCTTGGGGCGTGAACAACTGGTCGGCGGGCGCGCTCGAGACCGCCCTGGGGGTCGCCGACGCCGAGGGGCTCACCCCGCCGAGCTTCGCGCAGCTGAAGTACGGGCTGGTGCGGCGCAGCATGGCGGAGGGTGAGCACTACGGCCGTTGGTTTGAGCAGGGTCGCCTCGCGCTGCAGGCGTCGGACCTCTTCGAGGGCGGGATCCTGGTGGGCAAGCTCGCGCCGAGTCGAAAAATAGGCGCCGATGTCGGCGGGATCCGCGAGCAGATCGTGGCGATCTATCCGCGCACGCTCCAGATTGCCGAAGAGCTCGGGGCGACGCCGGCGCAGCTCGGCATCGCGTTTGCGCTCACGCACCCGGCCACGGCAAACGTCCTGTTCGGGGCCTCAAGCGTTGCGCAGTTCGAGGACAACCTCGGGGCGCTCGCGCTGCTCGAGCGCGTCGGTGACGAACGCCTCCGCGCACTCACGGCCGAGCTGTGGCTCGACCGCGAGGTGCGCTCGGACGGTGTCTGGCAGCTGTAGCGGCGCCTACTCGGTGAGGAACGCGATCGCCGCGGCGCGGAACTCGGCACTGTCGAGCGCGCCGCGGTGGTCGCCGGGCACCCGGACGAGGCTGCCGTTCGGGATCGCCGTCGCCAGCGACTCGATGCCCCCGGTGAGTGGGTCGTCGTCGCCCGCGACGAGCAGGGTGGGGACGGCGGGCCCGCCTGTTTCTGGCTGGAAGGGCTCACTCGCGAGCCCCGCAATCAGGCGCGAGAGCGATGCCGTGTCGCGCCCGGGGGAGCTGATCATCCCGGCCAACATCTGGGCGAGCGGGTTGCCACTATCGCCGCCGGCGAGCGCCGTCTCGATCTCCCCGGGCGCAATTGCGGCGAACGGCTCGAACGGGCTGACGCCGCCGAGGACGAGGCGTCGAATGCGCGGGCTCGCGGTGGGGAGTTCCCAGGACAGCCGGCCGCCGAGCGAGTAGCCGATGACATCGAACTTGCCCTCGGGAAACGAGGCCTCGGCGGCGTCGAGGATGGCGGCTACGACTGCGCTCGTCGTCGCGTGCTCGGGCGACTCGATGCTCGGGCTGTCGCCGTGACCGGGAAGGTCGATCGCGACGGCCGTCCGCCCGGCTGCATGGAGCGCCGCGAGCCATCCGGTGTCCACGTAGTCCGCCGCAGCATTCGACGCGAAGCCGTGGACGAGGAGGACGGGGGGAAGGGTGCCTGTGGTGGCGGGGGAGCGGTGGGTGGAGAGGGGCATGATGCGCTCTTTCGACAGTGAAGGGGCGCGCGACTGCGCGTTTGTCTATGGTAGTAGAAAATAAACCGACGAGCGGCTGGACTTTTATTTTCAACGTTTGTAGAGTTTCCGCAGTACCACTTATCGGACATTGCCGTCCGCTCGTCACCGCACGAGGGGCGGCCCACACTCAGGAGACGCTATGACTGCATCGTCAGTACCCGCAACGCCACACCGCATTCTCGACATCGCCATCGGGTTCATGGGAGCGAAGCAGCTCTTCGCCGCGAGTCGCGTCGGGCTCTTCCGTGCGCTGGCTGGAGGGTCGAAGACCATCCCCGAGCTGGCGGCCGCGACCGGCGTCTCCGAGCGCCAGATCCGGATCCTCGCCGACTCCGCGAACGCGCAGGGGCTCCTCGAGCGCTCGGACGCCACGTACTCGCTGGCGGACGACGCGCGGGCATACCTCTCGGGCACGGGCGACATCGACCTCACCCCGTTCCTCGCCTTCCTCAACGACATTAGCTACCCGCAGTGGCTAAACTACGACCGCACGGTCGACTCCGACGAAGCCGGCACGCTCGACCTGGACGAGGCAGGCTGGAGTGATTTCATGGCGGGCGTCATGACCTACAACGCCCTGCACGCCGAGCAGTTCGGAGACGCCTTCGATTTCAGCTCGTTCCGCAACGCCCTCGACTTTGGCGGGCTGGCCCCCGGGTTCACCCTCGAGGCGCTGCGCCGCAACCCCGAGCTGTCTGCCCGTTTCGTCTACGCGCCCGATTTCGTCGATTCGGTCGCGGTCGCGCTCGATGATGCCGGGGTGACCGATCGCACGACTGTCGAGGGCGGGGCGACCGAGTCGGCCGTGCCGGGAGGTGCGCACGACCTCGTACTACTCACCCACGTGCTGCACCGCTTCGACGCCGAGCAGAACCGCACCATTCTGCGGAACGTGCGCGACGCCGCGGCGGACGGGGCGACGCTCCTGCTGCTCGACTTCTTCCTCGACCAGGACGGGGTGCAGCGCAAGATCGATGCCCTACACGCGGGTGAGTACTTCAACATCGACGGGACCGTCGCGTACCCCATCGAGGACGTCGAGTCGTGGCTTGCCGAGTCGGGCTGGCAGGTGGAGCGCTTCGTCGAGCTCGACGGGAGCCCGCGCGTGCTCGTCGCGACCGCGGCGTAGGCCCGAACGGGCAGCAGCAAGGCGCGCGGCTCCGTAGTGGGCCGCGCGCCTGTTCGCTGCTACCGGGCTACCCGGATCCGGTCGAGGAACGCGTCGACGTGCGACGCCAGATAGTCGCCGTTGACGTAGTCGGTGCCGAGCGCTTGCAAGAGCGTCGCCCCGATGTTCATGGTGACGGCCTCGTCTACCAGCTGCTCGTTCGAGACTGGGCTGTCAATGTCGCCGTCCTCGCGCGCCTCTTCGAGGTATTGCACAAGCCCGGCGCGCCAGCTAGCGAGGTGGTCGCCGTAGCCGTCGCGCAGTTCGGGGCTGAACGCGGCGCGCTCCCAGAAGGACAACAGGATCCGCGATGCGGTCTGGTCGGCCGCCGCCGTCGGCAACGTTGCGCGCAGCGCGACCTCGAGCGCCGCGAGGCCGCGCATGCCCTCGGTGGCCGCCGCGACGTGGTCGCCCAGGCGGTGCAGTGAGCGCTCGTAGGCGCCCTTGATGATGTCGTCCTTGCCGGGGAAGTAGTGCTTGAGGGCGCCATTCGCGAACCCGGCTTGCGCCGCGATCTCGCGCATCGTCGCCGCCTCGATGCCACCGCGCACGAGGAGCTCCCAGGTTGCATCGAGAATGTCTTCACGTCGCTGATCATGGTCAATGATTTTGGGCATGCGCTTCCTTGCGACGAGGGCGGGGCGGGATTTTCTCCAGTGTAGACAGAAAAGATCTACGAGACGCCGTTGGCGCGCAGAATCTCCTCCTGGTACGGAGCGATCACCGTGCGAGAGACCCGGCAGTCCAGCAGGATCGTGCCGCTGCCGCCCGCCGCCGTCCATGCTTCGAGCGCTGCGAGGTCGTCGAGCCGGTCCACGCGCACCCCGGTCGCGCCGAGCGCGGACGCGAGCCCCGCGAAGTCGACGTCAGGGATGAGCATGGGGGTCTGATCGAGCCCCATGCGCCCGTAGAGGTGCACCTCCGCGCCATAGGCCCCGTCGTTGAACACGACGATGATGCAGCGATTCGCGGTACGGATCGCGGTCTCGAGATCGGCGAGCGCCATGAGCCCGCCGCCGTCGCCGATCGCGAGCACGACGGTCGTGTCTGGGACGGCAGCCGCGATGCCCGCGACGGTGGGGAAGCCGAGGCCGATGGTCTGGTAGGCCGTGCCGACCATGATCGAACGCTCGGGCGAGGCGGCCTGCCAGAACATGTTCGACCAGCCGATGAAGTGGCCGCCGTCGGTGGTGACGTGACGGTCCGCGGGAAGCAACTCGGCGATGCGCGCGGCCACTGTGCGGGGGTCGAGTCGGCCGTCGGCGCAGACCCCATCGGGGTGTTCGGAGCTGCCGTCGTTGAGTACGCGCAGCGCGCCGCCGGGGACGAGTTCGGCGGCGACGCTCTCGCGCCAGGCGCTGGGGTTGGGGCGGGCGCCGAGCAACGCCTCGCCCAGAGCGCGAACCAGCACCTGAGCGTCGCCCTGCAGCAGCACGTGTGCGATCGGGTGCGCCGTTTTGGGCGGCGCCACCTGATCGAGGTCGATGCGAATGACCGTGGCGCCGGGGCCGAACAGCTCGCCGAAGCGCATCGTGAACTGGTTCAGGCTCGCCCCGACGACGAGCACGACGTCGGCCGCGGCGGCCGCCGCCATCGCGGCCTCCTGGCCGAAGCCGCCGGTGATCCCGAGGTCGTAACGCTCGTCCGGGAAGATGCCGCGCGCGAGGGCCGTGCTGGCGGTCAAGGCACCGAGGGTGTCGGCGATCTGGCCGAGTTCGTTGCCCGCGCCCGCGAGCCAGGCTCCCCGGCCTGCGAGCACGAGAGGCCGCGCCGCGCCGCTCAGCGCATCGAGGGCTGCGGACAGGTCGGTGGGGGTGTCTGCCGCCACCGCTGCGGCCCGCCTGGGAGACTCGGACGGGGGGCGGTGCGTCGCGTCGGCGGGCGCCGCGCTGAGCGAGCGCCAGAGATCCGGGTCGCTGAGATCGATCTCGGTCGACGCGACGACTGGAGCAGCGGGCGCGGGGACGACCGCATTCGCGAGATCGTAGGGAATCGCGAGGACGACGGGCCTCCGGGCGCGCTCAGCGGTCGCGACGGCGCGGGCGACCGTCTCGGCGATGCCGGCGGGGGAGAGCGAGTACAAGCGAATGCCGAGGGCCGCGGTGAGCATGTCCTGATCGACGTCCCACATCCTTGGCCCGCTGTTCGGGGCGTCGCCGACGACGACGAGCATCGGGGTGCGCGCGCGGGCAGCCTCGGCGAGGGCGGTGAGGGCATTCGTGAACCCGGCGCCATAGGTCGTAGTGGCGATTGCGATCTTGCCGGACACCCGAGTGTAGGCGTCCGCTGCGGCGACCGTTCCGGCCTCGTGCCGCACGGTCGTCAACGTGACGCCCTGTGCGGTGAGCGCGTCGATGAGGTGCGCGTTCCCGTTGCCCATGAGCCCAAAGGCCTGGCGCGTGTGACCGGCGAGGACCTCGGCGAGTCGGGCGGAAACGGTTGTGGGGTTCGACGAGTCGGGCTGGGGCATGGAGAAACCTTACGGTGCGATGGGGCAGGATCCGTATGTGTCTCTCGGCGACTGGGGCGAGCCGGTGCCTGGCGAGAATGCCGCCGGCCTCGATGCCGCTCGTGTGCTCCTTTTTCGAACACCGGCGCCGCTTTCACCAGCGCCTGACGCGGTAAGTCTATACGCCTACCCGAGCGCCCGCGCCTCCTCGCCGAGCACCTCCCGCACGGCGGCGAGCGCGGGGTGGGCGCCGCCCGCGGCCCGTGCGGCGGTGAAGATCGTGCGGCGGGGCTCGCCGGCCAGGGCCTCGAGCCGGAGGCGGCGGGTGCTGCCCACGTGGACGAGCCCGGGCAGCAGGGCGACGGCGTTCCCGGACTCAATGAGGCGCACGTGGGCCTGGAGGTCGGCCGTCTCGTAGCGCACGTCGGGCTCGAACCCGGCGCTGCGACATGCCTGTTCCGCCCAGTGCCGGGAGGCGGCGCCGCGCGGTTCCATCACCCACGGGAGCAGCGCCGCGTCAGCGAGGGTGCGTGCCCGGTCGAACTCCGCGTCGCCCGAACCGGTGGCGGGGAGCGCGAGTTCAATGAGGTCTTCGGTGAGCGGCTCGCGATCCAGGCCCGTGAAGTGGGCCGCTGCGTGGCCGGGATATTGCTCGGCGACCACAAGGTCGAAACCGCGCGCCCACGTCTCGTGGAGTGCCGACTCCGGTTCGTGCTGCACCATCTCGACGCGCAAGTGCGGGTGCAGCGCACGCAACCGCCTGAGCGCCTGCGGCATGATGGCGAGCACCGCGGTCTGGAACACGGCCACGCGGATGGTGCCGGAGACCTCGGGGAGTCCGCGGTGCAGCGCGGCCTCGGCGCGTTCGAGCCCGGCGAGGAGCGCCTCGGTCTCGGCGACGAGCGCGCGCGCCGCCGCGGTGAGCTCGAGCGTGCGCCCCGTGCGGCGAAGCAGGGGGACGGCCGCCTCGCGCTCAAGGATCGCGAGCTGCTGGGACACCGCGGAGGGGCTGTAGTTCAGCGCCTCCGCCACGGCCGCCACGGTGCCGCGCACGGAGAGTTCCCACAACAGCCGCAGCCGCTTCATGTCGAGCATGGCTCGGTCCCTTCTATTGTGCAGTTTTGCTTCATGCTATTGCTCAGTAAGCGTCGCTTTACTTCACCTTATGGGCGAGTCACACTTGCCACAAGACGTGATTACGCGGGCCAAACCGCCCGCCCCGTCCGCCCACACCGCGACGAAAGGCCCACCGTTGACCTCCTCCCACGCAGCCGACACCAGCCCGAGCGCCCTGGCCCGCCCGCAGGATCTCGCGGACGACGCGATCGCGCTCGTGCGCCGCTGGCTGGCGGAGGCCGCGGCGATCCCGGCCGACGCCTCGGCCGCGCGCCTCGCGGGCGTGCTGCGCGACCCGAACGGGCTCGACTTCACGGTGGGCTTCGTCGACGGAGTGGTGCGGCCTGAGGACCTGAAGGTGGCGGCGAAGCAGCTGCAGCAGCTCGTGCCCCTGACCCCGAAGTTCTTGCCCGGAGCGCTGCGCGGCGCCATCGGCCTGGGTGGGGCGACTGCTCCCGTGCTGCCCGGCGTCGTCGTCCCGATCGCGCGGCGAGTGCTGCGCCAGATGGTCAGCCACCTGATCGTCGACGCGAGCGATGCCAAGCTCGGCCCGGCCATCGCGAAGATCAAGCGCGATGGCGTCCGGCTGAACGTCAATCTGCTGGGTGAGGCGATCCTGGGCGAGCACGAGGCCGAGCGTCGACTCGCCGGCACCCACACGCTACTGGCCCGCCCCGACGTCGACTACGTCTCGATCAAGGTCTCCTCGACGGTCGCGCCCCACAACCACTGGGCATTTGACGAGGCGGTGGACAAGATCGAGGCCCACCTCGTGCCCCTGTTCGAGCGCGCCAACCAGGCGAGCCCGGCGAAGTTCATCAACCTCGACATGGAGGAGTACAAGGACCTCGACCTCACCCTCGCGGTGTTCACGCGCATCCTGGATCGCCCGGAGTTCCTGGAGCTCGAGGCGGGCATCGTGCTGCAGGCCTACCTGCCCGACGCCCTCGGCGCGATGATGCACCTGCAGGAGTGGTCCGCCGCCCGAGTCGCACGCGGCGGCGGTGCGATCAAGGTGCGTGTCGTGAAGGGCGCCAACCTCCCCATGGAGCTCGTCGACGCCGCCGTGCACGGCTGGCCCGCCGCGACCTGGGGCACGAAGCAGGACTCGGACACGAGCTACAAGGCCGTGCTCGACTACGCGCTGCACCCCGAGCGGATCGGCAATGTGCGGGTCGGCGTCGCGGGGCACAACCTGTTCGACGTGGCGCTCGCGTGGCGCCTCGCCCAGGCGCGCGGCGTCACCGACGGCATCGAGTTCGAGATGCTGCTTGGCATGGCGACGGGGCAGGCCGAGGCCGTCCGGCGCGAGGTGGGCTCGCTGCTGCTGTACACGCCCGTCGTGCACCCCGCCGAGTTCGACGTCGCGATCGCGTACCTGATCCGCCGACTCGAGGAGGGCGCGAGCCAGGAGAACTTCATGTCGGCGGTGTTCGAGCTCAACGACAGCGCAGCGCTGTTCGAGCGCGAGAAGGATCGCTTCCTCGCCTCCCTCGGGGCACTCGACGCGATGGCCGGCAGCGAGGACAACCGCCACGCACCGCGCCCCAACCGCGTGCAGGATCGCCGCCACTTCGACGAGGCCGGCGTCGAGCGTCGTGTGAACGCCCGGGCCACCGAGGCGTTGGCCTTCGAGAACACGCCCGACACCGACCCCGATCTGCCCGGCAACCGGCTGTGGGGCCGCGCGATCGTCGGCCGCATGGCGGGCTCGCAGCTCGGATCCGGGACCGTCCTCGGCAGCCGGGTTGAGAGCGCTGAGGCACTCGGCAAGATCATCGAGCGGGGCATCGCGGCGGCCGCGGACTGGCAGGCGTTGGGCGCGGCCGGCCGCGCCGAGATCCTGCACCGCGCCGGCGAACGCCTCGAAGCGCGCCGCGCCGAGCTGCTCGAGGTGATGGGTGCCGAGTGCGGCAAAACCCTCGACCAGGGCGATCCCGAGGTGTCCGAGGCGATCGACTTCGCCCACTACTACGCGGGCCTGGGCCAGCGGGTCGAGCGGGTCGACGGCGCGCGCTTCGAGGCGAAGCGCCTCACCGCCGTCATCCCACCCTGGAACTTCCCCGTCGCGATCTCCGCGGGCGGCACGCTTGCCGCGCTCGCGGCAGGATCCGCCGTGATCCTGAAGCCGGCGACGCAGGCGGCCCGCTCAGGCGCAGTGATGGCGGAGGCGCTCTGGGAGGCGGGCGTGCCCCGCGAGGTGCTGCAGTTCGTGCAGTTCGCTGACCGGGAGCTCGGTTCACTTCTGGTGGGCGACCCGCGGCTGGACCGGTTGATCCTGACCGGCGCGTACGAGACCGCCGAGACGTTCCGTGGGCTGCGGCGAGACCTGCCGCTGCTCGCCGAAACGAGCGGCAAGAACGCGATCATCGTCACCCCGAACGCCGACCTCGACCTTGCGGCGAAGGACGTCGCCCTGTCGGCGTTCGGCCACGCCGGCCAGAAGTGCTCGGCGGCTTCGCTCGTCGTGCTTGTCGGTTCGGCCGCGACCTCGAAGCGGTTCCGCGGTCAGCTGCTGGACGCGGTGCGCTCGCTCAAGGTCGGGACACCTGAGCAGATCGAGAGCCAGATGGGGCCGGTCATCGCGCCGCCCACGGGCAAGCTGCTGCGCGGGCTCACGACGCTCAGCGCGGGGGAGAGCTGGCTCATTCAGCCCGCCCCGGTCGCGAGTAACAGCCCGCTCGCGGCCGGGCCGGACGGGGAGAGCAAGCTCTGGAGTCCGGGTGTGCGGGACGGCGTCAAGCGCGGCTCCGAGTACCACCTCACCGAGTACTTCGGGCCGATCCTGGGCATCATGACGGCCGAAACGCTCGACGAGGCCATCGACATCGTGAACGAGATCGACTACGGCCTCACCAGCGGCCTGCACTCACTCGATCGCGATGAACTCGACCGCTGGCTGTCGCGCATCGAGGCGGGCAACCTGTACGTCAACCGCGGCATCACCGGCGCGATCGTGCAGCGCCAGCCCTTCGGGGGATGGAAGAAGTCGGCGATCGGCGCGGGGACGAAGGCCGGCGGCCCGAACTACCTGCACGGGCTCGGCGACTGGACGGACGCGCCGATCTCGGCCGCGCCGCGAAGCCCGCGCCCCACCGCGGGACCGCTACTGTCTGCTGCGGCGCGCGCCGGCGTCGAGGGCGCCGAG
Organism: Leucobacter sp. CX87; assembly: GCF_018682295.1. Taxonomy (NCBI): domain Bacteria; kingdom Bacillati; phylum Actinomycetota; class Actinomycetes; order Micrococcales; family Microbacteriaceae; genus Leucobacter; species Leucobacter sp. CX87. Next base: position 331,409 of record NZ_JAFIRI010000006.1, on the reverse strand, counting down.
CTTGAGTGGCTGCGCGCGGCCCTCGGCTCTGACGCGAACGCCTGGGACGAGGAGTTCGGCACGGCCCGTGACATCTCGGCGCTCGGGGTCGAGCGCAATATCCTGCGGTACCTGCCGGTGCCGGTCACGATTCGCGTCTCCGCCGACGCTCCGCTGCACCACGCGGTGCGCGCGGTGGCGGCAGGCCTTTCGGCTGGCGCCGCGCCGCTCGTGAGCGCGGCATTCCCGCTGCCCCAGCCCGTTGGCGAGGCGCTCGCATCGGCCGGGGTGACGGTCGCGGTGGAGGACGCCGCGGCCTGGGCATCCCGCGCCCGCGCATTGGCAGCCCAGGAGGGTCCGCACGCCGGGGCCCGTGTGCGCGTCGTCGCCGGCGCGGCCCGCGCCTCGGTGGTGGCCGACACCTACGCGGCCACGGGCGGCAAGCCCGACGTCGCGGTGTACGGAGGACCGGTCGTTTCGGCCGGTCGGGTGGAGATGCTGCCCCACCTCCACGAGCAGGCCATCTCGATCACCGCGCATCGCTTCGGCACGCCGAACCGGCTCTCGGAGGGCGTGATCTAGCTCCTCGCCCCGCTCGCCCTGACATCTCGTGAGCGCAATGTGCAGGTTCGCGCGCGCTGAAGCGACACATTGCGCTCACGAGATGGGGTGGACGCTGCAGCGCTGCCCGCCGCTAGCCCCGCGCGAGGCTGCCGAGCGTGGTCGTGATGCGTGACGCCGCAAGCCGCAGGCGCTCGGCGATGGCCTCGTTCGAGAGGCTCAAGCCCACGTAGACGATCGCGATGGCGGCTGCCGGTTCGCCCGTGAGGCGCAGCGGTACGGCAATCGAGGTCAGCCCAGGGATGACCTCGTCCTGGCTGATGGCGTACCCGGCGTCGAGCGGCTTCCTCGAGGGCACCGTGCCCTCGGGGAAAGCCGCACGTTCGGTCGGGGTCAAGATCGACTCGATGGCGTGGCTGGGCGCCCCGAGCCCGATCGGGTGACGGGTGCCCGGGCGCTGCGCGATCGCAGCGTGGGCGCGGTCGGGCTCGGCGCTGAGCAGGGTGAGCACCGAATCGTAGTCGAGCACCGCGACGAACGCCGTCGCGCCGAGCTCGTTCGCGACCCCCGTCAGCTCGGGCCGCGCGGCCTGCTGCAGCGAGCTCGAGACCCCGTGCGCGAGCAGCGCGATCTTCGGCCCGAGGCGGATGAGCCCCGCGGCGTCCCGCAGCACGAAGCGATGATCTTCGAGGGTGCGCAGGATCCGGTAGGCGTTCGATCGGTGCAGCCCGAGGCCCGCGGCGAGGTCCGCGATGGACATCGGGGAGCCGGCGTCGGCGAGGATCTCGAGCGCCTCGAGCCCGCGGGAGAGCGTCTGTGAGCGGGATCCGTCGACCGCCGCGCGCGCGGGCGCGGGGGATTCGGGGGTGGCGACCATGCGCCTATTCTCGCGCACGCCTGAAACCGTGCCCGCCTGCCGCGCCGGGGGAACGGCGCCGCAGGCCGGCCGACTCAGTCGGTGGCCTGGATCGCGTGCCGAAGGGCCGCCACGAGATGCTTCATGGCCGCGGACGGCGCCGTCGCCACGGAGGGGCGCGGGGTTGCGAGCAGGATCGTGCGCGTGAACGAGGGGTCGTCGATCGGCACGAACGAGATTCCCGAGTGGTGGGTCCGCATCGCGAGCTGCGGCACCAGGCCGATGACCACGCCTGCGGCAATCATGCCCAGCATGACCTGGAAGTCGTCGGTGCGGATGACGGGCTTGATGCGGTGCCCGGCCGCCGCGAAGGCGTCGGTGATGACGCGGTCGATCGGGTCGTCGTTCGCGGCGCCCAGCAGCCAGGGTTCGTCGTACAGGCTGAGCAGCGTGGCGCGGTCGAGGCTCGACCGCCCAGCGAGGGGGTGGGAAGCGGGGAGCGCCAGGTGCATGGGGTCGCGCATCACCTCGACGGTGTGGACGTCCGCTCGGAGCGAGAGGCGGTGGCCGGGGATGGAGTACACGAGGGCCGCGTCCACCTCGCGCTGGTTCACCGCGTTGACTAGCGGGCCGAGCTCGTTGAGCACAGTGTCCACTTTGATATCGACGCTCGAGAGCCGCGCCACGGTCGCCGGCAGCAGCATGGCGGCGGCCGTGGGGAACATGCCGACGCGCAGACGCACCCGCCCCATCTGGGTGAGTTCGCGCGCATCGGACAGGGCGAGACTCGCAAGCGTCAGGATCTCGCCGCCGCGTTCGAGCAGCAGCTGTCCGACCGCCGTCAGCTTGGTTCCTCGGGGGCCGCGCACCGTCGTCGGCTCGCCGACGAGGCGGTCGAGGTTATGCAGGTGATAGTCGAGGGTCGGGTGGCTCCACCCGAGCAGCTTCGCGGCGCGCGCCACCGAGCCCTCCTGCGCGACGGCGCGCAGCGCCTCGAGCTGGCGGAGATCGATCATGCGGTGCCTTTCTGGCATGTGGGGCAAGCTTCATATTCTATCTGAAGCTGGATTGGAGGTTTCGGGGATAGTGCAATTCCGATCCGCGGCGCAGAATAAGGCGTTCGACTCAGTGTGTAACCCGAAGAGCAGGTGCGAAGATGACCGCAAATACGTCAATGGACGAGCAGACCACGCTCGCTCTCTCGCCCCGGGCCACCCTGGACTCTTGGCGCCCAGGTGCGGGCCCCGTCCCCGAGCGCCACCTCCGCGCGCCCTACGCCGACGCGCTCGCTCGCCACGCCTCAAGCGCGCCCCTGCACCTGATGGTGCCCGGGCACGGCTGCGTCACCGACGAGATGAGCGCCCTCTTGCACGACTTCGTCGGCGAGCGCGCCGCCCTTCGCGACATCCCGCCGATGATCGACGGCATCGACATGGCGGGCGACGAACCCCTCGCCGAGGCGTCGCACCTGGCTGCGGAGGCCTGGGGCGCGAAGCGCGCCTGGTTCCTGTCGAACGGCGCCTCGCAGGCCAACCGCACGGCGGCGATCGCGGTGCGCGGCCTCGGCGACCGCATCCTCGCCCAGCGCAGCGCCCACTCGAGCTTCAGCGACGGGATCCTGGCCGCGGGCCTCACCCCCTCGTTCGTCCTGCCGACCGTCGACGGGGTGCACGGCATTTCGCACAACGTCTCGCCCGAGATGCTGGCCGAGGCGCTGAATACCGCAGCGCTCGCGGGCGAGACCCCCGCCGCCGTGTACGTCGTCTCGCCCAGCTACTTCGGTTCCGTCGCCGACGTTCGCGGGCTTGCCGACGTCGCGCACTCCCACGACATTCCGCTCATCGTCGACGGCGCGTGGGGGCCGCACTTCGGCTTCCACGAGGCGCTGCCCGAGTCGCCGGCCCGGCTCGGCGCCGACCTCGTCGTCTCGAGCACGCACAAGCTTGCCGGCTCGCTCACCCAGTCCGCGCTGCTCCTGCTCGGACACGGAGCCTATGCCGACGCCCTCGAGCCGCTGATCGAGCGGGCGTTTACCATGACCTCGTCGACCTCGGCGAGCTCGCTGCTGCGCGGCTCGATCGATGTCGCCCGCCTCGCGCTCGTCACCGGGCACGCCCGCATTGGCGCCTCGATCGAGGTGGCGGAGCGCTTCCGCGCGCTGCTGCGTGCCGACGACCGCTTCGGCGTGGTCAGCGACCACTTCCTCGAGCTGTCCGACACGGTCGAGGTCGACCCGCTGCGGGTGCCCATCGACCTCAGCGCGGCCGGGGTGAGCGGGCACTGGATGCGCGACCGCCTCATCGCGCAGCACGACATCTACTTCGAGATGGCGACCGCGACGACGCTCGTCGCCGTGATCGGCGCCGGGAAGACCCCGGACGTCGCTCGAGTGCTCTCCGCGCTGGACGTCGTCGTCGACTCGCCCGCCGCCGCCGCTGAGCGCCTCCGTCATGCGGCGGACGTCGCGTTCCCCCCGCTTCCGGCGCCGGGCGCGCTTCGCATGCTGCCGCGCGACGCGTTCTTCGCGGCGACCGATCTCGTGCCCGCGGCTCTTGCGATCGGCCGGGTCAGCGCCGACACCCTCGCGGCGTACCCGCCGGGCATCCCGAACCTGATGCCGGGCGAGGAGATCACGGCCGAGGCCGTCGCCTTTCTCACCGCGGTGGCCGCCTCGCCCTCGGGCTACGTGCGCGGCGCCGTCGACCCCGAGGTGTCGAAGCTCCGCGTCGTGCGCGCATAGCGCCGCCCGCCCCACAGATTTTCCCCCTTTCACAACAACGAAGTTTGGAGAAACCGCATGACAACCGTGCGTGAGCAGCTGTTCCGAGTAAAACCGGTACCGAAAGAACTCAGCGAGTCCGAATCCGGTCTGAAGCGGTCCATCGGCCTGTTCCAGCTCACCCTCATCGGTGTGGGTGGCACGATCGGCACCGGCATCTTCTTCATCCTCTCCGAGGCGGTGCCGATCGCGGGCCCCGCGGTGATCTGGTCGTTCGTGATCGCCGGCATCGTCGCCGGGCTCTCGGTGCTCTGCTACGCCGAGCTCGCCAGTAGCGTCCCGGTCTCGGGCTCGTCCTACTCCTATGCCTACAGCACGCTCGGCGAAATGCCGGCCATGGCTGTCGCCGCCTGTCTGCTGCTCGAGTACGGCGTCTCGACCGCGGCTGTCGCGGTGGGCTGGTCGCAGTACGTGAACCAGCTCATCAACAACCTCTTCGGGTTCGAGCTGCCCCACGCGCTCTCCTACGCGCCCGAAGAGGGAGGCATCATCAACCTCCCCGCGATCCTGCTGATCGCCATGTGCGCGATCCTGCTGATTCGCGGCACCACCGAGTCGGCCGTCACGAACACCATCATGGTGCTCATCAAGGTTTCCGTGCTGTTCTTCTTCGCGGCGATCGCCTTCACCGGCTGGCAGGTCGACAACTTCGCGAACTTCGCCCCACTCGGCTTCGCCGGCGTGATGGCAGGATCCGGCATCATCTTCTTCTCGTTTGTCGGGCTCGACGCCGTGGCCACCGCGGGCGACGAAGCGAAGAACCCCCGCCGCAACCTGCCGATCGCGCTCATCTCGGCCCTCGTCATCGTGATCGTCGTCTACGTCATCGTCGCCATGGCGGCGCTGGGCGCGCAGCCGAGCGAGGACTTCGAGGGCCAGTCGGCCGGGCTCTCCGTGATCCTGGAAAACCTGCTCGGGGCCAGCTGGCCCGGCACCGTCGTCGCCGCGGGCGCCGTGATCTCGATCTTCTCGGTCACGCTCGTGGTGCTTTACGGCCAGACCCGCATCTTGTTTGCGATGTCGCGTGACGGCATGGCGCCGAAGATCTTCCAGAAGGTCAACCCGCGCACCATGACCCCGGTCGCGAACACGGTCATCGTCTCCGCGATCGTCGCGGTGCTCGCCGGCGTGCTCCCGATCAACTTCCTCGCGGAGATGACGAGCATCGGCACCCTCGCCGCGTTCCTCGTGGTCTCGATCGCCGTCATGGTGCTGCGCAGGCGCGAGCCGAACCTCGAGCGCAAGTTCCGCGTTCCGTTCTACCCGGTCGTGCCGATCCTGTCGATTCTCGGCTGCCTCTGGATCATCAAGGATCTCCGCCCCATCACCATCATCGTGTTCGCCATCTGGACCGCGCTCGTGCTCGTCTGGTACTTCTTTACCGGGCGCAAGAACTCGACGCTGGGCAAGCAGCTCGAACAGGATCGTGCCGTCGAGGCGCTCCGCGCATCCAACCACTCCACCAACGAAGGGTCATCACTGTGAGCATCGTCGTAGGCGTCGCGCCCGGTCACTCGACCGAGGCCGCCGTGCACCTGGGTGTGCTGCTCGCACGCTCGTACCGCGAAGACCTCGTGATCGCCTCGGTGATCGCGCAGTCCTGGCCGCCGTCGCGCCAGTCGAAGGACCCGGCGTACCAGCAGGCGCTGCGCGAGCGGGCTGAAGCGGCGATCGCCGCGGCACGGGCCGTCGTGCCGGAGGACATCGTCGTGACCGAGGTAGTGGCGAACGCGTCCTCGGCGCGCAAGGGCCTCCTGCAGGTGAGCGAGGAGCACCACGCGGTGCGGCTCGTCGTCGGGGCCTCCCGCGACGCCGAGCACGGTCAGCTCACCCTCGGCTCGATCTCGCAGGGCCTGTTGCAGAGCGCGCACCTGCCGGTTGCGATTGCCCCGCACGGGTTCACGATCGCGGCGCACGACCGCCTCAGCAGGATCACCGCGGCCTACAGCGGCTCGGAGACGTCGGGGGAGCTGATCCTCGGGGCCGCGGCCATCGCGGCAGACGCCGGCGTCGGGATCCGGATCGCGTCGTTCGCGATGCGGCCGCAGGCGATCACGACCGCCGCGATCGGCCTCGACATTCAGGACGAGGTGATCGAGGAGTGGGAGAGTGTGATCCGCGCCCACACCGACGAGCTGCTCGGCGCGATCGCTGACCTGTCGCGCCAGCCCGTGGCCGCCGAGGTCTCCGTCGGCGTCGGCGGCACCTGGGGCGAGGCCATGCGCAGCATCGAGTGGCTCGAGAACGAGGTGCTGCTCGTCGGTTCAAGCAGCCTCGGCGCGCTCGCGCGCGTCTCGCTCGGCTCGCACGCGACAAAGATCCTCCGCCACAGCCCGGTGCCGGTCGTCGTCGTGCCGCGCAAGGCGACCGAGGCGTACGCCGCCCAGGTCGATACGCTGTCAAGCAACCGGTAGTCCGGGCGGCAGCCAGGCTGCCGTCGTCCGTCACCACCCACCACACCGTAAGGAATTCAGGCATGTCGATCGATTCTCACTCGCCCAAGCACGCGCAGTCGGCCCCCTATGTGGAGGGCACTCGCCTGGACGAGCTGTGGTCGATCCTGCCGGAGGAGTCCTCGGTGACGGATGACGGCGTGCTCGCGATCGGCGGGGTGCCGGTGACCGATCTCGCCGAGCAGTACGGCACCCCGCTGTACGTGTACGACGAGGTCGGTATGCGCCGCCAGATCCGGCGCTTCATCGACGGGCTGGCAGCGCGCTGGCCGAACGCCGAGGTGCTGTTCGCCTCGAAGTCGTTCCCCGCCGTCGGCATGTACCGCTTGGCCTTCGAAGAGGGGCTCTCGGTGGACATCGCCGGTGGCGGCGAGCTGCAGCTGGCGCTGGCCGCCGGGGTGGACCCGGCGAAGCTGCACTTCCACGGCAACGCGAAGACCGACGCGGAGCTCGTGATGGCGCTGGATGCGGGCGTCGACACGATCATCGTCGACAACGAGGACGAGCTGGACCGCCTCGAGCGCCTGCTCACGCGGCCGCAGAACCTCCTGCTCCGCGTCATCCCCGGCGTCGAGGCGCACACCCACGCCTCACAGGCGACCGGCGGCAACGACTCGAAGTTCGGCCTGCCGATGGACCAGGCGATGCGCGCGATCGAGCGCATGCGGGCGCACCCGCTCATGAACTTCGAGGGCGTGCACCTGCACATCGGCTCGCAGATCCTCGAGGTCGAGCAGTTCGCCGAGGCAGTGACGAAGATCGCATCTGCCGGCGAGTTCGGCACGTACGACGTGGGCGGAGGGCTCGGGGTGAAGTACACCTACACGGACGACGCTCCGAGCGTCGAGTCCTACCTCGACGCGATCGTCGCGGCCGCGAAGGCGCACCTGCCGGAGGGCGTGCGCATCATGATCGAGCCGGGGCGCTCGATTGTCGCCCGCGCGGGCGTCAGCCTGTATCGCGTCACCACGGTCAAGCGCACGGGGCACGTCTTCGTTGCGGTCGACGGGGGACTGGCCGACCAGATGGACGCGGCCCTCACCGGGCAGCGCTTCGAGGCCGTGCTCGGCAACCGGGTGCTCGAGCCGTGGGACGAGACGGTGCAGCTCGTTGGGCGCCAGTGCGAGTCGGGCGACCTCCTGATCGACAAGGCCCCGCTGCCGGCCGCCCGCGTCGGCGATATCGCCGTCGTCGCGACGACCGGCGCCTACGGCTACACGCTCGCGAACAATTACAACGGCGCGCTCAAGCCGGCCGTCGTGTTTGTCGGTGACGGTGAGAGCCGCCTCGTGGTGCGCCGCGAGACGTACGCCGAGTTGCTCGCGACGCACGCCCCCTCGATGCCGTAAATCGTGTTCAGACAGTGTGGCCCGCGCCGGTTGGTGCGGGCCACACTGCGTCTGGCGGCGTGCGTCCGGGCTACGCGATCCGCGTCCCGCGCGTGAGCTTTCTCGCTGGGGTGCGCACCCGGCGCTCGCCCGCGACGAGCAACGCGCCCGCGAGCAGCAGCTCGATGCCGAGGCCGATCCACCAGACCGGGACGGTGCCCGCGAGCGGGTCGGTCGTGTCCTCGCCGAGTGGGCCGTACGGCCCGCCTATCCCGCCGGGGGTGCAGTGGTCGCGGAACGCGGCGGCATCGGCCGGGTCGCTCAACTGGAGCGAGCGCACGCCGACAGAAATGATTCCAAACAGGTCGGCCGGCCCGCCCCACTCGTCGAGGTGGGCGGGCACCGAATCGGCGACAACGACGTACGGGTTTGCGGCCAGCAACCACCAGAGCTTGTCGCTCGGGACAACCGGCACCGGATACGATTCTGTCTCACACTGAAGCGGCACCGTCTCGGCGCAGGCGTCGTAGTCGCCGCTGTCATCGCCGGCTTCGTTCTGACACGCGAGCAGCTCGTCCCAGTACTCGCTCGTCGGTTGACGCGTCTCGACATCGTGGTAACTCGTGCCGATCGACAGGCCCAACACAAACGCGATGAGCGTGCCCACTGAGAAGGCGGCGACGACGAGGTACCCGACGACGATCGAGAACAGCGGTGAGGTGATCAGCGCGGAGAGCCCGACACCGATGGCCGTGAAGACGCCGATTTGGAGCGCGAGGGCGAGGGTCGCGAGCACGAGCGTGCTGAACTGCCATTTCCCGAGCGCCAGGCTGAACAGCACGAACGGCAGGGCGACGACGAGGAAGGCGATACCCGTTGCCCAGGCGGCGAGCACCTTGCCGAGCACGATCGACCACGAGTGCACGAGCGTCACTTGCGTGGTGGCGAGGGTCGCCCCGGCGCGTTCGGAGTTAATGGCGTTCGCCGAGATCGCGGGCGCGACGAGCGTGCCAAACAGCAGCACGAAGTAGACGATCAAGGAGAAGAGCGGGAACGCGTCGGCCTCGCCGCCGTACGCCGCCGCGCTCGTCGCGATCCCCGCCCAGGCGAGCAGCGTGACGGCACCGATGACCGCGAACCAGACGATCGCGAGCACCAGGAGGGTGCGCGAGCGCAGCCGCTGCGTGAGCTCCAGTCTCGCGATCAGCGCGGTTCCCCGCAGGATCCCGGGGCCAACCATCGTCTCAGTCATCGTGCGCCCCCGTGCTCGTCGCTTCGTTGTGCATCGCGTTGCCCGTCTCGCCAACCCGGGTCTTGCAGCCTGACGAATGCCTGCTCAAGCCGGCCAGAGGCCGGGCCGAACTCGATGACCTGTGCGCCGACGGCCGCGAGCCGGGCGAGCAGGTCGGCCGCCGCCGCCTCGTCGGCCGCCTCGACGATCGTGCTGCGCTCACCGCCGAGGCCGACGGTCGTGGTGCCGCTGACCCCAAGCGCGGTGAGGGCGATCCCCAATCGCTCAGGATCGATCCCGCGGATCCGCCAGGCGGTTGCTGGGCGCAGCGCCGCGCTTACGGCCTGTGGGGTCTCGGTCGTCCCGTCGCGCAGGAAGACGACCTCGGTGGCCAGCTGCTCGAGCTCATCGAGCACGTGGCTAGTGATGAGGACGGCGACGCCGGACGCGGCGAGCTCGGAGAGGGCCTGGCGTTGGGCGACGCGGGCTTCGGGGTCGAGGCCCGAGGCAGGCTCGTCGAGCAGCAACACCCGGGGCTCGTGCACGAGCGCGCGGGCAAGGCTCAGGCGCTGCTTCTGGCCGCGCGAGAGCACCTGCGTGCGCTGGCTCGCGAGGCGGTCGAGCCCGGTCGCCGCGAGCAGGGTCGTCACGCGTGAGGTCGCGGCCGGGCCGCGCAGGCCGTACATTGCCGCGACCGCCTGCAGGGCCTCGCGCACGGTCAGGGTCTCCCAGACGCCGAGCGTGTCGGGCATCCAGCCGAGCGCCGCGCGGGCGAGACGGGTGTCCCCGAGTGCGTCGTGCCCGCCGATCCTGATGGAACCGGAGTCTGGCTGCAAGAGCGTCGCGAGCATCAGCATGAGGGTCGTCTTGCCGCTGCCGTTCGGGCCGATGAGCGCGGTGACGCCGCCCGGCGGCACGCTCAGGCTTGCGTCCTGCACCGCCTGCACCTTGCCGAACGCCCGCGAGACCCCGGTGACCTGGATCGCATATTCCGTCTCTGCCATCATGCGGCCAGCCTACGGGGCATACGCAAACGGCGCCCGACCCCACGAGGGGATCGGGCGCCGTCTCACGTCAGTGAGGGCGAGAGCCTAGGACGCAAAGCGGAAGAGCTTCTTGTTCGCGAACTCCTCCATGCCACCCTTGCCGAGCTCGCGGCCGTAGCCCGACTTCTTGACGCCACCGAAGGGCACGTCAGCGCCCTCGAGGCCGGCGGCGCCGATGAAGACCATGCCGACGTCGAGCTGGTTGCCGATACGCTCTGCGCGCTCGCGATCGTCGCAGATCACGACGGAACCGAGGCCGTAGGGCGAGGAGTTGGCGAGGTCAATCGCCTCTTCATCGCTCGATACCTTGTACAGCTGCGCGACGGGACCGAAGAGCTCCTGGCTGTAGACGTCCATCGACGGCGTGATGTCCGTGATGATGGTCGGCGTGTAGACGTTGCCCTCGGGCGTGTTGTTGCCTGCGAGGACGGTCGCGCCCTGGTCGAGCGCGCTCTGCACCTGGGCGGTGAGGCCCTCGGTCGCCTTGTCCGAGGACATGGGACCGAAGTCGCCGTTCTCGAGCGACTGGCCAGCGATGGCCGCCTGGAACTTCGCCGCGAACTCGTCGTAGTACTTGTCGAGGACGACGATGCGCTTGGAGCCGTTGCAGGCCTGGCCCGTGTTCTCCATGCGGCCGCCGACGGCGTGCTCGACGGCGAAGTCGATGTTGTCGGTGTCGAGGACGAGGAAGACGTCCGAGCCACCGAGCTCAAGCACGGCCTTCTTGAGGTTGCGGCCGGCCTGCTCGCCGATGATCGCGCCGGCACGCTCGGAACCGGTGAGCGAGACGCCCTGCACGCGGTCGTCAGCGATCATCGTCGAGATCTGGTCGTGGGTGGCGTACACGTTGACATACGCGCCCTTGGGGAAGCCCGCCTCGAGGAACAGCGACTCGAGGGCCGCGGCCGACTCGGGGCACTGCTCGGCGTGCTTGAGGACCACCGTGTTGCCGAGGATCAGGTTCGGCACCGCGAAGCGGGCGACCTGGTAGTAGGGGTAGTTCCACGGCATGATGCCGAGGATGACGCCGATGCCCTGCTTGCGGATGAAGGTGCGCAGGCCGTCCTCGACCTCGAGCTCCTCGTCGGCGAGCCACTTCTCGGCGTTCTTCGCGAACGCCTCGGCGATCGCACCCGAGAACTCAGCCTCGCCGATTGCCTGGTCGAGGGGCTTGCCCATCTCACGGTTGATGATGGCGCCGAGCTCGTCCTTGCGCTCGACCATCAGATCAGCGAACTTCTGCGCGAGCGCTGCGCGCTCTGCGACGGTGGTGTTGCGTGACCACTCGCGGTACGTGCTCTGGGCGGAGGCGAGCGCCTGCTCGATGTCTGCAGCGGTAGCGTCGGGATACTCCGTGACGGTCTCGCCGGTTGCCGGATTGATGACGGCGTACTTACCCATGGATCACTCCTTGTAAACTTCTCTGTCTTGGGACGATGCCAGTTTGGCACACCCCACTCCCTTTAACTATACCGGCGAGACGGTTTTCCAGCCGGGGCTCAGCGCCCGCGTTTCGGGCCGATGCTCCCGCTGCACGGGGCCTAGGTATCGAGCCAGGCGACGGCGCGAATGGGGGAGCCGTCGCCGCGCTCGACGCGCAGCGGCAGGAGGCTCACGCGCACCCGATCGGGCACGCGGTCCAGACCCGTGAGGTTCTCTACGATCACGCCGTCCGCTCCCAGGATCGCGGCGTGCGCCGGGAAGTCGGATCCTGGATCGCCCGTCGGGTCGGGGCTGAACGCGTCGATGCCGACGACCCGGGCGCCGCGGGCGACGATCAACGCGGCGAGTTCGGGGGAGAGGTGCGGGTGTGCGAGCGCCTCGGGCGTACCCGCGTGCCGGTCCCAGCCGGTGGCGACGAACACGATGCCGGGGAGCCGCTCGGGCAGCCCGCCCGCGATGCCGCCCGCGTCGATAGCGGTGTGAGGCTGTGGGTCGAGCGCTCGCAACACGAGCGCGTCGCCGTCCAGCCACTCGAGCGGGATCTCTTCGACCGTGCGACCGCCGACGATCGTGTGCGCGGGGGCGTCGAGGTGGGTGCCGGTGTGGGAGTTCAGCCCCAACCGGGCCACCGCGACGCCGTCGCGCGCGACGGTAAGCGCGCCGTCGATTTCGACTTCCGGGTCACCCGGGTAGACCTGCATGCCCGAGCGGACAAGGAGGGAGAGATCGACGGCGCGCACGTGACTACTCCGCCGAGTCGGTCGGGGCGTCGAGCAGGTGCCCGGCGGGCGCCTGGTCGCGTGGGTCGCGCAGGCCCGGGATCTTCGTGCGGCCGAGGCCCACCATGAGCACCAGGTAGAGCAGGAAGCTCACCACGAAGGCGGGGATGGTCGCGCCGAGGGGGCTGGGCGTGACATAGGTGAGCTGGTAGGACAGCCCGGCCCCGATCACCCAGACGGCAATCGCGACCCAGTTCACGCCGCCCTGGTACCAGTAGCGGCTGGCCGAGGTCTCGGTCAGGATCTGGCGCGAGTAGCCGCGCTTCTTGAGCAGGTAGTAGTCGACGATCATGATCGCGAACACCGGCACGAAGAAGGCACCAATCATGACGAGGAAGTCGGTGAACTGGCCGAGCAACGCGAGCCAGGTCGAGCCGATGATCGAGATGATGCCCAGCACGATTGCGGTCGGCAGGAACTTCAGGTGCCACTTCGACTGCGCATTGACGGCCGAGGTCACCATGCCGAAGACGACCATCGTGTTCGTCGCCATCACTGAAAGGAAGATGGCGAGCCCGAGCGGCCAGCCAAACTCGGCGACGATGACCGTGGGGTCGAACGCGACTGCGTCGCCACCCTTCAGGATCACGGTGCTGAACGCCACCAGGCCGAGGGTCATCGCGATGATGGTCGAGAGCGTGTAGCCGATGCCTGAGCCGATGATTCCGGCCTTGCTGCTGCGCGCGTGGCGATTCATGTCGGCCGAGAGAACGGTCCACGAGATTGCGGTGGAGATCACGATGTCAAGCGTGCTGATGCCGCTGCCGCCGAGCTCGGTGTCCACCGGAATCGCGGCGAACTCACTCGGGCTAAACGCACCAAAGGCCGCGGCGAACACAAAGCCCATGACGACCAGGATCGCGAGGCCGAGCCACGGCTCGATGCGCGAGATGCCGGTGTGGCCGAAGATGGCGAGCACCACGACGATGCCCTGGCAGAGCGCCGAGAACAGCACGGGGTTCGAGAACCCGGTCGCCTGATACACGAGCGCATTGACGGTGACGCCGGCGAGCATCGCCTGCACCCAGCTCCAGCCCATCAGCGTAATGAGGTTGGCCGCGGCCGGCAGCAGGCTGCCCCTGATGCCAAACGAGCCACGGGTGATAGCCATGGTGGGAAGGCCCGTGCGCGTGCCGATGTTGCCGATCAATACGAGCACGACGGCGCCGCCGATGGTGCCGACGATAATCATGGTGAGTGCGGTGCCGAACGACACGCTCGGCACAAAGAGGGTGCCGGTGAGCAGCGTCGTGACGACGAGGTTCGCGGCGAGCCAGATGAGCCCGATCTTCAGGAGCGACTGGGTGCCACGGACGGGGCCGGCCGAGTCGTCGTGGCCGTCGAGGGTGACGGCCATGGTCTTGGTGCTGGTCATGAGAGTGCGGCCTCCGGAGTCGTGGACAGGTGCTCGTGGATGGCGATCAGGCTGTCACCCTCCGTGCGGAAGATGATGCTCTCGCGCTCGACGTAGGAGTCGTCGCCCGCGGGGGTGTTTACGGCTGTGGCGACCGTGTGGCTGAAGACGGCGCCGCCGGGGAATGCCTGGACGAGGCGGTCGCTGGAAGTGCAGGAAGCAACGCTCCAGCCGCTGGCGACCCAGCCGGCCCAGAGTGCCTCGTACTCGGCGCGCGAGGCGAGGCGTGCGGCCTCGGGGTGGAAGATGAACGTGGCGTCGGGGGCGAAGCCGGCGAAGTACGCGTCGGTATCGGTGGCGGCGAAGGCGGCAACGATCGCGTCGGCGGCCGCGAGGACCTGGGCTTCTGAGGGGGTGTGCATGGAGTGCTCCGTTGGACTCTTTCGAGCGTGGTGATGAAGAGGTGCGGAGGGGGCGGTGGGTGCCGCCCCCTCGAGCGGGTGGCTAGGCCGAGTGGCCCATCGCGCTGATCAGTTCGTAGACGACGTGGCTTGCCGCGACGGCCGTGATCTGGGCGTGGTCGTAAGCGGGGGCCACCTCGACGACGTCTGCGCCGACGATGTTCAGGTCCGAGAGGCCGCGGATGATGCGCAGCAGCTCGCGGCTCGTGAGGCCGCCGGCTTCGGGGGTGCCGGTGCCGGGCGCGTGCGCGGGATCGAGCACGTCGATGTCGATCGAGATGTACAGCGGCTTGTCGCCGACGCGGGCGCGGATGCGCTCGAGGGCGGCGGGAACGCCGTTCTCCTCGACATACTCGGTCGTGACGATGGTGAAGCCGAGGCGCGCGTCGTCCTCGAGGTCGCCCTTGCCGTACAGGGGGCCGCGGGTGCCCGCGTGCATGCTGGCGGTGAGGTCGATCAGGCCCTCTTCCGAAGCCCGGCGGAACGGGGTGCCGTGCGTCATGGGGGCGCCGAAGTAGGTGTCCCAGGTGTCGAGGTGCGCGTCGAAGTGCAGCACGGCGACCGGGCCGTGCTTCTTGTTGATGGCGCGCAGCAGCGGCAGCGCGATCGTGTGGTCGCCGCCGACCGTGACGATCTTTTCGACGCGCTCGCCGAGCTCGGTGGCCGCGGCGTCGATCTGGTTCACGGCCTCTTCGAGGTTGAAGGGGTTCGCGACGATGTCGCCGGCGTCCACGACCTGCTGGACCGTGAAGGGGGCGATGTCCTGCGCCGGGTTGTAGGGGCGCAGCAGGCGCGAGGCCTCGCGCACGTGGGACGGGCCGAACCGTGCGCCGGGGCGGTAGCTCACGCCAGTGTCGAACGGAATGCCGACGACCGCGACGCGGGCCTCGGGAACATCCTCGATACGGGGCAGCTTGGCGAAGGTGGCGATCCCTGCGTAGCGCGGCGTCAGGCTCGCGTCGACGGGACCCTGTGGCTCGTGCGTGCTCATGTGCACATTCCTCTCTGGTTGCCCAATAGGCAACAAGTGAATCGTCAGGGTGAACGTGGCAACTCTAGGCCTCCGTCTGGGTTTGGTCAACTGCGCTGATACTGTGAGCGATGCAACACCGGCGTCAGACAGGAGAGCCCATGCGACCCGTGCACCCCAGCGCAGAGGTACAGATCGCCCCAATCGGTGCGAAATTGCGTGCCACTCGGGCCGCGCAGGGCCTGACACTCGAGCAGCTCGCGCTTGCCATCGGCGTCACTAAGGGATTTCTGAGCCGGGTCGAGCGCAACGAGACCTCGCCGAGCGTGTCGACGCTCGTGCAGTTGTGTCAGGCGCTGTCGCTGCCCATCGGGTCACTGTTCGAAACTCCCGAGATCAACCGGATCGCGCTCGATGACGCCCCCCGCATCAACATGGGCGGACGAGGCGTCGACGAGTGGCTGATCACCGCGCGCGAGGAATCGCGGGTGCAGGTGATTCGGTCACGAATGTCGGCGCACGCGACCGGCGGTGACGCGCTCTATTCGATCAACTGCGACGTCGAAGTGCTGCACGTCATCACGGGCGCGGTGACCTTGCAGTTCGCTGATCGCGACGAGGCGCTGCACGCGGGGGATACCCTGACCTTCCCGGGTCGCACTCCCCACAATTGGCGCACGGGGGCCGAGCCCGCCGAGGTGGTGTGGACGCTGATCCCGGCGGCCTGGAGCGGCGCGGCCTGAGGCTTCGCAGCTGCCGACGGCCTCTTTCTTTGTAGAGTCCTCATCAACAGTTTTCGGGTTCGCTTGTATGCTTCCGAAAAGATTTCTCGGGCGTCCAACAGCTGACTGATTTCGGGGATCGAATGTCGGACGTCAATGGTGTGCTGCAGCCATGAAACACACACCCCGAGATGGCGAGCGCGGCCTCGAGCGCGCGCCTCATGGCACAGATCATGGCGCGGCCTCGGAGGCTAAGCCCCGACAGAAATTGTCGCGAGTGCGGTTCGAACCTTTTGATCTCGGGCCGCGGAAGTTGCTTCGCGCCGGGAAGCTGCGCGACAACGTGATCGCCACGGCCCAACGCTCTGCCCTCGCGGGTGCCAAAGAAGTACGGGCGCTTGCCGAGCTACACGAAGACGTACTCGTGCACTCCCGCTCGGACGAAGAAATTCTCCTCACGCTCCGCTCGCGTGCGGCAGAGTGTTCCGCCGCGATGGGAGTCAGCGAACGATCCGTACTGAGTCGCATGGCCGAGGCACACACGCTCGTCTACGCCTACCCCGCGACGATCGCTGCGGTCGAGTCCGTCAAGATCACGATGCAACACGCGAAGGTCATCGTGTCCGAGGGGTCCGGGGTCGATCGCCGGCTGCGCGCAGAGTACGAGGCGCGCTGCCTCGAAATCGCGGCACACACCTCCGCAGGGCGGCTGCGGGTACAGGCGAAGCTGATCGCGCTCGAGCTCCAGCCGCGCACACTCGACGAGATGCATGCGATCGCGGCAGCGCAGCGCTGCATCTGGGTGAGCGAACTTCCCGATGGCATGGCCGAACTCGGCGCGGTCTTGCCTGCGGCCCTCGCGTACGGGATCTACGACCGGGTGCAGCGCATCGCCACGGCAGTGCAGCGGGAAGTGGTGCGCGAAGAAGCCGCCAGGGCCAAGTCCGTGCCGGCGGCATCGGACGAGTCCGAGCCCGTGGGCCGGGCTGTTGGACGGGAACGCAGCATCGGGACGTACCGGGCTGACGTGTTCGCGGAGTTGCTGCTGACAGGCATTCCCGATAGCGCCCAACAAGCCGCCGGTGCCTCGGGACCTGCCGACTCGGGAAATGCCACCATGACCCGCCAATTCGCGACTGGCATTCAGGCGAACATCTCGATCACGATCCCCGTCGGCGGCACCGCCACCCTCGAGGGATACGGCCCCATCGACTCCATAACAGCCCGCCAGTTTGCAGCGGTGGCGCCCGGTTGGGACTCGGTCACCGTCAACGCCGACGGCGAAGTGCTCTCGACCGAACGCAGACACCCCACGGAGGCAATGAAGCGCGTCTTGCGAGCACGCGACCAGCATTGCCGGTTCCCGGGCTGCGCCGCCCCCACCAGATCATGCGAGATTGACCACACGATCGAGTGGGCAGCCGGCGGCCCGACCGAACTCTCGAACCTCGGACATCTGTGTCCCACACACCATCTGCTGAAGCATCCGGATCTCGCGCACCAGATCCAGTGGCGGGTGAGACAAGAAGCGGGCGGGGAGTTCGTCTGGACCAGCCCGACCGGCGCGGAATACCTCGACCGGCCAGACCGCACGCTGCGTAACACACCCGGCGTCACGAAGATGGCGGCGTAACGGCTCAGGTGCTTCCGGTCCCAGCTGGGCGAGGATCACCGGTCAATGATCGAAGCGTCCCCGCGCCAGTCAGATTACGCCTTTGGCCTACGCGCAGCACGCACAATCGTGACCACGATGCCGACGACGAGCGCGATCGCAATGATCCAGGGCAATGCCACGCCGAGGGCGAGCCCCAGGCCGACGATGGCTGCCCCGAGCGAGCTGATGCCCAGCAGGATCGCCTCCCAGAAGTTCTCGGGTCCGCTGACGGGTGCGGTACCCGGAGCATTGAGGGTAACGGAGATGGTGGCCTCGTCGACCTGATTGTCGAGGTAGTCGAGCTGGCTGGTCAGCCCGTCGAGCTCGGCCTGGCGTGCGGTGAGCGCGCTCTCCGCGGCGATGAGGTCGGCGGTGTTGCTCGCCTCGGCCATCAGCGCGCGCAGGCGTTCGGTCGAGACGGTAAGCGCCGCGACGCGGGCCGACAGGTCCTGGCGCTGCAGCGTCACGTCGCTCGTGGATCGGCTCGTCGAGACCACCTTCCCGACGCCCGAGATCGCGGTGATCGCGTCCTCCAGGCGATCCGAGGGCACGCGCACGGTGAGGCTGGCGCTGGCCGGGCCCCACTCGCCGGCCGCCCCGACCGAACTGAACTCGACGCGGCCGTCGAGCGGCTTCAGCGCGGCAACGACGTCATCAGCCGCGGCCTGCGGGTCTGACACCTCGATCACCACATCGCTCGTGCGGATGATTGATTCCCCGGTGGCGGCCGACTTTCCATCGACCGTCGCGAGCTCGGGCGACGCCGCCAGGTCCTGCAGCGCCTCGGTCTGCGGCATTGATTCTGCGCTCCCTCCGGTGGGGCCGCCGCTGGGGCCGCCGAATGCACAGCCGGCGAGCATCAGGGCAAGCGCGGCGACAAGGCCAACGCTCGCCAGTCGAGCGCGGGACGCGGTGCGGTGGGTCATCCTGAGACGAGTCATAGCATCACTGTAGAGCGGCCGGTCAGGGCCGCGGGAGGAGCTCTCGGCAACGATGCGGTGACGATCCCGCGGCGCTCAGGTTGCGCAGACGGGCTAGACCTGCGGCAGGGTGATCGGCGCGGTGTCGGGAATCGGGGCGGCGTCGCGTCCCCGCATGTCAGGGATCCACCGGCTGCTGATGGCCGCCGCGATGGCGGCCAGCACGAGGAACGCGGCGGAGGCGGAGATCGCGCCCATCGGCCCGAAGCGGTCGATCGCGAAGCCGGCGAATGCTGAGCCGAGGGCGACGCCGATGAGCTGCCCCGTGCCGACCCAGCCAAAGGCCTCCGCGGTCTCGGAGAATTTCACGGTCGAGCTGACGATCGTGAAGATGGCGGCGAGCGAGGGGGCGACGCCGAAGCCGGCGAAGAACAGCACCAGCGACAGCCACCACATATCGAGGCTGAAGAGGCACAGGAGCGTGCCGCCGGCGACAATCAGGATGCGCCAGAACAGCGACCAGGGGGTGATCTGCCGGCCGCCGATGAGCAGACCGCCGACGATCGATCCGGCAGAGAAGATGGCCAGTACGATCCCGGAATCGATGCCCTCGTGTCCGAACACGGAGACGATGCCTGCCTCAACCGCCGCGAACGACGCGACGAACAGGAAGCCGACGATCGTCGCGACGATGACGGTGGGGCGGCTGAGCACGGCGCCGAGGCGGCGGCGCGAGAGCGGGATACGCACGCGGCCGACCTCGGGGGAGGCGATGAACCAGAAGCCGCCGAGCAGCATGAATGACATCGCGACCAGCAGGCCGACCGTCGTGCTGATCTGCGTCGAGACGAAGACGGCGACGACCGGGCCGATGATCCAGATGATCTCCTGCGCCGAGGCGTCGAGGCTGAACAGCGCCGAGAGCTGGCGCGAGGGCACCATCTTCGGATAGATCGTGCGGACGGCGGGGGTGACCGGCGGCGTTGTGATGCCGAGGAAGAACGCGATGATCGCAATCGCCCAGATCGGCATGTGCATGAGCGCGATGATCGCGATCATGGCCGAGCAGACGAGGGAGGTCACGCCGAGCACGGGGCGCATGCCCCAGCGCCCCATCAGGCGGCTGGTGACGGGCCCTGAGATGGCCTGGCCGATGCTCTCCGCGGCGAGCACAATGCCGGCGGCGGTGTAGTTGCCGTAGGTGAGCTCGATGTGCAGCAGCATGGCGATCGAGAGCATGCCAAACGGGAATCGGGCCGTGAGCTGGGCCGCAATGATTCGGAAGACTCCCGGGCTCTTGGCCAGTTCACGATAGATTCCCACGTCGAAATACTAGTGCCCAACAGTCCAGCCGGTACAGCGATCCCGGCGAGTCTGGCGGCACCTAGTGCTGCGTGAGCAGTGCGGCCCCCACCATTCCCGCGTTGTTGCGCAACTGGGCGGGGACCACGGTGGCCTGCACGCCCTCCAGCGGGAGGTAGTCGTCGGCCGACTTGGAGATGCTGCCGCCGAGCACGATGAGCTCGGGCGTGAACAGGCGCTCGATGTGGGCGAGCACCCGTGCGAGGCGCGCTGCCCACTCCGCGAGCGGGAGCCCGTCGCGCTCGATGATCTTGGGGGAGATGAAGCGCTCCACAGGCGCGTGCCCGTCGAACTCGAGATGCCCGAGCTCGGTGTTGGGGACGAGGGCGCCGTCGAGCAGCATGCCCGAGCCGAGCCCGGTACCGAGCGTGAGCACGAGCGTGACGCCGGCGATGCCCTGCGCGGCGCCGAGCCGCGCCTCCGCGACCGCCGCGGCGTCGGCATCGTTGACAAGCGTGCACGGGGCGCCGATCGCGGCCTCGAGCAGGGGAAGGGCGTCGAGGCCCACCCAGGAGGGGTCGATGTTCCCCGCGGTCAGAGTGACGCCGTGGCGCACCACCGAGGGCACGCAGATCCCGACCTCTGGGGCGACGGGGATGCCGCGGCTGGAGAGCTCGGCGCGAATGTCGGTGACCATGTCCGCGACGACCGCGATGACGTCGTTGGGTCGGCCGCCCTCGGGCGTTGCCACCTTGTGCCGCCCGGTGAGAAGTGCGCCGGTAGCGGGATTGATTCCTGCGCCCTTCACCCCGGTGCCCCCGACGTCGATGCCGATGACCGCCGTGCTCAGGTGCGGTGCAGAGGACGATGCAGGCGACGTTGCGTTCATGCGTCCAGCGTACTCGCGCACGGCGACTATTCGCCGCGCAACACCTTCTGAATACGCTGCGCCGACACCGGCTCCGCGGTGCGCATGGGCTGGGCAAAGAGGCTGATGCGGAACTCCTCGATGAGCCAGCGTGCGCGCTCGAGATGGGGAGCCGGATCCGGGCCGAGGGGGATCGTGCCGCCCGCGGCGGTGAACAGCGCGGTCACCCGGTCGATCTCGTTTTGCCAGGCCCGGTCGCGGCCCGGCTGGGCGCTGAGTCCGCGCATCCGGATCGCGACCGCGTCGAGGTAGAAGGGGAGCCTTTCGAGATGATCGAGCCCGGTCTGGGAGACGAAACCGGCGTCACCCTTGGCCTGGTAGACGAGGCCGTCGACCTGGTGCGCGGCGTCCGCGACCTGGCTGAGCACCGCGAGCGACTTCGCGTCGCCGATGGCCTTGCGCGCAAGCCTGGCCGAGTTCAGTACCTTCGCGGTGAGCGAGATCGTCGTGAACAGGTCGTTGATCAGGGCGCGCGCGTAGTCGTTGGCCAGTGCCTCGAACGCCGCCGCCGACCAGACGAGGCCGTCCGGGGCCACGCGCCGGATGACGCGGTCGGCCACCGCCAGGGACGCGTCCGCGATGGCAGCGTCGAGCGTACGGTAGGGGCCTGCACCCAGCAGCAGCTTCTCCTCGTTCGAGAGGTGATCGCGCACGTAGCTCGCGGGGGAGGGTGAGCTGAGCTGCAGCAGGCGGCGGATGCCGCGCCGCGACACCCGGGCCTGCTCGCTCGCGTCGGTCACGAGGACGATGTCGACCGCAGTGCGTCGGTCGAGGATTGCCGGGTATGCCCGCACGACACCGCCGCCGTGCTTCGCGTCGAGGTGTCGCGGCAAATCACCGAAGTCCCAGGCGGTGACGCCCTTCCGGTTGAGCTCGCTCGCGACGGGGGCCTTCGCGCCGGCGACCTTGGCGACGCCCGTGCGCGCCCGGTCCTTGTTCGCGGCCTGCAGCTCGCCGAGGTCCTTGCCCGTGCCGAGCGTGCGCCCGCGCTCGTCCACGACGCGGAACGTCGGGGTCAGGTGGGCGGGCAGCCGCGCGATGTCGAAGTCGGCGGCGGTCACGAGCACGCTCGTGCGCCGCTTGATCTCGGCCGCGAGCAGCTCGGTGATCGGCGTCGTCGTGTTCGGGTCGTCGAGCGCCGGCTCGATGGCGACCAGCAGCTTCTTCGCCCAGTCGGCGGCGGGCACCACGTTGCGCCGGATCGCCTTCGGCAGCAGCTTGATGAGCGCCGTCACGAGCTCTTCGCGAAGCCCGGGCACGAGCTTGCCGAAGTCGCCAGGGTCGAGGCGGGGGAGCAGGGGCAGTGGTACCGAGACGGTCACGCCGTCGTCGCCGGCGGTCGGGTCAAAGCGGTACTTGAGCTGCAACGTCTGGTCGCCGTGGGTCCATTTGCGGGGGAACGCCGACTCGTCGACCTCTTCTTCCGCCTCAATGAGGTCCGAGCGTTGCATGGTGAGCAGCTTCGGCTGCGCCTCGCGGGTGCGCCGCCACCACCCCTCGAACGAGCGCGTCGACACGACCTCGGCGGGGATGCGCGCGTCGTAGAACGCGAAGATCGTCTCGTCGTCGGACACGATGTCGCGGCGACGGGTGCGCTCTTCGAGCTGCTCGAGTTCCTTGCGCAGCTGGCGGTTCTGGCGATCAAAAGCTTGGGGTGAGTCCCACTCGCCCTCGACGAGGGCGTGCTGGATGAAGAGCTCGCGGGCGTGCTCGGGGTCGATCCGGGCGTACTGGATGCGGCGATCCTGCACGATCGGCACCCCGAAGAGCGTGACGCGCTCGGTCGCGACCGCGGCGCCCTGCTTCCGCTCCCAGCGCGGCTCGCTGACCTGACGCTTCGCGAGGGGGCCCGCGAGCTCCTCCGCCCAGGCGGGGTCGATTGCGGCGTTGCCGCGCGCGAAGAGACGGCTCGTTTCGACGAGCTCGACGCTCATGACGCACTCGGGCGGCTGCTTCGC
Organism: Leucobacter sp. CX87; assembly: GCF_018682295.1. Lineage (NCBI taxonomy): Bacteria > Bacillati > Actinomycetota > Actinomycetes > Micrococcales > Microbacteriaceae > Leucobacter > Leucobacter sp. CX87. Next base: position 308,685 of record NZ_JAFIRI010000006.1, on the reverse strand, counting down.
GAGCACCGAGCCCGGGTACAGCACGAACTTGGTGCCGCGAGAGCCGAGATATTCCTGGTTCGGCTTGCGCTTGCCCGGCGCGCTCCGGCGTTCTTGCCGCTCGTCGCGCACGCCGAGCTGCGAGAGCAGGCCCGCGAGCATCGACCGGTGGATCGCCTCGGAGTCGGTCGAGGGCTCGCCGATCTCGAGCTTCAGTGACTTCGCCATGCGGGTGAGCTGGCGGTTCAGGTCCATCCACTCCCGCACGCGCAGGAAGTTCAGGTACTCGGCCTTGCACATGCGGCGGAACGCGCTCGAAGACTTCTGCTCCTGCTGTTCCTGCAGGTAGTTCCAGAGGTTCAGCAGGGTCATCAGGTCGCCCTGGGGGTCGTTGAAGCGCGAGTGCGCCTCGTCGGCCCGGCCGCGTTCGGCCTGGGGGCGTTCGCGCACGTCCTGAATGGTGAGGCCCGCGACGATTGCGAGGACGTCGCGGGTGACACCGCGCCGCTTCGACTCGAGCACCATGCGGGCGAAGCGCGGCTCGATCGGCAGGCGCGAGAGGTCGCGGCCGATCCGGGTGATCTTGCCCTCATTCACCGCGCCGAGCTCGCCCAAGAGGCCCAACCCGTCGGCGATGCCGCGCTTGTCGGGTGGCGTGAGGAACGGGAAGGCGGCGATATCGCCGAGCCCCAGCGCGAGCATCTGCAGGATGACCGACGCGAGGCCCGTGCGCAGCACCTCGGGTTCCGTGAACTCCGGGCGCGAGAGGAAGTCCTCCTCCGAGTACAGGCGGATCGCGATGCCGGGGCTCGTGCGACCGGATCGGCCCGAGCGCTGGTTCGCGCTGGCCTGCGAGATGGCCTCGATCGGGAGGCGCTGCACCTTGCTGCGCACGCTGTAGCGGGAGATGCGCGCGGTGCCCGCGTCGACGACGTAGCGAATGCCCGGGACAGTCAGGCTGGTCTCGGCGACGTTCGTCGCGAGTACGATGCGGCGCATGCCCGGCCCACTCCGCTCGAAGACCCGGTGCTGTTCGGCTGAGGTGAGCCGGCCATACAGCGGCAGGATCTCGGTGCGGCCTTCGCGCCCGCTGGCGCGGAGCCGGCCGTTCAGCGCGTCCGCCGCGTCGCGAATCTCGGCCTCGCCCGAGAGGAACACCAGCACGTCGCCCGAGTCCTCGCGCGCCAGCTCGTCGACGGCGTCGCCGATCGCGTCGAACAGGTCGCGCTCTTCGCGGCGGACCTTCGGCGGCCCGTTTTTCGGATCCGGAACCGAAACCTCGGTCACCAGCGGCCGGTAGCGAATCTCGACCGGGAAGGTGCGGCCCGACACCTCGACTACCGGGGCGTCGCCGAAGTGCTTCGAGAACGACTGCGGGTCGATCGTCGCCGAGGTGATGATGACCTTGAGATCGGGGCGGCGGGGGAGGAGGCGCTGCAGGTACCCCAGCAGGAAGTCGATGTTGAGGCTGCGCTCGTGCGCCTCGTCGATGATGATCGTGTCGTACTTCTTCAGATCCCGATCGCGGTGGATCTCATTGAGCAGGATCCCGTCGGTCATGAGCTTGATCTGGGTGCGCTCCGAGACGCGATCGGTGAAGCGCACCTGGTAGCCGACGATCCCGCCGAGCTCCTCGCCCAGCTCCTCCGAGATGCGCTCGGCGATCGTGCGGGCCGCGATCCTGCGGGGCTGTGTGTGCGCGATCTTGGTGCGACCGAGCGTGAGCGCGATCTTGGGAAGCTGCGTGGTCTTGCCTGAACCGGTCTCGCCCGCGACGATGACCACCTGGTGCGCCTCGATCGCCGCCGCGAGTTCTTCGCGCATCTGGCTGACGGGCAGCTCGGGCGGGAAGTTGATGTGCAGTGCGGGCACGGAGGGGGTCGTTTCTGTCATGGCTCGTCCATTATCGCGGCTCGGGCTGCGTGTGTTCGCGCGGGCGTAGACTTTCCGTCACCGCTGCCACCCTCGAAAGGACTCGTATGTCTGCGCTCAACTCATCCGCGCTCAACATCCCCACGATCGATCTCACCGAGGGCCCGCCGATCCCGCAGCTCGGACTTGGCGTGTTTCTCGTCGACCCGGGCGAGACTGAACGCAACGTGAGCGAGGCGCTTGAGGTCGGCTACCGGCACATCGACACGGCCGCGATCTACGGCAATGAGGCCGAGGTCGGCGCCGCCATCGCGAAGAGTGGGATCCCGCGCGACGAGCTGTACATTACGACGAAGCTGTGGAACAACCGCCAGGGCGACGTGCGCGCCGCCGCGGAGGAGAGCCTCGAAAAGCTCGGCCTCGAACGGGTCGACCTCTATCTCGTGCACTGGCCCGTGCCCGAGCAGGACACGTTCGTGCAGGCCTGGGAGCAGATGATCGAGGTGCGCGACGCGGGGTTGTCGCGCGCGATTGGCGTCTCGAACCACGAAATCGAACACCTCGAACGCATCATCGAGGCTACCGACGAGGTTCCCGCGGCGAACCAGATCGAGCTGCACCCCGAGCACCAGCGCCGCGAGCTCGTGGCCTACTGCCGCGAGAACGGCATCGCGATCGAGGCGTGGGGCCCGCTCGCCCAGGGCAAGAGCGACCTGCTCGGCCTGCCCGTGATCACCGGGGCTGCCGCGGCGCACGGGAAGACCCCCGCACAGGTGGTGTTGCGCTGGCACATCGAGAACGGCACGATCGTGTTCCCGAAGACGAGCCGCCGCGAGCGCATGATCGAGAACGCTGGCCTCTTCGATTTCGCGCTGCGCCCGGAGGAGCACGCCGCCATCACGGCGCTCGAGTCGGGCCACAACTACGGCCCCGACCCGCGCAGCTTCAACGTCCGCTAGTCGTGCGCTGAGGCGCCCGATTCACGGTGGAGGAGGCGCGCCGCTTAGAATGATGACCATGTCCAAGGTCCTCTCTTCTCTTCCTGTTGGCGAGCGCGTCGGCATCGCTTTCTCTGGTGGTCTCGACACCTCGTGTGCCGTTGCCTGGATGCGTGAAAAGGGCGCGATTCCCTGCACGTACACCGCTGATCTGGGCCAGTACGACGAGCCTGATCTCGACGGCGTCGCGGCCCGCGCCATGGAGTACGGTGCCGAGCTCGCCCGTCATATCGACGCGAAGCACGCGCTCGTAGAGGAGGGCTTCGTCGCCCTCCAGACCGGCGCATTCAACGTGCGCTCGGGCGGCAAGACGTACTTCAACACGACGCCCATCGGCCGCGCCGTCACCGGCACGCTGCTGGTGCGCGCGATGAAGGAAGACGGCGTCGACATCTGGGGCGACGGCTCGACGTACAAGGGCAACGACATCGAGCGGTTCTACCGCTACGGCCTCATGGCCAACCCGAGCCTGCGCATCTACAAGCCCTGGCTTGACGAGGACTTCGTCGAAGAGCTCGGCGGCCGCCAGGAAATGAGCGAGTGGCTCGTGGCGCGCGGCTACCCCTACCGCGACTCGACGGAGAAGGCGTACTCGACCGACGCCAACATCTGGGGCGCGAGCCACGAGGCGAAGCACCTGGAATTCTTGAGCAACGGCCTCGACATCGTCGAGCCCATCATGGGGGTCGCCGCGTGGCGCGAGGACGTCGAGGTGCTGACCGAGGAGGTGTCGGTGCGCTTCGAGGCTGGCCGCCCCGTCGCGATCAACGGCGAAGTCTTCGATGACCCGGTGGCGCTCGTCTACAAGGCGAACGAGATCGGCGGCCGCCACGGCCTCGGCATCTCCGACCAGATCGAGAACCGCATCATCGAGGCGAAGTCGCGCGGCATCTACGAGGCCCCGGGCATGGCGCTGCTGCACATCACCTACGAGCGCCTCGTCAACGCGATTCACAACGAGAACACGCTCGCTAGCTACCACAACGACGGCCGCAAGCTCGGCCGCCTGATGTACGAGGGCCGCTGGCTCGACCCCGAGGCGCTCATGATGCGCGAGGCGCTGCAGCGCTGGGTCGGCTCGGTCGTCACGGGCGAGGTCACGCTGCGCCTGCGCCGCGGCGACGACTACACGATCCTGAACACCACGGGACCGAACCTCAGCTACCACCCCGAGAAGCTCTCGATGGAGCGCACCGTGGGCGCCGCGTTCGGCCCGCAGGATCGCATCGGCCAGCTGACCATGCGCAACCTCGACATCGCTGATTCGCGTCAGCGCCTCGAGCAGTACGCGGCGCTTGGCCTCGTGGGCGGCCCGATCGCTGCCCTGGTGGGCGAGCTCGAGGCCGGCGGGGCAGAAGAGATCGCGAACGCCGTCTCGGGCATCAGCGAGGATGCCGATACGCTCGGCCTCTCGGCCGCGTTCGACGCGGGCACGGACTAGTTGCGAGAGGGGGTGCTGCCACTGGCAGCGCCCCCTCGGCCTGGGCGTTCGCGCCGCAGGCACAAGAAAGGCCCCGCACCGATTGGTGCGGGGCCTTTCTGTAGTGTTCGCGCGGGCCGTCGTGGATCCCGTTGTGAAGCTGGTTAGGACGCGCGACGTGCGCGTGCTGCGCGGCGCTTGAGCGCGCGGCGCTCGTCCTCGCTGAGGCCGCCCCAGACGCCCGAGTCCTGCCCGGTGTCCATTGCGTACTGCAGGCACAGCTCGGTGACGGTGCAACGTGCACATACCGACTTGGCTCGCTCGATCTGCTCGACCGCGGGGCCGGTGTTCCCGACCGGGAAAAACAGCTCGGGGTCTACTGTGAGACAAGCAGCCTGCTCGCGCCAATCCATCTTGATGTGCTCCTTCGTGCAATACAACCGTTGAGTGCGGTGTGAGGGAACGCGCCGAAGAAATCTTCGATGTCTGGTTCCCGCACCGCCTGAATGAGGCTGAGAATGCCCACGACGGTGTGCGCGAAACTCGACGGGATATATAGTTTCATGGACGCAGAGGCAAAGCAATAGTTTTCACGTAATCTTTTCGAAAGGGAGCCGTGGCTGACGATTCACCCCGCATTCATACGCGCGCGAAGGGCGCCTGGAGGCTGCTGTGCATCGTCCTGGGGGTGCAATCGGTTCTCGCGATCGCGCTCGCCTGGATCGCCGTTTCGGGCTTTCTCGCCGCCACCGACGACCCGTTCGCTGACCGCATGAGCGTGCTCATTGTCGCGCTCGCCTCGGTCGTCTGGGTGTTCGCGACGCTCGTTGGCGCGCTGCGCGGGCGAGGCTGGGCGCGCGGCTCAAACCTCACGCTGCAGTTGTTGCTGATCGCCGCGGCAAGCGGGATCCTGCAGGGCATGCTCGGCGCGGGCGTGCCGAGCGCGAGCGCGATCGGGTGGGGGCTCATCGTGCTGGCCGCGGCCGGGATCCTGGGATCGGTGCTCGCCCGCCCGGCGGACCGTGTCGCGGAGCAGCCGGAGTTCTAAGCCGGTTCGAGCGAGCGGCTACGCCGCGCCAAGCCCCACGAGCTTGCGGATGCGGCCCACGTGGCCCGTCGCCTTCACGTTGTAGAGCGCGTTCGTGATGATGCCGTTCTTGTCGATGATGAACGTCGAGCGGATGACGCCCTGCACGATCTTGCCGTAGCTGTTCTTCTCGCCAAACGCGCCATACGCGTGGTGCACGGCGAGGTCGGGGTCGCTGAGCAGCGGGTACTCAAGACCGTCCCGCTCGGCGAAGCGGCGCTGCTTTTCGACCTCGTCGCGTGAGATGCCGAACACGCGATACCCGGCGGCGGTGAGCGCGCCGGTCGACTCCTGGAAGTCGCACGCCTCGATGCTGCAGCCCGGGGTCATCGCCTCGGGGTAGAAGAAGAGGATGACCTTCTCGCCGCGGAGGCCGGAAAGGTTGTGAACCACGCCGTCCTGGTCGGGGAGGGCGAACTCCGGGGCCTGGTCACCAGCGGCAAGTATCGTGCGTTCCGTCATGGCTCCAGGCTAGCCGAGCAAGCGGCGCAGCGATTCCACCCGGGCGGCACCGGCGGCGTCAAGCCGCTCGTCGCGCACCGCCGCGTCGAGCTCGCAGTCGGGCGCGCCCTCGAGATGGGTGCACCCGCGCGGGCAGTCCTCGATGAGTTCGGCAAGATCCTTGAACCCGCGCAGGATCCCGTCGCTCGTCACGTGGCCGAGCCCGAAGGAGCGCACGCCGGGGGTGTCGACGACCCAGCCCGTGCGCATTCCCTGCTGCAGGCGCAGTGCGACGGTCGAGGACGACGTGTGCCGGCCGCGGCCGGTCACCGCGTTGACGTGGCCGGTGGCGCGCTCGGCGCTCGGCACGAGGGCATTGATGAGGGTCGACTTTCCGACGCCCGAGTGCCCGACGAACACGGTGGTGTGGCCGAGCAGGGCCTGCGTGATCTCGTCAAGCGGCTCGTTGCCGGGCGCCGAGAGGAACGCGGGCACGTCGAGCGCCGCGAACTGGTCGAGGAAGGGGGCCGGATCCTGTAAGTCCGTCTTCGTGATGCACAGGATCGGCTGGAGGCCGGCGTCGTAGGCCGCAACCAGGTAGCGGTCGACGAGGCGCACGCGCGGCTCGGGGTTCGCCGCGGCGACCACGATGAGCATCTGGTCGGCGTTCGCGACGATGACGCGCTCGACGCGGTCGGTGTCGTCGGCGCTGCGGCGCAGCAAGGTTGTGCGCTCGACGATCTCGACGATGCGCCCGAGCGTGCCTTCACGCCCGGTCGTGTCGCCGACGATCCGCACGCGGTCGCCCGTGACGATCGAGGTCTTCGCGAGCTCGCGGGCGCGGGCGCACACGATCTCGCGCTCCGGCTCGCCGCCCTCGCCGTTCTGGTGCATGAGCACGGTGTAGCGGCCGCGGTCGACCCCCGTGATCATGCCGATCTCGGCATTCGCCCGGTCGGGGCGGATCTTCGTGCGGGGCCGGTTCGCCTTGGGGTTCGGGCGCGCGCGGATGTGCTGCTCGTCGTACTGCTCGTACTTGTCTTCGAGTTCTTCCGCGTCGTCAAAGGAGCCGCCGTCGAGCCAGCTCATCGGGGGAGCATCCCGTCCCAGAGCTGCGTGAACTCCGGCAGCGTTTTGGCGGTCGTGCCGATGTCGTCGATCGTGACGCCCGGCACGCGCAGGCCGATGAGGGCGCCCGTCGTCGCCATGCGGTGGTCGGCGTAGCTCTCCCAGCGCGCGCCCGTGAGGGGGACGGGGGTGACGGCGATGCCGTCCGGCAGTTCTTCGGCTTGGCCGCCCAGGCGCCGGATCTCGGCGACGAGGGCCGCGATCCGGTCGGTCTCGTGGTGACGGATATGGCCGATGCCGGTGATCTCGCTCGGCCCGTCCGCGAGGGCCGCGAGGCCCACGAGGGTCGGCGCGAGCTCGCCGGCCTCGGGAACGTCGAGGCGCACGGCGCGAATCGTGCCGTCGCCCGAGACCGTCAGGCGGTCGCCCTCGAGGGTCACGGTCGCCCCGAACTCGGGCAGGATCCTGCGCAGCTGGTCGCCGACCTGCGTGGTCGAGCCGGGCCAGCCGGGCACGGTCACGCTGCCGCCGGCGACGAGCGCGGCGGCGAGGAAGGGGGCGGCGTTCGAGAGGTCGGGCTCGATCTCGATCTCGCGCGCGGCGATCGGCCCGGGCTCGACGACCCATTCGCCCTCGGCGGGGGAGTACGCGGTGACGCCCCGCGCGACGAGCGTCGCGATGGTCATCTCGATGTGCGGCACGCTCGGCAGCCGCTCGCCGCGGTGCACGACGTGCACGCCCTCGGCGAAGCGCGGGGCCGAGAGCAAGAGGCCCGAGACGAACTGGCTCGACAGCGAGGCGTCGAGCTCGACGCGCCCGCCGCGCAGCCCGCCCGTGCCGTGCACGGTGAAGGGGAGGGCGCCGCGTCCCTCGTCGGCGATGTCTGCACCGATCGCGCGGAGCGCGTCCAGCACCGCGCGCATGGGACGCTTTCTCGCGTAGGGGTCGCCGTCAAAGGCGGTGGGGCCGAGCGCGAGCGCCGCGACGGCCGGTACGAACCGCATGACGGTCCCGGCCAGGCCGCAGCTGATGGTGGTCGAGCCGATCAGTTCGTCCGCCGGCGTGATCCGGAGGTCCGGGCCGAAGGGGCCGGGATCCGGCAGCGCGTCGATCTGCGTGCCGAGGGCGCGCAGGGCCTCGATCATGAGCTCAGAGTCGCGCGAGTGGAGCGGCGCGCGCAAGACCCCGGGGCCGTCGGCCAGCGCCGCAAGGATGAGTTCGCGGTTCGTCAGCGACTTCGAGCCGGGCAGCGGTACGACCGCGCTCAGTGCGCTTGTCGCGACGGGGGCGGCCCATGCGGGCACCTCGCCGTCGCCGCCCTCACTCGGGCGGCCGGGATCTTCGTCACCTCGGGAATATTTTGCAGTCAGCATCAGTTATTCACCATACCGGCCCGAGGTGTGCTCTGGCCGTCGTGAGTGCGCATCCGCCCACTTCTTCGCCGTTCATTCAGAGGAGCCTGATGCCGAGCATGGTCGCGGAGCGCGTAGGATCGGGCTTCATGAGCGAGACCACGCAGGAGTCTGCGGCAGCACTCGAGGCTCGATTTACGAGGGACGCGCTTCCCTACCTGGATCAGCTGTACGGGGCTGCCATGAAGATGACGCGCAATCCCAGTGACGCGCAAGACCTCGTCCAAGAGACATTCCTCAAGGCGTTCTCGGCGTTCGCCTCGTTTGCCGAGGGCACGAACCTCAAAGCCTGGCTGTACCGAATCATGACGAACAGCTACATCAACGGGTACCGCAAGCGCCAGCGCGAGCCATACCTCGGAGTCGTAGAAGAGCTCGAGGACTGGCAGCTCGGCGGGGCGGAATCCACGACGGCGACGTCATCGCGCTCGGCCGAGGCTGAGGCGATCGATCGCACCCCGTCCGCCGTCATCACCGAGGCCCTCGGCCAGCTCTCGGAGGAGTTCCGCATGGCGGTCGTGCTGGCCGACGTCGAGGGGTTCTCGTATCAGGAGATCGCGGACATGATGAAGACCCCGACGGGCACGGTCATGAGCCGCCTGCACCGCGGGCGCAAGCAGCTGCGGCAGCTGCTCGCCGGCTACGCGCAGGAGCAGGGGTTCGCCGTTGCTTCACCACAGAATGCCGCACCACAGAACACGGAAGGAGCGGCGCGATGACCGGAGAGATCCGCGCCGACGCGCAGACCGGCGATTGCGGTTGCGCCAAGGCCCAAGAGAATCTTGAGGAGTTCGTGCGCAACGAGCTCTGCAGCGCGGACTTCACCGAGGTGCGCGAGCACATCGCGCACTGCCCCGATTGCCGGGACGAAGAGCGCGTCTCGAAGCTGCTCACCGAGGCCGTGCGGCGCGCTTGCACCGAGCCCGCGCCGGCCGACCTCCGCGCCGTCATCCTCGCCCGCCTCAGTCAGGCGCACGGGGCCGAGTAGGCGACCCACCACCACCACGCAAGACTCCGCCGCATGCCCGCGGCGGACACACCCGGAGACGCCAATGACGCACGCATCCAGCCCATCGCCCAGCGCCACCCTGACGACAGAGGTCACGCCCGAGCGCTGGGCGCAGGTCGCGGGTCCGTTCGGACTCGCCTCGCTGCGCATCACGCAGTGGCTGGATGACGAGGCCCGCCCCGTCGACGGCGCGCCGGGGCTCTGGCGCGCCGAGGGTAGCTGCGCGGTGGGTACGTTGTCCGACGGCGGGGCGCCCGAGTGGGTGCTTGCCCCCGGCGAGACGGCCGAGGCGGGCGGGCGTGTACTGAAAGCGCACCAGCGCGACGGGGTGATCGCCCTGCGCGTGCTCGACCCGATGGCAGAGAGCCGCACGACGCTGACGGGGATCGAACGCTTCGTAGACGCCCCCGGGCGTTGGGTGGTGTCCGGGCGGTTCGTGCCTTCCCCAGACGGCGCGACGCGCACCGTGCAGAGCGTCGACGGGACCTCGCGTTCGGCGTCGCTCGATGGCACGGTCGAGATTGAGCTGCCCGGTGGCGAGCGAGCGAACCTCGTGGTGTCTCGGGACGACGACGGCTTCTCGCTGGTGTTCGCGGACGGTATTGCCCGGGACGGCGGGCACCGCTTCCGCTTCCTCGGCATCGGCCCCGCAGTAGACGGCGTCATCACGCTCGACTTCTCGGGCGCCTACCTGCCGCCGTGCTCGTTCAGCGACCACTACTTGTGCCCCATGCCGGCGGCCAGCAATCGCCTCGAGACCGCGATCACCGCGGGCGAGCGACGGGTGCTGCGGGCAGGGCCTATTCGGCGCTGACGAGCCGCGCGTGCAGGCGCGCGAGTTCCGCCTCGGTGAGGCCGTGCTCGAACAGATAGTCCCGCACCGATCCGAAGCGCGACTCCACCTGGTCGAGTGCGCGCTCCAACGCGGGGGCGGGGCTGTCGCCGACGAGTTCCAGAATCTTCGGAGTCAGCGTCACCCCGAAGGACCGCAGCAGTTCGAGATGTGCGTCGAGCCAGGGGCCGGCGAGGTTCGCCGCGGTCACCTCGTAGTCCGCAAGCACGTCGTCGCGATCGACGCCCACGGCGGTCAGCGTGAGGGCCGCAACCGCGCCCGTGCGGTCCTTTCCGGCGGTGCAATGGAAGAGCGTCGCGCCGGAAACATCGTCGGCGAGCAGCCGCACCGCTGCCGTGAGGGTGTCGCCGTGTGAGAGGTAGATTACCTCGGTGAGCTCCATGATCCCGAGCTCTGCCGCGACGTGCTCGCGCGCGCTCGCGAAGATCGGGTGGTGGATCGCCTCTGCGCCGAGGATCTCGGCATCGGGAGACATCTCGAGCTCCGCCGCGTCCCGCAGATCGATGACGCGCTTCACGCCCAGGTCGACGAGGGCTGACTGACCCGCTTCGCTCACCCGGTGCAGGCCGTCCGAACGAAACAGTGCGCCCCAGTTGGTCCATCCGCCGTCGGCGCGGTAGCCGCCGAGGTCGCGGAAGTTGGCGGTGCCGTCGATCGGGATGAGGCGTTCACGAGTGGTCATGCCCCCATCTTGGCAGGGAATCCCGGGGATTTGCAGAAACCGTGAAACAGTAGGTATTGGTCAGGGAGTGCGCCCGGGCAGGCGCGGGATCGCCGCAACGAGCGCGCGCGTGTAGGGCTCTCGAGGCGCGCCCAGGATCTGCTCGACGGGCCCCGATTCAATGACAACCCCGCGGTGCATCACGATGATGTGCTCGGCGAGGTCGGGCACGATCCCGAGGTCGTGTGTCACCGTGAGGAGGGTGAGGCCCAGCTCGGCGCGCAGCTCGGCGAGGAGCTCGAGAATGCGGCGGCGTACCAGAACGTCGAGGGCGCTGACGGGCTCATCTCCGACGAGTAGGTCGGGGCCGTGCACGAGCGCGCGGGCAAGCGCGATCCGCTGTCGCTGGCCCCCCGAGAACTCCGCGGGGTAGCGCTCGGCCGTGTCTTCGGGGAGATCGAGCCGGGCGAGCATCGCGCGCACGAGAGCCGCGTGGTCGCCCGGGGCACCGATCGCCTCGAGCGGCTCGGCGACCGTCTGGCCGATCGTGCGTCGGGGGTTGAGCGACGCGTACGGATCCTGGAAGACGATGCCCGTCCTGCTGCGCAGCCAGAGCAGGCGATCGGAGCGTTTCGCCACCACCTCGCGCCCGTCGAAGGCGACCGTGCCGGCCTCGGGCCGCTCGAGCCCGAGCAGCAGGCGCAGGAGCGTCGACTTGCCCGAGCCGGACTCGCCGACGATCGCGACGCCCGCGCCGCGCGGAATCTCGACGCTCACGCCATCGAGGGCGCGCACGCGGGGCGCCCGCCGAAAGAGCGCTCCGCCGTGGGCCTGATAGGTCTGCACGAGGTCGCGCCCCGACAACAGGACCGATCCCGCCGGTGCAAGGTCCGGTGCGGGTGTCGGCGCTGGTGCGGGGGCGGTCATGCGCGGTCCTCCGGGGTGACGACGTACGTCGGGTCCGCCGCCGCAATCAGCGCGCGCGTCACCGGGTGCTCGGGGGCCGCCAAGATAGCGGTGACTGCGCCGCGCTCGACGATGCGCCCCTCGTGCATCACGAGGACGTGGTCGGTCGCTTCGGAGATGACGGCCAGGTCGTGCGAAATGAAGAGCAGCGTGCGCCCCTCGCCGGCCGAGAGCTCGCGCAGCAGGGCGAGGATGCCGCGCTGCACGGTGACGTCGAGCGCGGTGGTCGGCTCGTCGGCGAGGAGGAGCCCGGGCCTGGCCGAGATAGCGGCGGCGATCGCCGCGCGCTGGCGCTGGCCGCCAGACACCTCGTGCGGGTAGGCCCGGATGATGCGCTCGGGGTCGTCAAGCCCGACGCGGGCGGCGAGCGAGCGCGCGGCGTCGGCGCGTTCAGCACGGCCGAGCTCATAGTGCTGGGCCAGGGCCTCGGTCATCTGCCGGCCGAGCCGGCGCATCGGGTTGAGCGCGGTGCGCGGCTCCTGGAACACCATGCCGATCAGGTCGCCGCGTACACCCGCGAGGTCGCGCTCGCTCATACCGACGAGTTCGACCTCGCCCAGCCGGATCGACCCGCCGACCTCGGCCTCCTCGGGCAGCAGCCCGGCGATGGCGAGCGCGGTGAGCGTCTTGCCCGACCCCGAGCCGCCGATGAGCCCAAGACGGCCGCCCGCGGGCAGAGAGAAGGTGATCTCGTGCAGCAGCGGCTGGCCGCCGATGGCCACCGAGAGGTTGGTGACGGTGAGGGAAAGCCCAGTGTCGCTCATGCGGCCGCCTTTCGCGCAGCGATCTTGCCGGCCTGGCCGCGCGCGCGGCGCAGCAGCGACGGGTCGAGGGCGTCGCGCAGGGCGTCGCCGAGCAGGTAGCAGGCGAGCACCACGAGGGTGATCGCGAGGCCCGGCCAGAGCACCGCCTCAGGGTGCACGCCGATGTAGCGCTGGGTCTCGGCGAGCATGCGGCCCCACGACGGCACCGACGGCGGGGCGCCGAAGCCGAGGTAGCTGAGCCCGGCCTCGGCGAGCACCGCGAGACCGACCGAGAGCGACAGCTGCACCGCGAGCACGGGGAACACGTTCGGCAGCAGGTGGCGGCGGAAGATCGCGGCCCGCGAGAGACCGGCGGCGCGGGCGGCGAGCACGAACTCGGCGCCGGCGACCTGCTGGAACTCGGCGCGCACGACGCGGCCGATCGCGACACCGTAGCCCACGCCCACGGCGGCGATGACGACGGGGATTCCGGCGCCGTAGACCGCGGCGAGCATCATCGCGAGCAGCAGGGTGGGGAAGGCGACGAGCACGTCGATGAGCACGGCGACGGGCTCGCGCACGGCCTTGGGGGTCAGCCCGCCGAGGGCGGCGAGCACGAGGCCGAGCAGCCCCGCGAGCACGCCGGTGCCGAGCGCGACGAGCACGGTGATGCGGCTGCCGGCCAACAGGCGCGAGGCGATGTCGCGGCCGCTGCCGTCGGTGCCGAGCGGGTGCTCCCACGACGGTCCCTGCCACAGCCGGTAGGCGTCGGCGTGGTTCGGGTCGTGCGGCAGCCAGACGAGCGAGACGAGGGCGGCGAGCACCACGAGCGACAGGATCACGACGGCGGCCGCGCCGCCCGGCTGGGCGAGCACGCGGCGGAACGGCCCGAGGCCGCCTGCGCGGCTGGGATCGAGGCGGGTCCCCGCGGATCCTGCGGGGGCGGCGGCGCGCGCGCCCTCGAAGTGCGGCGCGCTCACGAGGTCGCGTTTCTGAGCCGGGGGTCGATTGCGCGGTGCACGACGTCGACCAGGGCCCCGATGGCGAGCACGACGCCGGTGAGCACGAGGAGTGTGCTCTGCACCTTGACGAGGTCGCGATTGCCGACGTCCGAGACGAGCATGCGCCCAAGGCCGGGCAGGCTGAACAGCTGCTCGACGACGACGGCGCCCACGAGCAGGCCGGCGACCTGGATGCCCAGCATCGACACGATGGAGAGGCCGACGCCCGGCAGGCCGTGCGAGATAAGCGCGCGCACCCGGGTGAGGCCCTGTGCCCGGGCGGTGCGCACGTGCTCGGCCCCGAGCGCGTCGAGGGTCGCGCTGCGCACGAAGCGGAACAGGATCGCGCCCTCGATCAGTCCGATGGTCAGGATCGGCAGCACGAGCGAGCGCAGCGCCTGAGCGGGATCGTCCCAGCCGTCGCGCGGGAAGCCCTGCGCGGGTAGCCAGCCGAGCCAGGTGGAGAACAACACGATGCCGAGCAGGCCCGCCCAGACGACGGGTACCGCCGCGGCGACGACGCTGAGCGCCGAGATGAGACGGCCGGTGACGCGCCCGTGGCGCAGCGCGGCGAGCACGCCGAACGGGAAGGCCAACAGCAGCGCGAAGACCAGCGAGCCGATCGTGAGCGGGATGGTGACCTGCGCCTTCTCGAGCAGCTCGCCGCCGATGGGGGTGCCCGTCACGATCGAGGTGCCAATGTCGCCCTGCAGTACCCCGCCGATCCAGTCGAGGTACTGCAGGGGCAACGGATGGTCGAGCCCCAGCTGTGCGCGCAGCTCAGCGATGCGCTCGGGTGTTGCCTGCGTGCCCGCGATCACCTGCGCCACGTCGCCCGGAAGCAGGCGAAGCGTGACGAAGATGATCAGGCTCGCCAGGGTCCAGCCGAGCACCAGCGTCAGCGCGCGGACTACGAGGAAACGGGTCACTTCTTGATTGTGACGCCTTCGAGGTTGATTCGCGAGTTGGTGTTGCTCTCGGGGAAGCCGAGAACGTGCGTGCCGACCGCGTTGGAGGGGGTGTAGTTGTAGACCCACTTGGCCGGGGCGTCGTCCGCGACGATGCGCGCGGCCTCGGCGATGAGCTCGTCCGCGGCCTTCGGGTCGAGCGAGTTGATCGACTCCTGCATCAGGCGCGTGACCTCGGGGTTCTGGTAGCCGAAGTAGTACTCGGGGTTCGCGTAGTTGGCGAAGTCCCGCGGTTCGGCGTGGTCGACGTAGCTGAGATCGAAGTCGTGGTTCGTGTACACATCCTCGAGCCAGGTCGGGAACTCGACGCTGTTCACCTTGAGGCTGACGCCCACGTCGGCGAACTGGGTGACGAGGAGGTCCAGCACGGTCGTGCCGTAGAAGTTCGGCACGGTGAGCGTGAGGCTCAGGTTCTGCTGCCCGGCCTCGGCGAGCAGCGCACGCGCGGCCTCGGGGTCGTACGCATTCACGGCGGTGAGGTCCTCGTAGCCGGGCTCGATCTCGGTGATGGGGCCGCCGAGGGGCAGGCCGTCACCGTTCAGCAGCTCGATCACGGCGTCCGAGTCGATCGCCATGCTCAGCGCCGCACGCACGCGCGGGTCGCTCAGCGGCTCGCGCGCGCTGTTGTAGGCGAGGGTGAACACGTCGGTGCTCGCGGCGCGCACGAGGGTGAAGTCCTCGTTGCCGTCGTACTCGGGGAGCAAGTCAGAGAGCACGGCGGTCTGCACGTCCAGCTCGCCCTCGAGCGCGGCGTTGACCGCGGCCTTGCCGTCCGGGATGTAGCGGAAGATCGCGCGGTCGAGGGTCGCGGGCTCGCCCCAGTACGTCGCGTTCTTCGCGAGGGTGATGCTGTCGCCCTGCTTCCAGCGCTCGAGCGTGTACGGGCCCGTGCCATTGGCGGTGTTGTTCAGGTCGTTGGTGGCGGCGGCTTCAAGGATGAGGCCCTCGCGGCCCGCGAGGCGCCAGAGCAGCTGGCTGTCCGGCTCGGGCAGCACGACGGTGACGGTCGCGGCGTCCGGGGCGGACACGACGGCGGTATCGCCGAGCGTGGAGCTCAGCGAGGCGACCACGTCGTCCGCGGTGAGCTTTGCACCCGAGTGGAACGTGACGTCGTCGCGCAGCGTGAAGGTGTAGGTGAGCCCGTCGTCACTCGTCTCGACGGCGTCGGCGAGCACCGGCTCGACGTCGAGCGTGCCCGACTTGAGGCCGACGAGGCCCTGGTAGACGTTGTCGACGAGGACCTGGTCGAGCGCGACGCCCGCGGTCTCGCGGACGTTCAGGTTCGTCGGCTCGAGCAGCAGGCCGACCGTGAGCTCTGACTTCGCGTCAGCCCCCGTGGTCCCGGCCGGGCGGCTCACGGCAAAGCCGATCGCGACGGCGACGGCCGCGACGACCACGATGGCGGCGCCAATGATCAGCGGGCGCTTCGACTTGGTGCGCTTGCGGTAGGCCGTCTGCGACGACTGCGGCTCGGGCGTCTGGTCGACGCCGGCGAGGGGATCGGTCACGGTGTGCTCCTTGGGTGGCGCGCGTCGACCGTTCAGAGGACGGCCGCGCACAGGTCAATTGAACTGGCGGACGGAGCGCAGCGTTGCGCGGACGTCGGATTCGATAGCGTACGCCCGGCGCGCGGCGCTGCGCCAGCGGGACCGACACTCGTTGTCACACTGTGACCCCGGTGTTACCGGTCCGTGACTTGCTGTGCGATTCCGGTGAGCAGGCGAGCGAGCCCGACCGGATCCTGCTCGTGGACGTTGTGCCCCGTGTCGAGGTCGAAATCTGCCGCCCGGGGGAGGCGCCTGCGCCACTCGGCGAGCATCGCGTCCGAGACCATGCCCGTGGTGCCGCGAATGAGGGAGACGGGGGCCGCGAACTCTTCGAGCGGCGCCCAGAGGCCCGCGTAGGGCTGGGTGGGGTCGGCGGGAGTGCTGCCAGCCTCCCGGGCGGCATTCGCGGCGGCCTCGACCTCCGCCGGGTTGTTGGGATCCGGGAGCAGGTGCGCAAAGTGGTGCGTCCACTCGAGCTTGCCATCCGCGCGCAGCCGGGTGTTCAGGGCGACCCCGCGCGTGAGCGCCGTGCGGTCCGAGCCGATGCCGAACTGGACCGCGCGGTCGACAATCTCGTCGATCGTGTTGAAGGCGCGCTGCCCGGCGATGAACTCGGTGATGCCGGCCGCGTCTGACGCCGGCGTCACGCCGGGGGTGAGGTCCACGATGACGAGGCTCCTGACCGCGTCGGGGCGAAGCGCCGCGACGACGATCGAGGTGAGGGCGCCAAGCGAGTGCCCGACGAGCGCGACGGGGCCAGACGCCAGCGCGTCGAGTGCCACGACGATGTCCTGGGCGAGCAGATCGGGGCGGTAGTTCGCGTCCGTTCGCCAGTCCGAGCGGCCGTGACCCGCGAGGTCGATCGCGAGCGCCGGGCGGCCGAGCGCGAGCGCCGTCGGGTCGAAGGAGTGCGCGTTGAGTCCCATCCCGTGCAGCAGGACGAACTCGGGCGCCTCGTGCTCGTCGCCGTACCGCAGCGCGCTGAGCTGGCGGCCGTCCGGCAACGGGACGCTCACGCGGCGCACCTCAGGCAGGGGGCCCGAGAGGCCGACACCCGCGGCATCGCTCGCGAGGAAGCGGAACTCGTTCGTGGAATCGTCTGCGACATCGAAACTCATGCGTGCAGCCTATGCGGGCTCGGTGCCCCAGGGAACTCCCAGTGGCGAGGTAAGGGCAGCCTCACCTATACTGAAGCGGATATGACTGCATCAGTTCGACGTTTGCGCCGCGTGCGCACCAGAGCGATTCCGTCGTACCTGGTGGTCGCGCAGAGCGCCGACCTCGATGATCTTCGCCTGACCCTTGCGATGCTGCCGATCTGTGCGCACGGCCGGGTCATTGTGGTCGCCGAGCCGGGGGAGCAGATCGCCCCGCTCGCGCTGCCCTCGCGCATGAGTGTGACGGTCCGGGTGCGCCGCGCCGAGCAGGGGGCGGCTGCGGCCGCACTCCAGACGGTGCACGCCTGGGCAAGCGAGATGCTCTGCGATAGCGAGCGCGACGACCCGTCCGAGCCACGCGTCGTCGCCTGGGTCGCCGGGTCGGACGCGGCATTCATCGACGAGCTGGGCCACCTGCTCTGTGAGGGCCACGGCCTGCCGGGAACGGCGCTGCGTACCGGCGCGGGGTTTGGCGCCGCGCGCGCTTAGCGCTTCGTGACCGGCACACCTCGCCGCACGTACCCACCCTTTTCGAGCCCGGCCTCAATCTCGAAGCGGTTCTTCAGCGGGTCGCGGCCGGCAAACCAGTACAGGATCGGCATGGCCATCCCGTACCGCCGCCACTGCTGGCGATGCACCTCTTCGTGCTCGAGCACATCCGGGGTGACGTTCTGGTCGGTGAGGTAGCACGCGCCGACGCAGTTGCCCCCGCGGCCGAACGCCCACTTCGGGAGGCCACGGAAGACGAAGAGCCTCCCGTGTCGTTCGATCCTGCCGGTACTCAGGAGCGAACCCCACACCAGCCCCACGAGGGTCGCGTACCAGTAGCCCAGGATGGCGCCGGGGAGCGGGCGTGATTCGGCCACGCGGCGCGGTTCTTCGTGCGTCACGCGGCGCGGCCGTGCTTCGCGGTGCCCGAGGTGAGCGCGCTGAGAAGGCGCAGCACGGTCGGAATGTCGTCGGCTGCCTCTTCCTCGCTTGCCGGGGCGAACTCGCAGATCGCGGCGCCCGCGAGTGGCAGCACGCTGACAGCCTCGCTGATCGCGGCGGTGAGCTGTGCGAGCGTGAGCCCGAACGGCACGGGGGAGTGCACGCCGGTGATTTCGGACGGGTCGAGCACGTCGAGGCCGATGTGCACGTACAGGTGAGTGGCGCCCATGGAGCGCAGCCGCTCGCCCAAGCGGCTCGGCAGTTCGGGCTCGACGTGGTCGACGGGCGAGATGCCACGGACGTCGAGCTCGTGCTGCTCGTCCTCGTCGACCTGGCGCGTGCCGAGCAGCGCCACGAGCGAGGCGGGCAGCGGAGCGGCAAAGTGCAGCTCGCTCACCCCGTCGCCCATCGCGGTGCGCAGCGCCATCGGCGAGACCGCCCCCGACGGCGAGGTGCTGGGGTGCTGGAAGTCGGCGTGGGCGTCGCACCACAGCACGGCGACGCGCTCGGCGCCGTGGCGCGCCATCGCGTGCTCGAGGCCGGGGAGGGAGGACGCGCTGTCGCCGCCGAGCGTGATCGCGGGCGAGACGAGCGAGCGCAGTACCTCACTCGCCGAGGCGCGGGCTTGCAGCAGGCTGCTCAGGCGAAGCGCCGGGGTGCCGAGCGAGTCACCCGCCTCGAGCGGCACGGCCACCTCGTGCAGGGCGGAGGCGGGCAGGTCGCCGCGGAGGGCGTTCGCGCCGTCGACGATGCGCATGGCCCGCGACGACGAAGATCCCTGCCACTGCGGCATCAGGAGGAAAACCGGTCCAGGCATTCATCACTTCCGAGAACACTCAATGGGCGTAGCGTCTGCGGCGCCCTCTGGTCTCATCGTACGCCGCAGAAGCTGTTCGGCGGCGGAGAGTCCGCTACTGCGGCGGCAGCGTCACGAAGTCGATGAGTTCCTCGACCCTGCCGACCAGGCTCGGCTCGAGGTCGCGGAAGCTGCGCACCCGACCCCGGATGCGCTGCCACGCCTGCGCGATGTCGGCCTGCTCGTCCGCCGGCCACCCGAGCGCGAGGCAGATGCCCTTCTTCCACTCGATGTCGCGGGGGATCACGGGCCACTGGACGAGCCCGACTCGCTCGGGCTTCACCGCTTGCCAGATGTCCACGTAGGGGTGGCCGACGACGTGCACGGTGCCGCGGTACGGGGCGATCGCCGCGGTGGTGAGCCGGGTCTCCTTGCTGCCCGCGACGAGGTGGTCCACCAAGACGCCGGCGCGGCGATTTGGCCCCGGGCCGAACTCGCGCAGCACGTCGGCCAGGTGGTCGACGCCCTGCAGCATTTCGACGACGACGCCCTCGACGCGGAGGTCGTCACCCCAGACCTGCTCGATGAGCTCGGCGTCGTGCTTGCCCTCCACGAAAATGCGGCTCGGCATCGCGACCTTCGCGCGCTCCTGCGCGACCGCGAACGACCCCGATGCCGTGCGCTTGCGCGCGGCGGGGGCGGCCTTCGGCATCTGCAGCGCCACCGACTTGCCGTCGATGAGGAACCCGTCGGTCAGCGCGAACGTGCGCACCTTGCCGCGGTAGTCCTCGAGGTCGACAAAGCCCTGCCGGGCCGCGACGACCGCGCCGCAGAACTCGGACTCGGTGTGCTCGATCACGAGTCCGCGTGCGAGCACCACGGGGGTGCGCTCCGTCGGCCCGCGTCGCGTCTTGAAGCCCGCCAGCACATCGTTTCCGTAGCGATCATCCATCACCCATCCAGGCTAGCGCCGGGCACCGCGAGGTCTCGCCCGGCACGCGGCGCGGGCGGGTGTCGAGCGGCAGGATCCTGCCCGTGGGGCGAACGCGCGGAGTTTGCGGCAGACTGGGGCGAATGAGTGGGGAACCCGGCGCAGCCGACGACGCAGCCAATCGATCGCGTCGCGGCTTCTTCGCAGACCTCACGCCCCTGCGCACGAGCCCCGCGTTCGCTCGGCTCTGGGCGGGATCGTCGATCGCCGGCATCGGCGCGCAGGTGACCGTCGTCACCGTCGGTCTACACATCTATCACCTCACTCAGTCGACGCTCGCCGTGGCGCTGGTCGCGCTCTGGGCGATCGGGCCGATGATCGTCGCCGGCCTATACGGCGGCATGCTCGCCGACGTGTTCGACCGCCGCAAGCTCGCACTCTTCACCGCGATCGCGGCCTGGGGGTCGGTCGGCACGATGACGGTGATCGCCTTCCTCGACGTGCAGGTGACCTGGCCGTACTACGCGCTCGCCGCAGTGAACGCGTCTGCCGCGACGATCCTGGGGGCGACCCGATCCGCCATCCTGCCCCGCATCCTGCCGCTCCAACTGCTGCCGGCCGCTGCGGCCCTCAGTGGTATCGGGCACGGCTTCGCGGTCACGCTGGGCCCCGCCATTGCCGGACTGTCCGTGGCGGGGGTCGGCTACGCCTGGACGTACTTGATCGACGTATTGCTGTTCTCCGCCGCGTTCCTCGGGATTGCGTCGCTGCCGGCCATCGAGCCCGAGGGGAACGCCGCACGGCCAGGGCTCGGCTCGCTCGTCGAGGGCTGGAACTTCCTCCGAGCTGCCCCCAATATCCGGGCCACGTTCCTGTTCGACATCGTCGCCATGACGCTCGGCCAGCCGCGGGTCGTGTTCCCCGCGGCGGGCGCCCTCGTGCTGGGCGGAGGCGCGGTCACCGTCGGTCTGCTCACCGCGTCTTATGCGATCGGCTCGCTCCTGTGCGGGGTGTTCTCAGGACGGCTCGGCGGGGTGCAACGGCAGGGCCGAGCAGTCACCCAGGCGATCGCAGCGTACGGCGTTGCGATCGCCGGATTTGGGGCGGTGCTGGGCAGCGCAATGCTGTTCGGCCACCTGGGCGAGGGGGAGGCGGTCCGCATTCTCCCGCTCGCGCTCGCCTGCCTCGCGCTCGCGTCGGCCGGCGCCGCGGACGAGGTGAGCGCCGTGTTCCGCAGCACCATCTTGCAGGCCGCCGCCCCGGACGACATGCGCGGACGCCTTCAGGGGATCTTCTTCGTCGTGGTTGCGGGCGGCCCCCGGGTCGGCGACCTCTACGCCGGACTGCTCGCCACCGCGGTCGCGCTGTGGGCGCCGCCGCTGATCGGCGGGCTCGCGATCGTCGCACTCATGCTGGTGCTCGCCCGCTCGTATCGCAGCTTCCTCGCCTACGACGCTCGGCACCCGCAGCCCTAGCCGCCGGGCGCGCGAGTACCGGGTAGCGTGGAGGTACCCGCGAGAGGATCTCAATGACGACGCACGCCGCAGCCGCATCGAATGCCGCCGAACCATCGAATACCCCGACCGCCGCCGAGGCGCCCGTCCTGGTGAGCCGCACGGGCGCGCTCACCCGGATCACGCTGAACCGGCCGGCCGTCATCAACGCGCTGACGGTGCCGATGCTGCACTCGATCACCGCCGGGCTCACGGCGGCCCAGGCCGACGGCAGCTCGGCGATCCTGCTGGATGGCGCGGGGGAGCGCGGGTTCTGCGGCGGCGGGGACATCAAGCGCATGGCGGGGGACGGGCCGGCGCTCGCGGAAGAGTTCCTCCGCACCGAGTACCGCACCGACTATGCGGTGCATGTCTCGCCGGTGCCCGTGGTCGGCGTCATGGACGGGATCACGATGGGCGGCGGCATCGGGCTCACCGGGCACGCCGCCATCCGGATTGTCACCGAGCGCAGCCGCCTCGCGATGCCTGAGGTGCGCATCGGCATCGTGCCCGACGTCGGCGGGCACCGCCTGCTCGCGCGCGCACCAGGACGGCTCGGCGAGCTGCTCGCGATCACCGCGGGGTCGATGACCGCGGGCGACGCGCTCGCGCTCGGCTTCGCGGACTACTTTGTGCCGAGCACCCGGATCGGTCAGCTGAGCCAGCGGCTCGCGGCCGGGGACGACCCCGCGCTCGCCGTGGAGGCGCTCGCCGAACCGGCGCCGGAGTCGATGCTCCTGCGGGCGCGGGAGTGGTTTGATCCGATTGCGGACGAGGCGCTGGCCGACGAGCACCGGGCGCCGGTCGAGGCCGCGGTGCTGCTCCTGCGGGCGCTCGAACGGGGCGGTGAGGCGGCGCGAGAGACCGCGCGGACGGTGCGGCTCATGTGCCCGACCGCGGTGGTCGTGACGATCGCCCAGCTGCGGCACACGCGCGACGAGGGGCTGACGCTCGCGGAGGTGCTCGACGACGACCTGCGCCTGCTGCCCCGGCTGATGCAGCGGGACGACTTCCTCGAGGGGGTGCGTGCCGCGGTGATCGATAAGGACGGACAACCGGGCTGGAAGCCGGCCCGCATCGAGGACGTGAGCGAGGACCGCGTGGCGCGGATCCTGGCCCCGGCAGACCCGGGTTCGGCGCGCTTCAGACTGGTCTAGAACGCACGGCTAGACCGCGATCGCGGCCCGCTGGCGGGCGCGCGCCCGAACGGATCGGCTCACCGCGCGGCCGCCGATCACGAGCAGAAAAGCGATGCCCTGCGCGAGCACGATCGCGCCGCCGGGCGCCGTGTTCGTGAAGTAGCTGACCGTAAGCCCCACGACGCCGCAGATCGCCGCGAACAGCGGCGCGACGACCAGCCGCACCGCGAACCGGTCGGTGAGCAGCTGCGCCGTCGCGCCGGGAATGATGAGCATCGCCACGACGAGCACCACGCCGACCACCTGGAGCGCCACGACGGCGGTGAGTGCGAGGAGGGCGAGCAGCACGGTGCCGAGCAGCTTGGGGCGCAGCCCGATGGCGTGCGCGTGGGTGGGGTCGAACGCGAAGAGCGTGAAGTCCCGGCGCTTCAGCAGGAGCACCGCCGCGACGAACGCCGCGATCCCGAGCACCTGCCAGAGCTCGGACGGGCCGACCCCGAGCAGGTTGCCGAAGATGATGTGCGTGAGGTCCGTCTGGCTCGGCACTACGGAGATGAGCACGATGCCGAGCGCGAACAGCGTCGTGAACACGATCCCGATCGCGGCGTCCTCTTTGATCGGCGTGCGCGACTGCACGGCGCCGATGAGGCCGACCGAGAGAAACCCGAAGACCACCGCGCCGAGCGCGAATGGTGCGCCGACCATGTAGGCGAGCACGACCCCCGGAAGCACGGCGTGCGAGACCGCGTCGCCCATGAGCGACCAGCCGATCAGCACGAGCCAGCATGAGAGCAGCGCGCAGACCACCGAGGCGGCGAGCGTCGCGACGAGCGCGCGTTGCATGAACTCGTAGGAATATGGCTCGAGCAGGAACTCCATCGCGGTCATCGCTCGCCCCGTTCGCTTCCGGCCAACACGTCGATCCCGAACGCCCGGGCCAGCGGGCCCGGGGCCAGTACCTCTTCCGGCGAGCCGTGCGCGAGCACGCTTCGCAGGATGAGCGCGGCCTCGTCGGCGAGGCCCGGCAGCGCCTGCAGGTCGTGGGTCGAGACGAGCACCGTGACCCCGCTCGCGGCCAGGGCGCGCAGCTCGCGGGTGATGGTCGCCTCGCTGCGCTTGTCGACGCCCGCGAAGGGCTCGTCGAGCAGCAGGATCCTGGCCTCCTGTGCGATCGCGCGGGCGAGGAAGGCGCGCTTGCGCTGGCCCCCGGAGAGCCGGCCCAACTGCCGGTCCGCGAAGTCGGTGAGTTCGACGCGGGCGAGCGCGTCGGCCACCGCGGCCTTGTCGGCCCGGCCCGGACGGCGGGTGAAACCGAGCTGCCCGTATCGCCCCATCAGGGTCACGTCGCGCACCGAGACGGGGAAGGTCGTGTCGACAGATTCACTTTGAGGTACATAGCCGAGCGTCCCGGCGCGGCGGGCCACGACGGGCGGTTCGCCGAACAGCCTGACACTGCCGTGCGCGGGCGTGACGAGCCCCATGATCGCCGAGAAGAGGGTGGACTTCCCGGCCCCGTTCGCGCCGACGAGTGCGCAGATGCGGCCGGGCTGCACCGTCAGCGTCGCGCGTTCGAGCGCCGCGATCGTGCCGTTCGCCCCGCCCGGGTAGTGCACGGAGAGCTCTTGGATGTCGATCGCGGGTGGGCCTGTAGGCGCCACCCGTGCGGGGGAGTCGTGGCTCATGGGGCGGTTCCTTCCGATGGGGAGGCGGTGCGGTTCGTGCTCAGCCCGGTCGCGATCGTGTCGAGGTTCACCCGGAGCAGCGAGAGGTAGTCGGGCACGGGCCCGTCGGGTGCGGACAGCGAGTCGACGTACAGGGTGCCGCCGAACGCTGCGCCGGTGTCGTCGGCGAGCTGGCGCATCGCCCGGTCAGAGACCGTGGACTCGCAGAACACCGCGGGGACGTCTTGGGCGCGCACCGCATCGATGACGGCGGCCATGCGTCGCGCGGTGATCTGTTGCTCAGCGTTCACCGGCCAGAGGTAGTGCTCGGAGAGGCCGAGGTCGCGGGCGAGGTAGCTGAACGCGCCCTCGCAGGTGACGAGGGTGCGGTCGGTGGCGGGGAGCGCGTCGATGCGCCCCTGGGCATCGGCGAACACCGACTCGATCTTCGCACGGTAGGCGTCACCGTTGGCGCGGTAGTCGGCGGCGTGCGCCGGGTCGAGCTCGCTGAACGCGTCGACGATGTTCTCGACGTAGTGCTCGGCGTTCTCCGGCGACATCCAGGCGTGCGGGTTGATGTGCCCAGCTGCCTCGCCGCCCGCGATCGCGATCGGCTCGATGCCCGCCGAGAGCACGGCGTGCGGCGCGCCGGAGTCGCGCACGAACTGCGCGAACCAGGCCTCGAGGCCGAGGCCGTTGTCGAGGATGAGATCTGCCTCGCTCGCCCGGGCCACGTCGGCCGGGGTGGGCTCGTACCCGTGAATCTCGGCGCCCACGCGGGTCAGTGATTCCACGCGCAGGTGGGGCCCAGCGACCTCGCTCGCGAGGTCGGCGAGCACGGTAAACGTGGCAAGGATGACGGGGCGATCGTCGCCTGGCGTCGCCGTCGGCGTGCCCGCGGGGGACGGGGCGCACGCCGAAAGCAGCAGGGCGGCCGTCGCCGTCGCCGCGCTCCACCAGGCACGTTGTCTCATGGCGTCAACCATAATGTTTGCGTAGTACTTGCGCAAATGTTCGGTGCTCCGAACATTTAAGTTAAGACCGATTCGGCGGGTGCGCCGAATGGCGCTGTTCCCCGGAAACCCGGGGAACGCTAGTCGATCAGCCCCAGCGCCGCGAGCCGGTCGAGCACCTCGTGCCCGGCGGGCGGGCAGCGGTCGCGATCGGCGGTGCCCGCCCAGTGCACCGCACTCACCTCGGCGGACGGCTCCGGCTCGTCGGGCGAGGACGCGGCGAACACCCGCATGCGCACGAGCCGGCCATCGGGCTCGCCGTGCGCCTGCGTGACGACGGTGAAGAGCTCGTCGAGCTGCGCGGGGTCGAGGCGCAGCGCGACCTCCTCGAAGGCCTCGCGCGCGGCGGCCTCGGCCCCGCTCTCGCCGGGGTCAATCTTGCCGCCGGGCATATACCAGACGTCACGCCCGCGGGCGGTCACCATGAGCACGCGGCGATCGCGGATCAGCGCAATGGCCGAGACGAGGAGGTCGTTCATGCGCCCGCATCACTGCTGGGGGTGCTCGCGCGGGCAGGATCCTGCCCGGACGTTTCGGGGGCTGCCTGCTCGGCCGCCGGCTTGCCCGCGGGAGCAAACTTGAGCCCGATCACGCAGGCGATGATGCCCGCGAGAAAGACGAGCTTGAGGGGCGACGGCTCTTCCGAGCCCGTGAGCATCGAAGCGGTCACCGTGAGGGCTGCCCCGACGCCGACCCACACCGTGTAGGCGACGCTCGTGGGGATGCCCTTCATGGCATAGCCGAGCCCGATCATGCTGAGCGTCACAGCGACCGCGAACACGATCGTCGGAACGGGGCGCGAGAAGCCGTCGGACTCGCTGAGCGCGATCGCCCAGACAGCTTCGAGTACGGAGCTGATGAGGAGGATGAGCCAGTACATCTAGCTCACCGCCTTCAGCCCGGCGACGCAGGCGATCAGGCCGACCAGGAGCACGACGCGCAGCAGCGTCGCGCGCTCGGCCCCGCTGATGATCGCCCAGGCCGAGGTCAGTACGGCTCCGATGCCCACCCAGACCGCGTACGCCGTCCCCACGGGGAGCTCGCGAAGCGCGTAGGCGAGACCCGCCATGCTCACCACGATCGACACGACGAAGGTGACCGTCGGCCACAATTTCTTCAGGCCGTTGCTGCGCGACAGCGCAGTGGCCCATACGGCTTCGAGAACGCCGCTTCCAATCAGTACTACCCACGCGAGCGTCACGGGAGTCTCTTCCTGGCAGTCTTGTCGCTGTGCGGGTACTGCTCCCTCGTCCGCCGCCGGCGAGTATCTCGCGGGCACTGAGTTCTATCTTGGCAGTCCGATCTGTGCACGTCCTGCGCAATGTTCCCCGTGCGCGTGTGTACGTGCGAGATACTAGGGAGGTACTTCGCGTTCCTCGGGTCGCACCGGCCCCGAGATCTCGTGATCATTCACATCAAGGGGGCACCATGTTTGGTCGACGCAAGCGCCGGCGCCCAGGTGGGCGATCTCTCCGCGGTATTCCGCGCAAGGTCCTCGCCCCCGTTGAAGAGATCGTCGAGCAGGGCCTGTTGGTCGCCGACGTCGCCGTCCGCATGAATGTCAAGAACGCGATCATCATGAACGCGCTGCGCCGCGACGTCGACTACGACGAAGAGATGATTCGCGACCTTGCCCGCACCGCGCTCACCGAGCTCGCGGACGAGCGGGAGCGTGACGCGAAACACATCCGCCGCATGCGCGACGAGATCCGCGACTACGGGCGCAGTGCCTGGAGCGAGTCTGAGTACAGCAACGACGACAATCGGACGCTGCGCCACCGCCAAGAGGTCTACGAGACCCTCGCCAAGGAACTGCGCGAGCGCGCGGCGAACGACGAGTATCTGAACGAGAGCACGAAGCGTGCGCGCGACGCGGCCTGGGAAGAGATCGGCGATTCACTCAAGGTGCGCGCTGCGCACCCCTACTACGGCGGCGGCCGCGACGAGGAGTACAAGCAGGAGCGCGAGGGCCGCATAGCGCAGCTGATCTCGCAGGACCTCACCCGGCTCATGGAGGAGAAGACCGCCAGCGAGTCAGGCGGCAAGCGCGGGCTGTTCCGCCGCAAGGACGAACCAGCGCGCGAGGGCTAAGGCGTCACCGGGGTGATGCGACCGTACTGAGCCGGATCAGCCGTGCCTCGTTCTCCGCGATGTGCGCGAGCACCTCGCGCCGGGCCAGCGTCGAGTTCCTGGCGACGATCGCATCCGCAATGCTGCGGTGGTCCGCGAGCGCCTCGCTCACGCCGACCGCGGACTCGACCTCGTCGCGGTGCAGCAGGCGAATCGCGTAGACCATCTCGACCGAGAGGTTCGCGAAGAACGCGTCGATACGGGGGCTCCCGAGCAGCGCGATGACCGACGCGTGAAACTCCACGTCGGCGAACGCATGAGCCGGGGAGTCCTGGCCCGTGCGCGCGGCGGCCTCGAGCCGGGCGTACGCGTCGCGCACGTTGTCGAGGAGCTCCTGCGGCGCCGTTCTGCACGCCCGGGCGCCCTGCGCTTCGAGCGTGCGGCGCACTCGGTACAGGTCTTGCACGTCGAGCCGGGTGAAGCTGCGCACGCTCGCGCCGCGATTGCGCTCGTGTCGCACGATGCCCTCGTGGCCGAGGGTCATGAGGGCCTCGCGGGCGGTGCGGCGTGAGCACCCGAAAGCTTCGGCCACGGCGACCTCGCGCAGCGGCGACCCCGGGGCGATCTCGAGCGCGAGGATGCGGGTGCGGAGCGCCTGGGCAATCTGGGCGGGGGAGTTCATGCCCGGAGCCAGTCGGCGAGTACGCGGAAGGCCGCGAGGGAGCCGTTCGAGCGGGCGCCGGCGTACGCCCCGCGGTTGCTCTGCATGCGCGCCTGCCAGACGACGGTGTTGAGCGCGAGGCGCACCGTCGCGATTGCGGGGAACGCGCGGCGCTCGGCGTCGGTGAAGGGGATCTCGGACTCCCAGCCCTCGGCGACGCCGAGGACGGCGCGCACCGGGTCGGCGCTATTGCGCGCCAGATACCCGGCCGCGATCGCGGGCTCGGCGACCCGCCACCCGACGAGCATGTCGTCGAAGTCGATGATGGCGGCGACCTCGCCGGCCGCGGTGGCGAGGACGTTCGAGTCGTGGAGATCCTGGTGGACGAGCGCGAGGGGCAGCTCGTCCGCGACCGGCGCGATCAGCTGCTCGTGCACGGCGAGCGCGGCCTCGCCCACCGCGAGGATTTCTGCGTCGTCGATCAGTGGGAGGTGCTCGGCGATGACGGCCGCGCTCTCGCGTGAGTCCCAGGTGTGCGTAATCTCGTGCGGCGGGCGGGGCATCTCGAGCAGATCGTGCTGCAGCCGTGCGGCGACCCGGCCGAGGGTGACGCCGAAGGTGTCCGGGACGACGATGGCGCCGTAGGGGGCGGCGTCGACCCAGTCCATCGCGAGCACCTGCACCGGCGTTCCCTCGTGGGTGGCAGCGGCGATCAGCCCGCCGTCGAGGGCCTGGCGTAGGGCGGGGACCGGGTGGCCCCGACGGGTGAGTTCGTCCGAGACGAGTGCGCGCCAGCGTTGCACGGGGGCTTCACTTGGGCTCGAGCCCTGCATTTTGACCGCGAGGCGTCCCTCGGAGCTCTGCGCGGCGAACGTGCTGGCGAGCTCGCTGCCCAGCGGGCGCATCGACTCGGCGGCGATGCCGTGCGTGCCCCGCAGGATCGCCGTGGCCTCGGCGGGGGTCAGGGTGAGCTCGATCATGTGTCTCCTGTGCGTGGCATAGTTCTCGATGTCGCCGAAATATTGCGAAAGCTGAGCCTGATTCTAGGGGAAGGTCATGTATATTGGTGAACAATCTGAGATTCGCGGCCCTGCCGGGGGCGGGCCACCGCGGACCCACACCGAGCGACGAGGCGGGACTATCACGATGACGCAGCACGAGGACGCACCCACGCACGTCGCGGCAGACAGCGGGGCCGAACGCTCGCTGATGGTGAACGCGTTCTCGCGCGAGCACGCGACGAACCTCGATCCGGCCATGGCCGCGTTGCTCGATCGCCGCGAGCGGGTGCTCGGCGCGGCGAACCGGCTGTTCTACTCCGAGCCGCTGCACCTCGTGCGTGGCGAGGGGTCCCATCTCTTCGACGCACAGGGGCGGGACTATCTCGACGCGTACAACAACGTCCCCGCCGTCGGGCACAGCAACCCCCGGGTGCAGGCGGCGGTCGCCCGGCAGCTCGGCGAGCTGAATACGCACACCCGCTACCTCACGGACGCGGTCGTGGAGTATGCCGAGCGCCTCACGGAGAAGTTCCCGGACCCCCTCACCCAGGTCATGTACGCCTGCACGGGCAGCGAGGCGGTCGATCTCGCGCTGCGGATCGTCCGTCACGCCACCGGTGGTCAGGGCATCATCGTGACCCGCAACGCCTACCACGGCACGACCGCTGCGGTCGCGGAGATTTCCCCGAGCCTCGGGGCGAACAACCGGATCCCCGAGACCGTCGCGCTCGTCGACGCCCCCGACTCGGTGCGCGGCCCGGGTGGGGAGGCTGCGCTCCAGCGGTGGGTGAGCGACATCGAGCGCGCGATCGCCGGCTTTGCCGAGCGTGGCATCCCGTTCGCGGGCATGATCGTGGACTCGGTGCTCTCGAGCGACGGCCTGCGGCTGGATCCTGCCGGTTTCCTCGCCCGCGCCGCGGCCACCGTTCGTGCGGCGGGTGGCCTGTACATCGCCGACGAGGTGCAGCCGGGATTCGGGCGCACGGGCGAGTGGTGGGGTTTCAGCCGCCACGGCTTCGTTCCCGACCTCGTGGTGCTGGGCAAGCCCATGGGTAACGGCGTGCCGATCTCGGCTGTCGTGGGCTCGCGCGCGCTGTTCGACGCGTTCGGGCAGAGCACGCGCTACTTCAACACGTTCGCCGGAAACCCGGTCAGCATCGCTGCGGCCACCGCCGTGCTCGACGAGATCGAGGATCGCGCGCTGCTCGTGCACTCCGCGACAACCGGCGCCCGGCTGCTGGCCGGCATCACCGAGATCAGCGACGCGCAGGCCCAGCGATCGGGGCGCCGCACGGTCGCCGAGAACCGCGGCGCCGGGCTCTTTCTCAGCGTCGAGTACGTGCTGCCCGGGGGCGACGAGCCGGACGCATCGACGGCGCTCGCCGTCGTCGGCGCGCTGCGGGAGCGACGCATCCTCGTGAGTGCATCGGGCACCTATGAAAACGTTCTCAAGATTCGCCCGCCGCTGGTGTTCAGCGACGCGGATGTTGCTCGGTTCCTCGACGGATTCGACGCAGTCACGCGAACGCTCTAGCCTGGGGTCAGTCGCGCACTCAGCGTCGAGTGGCGAAGGAGTTCGTGCGGGCTCGCCTGATTAGGCGGGCCCCGCGAGCTCCGGGTGTTTTTCCAACATGCCGGCGACGAACCAGCAGGATGCCTGCAACGGTTTTCCGTACACCGTCTCGTCGGCGAGCGCGTGCCGCACGAGCAACGCAGAGAGCCCGGTGCCGCGCAGCGACGGGTCGACCACCGTGTGATCGAAGTCGAAGCCGCCGTTCGCAAGGGGCGAGTAATGCGCCTCGCCAACCTCGACGCCCTGGGCAGTGAGGACGAAGCGCTGCCGCTCGGGCTCGTGCGTGATCAGATATCCGGCCTCGCGGGCCGCCGTTTCATCGGTGAATCGTGCCATGTCGCTGAGTCTACGCCGGGGATCCTGGATCGCCCGGGCCCGCGGGCATAGTCTGAAGTCATGTCGATCAGAGATACTCCCGTGACCCTGCCCAACGGAGAAACCCGCCGATTCGGGGACATCGCGCCGGGCGCCGCCCTGGTCGTGAACGTCGCCTCCAAGTGTGGCTTCACCCCGCAATACGCCGGGCTTGAGGAATTGTCCGAGAAGTATGGGCCGCAGGGGCTGACCGTCGTCGGGATGCCGTGCAACCAGTTCCTGCGCCAGGAGCCGGGCAGCGACGCCGATATCGCCGAGTTCTGCCAGCTGAACTTCGGGGTGACCTTCCCGCTGCTTGCCAAGGGCAAGGTCAACGGTCGCGGTCGTGCGCCCCTGTTCGATGCGCTCCGCCGCGCGAAGGACGCGAACGGCGTCGCGGGCGTCGTGCGTTGGAACTTCGAGAAGTTCCTCGTGTGGCCGGACCCGGCAGGCAACGGCGAGCCCCGCATCGTACGCTTCCGCTCGACGACCGAACCCGATTCGGACGAGATCGTCGCCGCGGTTGAGGCAGCCCTGAGCTCGGTCTCGGCCTGATCGACCGGCCGCTCGCACGGTCCTCGCGTCGAGGGCGGCTACACTTCAGGAACGTGTCTGCCCTGCGATTTCCTGCCCCGCGACGAGCGTTCGCCCTCGCGCTGATCGTCGTCTGCGCGCCGATGTTGATGACCGCGTGCGCGCCAGAACCCGAGCCGGAACCGGTGCAGCTCAGCATCAGCGAGGCGGGTGGCGCGTATCTCGATGCCGTGTGCCCCGTCAACGATTCCTGGGACGAGCTCGACCTCGCGGTCGATCAGGTGCGCCTCGCGCTGGACGCGGGAGAAGTATCGCCGGCGGCCGAGGCGGCGCTCTCGGAAGCGCTCGACGACCTGGGATCTGCGAGCATACGTGCGGCGCGGGAGCTCGAGGACCCCGACCAGGTGTGGCCGGCGGGCTCTGCCCGCCTGGTGGCTCAGGTCGCCGAGTCGCTTCGCGCCGATGGCGCCGAGGCTGCGCGGGCGCTGAAGCTGACCCCGGCAAAGGCCGCAAAGCTGAGCTGGCCCGACGTCGCCGAGTCGGCCGAGACCGCGGCGGCCGCGCGCGCCGCGCTCGGCTTGCCCGCAGACAGTGCCGCGGCGTGTGCCGAACGGCCACGCCCTGAGCCCACTCCGGCAGAAGAGACCACCAAGCCCGGCGAGGGAGCCAAGCCATGACCCATCGTGAGACAACTCATTCCGCGTCCGGCGCTCCCGTTGAGCTCGCCCCAGAACTGGCCGCCGAGCGCGCGCTCAGGCTGGCGGCGGGCTGCGGCAACGGGCTTCTGTCCGGCGCGGTCGTGGAGATTCTGGCCGGTGAGGCCCTCTCCACGGTGCTGCGCTCGGCGCTCTCCCGAATGGGGGCGCGCCTGCTGGGCACAGGCGGCTCCCTCGCGCGGGGCCCGGCCGACTACGTCTTCGTCGACGGCGAGATCCGCGAGCCCGAGCTGGCCGTGCTCATGGGGGAGCGTCTGCGCGACGTCACCCGCCTGCCCGCGATCTTCGTTTGCCTGGGCGAGAGCCCCGACCTCGACGCGCTCGAGTCGGCGCTCGGCTCGCTCTCGGTGACGAGCGGGGCAGAGCTGCCCGCGGACGCCACGCGCTCCCGGGCG
This sequence comes from Leucobacter sp. CX87, assembly GCF_018682295.1. Classification (NCBI taxonomy): domain Bacteria; kingdom Bacillati; phylum Actinomycetota; class Actinomycetes; order Micrococcales; family Microbacteriaceae; genus Leucobacter; species Leucobacter sp. CX87. Next base: position 276,236 of record NZ_JAFIRI010000006.1, on the reverse strand, counting down.
CTGCGCTGGCGCCGCCGCGAGCCGCGCGCGCAGGTTGCGGAGTTCCGGCTGGACGGTCGGGCCGTTGCCCTCGCGATCCCGGCGAGCGAACTGACCGTGCCCGACGCGCGCACCCGCATCTCCGAATCGGCCGCCCGTATTGAGTGGGCGGGGCGCGGCATGCCGGCGACGGCGGGGCTTGCGCGTTCCCTCGCCGAGACAGGCGCGATCCGGGGCACCCGCGTCGGCGTCAGCCTGGTGCTCGAGCCCAAGACCGCGGCCCTCGCGATCGCCCTGCGCGATGCCGGCGCGGAGGTGGCCGTGTTCTCAGCCGACGGCGAGACCGACCCCGCGGTCGCGACCGCGCTCGCCGAGCTCGGCGTCGAGGTCTTCGCCCCGAAGCTCGGCCTCGATCCCGTTCCTGCCGACCAGGACGGCGCGGACGCCGACACTCTGGCCCTCGACGCGGCGCACGCGGCCGGGATCTTGGACTGGGCCCCCGAGCTCTTGATCGACGACGGCTCGCACCTCGTCCGCCTGGCACACACCGAGCGCCCCGGCGCGCTCGAGAGGCTCCGTGCCGCGAGCGAGGAGACGACGAGCGGGGTGCGTCCGCTGATCGAGATGGCCGCCGAGGGGGCGCTCTGCATCCCGGTGATCGCCGTCAACGACGCCCGCACGAAGTCCGAGTTCGACAACCGCATCGGGACGGGTCAGTCCTGCGTGTTCGCCATCGCCGATCTGCTCGACTCCGCCGCGCGTCCGGGGCACGACGCTGCCGGCGCGGGAGCGACCGGGATCGGGGGGACGCGCTGGGTCGTCGTCGGTTATGGCCCGGTCGGGGCGGGAGTTGCCCGCTTTGCCGCGGCGCTCGGGGCGAAGATCACCGTGGTCGAGCGCGACCCCGTCCGGGCGTTGCAGGCGCTCCACGACGGGTTTGAGGCGAGCACGCTCGCCTCGGCCCTGCCCATCGCGGACGTCGCCGTGAGCGCGACGGGCGTCTGGCACACGCTGAGCGGCGACGACCTCGCGCGACTTCGGCCGGGTGCCGCGGTCGCGGTGGCCGGAGGGATCGACGACGAGCTCGCGCTCGACGAGCTGCGCGAACGCGGCTGGCAGGCCGAGCACCACGGCCCGCACCTTGCCACCTGGCGCGCGCCGGGGGAAGCCGGAGGCCCACTCGTGCTGGCGGACGGCGCCGGGGTGAACTACACCGCGGGCGAGGGAAATCCCATCGAGGTCATGGACCTTTCGTTCGCGACGCAGCTCAGCTCGCTCGGCAGGATCGCCGAGGGGCTGGACGCGGTCGGCGTGCACGTGCTCGACGCCGCGGCGGAGCGCCGGGTCGCCGCCGCCGCCCTTCAGGCGCACGGCGGCGAGGTGGATCCGCTGGGGTCGGGGCCGGTCCGCCCGGGGGGAGCGGCCCAGCACTGGACCGCTCACCGCTACCGCGCGACGGACTCCCGGGGCTGATCCGCGCGCACCCGGCGAAACAGCGGCTTGCCTCGATCGCGATCGAGCAGGCGCCAGAAGAGCCACCAGAGCAGCAGCGTCGCTGAGGCGCCGCCGATCACCCCGACAATCGCGTCCGAGATCCAGTGGGCGTTGACGAAGGTGCGCTGCCAGATCATGCCGATCGCGAGCACCGCGCCGACAATCCACCAGATTTTGCGGGCCGCGACGGGCAGGATCGCGGCGATCGCGACGACCAGGATGCCGACGCTCACGCCGTGCCCCGAGGGAAACGAGCCGTGGTCGACGGGGATGAGCGGGCCGGACAGGCCGAGTGCCGCATCTGCGGCGGGGCGTGGCCGATCGACGAGATTCTTGACCACCTGCGAGACGACGATGCTGACGCCGAACTCTGCGGCGAGCACGAACAGTGCCGACCGCCAGCGACGGATGATGAACAGCCAGCCGGGAATCACGATGACCATGAGCACGGCCCCTCCGATCTGGCCGATCTCCTGGAACAGCATCACGATCGGGTTCTGAATCTGCGCCTCGTTGGTCGCGCCGACGAGCGCCCGCCACCAGTCGTCGAGGGGCTGGGTGAACGGGTGCTCGACGTTCGCCGCGACGGCGAAGCCGAACGCGGTGAACACCAGCATGCCGAGGAGCCCGGTGGCCAGTGGCCAGGAGGGGCGGCGCGTTTTCCCTGCGCGGGCCGGTGGTGCCGAGGTCGTGACGGGAGCGGTGCCTGGATCCATGACCATGAGGGTCCTTTCGTAGCTTCGACGGTGAAGCGTTGGGCGGAATTGTGAAAACCTTACAATGTACGGTTTCTTGACGCAATCGGAATGTCAATGAGCTTGCGCTCGTGTGGACAACGCGGGACACTGTTCCCGAACGTCGCTCGGTTTCGGGCGTCGTGCCCCCTTTTGGCCAACTCAATGACGAGGAGCCCGCATGTCTCAGCCCTACAACGTCGGTGATCCGACCATCCCGGTCGCCCCGACCGGAATTATCTCGACCGCCCAGCCGGTCGCCGGCGAGCCGCCCACGAGCCCGCCGGCCAGCAAGGCCACGCTGCCCGCGATCCTGATGTCGTCGTTCACCCTGTTTGCGACCTACGCGGGCCTCATCGCGATCCTGCTGCCCTCGCAGGTCCTGCTGCTGGACGAAGCGAACAAGGTCGCGAACCTCGCGATTGTGACCACGGTCTCGTTCGTGTTCACCCTGTTCGCCCAGCCCATCGTCGGCGCGCTCAGCGACCGCACCCGGTCAAAGCTCGGGCGGCGCTCCCCGTGGATGCTGATCGGCGCGTTCGTCGGCGGGATCCTGCTGCTCGGGATGGGCTCGCTCACCTCGCTGGTCTGGATCACCGTGTTCTGGGTCGTCATCCAGGTCGCGCTCAACGCGATCCAGGGGCCGCTGTCGGCGATCACCCCCGACCGCTTCCCGCGCGACAAGCGGGGCACGGCGAGCGCGATGTCTGGTATCGGCATGCAACTCGGGAGCACCGTCGGCGTCATTACCGCCGGAGCGCTCGCCGCGAGCCTCGGCCTCGCCTACGCGGTCTTCGGCATCGTGGTCATGGTGGTCACCGTCATCTTTGTCCTCATTAACCGTGACTGGTCGAGCAAGGAGGCCGCGGTCGACCCGTGGAACTGGAAGACCTTCCTCTCGGGATTCTGGGTCAGCCCGAAGCGCCACCCCGATTTTGCGTGGGCCTTCGCCGCCCGCTTCCTGCTCATTCTGGGGTACTTCGTCATCGCGGCGTTCCAGCTGTACCTGCTCACCGACTTCATCGGCATGCCGCTCGTCGAGGCGCAGGGCGCCGTCATCACGCTGACCCTCGTCGCCTTCGTGCCGACGCTCGTCGCGATCGCGGTGTCGGGTTGGTGGAGCGACAAGGCCGGCCGGCGCAAGGTCTTCATCTATGCCGCGTCGGTGATCATGGTCATCGGCCTTGCGATGCCGCTGATGATGCCGAACATGACCGGCATGATCGCGATGAGCATCATCAACGGATTCGGCTTCGGGCTGTACATGTCTGTCGACGCGGCGCTCATGACCGAGGTGCTGCCGGGCGGGGGAGCGGCCGCGGGCAAGGACCTCGGTATTCTGAACATCGCCACGAATATCCCGCAGGCGCTCAGCCCGGCCATCGCCGGCCTCATCATTACCTACTTCGGCGGCTACTCGATGCTCTTCGTGTTCGCCATCGTCTTCTCGATCATTGCGGCCCTCGCTATCATCCCGATCAAGAGCGTTCGTTAGGAGCACACCGTGTCGAACACCACCACGTCATTCGTTGAGGTCGAGACCCGGGCCGGTCGGGTGCGCGGCACCTGGCGGGGCGTGCCGGGTGCGGCCGACGGTTCGGCGGCGTTTCTCGGCATTCCGTTCGCCGAACCGCCGGTGGGGGAGCTTCGCTTCCAAGCCCCCGTGCCGCACCGTTCGTGGGAGGGCGTGCGCGACGCCCTCGAGTTCGGCCCGACGGCACAGCGGGGCGACCCCGGGGTCACGCTCATTCCCGAGCCGAGCGTGCCGGGCGAATCGACCCTGAACGTGAACGTGTTCACCCCGTCTCCGGAGCAGCCGCAGTCGGGGGCCGGATTGCCCGTGCTTGTCTGGATCCACGGCGGTGGCTACTTCGCCGGCTCACCCGCGAGCCTCTGGTACGACGGCCGCGGCTTCAACCGCGACGGCGTCGTGACGGTGACGATCTCGTACCGGCTCGGCTTCGACGGTTTCGGCTGGATCGAGGACGCGCCGTCGAACCGCGGCGTACGTGACTGGCTGCTGGCGCTCGAGTGGGTACAGCAGAACATCGCCGACTTCGGCGGCGACCCGAGTCGCGTGACGATCGCCGGCCAGTCGGCCGGCGGCGGGGCCGTGCAGACCCTGCTCGGCATGGAGGCGGCCCAGCACCTCTTCCATGGCGTGTACTCGGTCTCGGGCGCGCTCGCCGATGTGACCCCGGCGCGGGCGGAGGCGTTCGGTCGGAAGCTCGCGGCGGGCCTCGGCGTTGCCCCCACCGTGGCCGGCTTCGGCTCGCGCACCGAGGCGCAGGTCCTGGAGGCACAGCAGGAGTCGACCAAGATGACGGCCGACGGCTTCCAGGACATGATCAAGGAGGGCCTCGCCCTCGGCCCGACCATCGACGGCGACCTGATCCTGCGCGCGACGACCGACTCGTTCAAGGCGGGGGTCGGCGCCGACAAGCCACTCGTCATGGGCACGACGGACGACGAGTTCTCGATGGTGTTCTCGGAGCAGGCGAAGAAGTTGCGCTGGGTCCCGAAGCGGCTCCTGCTCGGCAAACTCGGCCTGCCCAAGGCTGCGATGAAGGGATACCTCGCGGCGAATCAGGACGCGGTGAGCAAGGGAACGGCCCGCATCGGCGGCCGCTTCCTCACCGACCTCATGTTCCGCAAGGCGCTCGTCGAGACGGTCGCGCGGCGCGAGGGCGCCCCCACGTGGGTGTATCGGTTCTCCTGGCCGTCGGGGGTCTTCGGTTTCGCTGAGCACTGCATCGACGTGCCGTTCTTCTTTGATTGCCTTGACTCCCCGGTGGGCATTGAGGCTTTGGCCGGGCCGAACCCGCCGCAGGGCCTGGCGGATGCGGTGCACGGCGGAGCCGTCGCGTTCATCACGACGGGCGATCCCGGGTGGCCCCAGTACTCCGAGCCGTCGCGACAGACCCGGGTCTTCAATACCCCGTCGTCGGTCGTGGGCGACGGATACGCGGGCGTTCGCCCGCTGCTGTGACGGCCGGGGCGGCCGTCCGAGCGCCTAGACTGGGTTCTCGTGACCGCTGATCCCGCCGCAACGCCCCCCGAGACCGTCCTCTATAGTGCGAACCTCGTGTTGCCCGTCGTGGGACCGCGCATCGCGGACGGCGCGGTCGCGGTGCGCGGCGAAAAGATCCTGCATGTGGGGGACCGGCGTTGGGTGCGCCAGGCGCTCGAGGAGCGCGGGATCGCATACCGCGAGGAGCGCTTCGACGGCGTGCTTGCGCCAGGCCTCGTCAATGCGCACACCCACCTGCAGTACACGCACATGGGCGAGCTGGCGCAGCGCCACTACACCGGCTTTGACGACTGGGGCGACGCCTTCGACGTCGTCTACGACCGCGGCGGGCACGACTGGGCCGCCGCCGCGGCGGAGGGGGCGGCGAGCTCGCTCGCGGCCGGCGTGACGGCCGCCGCCGATGTCGTCACCGACGAGTCGGCGCTCAGCGCCCTCCACGATGCGGGCCTGCACGGCATCGCCTACTGGGAGGTGTACGGCAAGAGCAACGCGGACTGGACCGACGAGGCGCGCGCCGACGTGCTCGAGCAGATCCGTCGCATCCCGACGCCCCCCGGAGCCGGGGTCTCGCCCCACGCCCCCTACTCCCTCGAGGTGCAGCCGCTGCTCGAGATCCCCGACCTGGTGCGCGAGCAGGGGCTTCGCCTGCACATCCACCTCGCCGAGGCGCACATGGAGCGCGGCCTCCGCGGCTCCCACGAGACGTGGCCCGAGCTCGGCGCGGACAGCTTCCGCGCCCTGCGCTCGCGAGGCATCGGCGTCTCGTCCACCCAATTCGTCGACCACCTCGGCGTGCTCGGACCCGACTGCCACATCGCCCACGGCGTGTACGTCAGTGCCGAGGACCGGGCGCTGCTCCGCGCCCGGGGCACGAGCGTCGCGCTCTGCCCGCGCTCGAACGAGATCATCGGCCTCGACATGCCGCCGATCGCCGACTATCTGCGCGAGGGCAGCCCGATCTCGGTGGGCACCGACTCACTGTCGTCGTCGCCGTCCCTCGACCCGCTCGCGGACGTCGCGCTGCTCTACCGGGTGGCGCGAGAGCAGGGCTACGCGGGGCGCGACCTCCACGCCCGACTGTTCTCGGCCGCAACCTTCGGCGGGGCCGCGGCGCTCGGCTTGAGCGTCGGTACCCGCCGGATCGGCCAGCTCGTCGTCGGCGCCCTCGCCGATCTCGCCTTCTTCGACGTTCCCGTGACGAACCCCGACGACACGCTCGCGCACCTCGTCGAGAGCGGGGCAGGATCCTGCGCCCGCACCGTCGTCGCGGGCGCCGAACGGTTCGCGCGCTAGCGTCAGCCCAGCGCGCCCGCTGCGTGACGTCAGGTGACGCAGATTGTCACGCCCGTTGACGCTTTGCCGTAGGATCGAGGGGTTGTCGTGTGCCCACGCCACGGCACAACCTCGGTCCCGCCCCGCTCGTACCCGGAGGATTCCCATGTCTCGCACCATCCGCATCGGCGCGCTTGTCGCCGCAGCAACCGCCGCAGTTCTCGCCGTCTCGGGCTGCGCGCCCGCCTCGGACAGTGAGACGGTTACTCCCGACAAGCTGACCATCGCGACCGGCCAGCCGGCATACGAGCCCTGGGTCGTTGGCGACAAGCCTGAGTCGGGCGAAGGCTTCGAAGCCGCCGTCGGGTTCGCGGTCGCCGAGGAGCTCGGTTTCGACGCGAAGGACGTCGTCTGGGTGCGCTCGAGTTTCGACTCGGCCATCGCGCCGGGCCCCAAGGACTGGGACCTGAACCTCCAGCAGTTCTCGGTCACCGAGGAGCGCGCGCAGGCCGTCGACTTCTCGTCGCCGTACTACACGACCACCCAGGCGGTCGTCGCGAACGCCGGCACGGACGCCGCGAACGCGACGGACTTGGCCGGGCTCAAGAGCTCGCTGATCGGCGTCGCCGCCGGCACCACTTCCTACGACGTCGCGAAGGCCGAGATCGACCCGACGAGCGAGATCCAGGTCTTCAACTCGGTGGACGACGTCATCGCCGCCATGCAGAGCGGCCAGATCGATGCGTTCGTCACCGACCTCCCCGGCGCCTTCTACGCGGTGGGCGCGCAGCTCGATGACGGCGTCATCGTCGGTCAGCTGAACTCCACGGACGGCGGCGATGAGTTCGCCATCGTGCTGCCCAAGGACTCGAAGCTGACCGCCAAGACCACCGCAGCGGTCGACGCCCTGCGCGAGAACGGCACGCTGGCCGAGCTCGAGACCCAGTGGCTCGCCGACCAGGGCGCTCCCGTCCTGAAGTAGGTCTGACCCAGTGAGCCTCTCAACCATTCCGGCCAACCCGCAGGATCCCGCCCCGGCGGGTCGGATCGGGGACGGCTCACGCGCACTCAGCAGGATCGAGCTTGACCGCCGCGACTTCCGTCGCCGGCAGCGCTCGCGCTCGATCCTGCTGAGTATCGTCAGCACGCTCGTCTTCGCCGTCGTGATTGGCGTCGTCATCGTGAACAGCCCCGGCTGGGATCGCGTGCAGACCACGTTCTTCAACTTCGAGACCGCGGTGAACTCGTTCCCGGCGATCCTCAAGGGCCTCTGGCTCAACATCCAGGTGCTGTTCGTCGCGGCGATCGGCGTCGCGATCCTCGGCACGCTGCTGGCCGTCGCGCGCACGCTCAAGGGCGCGGTGTTCACGCCGCTCAGGCTGCTCGCCGCCGGCTACACCGACATCTTCCGCGGCATCCCCGTACTGCTCGTCTTGTACCTGGTCGGCTTCGGCCTGCCGGGGCTCGAACTGTTCGGGCGCATGCCCGCCCAGTTCTGGGGCACCATCGCGCTGATCCTGACCTACTCGGCCTACGTCGCCGAAGTGCTGCGCGCCGGCATCGACGCCGTGCACCCCTCGCAGCGCCTTGCCGCTCGCTCGCTCGGGCTCAGCCGCACCAAGACGCTGCGGCTCATCGTGCTGCCGCAGGGCGTGCGCAAGGTGACGCCCGCGCTGATGAACGACTTCGTATCGATGCAGAAGGACGTCGGCCTGATCTCGGTGCTCGGAGCGGTCGACGCCGTGCGCGCCGCGCAGATCGAGGTCGCCTCCAGCTACAACTTCACGCCCTACGTCGTTGCAGGAATCCTGTTCATCATCATCTCCTGGCCGATGATCCGCCTCACCGACTGGGTGACGGCACGTCAGCAGCAGCGCGAGCAGATCGGAGGCTCGGTATGACCGAGACCGCTTCCCCGGCGCGCGGCGCCGAATCGGTCCTGCGGGTCGAGGACGTCCACAAGTCGTTCGGCGAGGCGCATGTGCTCCGCGGCATCTCGCTCGACGTCGGGCAGCACGAGGTCGTCGTGCTCATCGGCGCGAGCGGCTCGGGCAAGTCCACCCTGCTCAAGACGATCAACCTGCTCGAGCAGATCGACGACGGCCAGATCTTCCTCGGCGATACGGACATCAGCGACCCGCGCGTGAACGTCGACCAGGTGCGCGCGCGCATCGGCGTCGTATTCCAGCACTACAACCTCTTCCCGCACATGAACGTCCTCGACAACGTGACGCTCGCCGCCCGCAAGGTGTTTGGCGTGCCGAAGGCGGAGGCAGAGCAGACCGGTCGCGACCTCCTGGCGCGCATCGGCCTTGCCGACAAGGCGAAGGAATACCCGGATCGCCTCTCCGGGGGCCAACAGCAGCGCGTCGCGATCGTGCGGGCCCTGGCGACCGACCCCGAGCTGTTGCTGCTGGACGAGATCACGAGCGCCCTCGATCCTCAGCTCGTGGGCGAGGTGCTCGATCTCGTGCGCGAGCTCAAGGCCGGCGGCACCACGATCGTGATGGCGACCCACGAGATGTCCTTCGCGCGCCGCGTGGCCGACCGGGTCGTGTACCTGAAGGACGGCGTGATCGTCGAGTCGGGCACTCCCGAGCAGATCTTCGACGCCCCCCAGAAGCCTGAGACGATCGAGTTCTTGGCGCGCCTTGGCGATCCGTTCGCCTAGGCCGGCTCGCGTGTAGCTGCGCGCTGCGCCGACGAAAAATGGGCGGCACCCCCGAGGGGATACCGCCCATTTTCGATGTGCGAACTACTGCTGCTGGTTGCCCTCAGCCGGGTCGACCGGAGCCTGCGGCTGGACCGGGGCCTGCGGCTGGACCGGGGCCTGCGGCTGGACCGGCTGCTGAGCCGGAGCCTGCTGCTGCTGCTGCTGCTGCGCGTACGCTGCCTGCGGCATGGGCTGCGCCTTGGGCTGCTTCTGCGCGTGCGCGGGCATGACGCCGCCGAAGCGCGCCGCAATCTGACGCTCAAGGTAGGTCGTGCCCTGGCGGGGGAAGAAGATGCCGCGGGTGCCGTGGATAGCGCCCTCGGGTCGCCAGACCGAGTTCTTGCCCCAGGCGAGGATGCCGATCCAGACGAGCGGGACCAGGATGCCGAGCACGATCATGCCGGCGCCCGGGCGCGAGAACGCGCGGTTCAGGTTGATGACCACGAAGATCTGCAGCACGATCATGGCGAGCGAGGGGAGATACGACAGCAGGCTGAAGAGGTAGCCGATGACGATCATGCCGGTCATTGCGCCGCTCGCGCTGCTGTCGAACTCGCCCGACATACCGACTGAGCTGAGCGCGCCGAGCGGGGCAGTGGCCGTGAGTGCCGTACCAATGCCGCTCAAGACGAGTGTCGCGCCGTAGCAGATGAGGTAGTACCAGCCGCTCACCCCGCCGTGCTCCATGAGGAGGAACTCGCGGTAGAAGGGGACCCATGCGCCCCAGGGGTTGGGGTGACCCGACTTCTGGTACATCTTCATGTACGCGATGCTCGAGAAGACGTACACGGCGACTACGAAGAGCGCCAAGACCGCAAAGAAGATGATGAGGAACGCGAAGAACGCGCCCATGCCGGCGGCGAAGTCCGCCATGCCGTCGTTGTAGTCATCCATAAGCTGAGTGGTCTCCATTCGTCGGGTGCCCCGGATGTCCGGGTCGGTGTTTCGAGCCTAGCGCGGATTGGTGCCGCGTCCGAAAGTGCGGGTATGCTGTACCTTTCCCCATTTTCTCGCGCCACCACCGAAAGGCCCTTCGTCATGTCTCGTTCCTCCGCCGTGCACTCCAGCGAGCACGCAGTCGACGACAAGATTGGGCCGCGCGAGAACCTGGCGATCTGGTTGTTGCTCGTCTCCTCGTTCGTGGTGATTCTCAACGAGACCGTGATGGGCGTGGCGTTGCCGCGGCTCATGCTCGACCTCGACATCTCGCCGTCGACGGGGCAGTGGCTGACGACCGCGTTCCTGCTCACGATGAGCGTGGTGATCCCGATTACGGGCATGCTGATCCAGCGGATGAAGACACGCACGCTCTTCATCGTGGCGATGGCGTTCTTCGTGACGGGCACTGCGGTCGCGGCGATCGCGCCCGGGTTCGCGGTGCTGCTGCTTGGCCGCATCGTGCAGGCCGTCGGCACCGCGATCATGATGCCGCTGCTCATGACGACCGTCATCACGCTCGTGCCCGAGCGGCACCGCGGCGCGCTGATGGGGCGCATTGCCATCGTCATGTCGGTCGCCCCGGCGCTCGGCCCGACGCTGTCCGGGATGATCCTGCAGCACCTCAGCTGGCGCTGGCTGTTCATCGTGATGCTGCCGATCGCGGCCGCGGCGCTGGTCATCGGCGCCATCAAACTGCCCAACGTCGGCGAGCGTCGCTACACGCGCATCGACGCGATCTCGGTCGTGCTCTCTGCGCTGGGCTTCGGCGGTATTGTCTTCGGCCTGAGTGCCGTCGGGCAGCGGGCGAGCGGAGGCGAGGCGGTCGAGCCTCTGATCCCGATCATCGTGGGAGTGATTTCGCTCGGCCTCTTCGTTTGGCGCCAGCTCAGCCTGCAGCGCCACGACCGCGCGCTGCTCGATCTTCGCACCTTCAACTCGCGCCCGTTCGCGCTGTCCGTGCTGCTGCTCGCCGTCAGCATGATCGCCCTGTTTGGCACCCTCGTGCTGCTGCCGATCTACCTCCAGGACGTGCTCGGCGCCGACACGCTCGCGACCGGCCTCGTGCTGCTGCCCGGCGGTCTGCTGATGGGACTGCTCGGCCCGGTCGTCGGCGGCATCGTCGACCGCCACGGCGTCAAGCCCCTGCTGGTCCCGGGTACCGCGATGACCGCTGCGGCCCTCTGGCTGATGGGCACGTTCGGGGAGTTCACCCCGATCTGGCTCGCCGTGGTGGCCCACCTCATTTTGAGCATCGGCCTCGCGTGCACGTTCACGCCGCTCTTCTCGCTCTCGCTCGGATCGCTGCCGCCGCACCTCGCGGCCCACGGCAGCGCGACGATCTCGACGATTCAGCAGGTTGCCGGGGCCGCCGGCACCGCGGTGTTCGTGACGGTCATGAGCGTCGTCTCGGCCGGAGCGATCTCTCGCGGTATCGGCGAGGTGCCCGCGATGGCAAACGGCATGCAGGCCGCGTTCCTGCTGGGCGGTGCAGTGGCCACGCTTGCCGCCGTCGTCGCGATCTTCGTGAAGGCCGACCCGATCGTCCACGAGGAGACGGTCGAGGGTGTTGTTGAGCCGGCGAGCGTCGAAGCCCAGGCGCAGGCTCAGGCGCAGGCCGGAGCCTAGTCAGGAGCCGGCGCCTCACCCGGACTCGGGCCTACGCCCAGTCGTCGACCTCGGGGATCGCCTCGATCGAGCGGCGCACGGCGTCGGCGAGCTGGCGCACCGCGACCGGGGGCTGGCGGCCAGGGCCCTCGCCCGGCGCGGCCAGCACGATCTCGCGCGCAAAGCGATCATCGGCGATGGGCCGGATCACGACGCCCGCCGGGATCGTCGTCGCCGCGAGGCGCGGCACGAGCCCGATGACCATGCCGGCGGCGACGAGCCCGAGCACGACGGAGAAATCGTCGGTGCGAATGGCGACGTCGATCTCGTGCCCCGCCTCGGCGAAGACATCGCGCACGATGTCGTCCATTGTGTCGCCGGCGGTCGCGCCGAGCACCCAGTGCTCGTCCGCGAGTGTGAGCAGCGCCTCATTGTCGATGATGCGCAGCTCGGCGAGCGGGTGCGTGCGGGGGAGCGCGAGCAGCAGCGGGTCCCGCATGACGTGCGTCGTGTGGACGTCCGCGCGGAACGGCAGGTCGTAGTCCCCTGCGGTATAGAGCAGGGCGGCGTCGAGTTCGCGCTGGTTGATCCGGGTCACGAGCGGCGTGACCTCCTCGAGCACCGCGTCGATCTCGACGCCGACCTCTGACAGGCGCGCGGCGATCTGCGGCAGCAGCTGCGCCGCCGCGGTGGGGAAGGTGCCAAAACGCAGCCGGATCCTGCCGAGCTGCGAGAGGTCCCGGACGTCCACGAGCGCGCGCTCGGAGAGGCTCAGGATCTCGATGCCCCGCTCGAGCATGACCGAACCCGCCGTCGTGAGCGTGCTGCCGCGGCTTGAACGCGACAGGAGGGCCGTGCCCGCGAGCCGGTCGAGGTTCTTGAGGTGGTAGTCCACCGTGGGCTGGCTCCAGCCGAGTCGCAGGGCGGCCCGCGAGACCGAGCCCTCCTGGGCGACGGCGCGGAGGGCTTCGAGCTGGCGCAGATCTATCACGGCTCCACATTACTGCCTATAGCGCATCGGTCCCCAGAGTGGGTGCAGGTACCAGAGAGTATCTGGTGCCGGGGGAGGCAAAGCGGGGGTTCACTCGGTGAGTCGGCTGCGGGAATATCGTCTTATGCTGCACGCCAAGACTCACGCCGACTCCCACCAGCTCACCACCGCCCTGGCGGCCGAGGCCATTTCGGGTGCGCAGAACGCGGCGCCCGCGCCGCTGAGCCAGGCGTGTGCGCCATATGCGGAGGCGCTGCAGCGCCACGTCGCCGCTCACCCGGTGAACCTCATGGTCCCCGGGCACGGCGGCACCGCCCGCGAGGGCGCCAGCCAGCTGGCCGACTTCTTCGGCGAGCAGGCGGTCACCCTCGACATCCCACTCATGCTCAAGGGCATCGACCTGGGCGATGACTCGCCGTTGCGCCAGGCGCAGCAGCTCGCCGCCGAGGCGTGGGGCGCGCGCCGCACCTGGTTCATGACGAACGGCGCCTCGCAGGCGAACCGCACCGCCGCGATCGCCGTGCGCGGTCTCGGCGCGAACATCCTGTCGCAGCGCAGCGCCCACTCGAGCTTCAGCGACGGCGTGCTCGTCGCGGGGCTGAACCCGAGCTTTGTCGCCCCGACGGTCGACGAGCGCCACGGCATCGCGCACGGCGTGACGCCCGAGGCCCTCGAGGCAGCGCTCGTGCTGGCCGAGGCCGAGGGTCGCCCGGCGGCGTCTGTCTATGTCATCTCGCCGAGCTACTTCGGCTCGGTCGCCGACGTCGCCGGCCTCGCCCGCGTCGCCCACGCGCACGGCGCCCCGCTCATCGTCGACGGCGCCTGGGGTGCGCACTTCGGCTTCCACCCCGATCTGCCCGAGTCGCCCGCGAAGCTGGGCGCCGATCTCGTCGTCTCGAGCACGCACAAGCTCGCGGGCTCGTTCACCCAGTCCGCCATGCTGCACCTGGGAGAGGGCCCGTTCGCGGACCGGTTGGAGCCGCTCGTCGCCCGCGCGGTCACCATGACGGCCTCGACCTCCGAGAGCTCGCTGCTCATGGGCTCGCTCGATATCGCCCGCATGGCGATCGTCGCGAATACCGAGAAGATCGGCGAATCGATCGCGATGGCGCAGGAGCTGCGGGCACGCCTGCGCGCCGACGGCCGTTTCGCGATCATCAGCGACGACTTTGACCGGTTCGCCGACATTGTCGAGACCGACCTGCTGCGCGTCCCCGTCGATGTCTCGGGCCTCGGCCAGAGCGGCCACTGGGTGCGCGACCGCCTGGTCGAGGAACACCATCTGTACTTCGAGATGTCGACGGCCACCAGCATCGTCGCCGTGATTGGCGCGGGCCAGGTGCCCGACCTGGACTTCATCATGAACGCGATGCGCGAGGTCGCCGACGAGGCGGATGCGCTGCGCGCTGCCGGGCAGTCCGTCGAGGTGAGCTTCCCGCCGCTGCCGACCGCCGGGAAGCTGCGTATGCTCCCGCGCGATGCATTCTTCGCCGAGACCGAGGTCGTCCCGGCCGCCGAGGCCGTCGGACGCGTGTCGTCGGACTCGCTCGCCGCCTACCCGCCGGGCATCCCGAACGTGCTCCCGGGCGAGGAGATCACGGCCGAGACGGTTCGCTTCCTGACGGCCGTTGCGGCGTCGCCCACCGGCTACGTCCGTGGCGCAATCGATCCGCTGGTCTCCGCGATCCGCGTGGTCCGCGAGGCGTAGGGCGCTCCAGCCTTAGCGCCCCGGGAACTCCGGGCGGCGCTTCTCGACGAACGCGGCGGTGCCCTCGGCCATGTCGGCCGTATCAAAGCAGGCCGCGAACGCGGCGCGCTCCACCTCAAGGCCCGCGTCGATCGACAGCGAGCCGGCCTCGCGCAGCACGCGCTTTGCGGCGGCGACCGCGACGGGGGACTGGGCGGCCGAGAGATCGATCATCTCGTGGGCCGCTTCGATCAGCTTGCCGTGGTCGGGCAGGATCCGCGAGACGAGGCCGAGCTGAGCAGCCTCGGCGGCATCGATCCTGCGACCGGTGAGGATCAGCTCGCGCGCCGCGGCCGCGCCAACGTAGCGGGGCAGGCGGACGCTGCCGCCGAAGCCGGGGATGAGGCCGAGCGCGACCTCGGGCTGGCCGAAGCTCGCGTTCTCGGAGGCGAGGATGACGTCGCAGGCCATGGCGAGCTCGCAGCCGCCGCCGAGCGCGAAGCCGTTGACCGCCGCGATCACGAGGACGGGCAGGGTCTCGAGCCAGGTCGTGAGCTCCTGCGCCTCGGCGGCATACGCCGCGGCGGCCGTCGAGTCCATGCCGTTCATCTGGGCGATGTCGCCGCCGGCGACGAACGACCTCGGGCCTGCGCCGGTGATGATGACGCCGCGCACCGGCCACTCGGTGCCGGTCAGCGACTCGCGCACCAGCCCGACGACCGCCCGCATCTCGTCGATGACCTGCGGTGAGAGGGCGTTCAGCGCCTTCGGCCGGTTGACGCGGATGGTGAGCGTCGTGCCGTCGAGCTGCAGCTCGATCGTCTCCGGGTCGAGCTGCGAGAGCTGGTTGACGAACGACGCGGCCATGAGGGTTACTTCTTCTCGAAGAGGTTGCCGATCAGGGTCGAGCTGATGAGCACGAACGCGAGCAGCACGAGCATGACAATCGAGATCGCGACCGCGTCGACGGGCTGGCCGGCGGAGGAGAACTCGTTGACGTGCTCGACGGCGCCCTCGCTTGCGAAAGCAGGCGCGGCCGCGAACAGTGACGCGACAACCGCGGTGAAAGCGACGGCGAGGCGAGTGCGGGTCTTCACGAGGGATCTCCTTGGGTTCAGGGGCGCGGCCGATAGTCATGGGTGCCGCGCCCTCCCATCTTATCTGGAGTGTGATGCCGCGCAGCGCCCGAAATTCCGCGACCCGGGTAAAGTTGGCCTGTGATTGCTGACACCCCCCTCCCCGACGCTTCGTCCCCTTGGTTTGCCAGCTATGCCCCGGACGTGCCACACACGCTCGGCGAGCTGCCCGGATCCCTCACCGAGCTGATGGACCGCTCAATCGCCGAGTTCCCCTCGGCCGTCGCGCTCGAGTTCTTCGGGGCCGAGACGACCTACAAGAAGCTCGGCGAGCAGATCGACCGCGTGGCCGAGTCGCTGCGGAAGCTCGGCGTACAGCATGGCGACCCGGTCGCGATCGTGCTGCCGAACTGCCCGCAGCACATCGTGGCGTTTTACGCGATCCTGCGCCTCGGCGCGATCGTCGTGGAGCATAACCCGCTGTACACGCCGCGCGAGCTGCGGCACCAGTTTGAGGATCACGGCGCCCGCGTCGTGCTCGCATGGGACGCCGTCGTCCCCTCTATTCAGGACTTCCCGGCCGACGTGTTGCCCGCCGAGATCGTCGCCGTCGACATCACGAAGGGCATGCCGCGCGCGATGCGCCTCGCGCTGACCCTCCCGGTCCCATCCATTCGCACCAAGCGGGCACAGCTCACGAAGCCGGCGAAGGGGGTGCGCAGCTTCGCCGAGCTCGTGAAGGGCCGCCCGATCAGCGATCGCGTGCCGAAGCCCGAACAGGGCGACGTCGCGGTCATCCAATACACGAGCGGCACGACGGGCTCACCCAAGGGCGCAATGCTCAGCCACCGAAACATGCTGTCGAATGCCGCTATGGCGCAGGCCTGGACCCCGACGGTCACGCGCGGCGAGGGCTGCGTCGTCTACGCGGTGCTGCCGATGTTCCACGCCTACGGGCTGACGCTCTGCCTCACCTACGCGATGAGCATGGGCGCGCGCCTCGTGCTTTTCCCGAAGTTTGACCCCGACCTCGTGCTCAAGGTCATCAAGAAGCGCCCGGCGAGCGTGCTGCCCGCGGTGCCGCCGATCTACCAGCGCCTCATGAACGCCGCCGACGAGGCGGGCGTGAGCCTTCAGGGCATCCAGATCGCCGTCTCGGGAGCCATGCCGCTCGACACCGCGCTCGTCACGCCGTGGGAGGAGCGCACCCAGGGCGTGCTCGTCGAGGGCTACGGACTGAGCGAGTGCTCGCCCGTGTTGATGGTCAACCCGGTGTCCGATGGGCGCAGGATCGGTGCCGTGGGCATCCCGCTGCCCGACACGGACGTGAAGATCGTCGACCCGGATCACCCCGCCACCGAGGTTCCGCTCGGTCAGCCCGGCGAGCTCGTCGTCCGCGGGCCCCAGGTGTTCTCGGGGTACTGGCGAAAGCCGGACGAGACCGCTCAGGTGTTGCAGGACGGTTGGTTCCGCACCGGCGACATCGTGACGATGAGTGAGGACGGCTATGTGTCAATTGTCGACCGCATCAAGGAGCTCATCATCACGGGCGGCTTTAACGTCTCGCCGTCTGAGGTCGAGGAAGCGATGCGCGCGCTCGACGGCGTCGAGGACGCGGCCGCGGTCGGCGAGGTCAGCCTACGCAACGGCGAGGACGTCGTCGTCGCGGTCGTGATGAAGCCCGGCGCGCAGTTCGACCCCGAGGCGATGCGCGCCCAGCTGCGCGACACCCTGACGGCGTACAAGGTGCCACGTCGCATCGTGAAGGTCGACGCGTTGCCGAAGTCGATGATCGGCAAGGTGCTGCGCCGCGAGGTCAAGGCGCTCTTGTTCGGGCAGGATCCTGCCGCCGGGGCCGCCGCCACAGCGGGCGAGGCGTCCGCGGAAGGCGACGCCCGATGAGCGAGCGCACGCCTACCCCGATCGACCAGATCGCGGAGGCGTGGGTCGACACACTCGTCGCGCACGAGCCCACGATCGGCACGATGATCGGTCGAAACGAGGCGAACGGCAAGCTCGCCGATCTCTCGCCCGCGGGCGCCGAGGCATACGCCGCCGACGCTCGGGCGACCCTGGCCGAGCTTTCGGCGGCGGTGCCGGTCGACGCCGTCGATGCGGTGACCCAGGCCGACCTTGGTGCCGAGCTGCGGCTCTCGCTCGCCGAGCACGAGTCGGGCGAGCACCTGCGAAACCTCAACGTGATCGCGTCGCCCGTGCAGGACATCCGCGACTCCTTCGACCTCATGCCGCTCGAGAGCGCGGACGACTGGGAGGCCGTGGCCGAGCGCCTGCGAGCCGTCCCGGCCGCGCTATCGGGGCACCGTGAGTCGCTCGCGCTCGGCGCCGCGCGGGGGAGGGCACCCGCCATCCGCCAGGTGCGCGAGGTCGCCGAGCAGGCCGGGCGAAACGCTGGGACGGGCGCTGCCGCCGGGCACTTCACGAGCTTCGTCACCGGGGCTGATGCAGCGACGCTGTCGCCCGCGCTCCGCGCCGAGCTCGAGGCCGCGGCCGGTGGGGCCAGCGCCGCGTACGGCGAGTTTGCCGAGTTCCTGACCCGGGAAGTCGCGCCGCACGCCCCCGAGGCCGACGCGTTCGGGCGCGAGCGGTACGCGCTCGCCTCCGAGGGCTTCCTCGGCCTCGCCGTCGACCTGGACGAGACCTACGAGTGGGGCATCGAGGAGCTCGCCCGCATGGTCTCCGAGCAGGAACGCATCGCGCGCGAGATCCTGCCCGGCGCAAGCGTCGCCGAGGCGATCGCGTTCCTCGACCAGGATCCCGCGAGGAAACTGCACGGAACCGACGCGCTGCAGCGGTGGATGCAGGAGACGAGCGACCGCGCGGTTGCCGAGCTTGGCGCGGCTCACTTCGATATTCCCGCCGAGATCCGGACGCTGGAGTGCCTGATCGCGCCGACTCAAGAGGGCGGGATCTACTACACGGGCCCGACGGACGACTTCTCACGGCCCGGCCGCATGTGGTGGTCGGTGCCCGAGGGCGACACCGAGTTCGCCACGTGGCGCGAGCTCACCACCGTCTTCCACGAGGGGGTGCCCGGGCATCACCTGCAGATCGGGCAGGCCGTCGTGAACCGCGGCAGCCTGAACGAGTGGCGGCGCCAGCTCGCCGGCACCTCGGGTCACGCCGAGGGCTGGGCGCTGTACGCCGAGCGCCTGATGGAGCAGCTCGGCTACCTCGACGACCCGGCGGATCGCCTCGGGATGCTCGACGGGCAGCGCCTGCGCGCGGCGCGCGTGGTGCTCGACATCGGCGTGCACCTCGGCAAGCAGCGGCCCGACGGCGGAGGCGTGTGGGACGGCGACTACGCCTTCGAGTTCCTGCACGACAACGTCTCGATGAGTGACGCCTCGGTGCGCTTCGAGGTGCTGCGCTACCTCGGCTGGGCCGGGCAGGCACCCTCCTACAAAGTCGGGCAGCGGGTCTGGGAAGACCTGCGCGACGAGTCTGAGGCGCGGGCGGCTGCTTCCGGGGCCACCTTCGACCTGCGCGCGTTCCACAGCCGCGCCCTCGGAATCGGCGGCGTGCGGCTCGACACCCTGCAGCGGGTGCTGCGCGGGGAGCTCGGGGCGTGACAGGTTTGGCGGCCGGTTTCGCCGTCGTGGCTGCCAGCGACCCCTGCCCGTGCGGGCGGGGCGAGCGCTTCGGATCGTGCTGCGGGGCGATGCACGCGGGCGCGGAGGCACCGACGGCCGAGCGGCTCATGCGGGCGCGCTACAGCGCATTCGTGGTGGGCGACGCCGACTTCCTGCTGGCGTCGTGGCACCCGGGCACCAGGCCCGACGCGTCCGAGTTCGAGCTCGAAGCCGACACGAAGTGGCTGCGGCTGCTGGTCGAGGCGACCGAGCTCGGCGGCCCGTTCGATCAGACCGGGACGGTGACGTTCGCGGCGATCGGGCGCACGTCCGAGGGGCGCTTCGAACAGCGCGAGCACAGCCGCTTCCTGCGCGGCGGAAGCACCGGGTGGCAGTACGTCGACGGGGACTCGATGGACTAGGGAGTCTCGCTCCCGCGGTGCCGGGTGCCCAGGCGGCCGTCCACCTCGTCGGCGAAGTCGGTCTCGCATGCCGTCGCGGGGGACTCGTCCTGCCACAGCTCCTCGAGATCCGCCCGGAGCTCCTGCTCCTTCTTGGGCTTCTCGTACTCCAGCTCGGATGAATCGCCGCTCTGGGCCTCGGCGCTTCTCACGCTGTCCTCTGCTCGGTTCATGCTTCGAGACTAGGCAGCCCTTCGCGGCGTTCGCAAGAGTTCGCCGGATTACGCGGCCAGTTCCAAGGCGCGAATCAGTGCGGATCCGTCTTCGTCCGCGAGCGCGGCCTTGCTGAGGCGTGCAAGCGCCTTCGCGGCGTCGTTCCGGCCCGTGAGCGACGGCACAACCTCCATCAGCTTGCCGAAGCTCTCGCTGCCGTGAGCGTGTGTCTGGCCATAGCCCTTGAGGACGCGCGCGCACTTCGCCACCTCGCACGCGAGTTCATAGTCGACCGCAGCGGTCTCGACGATGAGGTCGAGCCAGGCATCGATCGCGAGTTGCTCACGGCCGAAGCGGAGCGAGCGGGGCCGCATCGGCCGCATGGAGGCCATGAGCCAGAGCGAGCTGAAGCCGAAGACGGAGGTCGTGTTCACGATCATCCCGTTGCGGGTGATGCGCGAGACGACCTTCTCGAAGAGCTTCGAGCGTGAGAGCGCCCGACCCAGCGCGGTCGGCAGGGTGTCGGTGATTTCGTCGACCTGGGGGTGCAGGAACTCGCGCACCTGTGTGAGCTGGCCGGTGCTCGCTTTCGCTTCCGTGCGCACGCCCTCCATGCGGTGGGCGCGCAGCTTCTGCAGGGCCACGTGGCTGGTGTCTTGATAAGACATCCAGAGTGCGGTGTGCCGGGCGACCTCGACCGAGAGCTCTGCCACGGCATCGGCGCGCATCTGCTCGAAGGGAATCACACGCGCGGCGCGGTCGAGGAATCGGTCGGTGTAGGCCAGGTTTTGGTACACCGCGGTGCGCACGCAGCCGTGCACGACCATGGAGCGCGCGGGCTCCGCGAACTCGGCAACGCGATCCATGCGGTCCGCGAGCTTACCGCCCACGAGCTGACGGGGGTCCGAGATCGCGAGGTCGGTGTGGCGCTGCAGCTCAGCGGCGGCCGCCTCGGCCACCGGGTCGGCCGGCGGGCGCCGGCCGATCGTGACGCGCACCGGGCCGAGGCCCGAGGGGCGCTTGGGGGCGGCGGCGGCCTCGGCCGCGTGCTGGGCGGCGTCGAAGCCGAGCGCGAACGCCGCGAGCGAGCGTTCGACGGCCTTGCCCGATCGGCGCAGTGACTCCTCGAAGTCCGCGCGTGGGAAGGGAAGCGCCCCCGAGGCGGCGAGCGCCCCGAAGAGTGAGGACGAGATGACGCTTCCGGCGCGGCCGGCGAGCTCGCTGAAGTCGGCCGAGATCAGCAGCTTCGAGCCTGCGCGCGCGGAAGCCAACAGACTTTCGTTGTCGACGCGGCCGTCGCCCATCGCGATCTTCTCGGTCACTGAGTAGACCCGGTTCGTCGAAGCGATCAACGTCGTGCGGTCAGGCGTGCAGAAGCCGCGCTGCAGCGATCGGCCCGCCTCCATGAGCTCCGACGCGATCACCACATCGACCTGCCCCGGGGTCGGGAACAGGCTGAGGACGGGCTCGGTGCGGGCACTGCCCGCGGTCGCGGTGTCGCTTTTGGGGTAGAGCTCGACGTAGTAGACGGTGGCGCCGGTGCGCTGGGCCACGCCCGCCACCGAGGTGCTCTGCGTGTGGTACCCCGACGCCTCGCCGAGCGACACGATCCAGTCGGCGAGCACGCCGCCGCCCTCGCCGCCCATGGCGAGAATTGCGATGGTGAGGGGCCGACGACCCGTGTCCCAAGTCGTCATGCTGCTACCTCGTACTTACTCGCGCGCCGCTCGATGGGCGCGGACAACAGTGAAATCCAGGCGGCGCGGATGCTGCCGAGGAAGCGATCGCCCCAGTTGGGGTTGATGACGACGTCTGTGCGATAGAACGACGGGCACAGCGACGCCGCGTGCGCGTTCGCGCCGCAGACGCCGCAGCCCACGCAGCTGTCGATCACGGTCGCCACGGGGTCGGTGCGCATGGGGTCGGGGTTGTCTTTGAGCGTGAGCGACGGGCAGCCCGAGATGCGGATACAGGCGTGGTCGCCCGTGCACGTGTCGGCGTCGACGCCGAAGCGCTGGCGCACGACCCGCTTACCCTCGCTGATCTTCTTCTGGGTCTTCGGCTTCTCGCGACGCTGTGCGTTGAGCTGGCACTCGCTCTCCGCGATGATGACCTTGGGGCCCTCTTCCTCGCTGGTGAACGCCTTTACGAACAGGTCGCGGAGCTTGCCGACGTCGTACGTGTTGCTCATCGTCTCGGCCCATTTGACTCCGACGCCGCGCACCGCGCGCTCGATGGGGTGCTGCGTGGAGCGAATCTTGCTCTTCGACCGAGACGAGAGCACGTCCTGGCCGCCGGTCGCGGCCGCATAGTCGTTGTCAACGATCACGAGCAGCTGGTCGTTCTTGTTGAATACTGCGTTGCCCACGCCACTGGTGAGGCCGTTGTGCCAGAACCCGCCGTCACCCATGACCGCAACCGTGGAGCGATCCGCGTCCTTGGGATTCAGGGCGGACGCGCCGGCTGAGCCGAGACCATAGCCCATCGTGGTCGCGCCGAGGTTGAACGGCTCGTTGATGGCAAAGAGGTGACAGCCGATGTCGGCGCTGACGTGGTGATCCTGTCCGACCTCCTTCTCAGCGAGCTTCATCGCCGCGAAGATGGGCCGCTCCGGGCAGCCGGTGCACAGCCCGGGCGGGCGGGCCTGTACCTGCTCGGCGTCGACCCGCGGTGCGAAGGGGCTGCCGGGGTGATCGGCCGCCAACAGCAGCGAGGGCCGGATCGCCATCAGCTCGGGCGAGTAGCGCTCGAGGAATGGGCTAAGCCCGGTGGTGACCACCTGCGTGGTGTACTCGCCGCCCATCGGCAGCAGGTCCTTACCGTGCAGCGCGGTCTTCGAATCGGCCTTGCGCAGGATCGAATTCAGATTCTGCTCGATGTAGTCGGGCTGTCCCTCCTCGAGCAGTAGCACCGCACGCTTGCCGGCGCAGAACTCGATGACCTCCTCGTCGATGACGGGGTAGGTGACGTTCATGACATACATCGGCACTCGGGTGTTGCCGAACGCGTCGGAGCAGCCGAGCAGCTCGAGACCGCGGTTGAGGGTGTTGTACAGGCCACCCTGCACGATGATGCCGATGTCTGAGACGTCGCCGTCGAAGAACTCGTTGAGGCCGTTGGTACGAATGTATTCGACGGCCGCAGGCCAGCGCGAGCTTACCTTTTCGTGCTCGTGGAGGAAGCTCGCGGGCGGCAGCACGACGCGGCTGGTGTCGCGCTTGGGGTTCTCGACGGCTTCGGTGATGGTCATCGGGGGGCGCTGGTTGTCCTCCGCGACGAACGAGCCCTGCAGGTGGCAGGATCGCAGCCGCAGCTGCAGCATCACCGGGGTGTTGCTTGCCTCCGACAGCGCGAAGCCGTGCTTGACTGAGCTGACGATGGCCGAAATGTTCGGCCGCGGGTCGAGCAGCCACATCTGGGACTTCATGGCAAACGCGTGCGAGCGTTCCTGCATGATGCTGCTGCCCTCGCCGTAGTCCTCGCCGAGGATGACGAGGGCGCCGCCCTTGACGCCGCCGCTGGCGAGGTTCGAGAGGGCGTCGGAGGCGACGTTGAGCCCGACGGTCGATTTGAAGGTGACCGCTCCGCGCAGTGGATAGTGCACCGAGGCGGCGAGCATCGCGGCCGCCGTTGCCTCGGAGGCCGAGTTCTCGAAGTAGACGTCGAGCTCTTCCAGGATCTCGTGGGCGTCGCCGAGCACGTCCATCAGGTGCGAGATAGGCGCGCCCTGATAGCCGCCGACGTACGAGACGCCCGACTCGAGCAGTGCCTTCGTGACGGCGAGAATGCCCTCGACGTGCAGCGGCGTGCCCGCGCCGGAACGCAGGAGCTTGACCTCATTTGCGAATGAGCGCTCAGCCATGATGTGTGCCTTTCCGTGTCAACTCTGACCCAGGATCTCTAACCGCGTCTAACATATCCTAAAATTGTCGAGCGTCACGTATCTGCAATGAAATTCACAGAAGTTCGGCCTGCCCGACCTAGGCGGTGGGCTTTGCGGGCACCTGGATCCGCGGCCGGAACGGCCACATCGCCTCGCGCCCTCCCGTGAGGCCGGAGGGTCGGAAGATCAGGATCAACACCATGACCGCGCCAAGGACGATGAGTCTGCTCCCCGAGGGGATCGACACGATCACGTCGCCGAATTGGGCCCCCTTCTCAAAGATACCCAGCACGTGATTGAGCGCCGAGATCAGCAGCGTACCCACCACCGCGCCCCAGAGCGAGAGCATGCCGCCGACGACCAGCATCGCGATGGTCGTGAACGTGAAATCGAGCGAGAACTGAGAGGCCTGCGCGAGCCCGTTCATCTGCACCCATACCGCGCCGCCAATGCCGGCGAGTGCGCCAGAAACGGTGAACGCGATCAGCCGGTGCAGGGTGATGTTGATGCCCGATGCGGGCGCCGCCTGCACGTTGTCGCGTGAGGCACGCAGCATCCGGGCGCTGCGGCTTCGTCCGTACAGCCAAGCCAGGACGATGACTCCGAGCGCGATGAAGAGGATCGTCTGCAGATCGAAGCTGTGTGGCAACCCCGCCATCGACTGGCCGGACTTCGGGCCGATCTGCTTCCAATAGGTGAGGATCTGCACCACGAGCATGAGTAGCGCGAAGGTGGCGATGCCGGCCTCGAGGCCGTGCAAGCGCATGAGTGCCAGGCCGCTGACGAGCGCGACAACGCCGCCGACGGCCGCTGCTAGCAGCAGTGCCACGAATGGGTTGGCACTCGCCTCAGCGAGGAACGGGAACAAATCGGGCATGAGTGAGTGCTTCATGGCCGGGTTGATGGTGAGTAGCGCGAGCGTCCAGGCCCCGACCGCGACGAACGCGATGTGGCCGAACGAGAGCACTCCGCTGTTGCCGATGAATGTCCACATAGCCACCACAATGATGAGGTTCGCGAGTGCATAGCCGAGGTCGATCGAGGCGGACTTCGACGCTGCGCTCGCGATGATCGCGACGAGCCACACCACGCCGAGCGGGACGGCCAGCGTCCACAGGTGAGCGAGTGATTCGGGGACGGCGATGCGGGTGCCGCCAATGGTGCGTGCACGGTTTGGCTGGCTCATGTGCGATCCTTCGAGACTTTTCCAGAGAAGATGCCGTTGGGTGCGATCACCAGGACGATGGCGACCAGCAAGTAGACGAACGCGACGCGGAAGTCGTTGATCCAGGCGGGAAGCCAGGTTGTAAACATCGACACGGCGAAGCCGACGGTGAAGCCGCCGACGACCGCGCCACCGAGTCGCCCGAGGCCGCCGATCACGGCGCCGATCAGGCCGAAGAGCGTGACCTGGACGCCGAACGTCGGGTTGACCGCACCGGACTGCGCGGTCAGCACAAAAGCGATGGCCGCGGCCAGCACACCGCTGACGGCGAAGGTGAGCGCGATCACGCTCCCGGCGCGGATGCCGAGCACGCGGGCGGCCTGGAAGTCGGCCGAGGCCGCCTGTACCTGCAGTCCCATGCGGGTGCGCGAAAGAAAGAGGTGCACGCCGAGCAGCAGGATCGCCGCCAACACGATGGACACGATCGCGATGAGGTTGATCCGGAGCCCCCCGATCATGAAGGAGGACGTGAGGGACGGGGCGACCGCGGCGGTACGCACGTTCGTCCCGAAGAGGCCGTCGTAGATGCGCTGCAGCAAGATGCTGACCCCGAAGCTTGCGATCAGCAGTGTGGCCGCCGACTGCGAACGGATCCAGCGGAACACCGCAGCGTCCATGAGGAGGGACAAGCCGATCGCCACGACCACCGAAGCGATGAGGGCGAGCGGCCAGGACACCTGCCACAGGAATATCAGCGTGTAGCCCGCGGCGGTGATGATCTCACCGTTCGCAAAGTTGGCGAGGCGCAGCACGCCAAACACCAGGCCGATGCCGAGTGCCGCGAGGGCGTAGACGGCGCCCGCGGACGTCGCGTCAATGAGAGATTGCAGGAATGTCATGAACCTAAATACGCTTTCATGAGAAGGGCGGAGTCCTGCGCGTCTGCGGGCGTGAGGGTCATCGTGATGCGCCCCTCGCTCAACACGTAGGTGCGGTCGGCGGCGGCAACGGTCTGCTGCGCGCGCTGTTCAACCAGCAAGACGGCGGTGCCGCGGTCGCGGATGCTCGCGATGGAGGCGAACACTGTGTCGACGGCGGTGGGGGACAGACCCAGCGAAGGCTCGTCGAGCGCGAGCAGCTGCGGGGCCGAGAGCAGGGCGCGGCCGATGGCGAGCTGCTGCTGTTGGCCACCGGAGAGCAGGCCCGCGGGCCGTTCGGCGAATTCTTCAAGGATAGGGAACAGCGAATGCACCCACTTGAGGTCGTCCGCAAGGCCCTCGGTCGACGCTCGGGCGGTCGAGCCCAGCCGCAGGTTCTCTCGCACCGTGAGCCGGCCGAAGACATTGTGGCCCTCCTGTACGAGCGCAAGACCTGATCTCGCGATGCGTTCGGTGGGGACTCCCAGCAGGTTTGTGCCCGCGAAGCTCAGGTTGCTCGCCCCCGCGCGCACGAGCCCCATGAGGGCGTGCATCGTGGAGGACTTGCCGGCGCCATTCGGGCCGATGATGCCGACGAGTTCGCCCGCATCGAGATGAAAGCTCACCCCGCTGACAGCGGGAATTCCACGGTAGGAGACCGTGAGGTCTTCGACGTTCAGCAGCGGCTCGCTCATTCGGTCGATCCCTTCGCAATGGAGGCGGCGGTGCTGCCGAGGTAGCTCGTGGCGAGGCGCTCATCGTGGCGCACCTCGTCGGGTGGGCCGTCGAGCACGTTCTTGCCGGCGCCAAGCACGTAGATGTGATCGCAGCTGGTGAAGATGAGGGGCATGTTGTGGTCGATCAGGAGCACGCCGAGGTTCCGGGCGGCGAGGGCGCGCATGATGCCCCGGAGGTGCTCGGCTTCGCCGTCGTTCAGGCCGGCGGCCGGTTCGTCGAGCAGCACGTAGTTCGGGCGGATCGCGAGGGCCCGGGCAACGCCGAGCCGGCGCTCGACGCCGTGCGGAATGCGATCGGCGTCGTGCAGGATCCAGTCGGTCAGGTCGAGCTCCTCGAGGAGCTCGAGAGCAAGGGCTCGGGCGCCCTTGCGGCCTGCGCCGCACGCGAGCGCGGCCACCTCGACGTTTTCGAGCACACTGAGCTGCTTGTACAGCAGTCCATGCTGGAAGGTGCGGCCGATGCCGCCGCGGGCGCGCTTGGCGCTCCTCACCGCCGTCACATCGACGCCATCGGCGAGCACCCGACCATGATCGGGGCGGTCATAGCCGGTGAGGATGTTCACGAGCGTGGACTTGCCCGCGCCGTTGGATCCGATGAGCCCGGTGACCTGGCCACGGGGGACCTCAATGGTGACGTTGTCGAGGGCCTTGACGCCGCTGTAGGCGCGAGAGATGGACTCCCCCCGCAGGCGCTGTGCGCCTGCGGGGGGAGTGGTAGCTACTTGTGTCATGTACCGATCCAGTTAGAGGAGGATCTTCTCGGGTACGCGGCTCTCGATGAACTCGCGCTTTCCGTCGGTGATCTTCAGGACTCGCTGCGGACGCTCCACGTTGATGTGCAGGTCCTCGCTGAACTTCGTGGGGCCGACGAGCAGCTCGACGTCCTCGAAGTTCAGGAACGCCTCGGCCAGCTTGTCGCCGTCCCAGGACTTCGCGTCCTCGTAGGCGAGGCGGATGGCTTCGAGCGAGGAGGGCCCGGTGGCGAAGCTGCCTACCGAGGGTGCCTCACCGTAGGTCTCCTCGTACTTCTTGACGAACTCGTTGACCTTGGGGTCCGGATCATCGCCGCCGATCGACGGGTACGTCACGACGTAGTAGTCGGACAGGCCGGGGATCGAGTCAAACCAGAAGGTGCCGTCCATGCCGAAGCCGGAGATGATCGGAGCGGTAATGCCGCCGTCACGCACATCCTTGGCGACCTGCGCTCCGCCGGGGGCGTAGCTGCAGTTGAAGACGACGTCGGGCGCGGCGCCGCCGGCGATCTTCGAGACGCTCTCGGGGATTTTGTCGCCCTGGACGAAGTCGTAGCTGCCGATGTCGGTTCCGCCCAGCTCGAGGAAGCGCTTACGCGCGGTGTCGCACTGGTTCTGTGTGTACTTGATCGACGTATCGGTCAGGAACACGGCGTTCTTCCAGCCCTGATCGAAGGCGTACTCCGCCATCACGCTGGCTTCGCCGGGAACGCCGTTGCCCATCGAGAAGCCGATGTTCAGGCCGCCCGCGGGGCCGTAGATCTGGTCGCCCACGCAGGGGGCGATATTGAGGATGTTGTTCTCCTCGGCGACCTGGGCCGCGGGGTAGGCGGTGTCGTAGTCGCAGGTCACGATGATGACCTTGGCGCCCTCGTCGATGAGCGTTTGCGCTGCGGGTGCGTACTTTTCAGGGTCCGAGGCGGTGTCAATGATGGAGAGTTCGACCTGCTTGCCGTCGATTCCGCCGTTGGCGTTGAGCTCGTCGATCGCGATCTTCATTGAGTTCATCGCTGGTGTGTCGAATGGGGACATAAAGCCGGTCTCGGCGATTGCTGCGCCGATCAAGATCTTCCCGCTCTCCGTTTCCGAGGCAGCGTCGCCCGAATCGGAGCCTCCGGCGGAGGAGACACAGCCGGTGAGGGCGAGCGAGCTCGCGGCGAGCGCCACGAGGGGTAACAGGAAGGACTTCCGCATGTGCAACTGCCTCTCTTCGCTGACGAGGGCCGGTTTCGCGGCACGCTCGTCACAACTGATCGATGGGAGTCAGTGACGTTGGCACGCAGGCAGGCGGCCGTCCACTTCACCGTAGGAAACGTGCCGCAACACCAGAGTCGTCATTGACAAGACTAAGTAATATCCCACTTACGTTACGTTCGTCAATAGTTCGTCGTATACTCGACGCGGCAGAAAGAGCTAGTGCGCGACAGCGTCGAACACGAAGCCTTGGGCGGGGCGTTCGAAGCGCTGGACGATCTGCTCGATGAGCTTGGTAGCGGGGTCGCCAGCCCAATCGCTCCGCAAGAGTTCGCGCGGCAGGCCGGGATCGCGGAGGGGGAGTACCCGCCAGTCATCGAGGGCGCGCATGTAGAATACGAACGCCTCTCGCGGCGGAATCTCGTCGCCGTACTTGCGCACAAGGGCGTCGAAATCGGATTGGTGGCGCGTGATGAATGCGCGGTAGTTCAGATCGATCTCGTCGAGGTCCCAGCTCTCGCGGACCATTCGTGTGAGGTCCTGGCCGCCGGCGTGACGCCCGACGAACATGTTGGTATTGTCGCGCAGGTCGAGCGAGCCGATGAGTTCGCGCGCGTCCGCGGACATGCGGGCGGGGGCGATCCAGACCCCCTGGCCCGCGTTTCCAAAGCCGAGGCCGGCGAGGCGTGAGCGGAGGAGGTGGCGCTGTGCGCGCTGCTGCTCGGGCACCGAGAACGTCGCGACGCACCAGCCGTCCTCGAGTGCTGCGGGCTGTCGTGCGTGCCAGATGACCTGGTCGCCTGAGGCGAGAATGTGGTTGGCGAGTGACGTCAACCGGTAGCCACTGCGGCCGTCTCGCTTCTCGGGAGTGAGCCATTCGCGCTTCTTGAGGCGAGACACCCCGGTACGGACGCTCGACTCGTCGACCCCAACCTCCTCGAGCAGTGAGACGATTCCGCTGACGGGCATCCAGCCGTCGCTCCGTCTCGCGAACGCCCCGAGGAGGGTGACGAGCAGGGTGCGTGAGGTGTTTGCATGCATGCGACGCTGAGCTTTCTCTCAAGGAACATCAGTGCGTTCGGGGGCGATTCTATCGACATTGGTGTTGCGGTCATCAAAAAATCGTGACACGTTGGGGCGGTGCGCTCGCGTGACCCTCGAACTCTCGAGAGGGCCGAGCCGTTCGACTGCAAGGGAGCATCCATGAACGCACTGCCGACCTACTCGCACGTGGGAATCACCGTCCCCAATGTAACCGAGGCGATCGAGTGGTATCGCGAAACCTTCGGATACTTTCTGCTCGCGGGCCCCCTGGAGGTGCATGAGGACGATAGTCCGCTCGGGAAGGCGGCCGCCGGGATCTACGGCGCGGGCTTTTCGCGGTTCCAGTTCGCCCATATGGCATCGGCGGACGGCGCCGGGTTCGAGATCTTCGAGTTTGACTCACCCGCGTACGAGCGGAGGGATGAGAGCTTCGAGTTCTGGCGCAGTGGCATCAACCACTTTGCGGTGACCGCGGCGGACGTGTCGGCGTTCGCGGCGACCGTGGTGGCGGCCGGTGGCAAGCAGCGGAGCGAGGTCGTGACAACGGACGCGGTCAAGGGCTTCCAGATCGTCTACTGTGAGGACCCCTGGGGCAACGTGTTTGAGGTGTGCTCGCACCTCTACCCATACATGTGGAGCCTCTAGGTACGCAAACACTCGAGGCTGGCCGCAGGAATGCGGCCAGCCTCGAGTGCGTTTCGAACCGGATCGGGCTTACTCGCCCAGATACGCGACCGCCTGGATCTCGATCAGCGCTTCGGGCTGCCACAGTGCCGTGACGCCGATGCCCGCCATCGCGGGGTATTCCGTCCCGGCCATCTCGCGCCAACGCTTGCCGATCTCGCGCCCGTTGCGCTGGTAGTCGGCGACGTCAGTGAGATAGATCGTGACGTCCACGAGGTCGGTGGGCTGGCCACCGGCGTGCTTCAGGGTGTCCAGCACGTTGCCGAAGGCCTGGACAAACTGCTCGATGATGCCGCCGGGGACGATTTCGTAGTCGGCATTGAGTGCGGTCTGCCCGCCCAGGTACACGAATGGTCCGGCCTTGACCCCGTGGGAAAAGCCGATGGGCTTGGCCATGTGCGGGGGGTTGATGATCTCTGAGGACATCGTCGTCTCGTTTCTCCGGCGAACCATCGCCGAGTCGGGTGTAGCGGTGAAAAGTCATTTCATTACGTACTTGTGACGTTCGTGAATATTCTGACATACTTAGTCGAAATTCGCGCCGGGCGCTTTGGTCAATCATCTCCGATGGCCCCCGCGATCTATCCTTCACAGGAGCAATGATGCGCTTAGGGACCATTCGCGACACTGACGGCCATAGCCGCGCAGTCGTGCAGAACGGCGAGGAGTGGGTGCTGCTCGATGCGGCCGACATCGGCGAACTCGTCGCCCATGACGGCTGGCGGGCGGCGGTCACAGCCGCGGTCGCATCGCCTGACGCCGAGCGGCGGCTGGTGGCGGGCGCGAGCCTGCTCGCGCCGATCCTACGCCCGGCCAAGATCTTGTGCTGCGGGCTGAACTACCGCGACCACATTGTCGAGACCGGCCGCGAGACGCCCGAGTTTCCGACCCTCTTCGCAAAGTACGCGGACACACTCACGGCGCCCGACGCGGTCATCGAGGTGACGCGCTCGGCGAAGATCGATTGGGAGGCGGAGCTCGCCGTGGTGGTGGGCAGCCCGATTCGCGGTGCCACCCGGGAACAGGCGGCGGCAGCGATTCTGGGCTACACCGTCGCGAACGACGTGTCCCTGCGCGACTGGCAGTCCCGCACCCTGCAGTGGCTGCAGGGCAAGGCTTGGGACGAGACCACGCCGATCGGTCCCGTTGTCGTGACGGCCGACGAGATCTCGCCCACCGACGGTCTCGAGATTCGGGCCGAGATTGACGGCGAAGTCATGCAGGTGAGCAATACCCGCGAGCTGGTGTTTGACGCCGCAGATCTCGTTGCGTACGTCTCGCAGTTCACCCGGTTGATGCCGGGCGACATCATCCTCACCGGCACCCCCGGCGGAGTCGGGCTGGGCCGATCCCCGCAGCGGTGGCTGCGCGACGGCGAGGTCCTCACGACCCACATCGAGGGCATCGGGACCCTGCGAAACCTCTTCCGCATTGCCCCAGTTGACGGGGCCGAACTGTGACTGGAGCAGACATGAACGTGCCGAGCATCGTGCGGGAAAACCGCCAGGACTCCGATCGATTCCTGAGTGCGATCGCGCTCACCGAGGCCGACGCGCAGGTGTTCGACCGCGCCTTCACGGTGATTCCCCAGTACGTGCCGTGGCCAAAGGCCTACGGCGGAGACTCGGTCGCGCAGGCCGCGGCGGCGGCGATCGCGACGATTGCTGACGACCGTGAGCTCCACTCGCTGCACAGCTCATTCCTCCGCCCCGTTGAGGCGGGTGCCCCCGTGCGCTACGAGGTCGAGCTGCTGCGTGACGGCCGCGGGTTCTCCACCCGGCACGTGCGGGGCTACCAGAACGACAAGGTGGTCTTTCTGACCACCGCGTCCTTCCAGGTTCCGGAAGAGGGGCCCGCATTTGCTCCCGAAATGCCCAGCGTGGCGCACCCGGACGAGCTGCCGAGTTCGGCGCAGTACCTGACTGGCCGCGACGCCGCGGCATCGGACGCGGGCGATTACTGGGCCAACGGCCGCAGCTTCGACATGCGGCACGTCCCCGGCCCCCTGTACCTGCACGTGGAGGGCGCCGAAGTGCCCCACCAGGGCGTCTGGATTCGCGCGTTCGACGAGCTGCCGGACGACGCGCGCACCCAGCAGATCGCCCTGAGCTACGTCTGCGACTACACCATCCTCGAGCCGTCGCTTCGGGCGCTGGGGCTGAACTGGTCGTCGCCCGGGCTCGTGACCGCGAGCCTTGACCACAGCATGTGGTTTCACGCCCCCGCGCGGGCGGACCAGTGGATCTTGTACGCACAGGAGTCGGCCGGCGTGCAGAGCGGGCGAGGGCTGAACATCGGCCGCTTCTTCACCGAAGAGGGCGAGCTCATCGCCACGGTCGCGCAAGAGGGCATGATCCGCAGGCGGTAGGCCCCCAAGTTCTCTCGGCCCCCGAGCGCGGGGCGCCGAACTTCACCATTATTCGCAGAAAGGAGTCGCGCATGGGAAAGAAAATTGCTGTCATCGGAGGCGGGCCAGCTGGCCTGTACTTCTCTGTGCTCGCAAAGAAGCTGGATCCGAGCAACGACATCACGGTCTGGGAGCGCAATGCCCCCGATGACACCTTCGGGTTCGGGGTCGTGTTTAGCGATGAGACGCTCAGTGGAATCGAGAACGCCGACCCGGAGTTCTACGCTGTGACGCAGGAACGCTTCGCCAAGTGGAGCGACATCGATGTGTTCTTCAAGGGAGATCAGCACACGATTGGCGGGCAGGGATTCGCCGCGGCGAGCCGCAAGGAGCTGCTGATGCTCTTGCAGGATCGCGCCCGCGAGGTCGGCGTGACGCTGCACTTTCGCACCGAGGCTCCCGACGTTGACGAGCTTTCGCGCGACTACGACCTCGTGGTCGCCTCAGATGGCATCAACTCCCGGATCCGGCCGCACTACGCGGAATCATTTCGGCCGACGCTCGACCCTCGCAAGTCGAAGTTCATCTGGCTGGGCCTGAGTCGAGCGCTCGAATCGTTCACCTTTCACGTCAAGCACACTCCGTGGGGCATCATCCAGGTGCACGGCTACCCGTACGCGCCGAAGGAAAGCACCTTCCTCGTCGAGATGAACGAGGACGTGTGGCGGGCCGCCGGGTTTGACGCGAGCGAGGGCGAACACTTCCCGCCCGGGGTCAGTGACGGAGCATCGGTCGCGAAGCTCGCGGAGATCTTCGCCGACGAGATCGGCGACGCGGAGCTGCTCACGAACAACTCGAAGTGGATCACCTTTAACACGGTGCGCAACGAGAAGTGGAGCCACGAGAATGTCGTGCTGATTGGCGACGCAGCCCACACCGCGCACTTCTCGATCGGCTCGGGCACCAAGCTTGCCCTCGAGGACGCCCTCGCGCTTGCCGCGAACCTCCACGAGCAGCCCAGCATTGGCGAGGCGCTGCAGACGTACGAGGCGGAGCGGCGCCCCGTCGTGCTCTCGCTGCAGCGCGCCGCGCAGGCCTCGCTCGAGTGGTTCGAGAACATTGGACAGTACTCGGACCAGGAAACGCTGCAGTTCGCGTTCAACCTGATGACTCGCTCGAGGCGAATCACCAAGGAGAACCTCGCCGTGCGCGACCCGGAATTCTCAGATCGGGTCAACGCAGACTTTGCCGAGCGCACGAGTGGCGAGGACGTACCGGCGATGTTCCAGCCCGGCAAGATCGGCCAGCTCGAGCTCAAGAATCGCATCATCGTCTCGGCGATGGACCAGTACTCGGCTGTCGACGGCGTGGTCGGCGACTACCACCTGGTTCACCTGGGCAGCAAGGCGGTCGGCGGCGCCGGCCTCGTGATGACGGAGATGATCGCGCCTTCCGAGGACGGCAGGATCTCGCCCGCGGACGGCGGCCTCTACACCGACGAGCAGCGCGACGCTTGGCGACGGGTGGTGGAGTTTGTGCACCACAACTCGACCGCCAAGATCGGTGCACAGTTGGGTCACTCGGGGCGCAAGGGCTCGACGAAGCTCATGTGGGAGGGTATCGACGACCCGGTCGAGGTGGGCGGCTGGGAGGTCATCGGCCCCTCGGCGATTCCCTACGGCCCTGGCAGCCTGGTCCCGCGTGAGGCGACGCGCGCCGATCTTGACAGGATCACTGCCGACCACGTCTCGGCTGCGCTTCGTGCGGCCGACGCGGGCTTCGACCTGCTCGAGCTGCACGCGGCGCACGGTTACTTGTTGTCCTCGTTCATCTCGCCTATCTCGAACCGAAGAAGCGATGAGTACGGCGGCTCGCTCGAGAACCGCCTACGCTACCCGCTCGAGGTGTTCGACGCGGTGCGCGCCGCGTGGCCCGCCGAGCGGCCACTGATCGTGCGCATCTCCGCGCACGACTGGATCGCCGGCGGCAATACCGACGACGACGCGGTCGAGGTCGCGGCAGCCTTCATCGCGCACGGCGCGGATGCGATCGATGTGTCCTCCGGGCAGGTTGCGAAGGAAGAGAAGCCGCAATTTGGTCGCAGCTACCAGACTCCGTTCGCCGACAAGATCCGCAACAAGGTCGCCGCGAAGGCCGGCGTGCCCGTCATCGCGGTGGGCGCGATCTCTACCTACGATGACGTGAACTCGGTGCTGCTCGCGGGCCGTGCGGACTTCATCGCCATCGGGCGCTCGCACCTCTGGAACCCGAATTGGACGCTGCACGCCGCCGCCGATCAGGGCTACCGCGGAGACGCGGCCGCGTGGATCCTGCCCTACAAGGCAGGCTCGCGTAAGCCGCCGACCGCCCGGACCGACGCGGTTCGCCCGCGCCTCGAGCTGTTCACCAGCTCTGCGGAGGACGAGGCCGCCCACAGCCGGTGGGTCGGCGGACGCACCGTCACCGTCAGCTAAACCACACCTTCTCGCTAGCGGCGCGGGATTCGCTCGCGCCGCTAGCATCACACCTATTGGCACTGACCAGAACATCTCAACGAGGAGACAGTACACATGACATCGACGACTGACATTGCAGCGGCACTCGCTTCGGGGCGCCTGCGCATCATCGACCTGACGAACACGCTCTCGTCCAGCACCCCCACGCTGAAGTTGCCCGAGCCGTTCTCAAACCTCATCGACTTCAGCATCGAAGAAGTGAGCCGGTACGACGCGCCAGGTCCTTTCTGGATGCACAACAACATCCACACCGGCGAGCACATAGGCACTCACCTCGACGCACCCGTGCACTGGATCAGCGGCAAGGACGGCCACGACGTCGCGAGCATCCCTCCGGCGCGCCTGATGGGGCCGGCCGTCGTGCTCGACTTCACCGAACAGGTGGCGGCTGACCCCGACCACCTGGTGTCGGTGGCCGACATCAAGGCGTGGGAGGCCGAACACGGTGAGCTTCCCGAGAACGCGTGGGTGCTCTTTCGCACCGGTTGGGACAAATTCTCGAACGACCAGGACGCCTTCCTCAACGCCGATGCGACGGGTTCACACACCCCTGGCATGATGGCGGAGACTGCGAAGTGGCTTGCCGAAGAGACGAAGATCTCGGGCATTGGCGTCGAGACGGTCGGCATCGATGCCGGGCGCGGGGCCGAGCTCGACCCGCCGTTCGCCGCTCACTATCACCTGCTGGGCAACGACAAGTACGGCGTGACGTCGCTGCAGAACCTGGACAAACTGCCGCCGACCGGCGCGGTCATCGTCGTGGCACCGCTGCCCATCGTGGGCGGTGGCGGCAGCCCGTCGCGCGTCTTCGCGCTCGTCAACGAGGGGTAGGGGAGGGCCGCACGATGTCAAGAACCGTCATGAACCCGCCGGAGATCCATCCCGCTCCGGGCTTCAGCCACGTGACGATCGCGCCCGCTGGCGCGGTCGTTTACGTCTCGGGGCAGATCGCCCTCTCGCCCGACTTTCAGGTGATTGGCGCGGGAGATCTCGCGGCGCAGGCTCGTGCGGCGATGGAGAACGTGGGAATCGCGCTTCGCGCGGCCGGTGCCGACTGGGGTGACGTGGTGCGTCGCACGATTTACACGCTGCATCCCACCGAGTACGAGGTCATTACCGCAGCGATCGAGGAGGTGCAGGGGAGCCGCGACCACCCGTCGCAGACGATCGTCGGGATCTCTGGCCTCGCCATCGACGGACTGCTGATCGAAATCGAGGTGACGGCAGTCATTCCCGCTGGCGGCTAGCAGCGACCCGACGCAACACAGCAAGAGGACCGCGCTTCTTTCGGAGGCGCGGTCCTCTGCGTTGCGCCTCGCTGCCGGGTCAGTGGCTCGGGGGCGTCACGGAGATGATGAACTCTGTGGTCGCCTCGGTCTCGTTGAGGAAACGATGCGGAATGCGCGAGTCGAAGTGGCAGCTGTCGCCCTCTGCGAGCTCCGTTCGACCTCGATTGGTCTCGATCACGAGTTGTCCGCGGGTGACCACGACGCACTCCTCGGCCTCGTGGCTCCATACGGTTTCGCGCGACGCGCCGCCGGGACGTAGCTCGCCCAGTAACACTTCGAGTTGCTTGCCGACCGTGGACTTTCGGCGATAGCTCATGTCTCCCGAGGGCGTCGTCAACGTCGTCTCGTCGCCTGAGCGCATCACGTGCACCTGCTCCTCGTCGACCTCGGTGACGAAGAGTTCAAAGAGCGGCACGCTCAGTACTCGCGCGACCTGACGGAGCGTTTCAAGGCTTGGGTCGACGAGGCCCCGCTCGACCTGGCTGAGCATAGGCGCCGAGATCCCCGCCGCCGCGGCGAGCTCATTCGCCTTCATACCCTTCGCCTGACGCAGTTGTCGCACGCGTAGCGGTGACCTCATGGACCGTCCTTGAATCGCAAACTCAGAAAAATTGGTGTGATCTAATAAAACTTCAGTACACTTAATTTACGAGCATCACTGAAGTGAGACATCTACTCACCGAGGCGAGCGCTTCGACCCGCACCATCCACTGATCCTACTTTCAACGAAGAGAGTTCACGATGTTTGTGACACCGACCGCCGTGCCGCCGCACCGCATCATGATCCTCGCGGCTTGCCGCGAATCCTGGTACGAGGCGAGCGACGAGGAGCGGAGCGCGGTCGCGCTGCCGACGCTCCAACACCTAATCGACGACTGGCACGGGCTCGGCTTCGAACTGCTGCACTCCTTCGACGACGACTTTTTCCTCGTCGGCCAGCCGGGATCCCTGCAGTTCCCCATCACCATCCTCGGCGAGGTGCCGTCGCTCGACACCGTCGTGCAGATGATGAACCGCGCCCGCACGACCGTGAATGGCGAGCGAGCTGACCGGTACTACCGATTCGAGACCCGCATTGGGCGAAAGCTGTTTCTCCTTCCTCGATAGACCGTGCCCTCCGGCCCGGTACTCGCAGCGTGCTGCAACCCCACCCAGAAAGGCGGCGTCAACGTGGACTCCACCCAACCCCTCAAATTCCGAGTAGGCCTATTCGGAGCGTTCATCGCGCCGATTATCTTCCTCATTGGCGCGACTATGTACTTCGTCGTGTTCAAGGCCTTTGACATGTCGGCCCTCACGACCGCCGGCATCGTCGGCATTATTCTCGCGGGCGTCTTCGCCAAGGAGTACGGCCGCTACTGGGATAGCGTGGTCAAGGGCCTCGCCAATCCCATTGCAATGACGGTCGTCATGATTCTCTTCGCGGTCGGGCCCCTCTCGTCCCTGCTCGAATCGACCGGAGTCTCCGAGGGCTTTGTCTGGCTCGCCGCTGAGCTGAATGTCACCGGCGGCCTGTTCATCGCCATCGTTTTTCTGGCGTGCTGCGCAATGTCAATGTCGACGGGAACCTCGCTCGGCACAATGTTCACCGCGTTCCCGATTTTCTACCCCGCGGGCGGTGCGGTCGGGGCAGACGCTCTGTTGCTCGCCGGCGCGATCTTCTCGGGCGCCATGTTCGGCGACAGCCTTGCCCCGATCTCGGACACGACGATCATTTCAGCGTCCACGCAGCGCTACCGCCGTCGCGCGGGCAGCGCGGAGGTTGCGGGAGTGGTCGGCACTCGTGCGAAGTACGCGCTCACCGCCGCCGGAATCAGCTTCGTGCTGTTCTGGGTGCTCGGCAACATTGCGGCTCCCGCGCTGCAAGACGGGGTCGTCGACGCGACCGGCTACTCGCCGCGGGGGCTCATCATGCTACTGCCGGTGCTCGCGCTGCTCGTCGTCGCCTTTTGGAAGCGCAGCCTCTACCTCGCGATCACCGTCGGCCTCATCTCGGGTACCGTCGTCGCGCTCCTGGCCGGCCTGCTCACCCCGCAGGACATCATGTACGTTACTGACGGCGCCCCGAGCGGGTTCCTCTTCGACGGTGTCAACGGCATGCTGCCCTTGATCTGCCTGTCGATCGCGGTCTTCGGCATGATCGGCGTCATGCGCGAGGCGGGAGTCTTCGAGGTCATCATCTCCGCGCTCTCTCGCCGCAAGTGGGCGCGGAGCCCGCGCGGAGCGGAGGCCGCCATCGCGATCGGCCAGACGGTTACTACGACCATCTTCGCGGGCGTCGTCGGGCCTTCGATCGTGCCGTTCTCGGTCATTGCCGACGAGATCGGAGGGCGCGTGAAGCTCCACCCCTTCCGCCGAGCGAACGTGATGGAGGGGTTCGCCATGGGCTTCGCGGCGATCGTGCCGTCGTTCAGCGCCTTCCTCTTCATCATCAACCAGCTCACCACCAACGTCGAGGGGATGCCGGTCATTTCGCCGGTCACCGCGGCATTCGTCTCTTTCTACCCCATCATGTTCAGCCTGGTGATGATCTTCTCGATCGTCACCGGCTGGGGGCGACGCTTCGAGTCCATCAACGGCGAACCCGTCAAGCGGTTCGAGGACATCGTGCCGGATCCCGAGCCCGTCCGTGCGGAATCGGTGGGAGGCGCCGCGGCGCCGCGGCCCGCCACGGAATTGCTCGGCTAGCCCCCCACGCACTCACTACAGAATCGAGGCATCATGTCACTCAACGTTACGTCGGCCGCCCCGCTCACCCCAGAGCAGTTCCGACGGCAGTTTTCACAGCTCAACACCGCACCGCACTTCGCCACGTGCAGCCAGGGCGCACTCTCAGACCACCTCGCCCACACCATGCAGCGGATGACGGCGTCGCTGATCGACTCCCAGGCGCCCTGGGGTGCCTGGGTGGGCGTCGTCGAGCAGTACCGCGCCCTGAGCGCCGCGTTTCTTGGGTGCGAAGGCGACCAGGTTGCGGTGCTGTCATGCGCGAGCGAGGGCGCCTTCCAGGTGGTGTCATCGCTCGACTGGTCTGGCCCGCGCAATCGCCTCGTGACCTCGGACCTCGAGTTCCCATCGGTGGGCAACGTATGGCGAGCCCAGCGCGACGGGATCGAGGTCGTGAACGTGCCCGGAATCGAGGATTCGCTCCTCGCAGAGAACTGGATTTCGCGCATCGACGAGCGCACGAAGCTCGTCTCGATCCCACTCGTGAGCTACATTAACGGCACCCGCCCCGAGATTGACCGCGTCATCGAGTACGCCCACTCGGTCGGCGCGCTCGTGTTCGTCGACGCCTATCAGGGGGCCGGTGTCCTCCCATTCTCGGTGGAGCAGCTGCAGTGCGACTTCCTCGTGACGGGCAACCTGAAGTACCTGCTCGGACTCCCGGGCATCGCCGCACTCTTCGTGCGCGAGCCCGAGAGTGCTGAGCGCAACGCAGTGCTGACCGGCTGGTTTGGGCGGGTAAACCCGTTCGAGTTCGACCCCGCGCTCGTCGACTACCCGAACAGTGCACGCCGCTTCGAGACCGGAACGCACGCCATTCCGTCGGCGTACGCAGCGGTCGCCGGGTATCAAATGCTCGAGCAAATCGACCTCGCCGAATGCTGGCCTCACATCGAGGCCCTGCGCGAGTCGCTCGCTGCCGAGCTGCAAGCGCTCGGCTACGAGATCGACTACCCCGAGAACCCGGCCCACCGCGGCCCAGAGGTCGCGATTGTGACCGACGACCCTGACGCGCTCGCGGCGAAGCTCGCCGAATCACGCATCGGCACCTCGCCCCGCGGCTCTCGGCT
Source organism: Leucobacter sp. CX87 (assembly GCF_018682295.1). Taxonomy (NCBI): domain Bacteria; kingdom Bacillati; phylum Actinomycetota; class Actinomycetes; order Micrococcales; family Microbacteriaceae; genus Leucobacter; species Leucobacter sp. CX87. The sequence continues at coordinate 236,186 of NZ_JAFIRI010000006.1, read as the reverse complement.
GCGCCTGTCGCTGCACGCCTATTCGGCTCAGCGCGACATTGATGCGCTCGTCGAGGCGCTGCGGGCCCTGTAGCGAGTTCGTTCTCGGCCCGTCAGAAAACGCCAGGAGCTCAGGTGGAAACCCGGGCTCCTGGCGTCTTCTGTGCCCGCGGCACTGCCCCGGCAACGATCGTGAGGGGTGACTACCTCGTCTTGCCCGAGATGAGGCGCTGGGCGACAATGTGGCCTGACCCTGCGCCGAGGCCGGGACCCGGGTGTGTCGCCGCGCCAATGTGCCACACGCCCGCCACGGGCGTCTTGTGCTCGGCAGCCCCGGGGAAGGGGCGCCAGCGCAGGTTCTGATCGAGCTCGGCGGAGCCTCCGTACGGGTCGCCCGCGATGGCGTTCGGGTTCGCTGCGAGCAGGTCGGTGGGCGCGATGATGTCGCTCGCGAGCACCGTCTCGCGGGTGCCCGGCGCGAAGTGCTCGAGCCGGTCGAGCACCCGATCGACGTAGCGGGCGCGCAGGTCGGCGCTGTCCCAGCCGCCGGTGACGTCGATTTTTTCGGCGGCGTCGCCGATCGGCGCGAACGGCACCTCCTGCAACTGCAGCCAGAGAGTGGCCTTGCCCTCCGGCGCGCGGCTCGGGTCGACGGCGCTTTGCTGGCCGACCACCACGGTCGGGGTTGTAGGCAAGAAGCCTGCCTCGGCCTGCGCGCAGGCGATGCCGGTGCTGCCAGCGCCGTCGCTCAGGTGCACGAGAGGGACCTCGCTTAGTGCCTCGTCCTCCCACTGCAGCGGACGATCCAAGGCAAAGTGCAACTGCATGGCCGCGCGCCCGGGTCGGTAGGTCTGGGCGCCCGCGCGCTGCGCCGCGACCTGGGGGGCAGCACCCAACAAGGTGTCGTACAGCGCGCCCGGCGAGACGCTCGCGAGCACGGTGTCGGCCGCGATGAACCCGGATGAGGTGCGCACGCCCGAGACCTTGCCGTTCACGACGACAATCTCCTCAGCCTCTTCGCTCGTGCGAATCTCGACGCCCGAGTCGCGCAGCAGCCGCTCGAAAGCGGTGAGGAAGGACCCGACGCCGCCCGTGACGATGGGCAGGCCGAACTGGTGCATGGCGGCGGCGAAGACCGGGAGCATCATTCCGCCGGTCGCCTGGTCCGGGCCGAGCCCCGAGTGCAGCAGCCAAGCCGTCCACAGCTGGTCGGCCTCCCAACCCGTGAAATTGCGGCGGAGGTAGCCGCGCCCGCTCGTGAGCGCGTCACGGGCAAGCGACTCGAGGCCCTTGGGCTTGAGGGCGCGCAGCGCCTTCCACCCGAGCCCGGCAGCGACACGGTTCGACCCGAGCTCGGCGCCGAGTGCGCCGAAGACGAACGGCGCGCGCGGGCCGAACTCCTCGAGCATGCCCAGGTACGCATCGCGATCCTGCGGGCTGGAAAACGCCTCTGCGGTGCGCGCGGGGTCGCGATAGCCGATTACCGTACGCCGCGAGCCTGCGACCTCCGCGGTGCTCGCGGTCACGACCGTGTCGTTGTTGCTGTAGTTCAGGCCGCGTTCAGCGAGCGCGTCACCGAGCTCGGCGAACGCGGCGCCGGAGACAAACAGCGGGTGCCAAGACGAATAGGTATCGTGCACGAAACCGGGGAGCGTGCGCTCACCGGCGGCGATGAAGCCGCCAATCTGTGGGGCCCGCTCAACGAGCACCACTTCCCGGCCTGCGAGGGCGAGTTCCGCCGCCGCGACCATGCCATTGATACCGCTTCCGATGACAACCGTTGTCATGAATCCTCCGACCAGTGAGCTCTGGTGTCATGGTAGCTTCCGCCCTGGAAAACCAAGGGATCTGCGGGGGCGTGTGCGTATCGTTCGACCTGCCCGATATAGATGACGTGGTCCCCGGCGTCGTGTCGTGCTACGGTGCGGCACTCGAAGGTGGCAAGCGCCCCCTCGAGCACCGGGACTCCGGCGACGCCGTCGCGGGTAGCGACGCCGGCGAACTTGTCGGCGTTGTTCGCCGCGAACTGGCGAGAGAGCTCATGCTGGTCGCTCGCGAGGACATTGATCGCGAAGTGGCTGGCCGCCAGGAACGCGGGGAGGCTGCGCAGGTGCTTGCCCGGGCACCACAGCACGAGGGGCGGGTCCATCGAGACTGAGGTGAACGAGTTCGCCGTGACTCCGATGCGTTGCCCGTCGGGGGTGACCGCGGTGATCACGGTCACCCCCGTCGCAAACTGGCCGAGCGCGTTGCGCAGATCGCGCGGATCGAAGTTGTCCGGCGTGACATTTGACGTGGGCACCGACTCCTCCAGAAGTTGAGATCGATTCGACATGATGAGGGGCTTTCTCTCGGCTAGGCGGGAACGGGGACGGCGGCACGGGCCCCGACTTCGGCGAGGTAGCGCTCGGATCCTGCCGGGTCGAGGAAGTAGTCGCCGTAGTCGACCGGGTCGCTAAACCCGTTGGCGAAGCGGTGGGCAATCTCGGGGTACTGCGCCGCGGCACCAAGCACCTGCAGCACGTGGGGTGGCGGCGGCATGAGCAGCGCGTTGGTCCAATCGGCCACCGGCTTGATCCGAGCCCAGTAGCGTTCGAATGCGTTCTGCTGGAAGGCGCGGTCGAATGGCAGGTTCTGGTGGTCCAGGATCGCCTCAAGGTAACTCTGCGCGCTCTTGGATGCATTGTTGGAACCCTGGCCCGTGATCGGGTCGTTGAGCACCACGACGTCGGCCATGCCGAGCACCGTGCGGCCCGACGGAAGCGTCAGGATGGGCTTGCGCACCGTCGGCGCGAAGCGGCCCTGCAGCACGCCCAGGTCGTCCGTCAGCGTGACGTTCTTTGCGCGATCGGCTTCCCAGGGCAGGAAGGTCTTGAGAACGTCGAGGGAGGCATCGAGGTGCTGTTCAGGCGTGAGGCCCTGCCAGCGGTCGAGCGGGCCGCCGGGGATGCCCTCGAACACGAAGATGTGGCAGTCGCCGCTGAGTGTGCGCGACGGGAAGACGAAGAACTCGCCGACGCCCGGGATGAGGTTGAAGCTCACCCGCGAGAAGTCCGGGCTCTCCTCGAGCCCGTGCACGTAGGTGAGCGCCAGCGCGCGCTGCGGAGTGTCGTAGGTGCTGCGCTCAGCGTCGCGCTCGAAGCCGCGCGCGATCTCGCCCTTGCCCGCGGCGACGATGACGAGCTCGGACTCGAGGGTGTACCGCTCGAGCGATTCGATGTCGGCCTCTTCATAGACGACCTCGCCTCCCTTGGAGAGGAACGAGGTGATGAGCGCTGGGAACTTGATGCGCTGGTCAACCGCATACGCGGGGCTGTCGAGACGGCCGGCCCAGCTGAAGAGCTTTTCACCCGGCTGCTCGGGGTGAGGCACGGTGAAGCCGATGCCTTCGACGGGGGGAGCGTTGTCCCAAAGCTCAACTCCGACTGCACGTTCGTAACCGGTGGCCTGCGCGAACATGCACTGGCTCGACGCGACACGGCCCGAGGCGATCTGCTCGGGCGTGCGGTCTGAGATGAGGCGGACGGCGTAGCCGTGCTGCAGCAGCCCGAGGCCGAGCTGCAGGCCGGACTGGCCGGCACCGACGATGGTGATGTGACGTTGTGACATGAGAGACCTTTCGTGGTGCGAAATAGATCGGATTAGTTGTTTGGAGCGAGCAGGGGGATCGCGGATGAGCGCTGCTCGGGGCCGAGGGCGGAGTACCCGCCGTCGACGGCCCAGTCGGCGCCGGTAACGAAGCTTGCGGAGTCGGAGGCGAGGAACGCGACCACTCGGCCGAGTTCCTCGGGCCGTCCAAGTCGGCCGAGCATGTGGAAGTTCGCGGCGACGCTGTCGGCGTGCTCGAGGTCTCCCTCAGACACTTCCTCGATCACGTTCGACCAGGTCCAGCCGGGGCTTACGGAGTTCACCCTGATGCCGTCGTCTGCCAGATCGATCGCTTGCAGCTTCGTCAGCTGAACGATCGCGGCTTTGCTGACCGGGTACACCCAGCGCCCGGTCTGCGCGACGGAGGACGAGATGGAGCTGAAGTTTACGACCGCGCCGTGGCCGCTCTTCGCGAGGTGCGGGCGGGCCTCGGCGGTCAGCCGGGCGCCGCTCACCAGATTGACGTTGAGGCCGGTCAGCCAGTCGGCGCGCGAGGTGTCTGCGCCGTTATCGAGGTAGGTTGCGGCGAGGTTTACGACGACGTCGAGCCCGCCGTGTCGTGAGACGATTCCGGAGACGAGCTCGGCGATCTGGGCGTCGTCAGTGATGTCGCAGTGCTGCGCATCGACCTCGGATGAAAGCTGGGCGAGGCCGGCGGCGTCGATGTCGGCGACGACGACGGTCGCACCCTCGGCGCGGAGCGCCTCGACCACTCCGCGCCCAATCTTCGTGGCCCCTCCCGTTACGAGGGCGACTCGATTGCTCAGTTGTGCCATGAAAGCTTCTCCCGTTCTCCGTTGAACTCGTGCTGGCCGATGCGGACATCGGCGAATATGCTTGAGGCCAGCAAATCGCCCAGATGGTGTGCGCGACTATCCGTATGACGCAGGCCCTGTCCGATTCGCGCGACTTGCCAATGAAGGCCGGAGGAAATCGATGACGCTGAGGTCATTCGGGGCCCTGCTCGGCCCGGACGAGGTGCTGTCATCGAGGCCGACAACCACGGCGTATGCCGTGGGAGAGGCGCACGAAACGATCTCTCGGCTCTTTTGCGAGCACGACCTCAGCCCGCTGGAGCGCCGTGAGGTGCGCATGAGACTGCGATCCGCGCACCAGTCTGGGGTGGGGATCGAGCTGCTGGACTACGGCGAGGCGGTGCGCATCAGCGTCGACGGCGGCCTGGAGAATTTCTACCTCGTGCAGATTCCGTTGAAGGGCCGCGCTACCCTCGATGTCGGCAACGCACTGGTCGAATCGTCCCCTCTCATTGCCACGGTGCCCCCAATCGATCGCAGCTTCTCAATGCGCTGGGGCGCCGGCACGCCGACGCTCATCGTGTACGTCGAGCGCGAGCGCCTGCGGGCAATGGCACAGAGCGTGTACCTGGTCGATGCCGAACGGCTCGATCTCGGGCTGCAGATGCGCCTCGACACCAGGGAGGGCGCCGATTTCCTGCGCGCAGTCATCGACTTCCACGAGGTGCTTGAACGCACCACGGTGGGCGGAGAGTACGCCCGTAAGCTCAGCGCCGACCTGCTCTGCGCGAGGTTGCTCGGTGCCGTCGACAACGCGGTGAGTCGATCGCTCGACGTGTGGCAAAGCCCGCAGGGCTTCAGCGCCCCGCGCGGCGACCTGCTCGCACGCCGCTTCGAGACAGCTGCCGAGGCCGCCGCCGAACAGGGGGTGAGCGTGGTCGACATCGCGCAGCAACTCGGCGTACCGCTGCGCACGCTGCAGGAACACGTCCGGATCGCGACTGGCAGCACCCCGACGGCGATCCTGCGCGAGGCTCGGCTGCGCAAGGCACGCGCCTTGCTGCTAGATGGCGACCCCACGCGGATCACGATCACGAGCATCGCGGAGCGCTCGGGGTTTACTCACCTGGGGCGCTTCGCCTCGGACTATCGCAAGCGATATGGTGAGACGCCCACCGAGACCCTGCGCAGCTGACCGCGCGCCGCCGACAGGAACAATGAACGCCACGCTCAACTCTGTGACGCATGCGCTCGAGATATTGCATCTCTTGCGCAGGCGCGGGCCGCTGCGCCTGTCGGAGGTCGCTGCCGAGATCGGCGTTGGCACCTCGTCCGCGCATCGGCTCATGGCGACCTTGCGCGAGCAGCGATTCGTGCGACAGGAAGTCGGCGGCAAGCGTTATGAGCTCGGCTCCGCGATGCTGTTCTCGTCCGAGGTGACAGCGCTCGAGCACTGCGTCGCCGTCAGTCGCTCGGTGATGGAAGAACTCCAGGAGCAGACCGGCGAGACCGTGCACCTCTCGGTGCTGCGCGGCAAGACCTGCCTCTTCGCCTCGTCGGTGGAGTCCCAGCGGCGCGTGCGGGTGACGAGCCGAGTCGGCCAGGGTCCGTTCGCGCACACCGCGGCTGGCGGGAAAGTCCTGCTCGCCGCGCTCGACGAGGACCGGTTGGGCGACGTGTACTTGCATGAGGCGCTCGCCGCGGGAACTCCGGCGGCCATCGCCTCGCATGAGGAGCTTTCCGCGGAACTTTCGCGGGTGCGCGAACACGGCTTTGCGCGGAACCTGGGGGAGTCTGAGGACGATATGTACGCGATCGCGGTCCCCGTACGCCGGCCGAACGGCGAGGTGATCAGCAGCCTGACGATCGCCGCTCCGCTCTCGCGCATCGGCCCGTCGAGCGCCGGCGCGCCGTTGTCACCGTACGAGCGTGAGGTGCTGGATGCCCTCCGCGCTGCCGCCGCGTCGATCGAGTCCCTGCTCGCGTTCTAGTCCGGGCAGGATCCGTCCGGCGGTGCTTTTCCCGCTATGTGGAATTTTTCAAGGCATGTCCCGACCAGTGGGTACCGTCGGAGATGACCTCATGCGCCGCCGCGGGACTTCGCCCGCGCTGCCGCGTGGCACCGCGAAAGGACTCCAACATGACCGAACAGAACGATCCCCTGGGCCGCCCCTTCAAGCGCATCAGCGTGCAGCGCGGCGCCGAGCTTCCGCTCGCCCCGGGCCAGACCGCGAAGGCGCAGCGCTACTCTGGCGTCTCGGCGGAGAGCACGGACGTCGTGGGCCTGTGGTTCGGACGCGTGCATACCGCGGTGGGGGAGCACTCCGACCCGCACCACCACGGCGAGGCAGAGACCGGCGGCTACGTGCTGCACGGTCGCGGCTACATCCGCTTCGGCGAGCGCTACGACGAGATTATCTACTTCGAACAGGGCGACTTCGTCTACGTCCCGCCGTTCGTGCCCCACATCGAGGGCAACGCGAGCCGCTCGCAGGAACTCGTCTGGCTAACCACGCGCACCCCCGACAACATTGTTGTGAACCTCACGGATCAGGACGTCTCTGACCTCGTGGTCGATCTGGCTGACTAGCGCTGGACGCTTCGCGTGTGCCAGGTCCGCCGGGCACACAACAGGCAAGCGCCGACCCGAACAATCGGATCGGCGCTTGCCTGTTTCTGCTAGAGCTAGTGTGCGCTACACCGTACGGCGACGACGCTGCACGACAACCGGAGCACCGGCGCCCGCTGACGAGCCGCGCGAGGCGCCGCCACGGGGGGCCGCCGAGCGACCCGAACCCGAGCCTGCGCCCTGGCCCGAGCGGCCTGCGCCCGAACCCTGGCCCTGGCCCGAACGGCCGGATCCTGCGCCCTGGCCACCGCGACCGGCGCCCTGGCCGCCGCGGCCCGAGCCGGAACGGCCCGATCCTGCGCGGCCCTGGCCCTCGCCACGGCCACCCTCGACGTGACCGCGTGCGCGCTTGCGCTGCGCGTTCTTGCCGGTCGACTGGCCCTGGCCAGCGGAACGGCCACCGTTTGCCGCGGCGAATGCCTCGTCACGCAGGCGCTCGGTGACGGCGGGGTCAACCTTGTCGGCGACCTCTCCGACGAGGCTCGTGACCGACGCCGATCCGGCGTTCACCGACTCGGGGGTGACATTGATCTTCGCGGCGCGGAGGAGCTGCTTGAGTTCGCCGCGCTGCTCGGGCAGGCAGATGGTGACGACGTCACCCTCGGCGCCGGCACGGGCGGTGCGGCCCGAGCGGTGCAGGTACGCCTTGTGCTCTGCGGGCGGATCAACGTGGACGACGAGCTCGATGCCGTCGACGTGCACGCCACGGGCGGCGACGTCGGTGGCGACGAGGACCTTCGAGGAACCGTCCGAGAACGCGGCGAGGTTGCGATCGCGCGCGTTCTGCGAGAGGTTGCCGTGCAGGTCGACGGCGGGGATGCCGCGCGCCGTGAGGTGCTTCGCGAGCTTCTTCGCCTGGTGCTTCGTGCGAGTGAAGAGGATGCGACGGCCGGCACCAGAGGCGAGCGCCTCGATGACCTCGTTCTTGTCGTCCTTGCCCGAGACCGAGAAGACGTGGTGCGTCATCTGGGCGACGGGGGACTCGGCCGAGTCGACCGAGTGCATGATCGGGTTGGTCAGGTACTTCTTGACCAAGCGGTCGACGCCGTTATCGAGCGTCGCGCTGAAGAGCAGGCGCTGGCCGCGCTGCGGCGTCTTGTCCATGATGCGGGTGACGACGGGGAGAAAGCCCAGGTCGGCCATGTGGTCGGCCTCGTCGAGCACGGTGATCTCGACCGAGCCGAGATCGACGATGCCCTGCTTCATGAGGTCGTCGAGGCGGCCGGGGGCGGCCACGACGATATCGACGCCGCGTGCGAGGGCGTCTTCCTGGCGCTTCTGCGAGACGCCGCCGAAGATGGTGGTCGTGCGGATGCCGACGGGCTCGCCGAGCATCTCGATGACGTTCGCGATCTGCGTGACGAGCTCGCGGGTCGGGGCGAGCACGAGGCCGCGGGGGCGACCCGGGCGGCGCTTCGCGCTGGCGTCACCGGCAAGGCGGGCGACGAGGGGGATCGCGAATGCGATGGTCTTGCCCGAGCCGGTCCGGCCGCGGCCTAGCACGTCACGGCCGGCGAGCGTGTCACCGAGGGTGTCGCGCTGGATGGGGAAAGCTTCGATCTTGCCTTCGGCGGCAAGAGCTTCAACGAGGGGGACAGGAACGCCAAGAGCGGCGAAAGTCGGGTTGGTCACGTAGACCTTTCGTGTGGTGGCACCGCGCATCACAGCGCAATCGTTGCGAGGGGCGGTACCGATGGGGCGAGAGCGCAGGATCGCGCAAACGTTCGCCGCGGATCGGGCCGACCGGCTGCAGTCACGCCCGAGAGCGGTGGCGTGCAGTGTGCGGTGTCAGCGACGTGGGCCAGCCAAAAGCGGACCCGTGAGTCCAGCATAGCGGCGCAGGCTGAGAATGGGCCGCTTTCTCTCAATTCCGGGCGCGGCTGGTAGGCGGTCGCGCGATGTCTGCGCCGTGTCGGTGGCTGCCGATAGCCTCGAGCTGAGGCAGGGCCACCGCCCATTGCTCCATCGAGGAAGGGATCGCATGTTCGTTCGAGGAGACCTGCTGGTGACGAGCGCCAGCGATCTGACCGCGGCGAGCTATTGCGAGTTCGCCTGGCTGCGCCGAGTGGACGCACGGCTGGGTCGTGAGATCACAGTGCCCGCCGATGATGACCCGATGATGGCCCGCGCCGGCCGCCTCGGCGACGCCCACGAGGAGCGGATGCTCGAGCGGTATCGCGCGCAGTTTGGCCCGGCGACCGATGGCGAGGCGGGCGGGGTTGTCGAGATCGCGCGCCCGGCCACGATGGACGCGGCGGGGCTTGCAGAGCGGGCCGAAGAGACCCTCGTAGCGCTGCAGGGGAGTGCGGACATCGTCTTCCAGGCCACCTTCTTCGAAGCGGAACAGCGCGCGGCCGAGCTTCCCGGGGACCCGACTATCGCGTTTCTTGGCTTCGCCGACTTCTTGGCACGCACCGCGGACGGTGCGATCGAGGTCCAAGACACGAAGCTGGCGCGCAAGGCGAAGGTGACCGCGCTGCTGCAACTGGCCGCGTACGCCGAACAGCTTGAGCGGCTCGGCGTCCCGGTTGCCGACGAGGGCGTGCTCATCCTCGGGGACGGCGCCCGCAGCCGGCACCGCATCGCCGACGTCGCGCCGGTGTTTCGTGAGCGCCGACGACGGCTGCACGAGATCCTGCTCGAACGGGCGCGCGCGGTGGGGGTCGACGGCGAGCGTGCGAGCGCCGACGCGGTCGCCTGGGGTGCGCCCGGGGTGACGGCATGCGGGCGGTGCGAGGTGTGCGCCCCCGAGATCGAGGCCACCCGTGACCCGCTGCTCATCGCCGGCCTGCGCGCCGCCCAGCGCCAGCGGCTGGTCGATGCCGGGCTCCACACGATCGACGACGTCGCGCGGGCGCTGCCCGAGGTCGCCGCGGGCGGGCTTTCCATTCCCGGAATCGCCCCCGCGGTGCTCGAGCGCCTCGCCTGGCAGGCGTCGCTGCAGGTGCAGCCCGCGGTGGATGGCAAGCCGCCGGTCCAGGTCGTGGACGCGGCGTCGCTCGCGAGCATTCCCGAACCAAACCCGGGCGACCTCTTCTTCGACTTCGAGGGCGACCCGCTCTACCGCGAGCCCGGCGACGACGAGCACGCCCGCTGGGGCATCGACTACCTGTTCGGCATGGTCGACAGCGAAGACCACTTCACGCCGCTCTGGGCGCACGACCTCCCGGCCGAGCGGCAGGCGCTCATCGACTTCCTCGCCCTCGTAGCCGAGCGGCGACGACGGTTTCCCACCATGAAGATCTACCACTACGCGGCGTACGAACGCACACACCTCACGAGCATCGCCGCCCGGCACGGGGTGGGCGAAGCCGAGGTGGATCAGCTGCTGCGCGAGCATGTACTCGTCGACCTGTACCCGGTCGTGCGCCGGGCGCTGCGCGTCGGCTCGCGCTCGTACTCGATCAAGAAGCTCGAGCCGCTCTACATGGGCGACGACCTGCGCGACGAGGACGGCGTCACGAGCGGCGCCCAGTCGGTGAGCGAGTACGCCGAGGCGACCGCCCAGCTCTCCTCCGACGACGCGTCCGAGCGCGCCGAGGGGCAGCGCCGGCTCGACGCGATCGGCGACTACAACCGCTACGACTGCGTCTCGACCCGGCGCCTGCGCGACTGGCTGCTCGGCATCGCCGACGCCCACGGGGTGGTGCCGTTCCCCGCATCCGAGGTACTCGACGGCACGGGCGAACCCCTGACGCTCAGCCCGCTTGCCGCCTCGCTCGCGGGCTTTGCCGAGGCGGCGGCCGCGCGGGCGGCCGATCCGGACGTGCCCGAGGCCGACCGTGCCGCTGCCCGCGCAGACCGCTCAGCCATCGCGCTCGCCGCGAGCGCGATCGACTACCACCAGCGCGAGCAGAAGGCGTTCTGGTGGGCCCATTTCAGTCGGCTCGTCGAGTCGATCGACGATTGGGCCGACACTCGCGACGTCCTCGTCGTCGACCCGGCCGCTAGCCGCGTCGTCGAGGACTGGCATCTGCCGCCGCGCGCCCGCGTCGCCCGCCGCCACGTCCGCCTGCGCGGGGAGTACGCGCCGGGCAGCACGCCCAAGGCGGACCGCGAGGCAAACGCGTTGTACGCCTACCCGGGCCCTTTCGCGAAACTCGGGGCAGCGCCCGGCGCGCGCGCCGACAAGCTCGTCAAGATCATCGAAGTGCACGACGACGGCGTCACGATCGAGGAGACGCTGCCGCGGGGCGTCGCCGAGTACACCGTGCTGCCCGAGGCGCTCGCGCCCGGCCCGCCGCCGCCCGCCGGCCGGCAGAAGGACGCGATCGAGGAGTGGGGGCGTGGGCTGGTCGCGGCACTCAAGAACGGCGACTTCCCGCAGGATCCCGTCGTCGACGTGCTGAGGCGCACGCCGCCGCGGCTGCGCGAGGAGGGGCTTGTCGCCCCCGACTCGGCCGCGGCGCTCGCCGCAGTCGGCGGAGACGAGGGCTTCCGCTCCGCGGGGGCGGTCATCGCGAGCCTGCGCCAGCTCGAGCACTCGGTGCTGGCCGTCCAGGGCCCGCCCGGCACCGGCAAGACGACGCTCGCGGCGCGCGTCATCAAGCAGCTGGTCGAGCGGGACGGCTGGCACATCGGCGTCGTCGCCCAGTCGCACCAGGTCGTCGAGAACCTGCTCGCCGCCGTCGCGAAGGCGGGGCTCGACCCCGCCCAGATCGGCAAGGTGCCCCAGCGCGGGGCTGACCCCGCCGCCATCGCCGAGTCACCGTATACGGCGCTGCGCGGCAACGGCCACCTCGGCTTCGTGCGCGAGCACCGCAGCGCGGGCCGCGGCAGCGTCACCGGCGGGACGGCCTGGGACTTCAGCAACGCCGACCGCTTCGAGCGCGGCGGGCTCGACCTGCTCGTGGTGGACGAGGCCGGACAGTTCTCGCTCGCGCCGACCATCGCCGCCTCGGTCGCCGCCGAGCGGCTGCTGCTCGTCGGCGACCCGCAGCAGCTCCCGCAGGTCTCGCAGGGCAGCCACCCCGAGCCGGTCGACACCTCGGCCCTCGGTTGGGTGCTCGACGGGCACGAGACGATTCCCGAAGACCTCGGCTACTTCCTGGCCGAAAGTCGTCGCATGCGGCCCGAGCTCTGTGACCCGGTGTCCGAGCTCGCGTACGAGGGGCGCCTGCGCGCCCACCCGTCGGCGTCCGAGCGGGTCGTCATCGGGGCGGGGGAGCCGGGGCTGCACTGGCACCCCGTGCGGCACGTCGGCAATTCGACGCACTCCGCCGAGGAAGCGGACGAGGTCGTGCGGATCGCTCGAGCGGCCCTCGGTGCGACGATCACCGACCACCACGGCTCGCGGTTGCTGGGAGAAGCCGACCTCATCGTCGTCGCCGCCTACAACGCCCAGGTCGAGCTCGTGGCCGAGCACCTGGCGGCGGCAGGCCTCGGCGACGTGCGCGTCGGCACCGTGGACCGCTTCCAGGGGCAGGAGGCGGCGGTCGCGATCGTGACGCTCGCGGCATCGGACGCTGACGAGATCCCGCGCGGCCTCGAGTTCCTGCTGCTGCGCAACCGGCTGAACGTGGCAATCAGCCGCGCGCAGTGGGCCGCGCACCTCGTCTCGTCCGAGCGCCTGGGCGGCAGCCTGCCGAGCAGCGCTGAGGGCGTCGCGGCGCTCTCGGGCTACCTGCGGCTCACCGAGCGGGGTGGTGTCACTGGCGAGTGAGCGGCACGACCCCATCCACGCAAAACGGGCCGAGACGCACATGCGCCCCGGCCCGGATCCTGCATCGAAACCGCTAGACGTATTCGATCACCGAACGAATGCCGCGGCCCTGGCGCATCTCGCCGAACGCCTCGTTGACCTGGTCGAGCGTGATGCGGTCGGTGACCATCGAGTCGAGGTCGACCTTGCCCTCCATGTAGAGGTCGATGATGCGCGGGAAGTCGATCGACTGCCGGCTCGAGCCGTAGTTCGAGCCGATCAGGCGCTTCTCCTGGTCGCTCATCACGAACGGGTCGATCGAGATCTTCACGCCGTCGGCGACCTGGCCAACGACGACCGCGGTGCCGCCGCGGCGCACCGCGTCGTAGCAGGCCTCGATCGTGAACGGCAGGCCGATCGCCTCGAACGCGTAGTCGACCCCGCGTCCGTCGGTGAGCGAGCGCACGGTTTCGAGTAGATCGACCTCGCGGCTGTTCACGACGTGCGTGGCGCCGAAGCTGCGCCCGAGCTCGAGCTTCTCGTCGCTCACGTCGGCGACAATGATCTGCTTGGCACCAGCGAGGCGCGCACCCTGCACGACGTTGAGGCCAACCCCGCCGCAGCCGACGACCAGCACGGTGCTTCCCGGTTCGACGCCGGCCGTGTTCACGACGGCGCCGATGCCGGTGGTCACCGCGCAGCCGACGAGGGCGGCCTGGGCGAGCGGCGCGTCCTTCCGGATCCGGATCGCGGCCGACGCCGGCACCATGGCGTACTCGCCGAACGAGCCCACCGCGAGGAAGCTTTTCACGTCCTGCTCGCCGTCCGTGAGGCGCGGCTTGCCGTCGAAGAAGACGTGCTGGTACGCCGTCTCGTTGGCGAGCTGGCAGAGCACCGGCCGGCCCGAGACGCAGAACTCGCACTTCTGGCATGAAGGGGTCCACGAGAGGATCACGTGGTCCTCGAGCTCGAGTTCCGTCACCTCGGAGCCCACGGCGATGACGACGCCGGCGCCCTCGTGGCCGAGCACGAGCGGCGCCGGGGTGTCCCAGTCGCCGTCGAGCGCGTGCAGGTCACTGTGGCAGACGCCCGAGGCGGCGAGCTTCACGAGCACCTCGTTCGGGCCGGGGGTGCTGGAAATCTGCAGATCCCGAATCTCGAGCGGCTGTTCTGGCCCGACGAATACGGCGGCCTTCATGGTGATCATCTGGTGGGATCCTCTCGGTAATGCGTACTGCGAACTACGTGGTGTGGGTGGGTGAAACGGTGGCCGCAGCGAGCCCGCGGACGCTGCGGACGAGCTGCAGGATCCTGTCGGGTTCGCCCGGGGGGAAGCTCGTCGCTTTGAAGACGGGCGGAATCAGCACCCACACGTATGAGCCGCCCATCGGGGTGATGCGCAGGGTGCGGGTCGTGCCCGCGCCGGTGATGCCGGCCTGGAGCACGTCGATCGCGTCGAGCTGCGCCGCGCACGCCGCGTTCAGCTGGGCGAGCGACAGCTGCCCCGAGCGGAAGTCTTTGCCCTGCGTGAACCTCGGGCCGCTGCGGTGCTTGTGCGTGATCGTCACCCCGGCCGGGTAGCCGGCACTCGGCAGCTCGGCCTCGATGGTGAGGTTGTACACGCGCGAGAACACGTAGTTCCCGGGCGCGTAGCTGAGCACGACCTCGATCCCGTCGGCACTGCGCGCGCGGACGGTGGTGTCGTCGCACTCCACGATCTCGCCGAACTGCGTGGCGACGTGCCGCAGGGCCTGCCGGGCGCGGTCCACGATGGGGCCGCGCCCGGCGAGGGCGTGCGTGCGTTCCCGCGAGCGGGGTGTGCGAGTGGTGAGGCTCAACGGTCGCCCGCGTTCGCCTCGCGCGCGGCCTCGGAGGCCAGCAGCTCGTCGACCTCGGACTCGAGATCGCCATCGTCGTCCAGGCTCTCCGAGCGCATGATGATGTTGTTCTGCGTATGCGTGAGCTCGGTCGGCGTGAACAGCGGCAGGCGGTTGCGCTTGAGCCAGATGACCGCGAAGAGCGCGATCGCACCCAGGATCAGTCCGGCGCTCGACCAGATAACGATGCGCTGCTCCATGTCAGGCACGATGAACACGATCAGGTAGATGCACGATGCGATGCCGAGGATCTGCGGGAGCGGGTACAGCGGCGTCTTGAACGGTCGGCGCGCGTTCGGGTACTTGCGGCGCAGCACGATGACGTCGACCTGGGCGATGATGTAGCTGAACAGCCAGGTGGTGCAGGCGATGCTGATGAGGTTCAGGATCAGGCCGATGCCGCCCTGCGAGAACGTGGAGTACAGCAGCACGGACGCCATGCAGCCCGCCGTGACGACCATGCCGGCCCACGGGACGCGGGTGCGACGGCTGACCTTCGCGAGCCACTTCGGCAGCAGGCCCTCGTTGGCCAGGCCGTAGAGCATGCGCGGGATCGCGGCGAGGTACGAGTTGCCGGTCGAGAACGACGCGAGAATGGTGACGACCGTCATGATGAGCCCGCCGACACTGCCGAAGATCGCGGTGGCGCCAACAACGTGGGGGATGGACGACGCGGCCATTTCGGCGAGGTCCGCGTAGCGGGTGGCGCCCCAACCGAACAGTACGTCGACGACGAAGATGGTGGAGACGCCGATGATCATGGCGGCCGGGATGGTCTTCCAGGGCTTGCGCACTTCCTCGGCGAGCGGGGCGACGAACTCCATGCCGATGTAGAGCCAGATCGCGACGGCGCCCATCGAAGCGAGCGTGCCCCAGTCGGTGTTGAGGACGGGGTTTTCGACCTGCGGCTGGTTCGTGACGCCGAACACTCCGGCGAGGCCAAGCACGGCCAGGATGCCCATCATGCCGAACACGATCGGAATCTGCACCCGGGCGAAGATGTCGACGCCCGAGATATTCAGTACCAGCAGGATCGCGAGCACGAGGAAAGAGAACGCCGCGGCGGGGAAGCCGGTGAGCCCCTCGAACGATTCGCCCGCGACGAGCAGCTGCGTGCCACCGTCGGCCGAGACGAGCACCAGGTACCCACCGAGCACGGCGAGGATCGCGGGGAGGCGGCCGAGCGCCGGCAGTGTGTATTCGCCGACCATGCCGCCGCCGGGCAGCATCGACGCGAGCTCGCCGTACGAGATGGCGACCATGATGATGATGATGAGCCCGATGAACGCTGGGATCGCGAAGGCGAGACCGCCCACGCCGAATCCGTTGCCGAGCGAGACCATTGCGGTGCCCGAGACCACGAGCCCGGTGGACGCGGCGTACGCGGCCCCAAAACCCAAACTTCTCTTCAACTTGACCAAACGTCAGCTCCCTTGCTTCCGTTGACGACTGTGACAGCCCCATCTTGCCGGGGCGCCAAGGTTCGTGCACTGGGCAGAGTGGATATTTTCGCGCTCTGAATCGACACTTTGCGAGCCGAAAGTGCATCAGGGGTCGTTCAGTGTGTCGGGTGAAGCGCAATTCGCCGACAGTGTGTTGAGGCTAGTGGTGCAGGTACCGCAGAGCGAGCGAGAACTCGACGCGAGAATCCACGTCGTCGAGGTCGAGGCCTGTCATCGCCGAGACCTGCTCGAGGCGATGCGCGAGCGTGTGGCGGTGGATCCCGAGTTCGCGCGCGGCCGGCAGGCCCCGCCCGTGGTGCCCGAGCCACACGCGCAGCGTCGGCAGGAGGTTTGAATCGTGTTGCTCGTCGTGCTCCTGGATTGGCCCGAGGAGCCGGCGGGCCACGTGCGACGCGTCGGACGAGTCGATGAGGTCGGTGAGACCTTCGCGCCAGATCTCCGAGAACAGGGTCACCCCGTCGTTGCCGCGGCGCTCGCCGAACTCGGCCGCCTTGCGCGCCTCCTCGAGCGCGATATCAAGCCCCTCCCAGCGGTCGCAACGCGACTGGCCGAGCACCAGATCGAGCCGCCGCAGGTGCTCAATCACGTGGTTCGCGTCGGCCTCGTGCACGACAATCGCGATGTTCTCGTGGTACTGCGCAAAGAAGATCGCCGTGTCGCCGTCGACTGGCATCGACTCGACCGCGGGGAGGTGCCGGCTCGCGTCGAAGTGACGGGGGATCGCGACTAAGGCAACGAGCGGCGGCTGGGGGAGCTGGCCCCATACGCTCTCGATGATGTGGCGGGTGACGGCGATGTTGCCGGTAAGGATGAGCTGCAGCAGCGCCTCGCGCAGAGTCCCGTGGAGGGCGCCGAGCGCCTGGTTTTGCTCGAGCGAGACGCTGACGAGCGCGAGCACGCTCGAGAGGACGTTGCGCGACACGTCGTCGAAGCCGCGGCTGAGGGTCAAAACGAGCATGCCGCTCGGTTCGCCGGGCTCGCCCAACAGCTGCAGCACCGCCTCCACCTCGGGCGTCACCTGGGTCGACTGGAATCGCTGCTCGGCCTCGAGCGCCTGCTGCACGATCGGGGTGAGCTCGGACTCCTTGACACGCGGGCCGTCGGGCGCCTCGATCATGGTGACCGCGCGGCCGAGCGGGTCGTACAGGGCGACGCCGCAGCCCAGCTGCCGGGCGGTCTCGCGGAGCGTGGCGGTGAGCCCGTCGCGCCGGGTCGCCGCGCGGGCGATGGCTTTCTGGGCGCGCAGCGACCGCGTGTAGCGCTCGGTCTGGTCGCGCTGCAGCACGCGCGCGGCCTCCTGCAGCAGGTCCATGAACGAGATCTCGTAGGGCACGTCGAACAGGATCAGGCCGTGGCGCTGGCACGCCGCTTCGAGCTGGCGGGGGATGCCCCTGTGGATCACGTCGCTGCCGAAGCCGATGCCGATCACGCCGTGCGCGGCGACGAGCGCGGCATAGCTCTCGTAAATCTCGTCCAGTTGCGCGGGGCTCGCCTTGACGGCGGGGATGCCGTCGTTCGCCGGCTGCGTGATGGGGAACTGCCACCCGAGCGTGAGGATCACCTCGGCGGGGCCGAGGAACTTCGTAGGGTCGACGAGGTCGGTCACGTGCAGCCACTCGAACTCCTGGTCAAGCGCGTCGCGCGTCGCCCGCTCGCGGCGGTGCCCCTCGGGGCCGCCGACGTCGCCATCGCCCGTGACGACGCGGAGGTGCAGCGAGGGATTCTGCAGGAGTCTACGGAGACTGAGCGACATGCCACCCATCGTATGGGTGCCGCCCCGCCCGGGCGGGGTCCCAGTCGCCGCAACGTAGGATCGACCGGTGCCCCCTCGTTCACCCCTGCCGCAGCGTCACGGCCTCGACGCCGCGTGGATGCGCACCCCCGATCGCGATCACGGGCAGGCGCGGCCGTGGGCGACGATGGGGGAGTGGATTCACTCGCGCTTGCACGAGTTCATCGACGTTGAGGGGTTCCTTGCCGACGGGCGCTTCGTGTACGAGGACGGCCGGGCCGCGGGGCGAGACGACTCCTATAGCCCGCACACCTTTGTCTGGTTTCACCGGGACCTCGCGGAGGAAAAACCCGTCCCCGGCGAAATTCACGTCGTGTATCGCGACGAGCGCATCGTCGTGATCGATAAGCCGCCGTTTCTCTCGAGCATCCCGCGCGGCCGCCACGTGCGCCAGAGCGTTGTCGTGCGCCTGCGCGACGAGCTCGGAATGCCCGAGCTCTCGCCGCTGCACCGGCTCGATCGGGTGACGTCGGGGCTCCTCATGCTCGCGACCGAGAAGCGCTGGCGGGCCCCGTACCAGAGCCTGTTCCAGGACGGGCTGGTCGACAAGACCTACTTCGCGCAGGCGCCCATTGACCCGGGCCTCGCGCTTCCGGTCGTCGTGCGGAACCACCTCATTAAGGAGCGCGGCACGATGCAGGGCGAGATCGTGCCGGGCAAGCCCGCGAACTCGGAGTCGCTGGTCGCCCTCGAGCGCGAGTTGGAGCCCGGGGTGGGCGGATCCCGCACCGGAATTTATCGCCTGAAGCCCCGCACGGGGCGCACCCACCAGCTGCGCCTGCACATGCTGAGCCTCGGTATTCCGATCTGCGGTGATCCGCTCTACCCAGTCGATCTCCGGGTGCCGGTCGAAGACTTCGGTACTCCGCTGCAGCTGCTCGCGGGCGAGGTTGGCTTCCAGGATCCTGTCGACGGTGGCGCTCGCCGCTTCGCAAGCGTCCGCTCCCTCCCGCTGTAAGTTTCTGTCGATCTCGGGGTTGACACCTCTCTCGTCACGTCGTAATCTACAACCAAATGGTTGCACAAATAGAACTCAGCGAAACGGAGACCGACCGTGTGTTCCACGCACTCGCGGCGGCTACCCGGCGGGACATTCTGCGCCGCACCACCAGCGCGGAGCAGTCGGTCTCGGCCCTGGCCGGCGACTATGACATGTCCTTCGCCGCGGTGCAGAAGCACGTCGCCGTCCTCGAGGCCGCGGGCCTCGTCATCAAGCGCGCCGAGGGACGCGAGCGGCTGGTCCGCGCGAATCCGGAGATGATCGCCCGGGCTCGGGCGCTGCTCGCTCGCTACGAAGACCTCTGGAGGGCGCGAGTCGACCGGCTCGACGCGTTCCTCGCTGAACCGCAGGATCACGACCCACTCATCAAAGGAGATTGACATGCCCGTCACGAACATCGTCACCGATCCGGAGGCGCTCACGATGACCGTGACCGCCGAATTCGCCGCCCCGGCAGACCGGCTCTGGTCGGCCTTTACCAACCCGCGTCAGCTCGAGCGTTTTTGGGGCCCGCCCGGCTGGCCCGCAACCTTCACCGAGTTCGACCTCACCGTCGGCGGCAAGGCCCAGTACCGGATGAACGGCCCCAAGGGCGAGCACCCGGCGGGTTCGTGGGAGTTCCTCGCCATCGACGGGCCGCGCGGCTTTGAGGTCCTCGACTCGTTCGTCGACGCGGACGGGCAGCCGCTCGAGGGGTTCCCGGCGATGCGCATGACATTCTCGTTCGAGTCCACCGACGAGGGCAGCCGCATGGTGAACCGGAGTTACTTCGATTCGGTTGAGGCGCTCGAACAGGTGGTCGGGATGGGGGCCGTCGAAGGCACACGGATGGCGATGGACCAGCTCGATCTCGTGCTGGCAGACCTCCGCGAGTACGCGCAGGGCAAGGGGACTCACCTCGAGAAGCTGGACGACACCCACGTGCGCATCACGCGCCTGGTGGAGGGCCCGCGCGAGCTCGTCTGGCGCGCGCACCACGAGCCCGAGCTGATGCGGCAGTGGCTGCTCGGCCCCGACGGGTGGGAAATCACGGAGTGCACTGTTGCTTCTGCCGCCGGCGAGAGCTACCGCACCTCCTGGGCGCCGGTCGGGGACACCCCGGGCGAAGCGTTCGGGTTCGAGGGTGAGGCGCTGCTCGTCGATGCGCCGAGGCGCGCGGTCACGACCGAGCGCATGCAGGGCACCGAGGGCCCCACGACCCTCAACGACCTGAACCTGTACGAGGAGGACGGTGCGACGCTCATCACGCTGCTGATCGAGTACCCGGATGTCGAGACCCGAGACATGATCCTGGGTACCGGGATGGTTGACGGCATGGAGGCCTCGTACGCGCGGCTCGAGAGCGCGGTGCTCGCGGCTTAGCGGTCGCGGTCGGCGAGGGCCGAGCAGGTACCGTAGAGGCATGAGCCTTCCCCGCGGTCCCATGAAGACCCCGCCCTCGCTGCCGCTGCCGAAACTCGAGAACCTCGGCACGTCGTCTCCCGTGCGTACCGGTGCCCGCGGGGTGTCAAAGCGGTCGAACATCCCGGCGTTCGAGGTCATGCGGATTACCGGTGAGGTAGAGCGTCGTCGGGCCGCGGGCCGCGATATCGTCTCGCTCTGCGCGGGCGAGCCGAGCGCCCGCGCGATCCCCGGCGTGCTCCGCCCCGCCGGCTACACGAGCCCGCTCGGCACGGCGCCGCTTCGCGAAGCCATCGCCGGGCACTATGCGAACTGGCACGGCGTCGACGTCGACCCCGGACGGGTGGCCGTCACCACCGGGTCGTCCGGCGCGTTTCAGCTCGGGTTCCTCGCCGCGTTCGACCCGGGCGATCGGGTCGCGCTCGCCGTTCCCGGGTACCCGGCGTACCGCAACATCCTGACGGCCCTCGGCGTACAGGTCGTCGACCTGGTCGCGACGCACGAGACGCGTTACCAGCCGACGCCCGCCCTGCTCGACGCGGCCGAGGCGGAGCACGGGCCGATCGCCGGCCTCGTGCTCGCCTCTCCCGCGAACCCGACCGGCACGATGCTCGATCGGTCCGAGCTCGCCGCGATCGTCGCCTGGTGCCGCGGCCACGGCACGCGGCTCGTCAGCGACGAGATCTACCACGGCATCACCTATCCGGCGCCGGGGGCGGCCGACCCCCGTGGGGTCAGCGCGTGGGAATTCGGCGACGACTCGATCGTGGTGAATTCATTCTCGAAGTATTGGGGCATGACCGGCTGGCGGCTCGGCTGGGCGCTCCTCCCAGATGAGCTCGTCGCCCCGTTCGAGGCGCTCGCGAGCAATTTCGCCCTCTCGCCGCCGGCGCCGGCCCAGCAGGTCGCGCTCGACGCATTCAGCCCCGAGACCTACGCCGACCGTGACGCCGTGGTGGCGGGCTTCGCTCGCGCCCGCGCGCTCATCCTGTCGGCGGAGTCGGAACTGAACTGGGGCCCGGCGGCGCCGTCGGACGGCGCGTTTTACTACTACTCAGACCTGGGCCCGCAACTCGAGCGCTTTGCCGACTCGTCAGCATACGCCCGGGCGGTGCTGGACGGCGCCGACGTCGCGCTCGTGCCGGGAATCGACTTCGACCCCGTTGGGGGTGCGCGCACCGTCCGGCTCTCCTACGCCGCGGGGGAGTCCGCGGTGGCGGAGGCGCTCGAGCGGATCCTGCGGTTTCAGGGGCGCTAGCCGGCCGCCTCGCGCTGGGCGCACGAAATCGAGTGTTCACAAACTACGGGTGCGAAACGAAAACACCCGCAGTTTGTGAACACTCGATGTGGGACAGGCCGGCGCTAGCTGACTCGCGAGCGTCTGCGATGGCGCGATCGGGCCGCCCCAAGGCCGAGCAGGCCAGCGGCGAGTAGCGCCATCGCCCCGGCTGCCAGGACACCGAGCGACTCAGCTCCGGTGCGCGCGAGCGACCGGGTGACGGTGCCCTGGGTGGTGCCCGAAGTGGTGCCGCCAGCCTGCGCGCCAGCATCAGGACCGGCGCCCACGTCGGTGCCTCCGTCCGTTCCCGCGCCGTCATCAGGCCCGTCATTGGGATCCCCACCAGGCTCGGGCGTCACCACCGCGGGCGCCTCGAGCCCGATGATCCGGACCGACGGCAGTTCCTGCCAGCTGAAGAGCGCCGGGGCGCCAGCGGCGAACGTGACCCGGGATCCTGCGGGGTCGGCGGTGAGGTCGGCAAATGACCGTCCGAGTCGCTGATCCGTCAGGTTCCCCGGTATCAGCGCGCTGTTCGCCTTCGCGTCGTCGGCCAGCGCCGCGACGTCGAGCACCCCGGTGGGGGAGAGCGTCAGCGTGCCGGCGACGAGCTCGCGCGAGTCCACCGCGGTGACATAGCCCGAGCCCGGCCGCAACGGGTCGGGGGCGCCATCCATGGCCCCCGCGAGCAACATGGACCAGCCGTTCATGCGGACGGCTCCGACGGCGTGGCCGAAGTGATCGCCAGGCGCCATGCCGTTCAGCCACCATCCGCGCTGCGTCGCGTCGCCGGAGCCATGCACGGCGAATCCGGTCGAGGCGAACGGGTTGGTGACGACGTTCTTGCCATCGGGCCCGCCGGTTACCACCACGGCGCTTCCGGTGAGCGGGTCATCCGATTCGCCGCCGATCAATAGGTCACCGAACCCGTCGCCGTTGATATCTCCGAGTCCGACGGTCGAAGTACCGAGGAGGTCGTAGCCTCGCGGTGGCCCGTCGATCCGGAAGCCGGGGATTGCGACGTCGCCGACGGTGACGTCGGCGCTGAGGTCGGTAATCACCCAGACGGCGCCAGTGCCGAATCCGGTGGCCCCGGGAGCCTTCCACGAGGAGGCGCCCACCGCGAGGTCGTCCCGCTCGTCTCCGTTCATGTCGCCGGCCCGACTGACGGACACGAGGTCGATTCCGGCACCCGATACCCGCGGTCCCGGGGCGTCGGCGAGCGCCGACTCGGGCGCGAGATCTGCGGGGCGCAGGATCGTCACGACGCCGCTCGTATCGGTGACCGCAACCTCGTCCCGTCCGTCGCCGTCGATATCGCCGATACCGTTTCCGCGGGTGATCGATCCGACCACGACGCGGCCCCGATCGCCAACCGCGTCGAGTCGCACCTCGCCGAAGTCGGCGGACCCAAAGACGATGAAAGCGGCGGCCCCCTGGGCGACCACCACGAGGTCGTCGAAGCCGTCGCCGTTCACGTCGCCTGCACAGCGCACGTCGACTCCGCCCATCGCGTTGCGGGAGGTGTCGATGATGCTGATCGGGGGCAGATCGGTGATCGCGCCCGCGGGGGTAGCTGCCCCCGCGTCGAGCACGACGTAGGCGCCCGTCGCGCCGGGAGTCGTGTCAAACGTCGCGTAGGTGCCCACCGCGAGATCCGGCACACCGTTTCCGTTGATGTCGCACGAAACCTGCGAGGCGGTCGAGCCGAGGGCCGAGCCGTCCGGCCCAGTGACGCTGACGTCAGAAACCGGGTCGGCGGCCATCGCTGACAGCGGAACCAGGGTGATCGCGCCGGCGATGGCAGCCGCCGCGATGGCGGCGCGCAGGGGAGAGGGTGTGGGCATAGTGCAGCCTTTCGGGGCAGATGGGAGGAGCGCTCACAGTCGAGTGACTCGAAACGAGACGCAATTAATTAGGTTAGCCTAACCTTCATCTGATCTTTAAATCGGGGGCCCGTCTCGCCCCGCGAATCACCCGCCTCATTTGCCCGGCGCGGGCCGGGCGCCACTTCTTTTGGGGTCAAAAAATGCCCGTGCGGACTGGCCGCACAGGCACGTTTTGAACTGAGGCTGCGAGAGGAGACTGCTCCTAGCAGGCGCAGCGGTCGGCAACCGCGACGCCCTCGAGGGCGTCCTCGATGTGTTCGCCGCAGCCGGCCCAGGTCGGCTTCGAGCAGTTCTCGCAGGTGATTCGTGCGCACATAATGGATCCTTTTCGGTACGGGTGAGGGTGACGGGAAAGCAGAAGTTACTGGGCGGTCGCCTGCTGCGCGGCGATCTGACGACGCACGTCGTCCATGTCGAGCGCGCGGGCGCCGGCGATGAGCTCGTCGAGCTGCGCGGGCGGCAGCGCGCCGGCCTGCGAGAACACGCCGATGCCATCGCGGAAGACCATCAGCGTCGGGATCGACGTGATGCGGAAGCCGGCGGCGAGATCCTGCTCGGCCTCGGTGTCGACCGAGCCGAAGACGATGTCGGGGTTCGCCTCGGACGCGGCCTCGTAGGTCGGCGCGAACGCCTTGCAGGGGCCGCACCAGGCGGCCCAGAAGTCAACGAGGACGATGCCGTCTGCCGAGACCGTCTCGGCAAAGTTGGTGCTCGTGAGTTCGGTGGTGGCCATGGTGGATTCTCCTATCGGCGGAAGATTCGAGCGAAAAAGCCCGGGCGTTCGGCCCGGGCGGCGTCAATCTGCGCCTGGGTGTGTGAGCCGCCACACCAGTTTGACGCGGGAACGCTCATTTTTACCTGAGCGACATGCTGGCCGCAGCCGGCCCACGTGGTCTTCGTGCAGGTGCGGCAGGTGGTCGGGCGACACATGGGCGGTCCTCAATTCGGATCATTGGCTGAAAGGATACCCCCGGGGGTATCTCTGAAATCATACCCCAGGGGGTATCCTGGATGTCAAGCTCGTTCGATGAGAGGACTCCCATGACAGACGTAACCCCGAGTCAGTCGCTTCGTGACCAGGAGGCGCAGCGCAAGTTGGTGAACCGGTTGCGTCGCGCACACGGGCAACTTGCAGCCGTCATTACCGCCGTCGAGAACGAGGCGCACTGCCGCGAGGTCGTGCAGCAGCTCTCAGCGGTGTCGAAGGCGCTCGATCGCGCCGGTTTCCTGGTGATTTCCCACGCGCTCCAGGAGTGCCTGAGCGATCCCGATGGCGAGAACGTCGCGCAGAAGGACGAGCTCGAAAAGCTGTTTCTCTCCCTGGCCTAGGGAGGCGATGCGGCTAGCGGGCGGCGCGCACCTCGGTGCCCTCGGGCAGGCCGGTGCGCTGCTGCAGGGCAGCCGTGCTGCGCCAGGTGCCGGCGGCGTCCGTTGCGAGGTTCAGGCCCGCGGCGACGACGGCCGCGTTCTGCACCTCGAGCTGCACGAGCGTGATGGCGGTCAGCAGGTGCTCGCCGGTGTCGGCGAGGGCGCGGGAGATTGCCGAGCGTGCGGCGACGCTCGCGGCGTCGGGGGCCGTGCCGCGCACCGCGGTGACGCCGCGGCCGTAGCTGACGTCGTCGCCCGAGAGTACCGTCGCCTCGAACGCGGGCGCGGCTGCGGGATCGGCCGACGCGGCCTCGCGCACCTCAACCCGCAGCTCGCTGCTGTTGGACGCCGGCGCGACCGAGAACGGAAGCGCACGGCCCGCCGGGGCGACGCCCGCGGGCTCGTTCGTGTGCTCGTGCGGCGCCGACTGGCCGAATGTGAACTTCAGATTCATGGGGTCCTCTCCTGGCCGTCTGGCGCAGGTCAAGCCTATGCGCCCCCGCCTGGGCGAAACGCGACAGCGGGGCCCGGGCGTGTGCCCGGACCCCGCTGCGGGCAGAAGCGAATGCTTACGCGTTTGCCGCCAGTACGTCGGCGACGTTCGACGCAGCGAGCTGCGGGAACGCGTCCGAGACGCCCTTGTTGGTGATGGCGCCCTCGTGTGCGTTGAGGCCCTTTGCGAGTGCCTCGTCAGCGCTGAGTGCCTTGACCCAGCCCTTGTCGGCGATCGCGACGACGTAGGGCATGGTGGCGTTGGTGAGGGCCGCGGTGGCGGTCTCGGGGACAGCGCCGGGCATGTTCGCTACGCAGTAGTAGATCGAGTTGTGCACCGGGAAGGTGGGGTTGTCGTGCGTGGTGGGCACCGAGTTCTCGAAGCAACCACCCTGGTCGATCGCGATGTCGACGAGCACGGAGCCCGGCTTCATGGCGGCAACCATCTCGTCGGTGACGAGCTTGGGGGCCTTCTCGCCGGGGATGAGGACCGAGCCGATCACGAGATCGGCGTCCTTCAGCGCCTCCGAGATGTTGTGCGCGTTCGACGTGCGGGTCTGGATGCCGCCGTTGAACTCGTCCTCAAGCTGCTTCAGGCGGGGGATCGCGATGTCGATGATCGTGACGTCCGAGCCCATGCCGTAGGCCACGCGTGCGGCCTGCTCGCCGGCAGCGCCGCCGCCGATGACGACGGTCTTTGCCTTGCGGGTCGCGGTCACGCCACCGAGGAGGACGCCACGGCCGCCGGCCGGCTTCATGAGCTGGTAGGCGCCGATCTGTGCCGACAGGCGGCCAGCAACCTCAGACATGGGGGCGAGCAGCGGCAGGCCGCGGTTCGCGAGCTGCACGGTCTCGTACGCGATGGCCGTGGTGCCCGATGCCAGTACGGCCTCGGTCAGCGTCTGGTCCGCGGCGAGGTGCAGGTAGGTGAAGAGGATCTGACCCTTGCGCAGCTTCGAGTACTCCGAAGCGATGGGCTCCTTGACCTTCAGGATCATGTCCGAGTCGGCCCAGACCTGGTCGGCCGTGTCGACGATCTTCGCACCGGCGGCGATGTACGCCGCATCGGTGATTGCTGAGCCGAGGCCGGCGCCGGCCTGTACGAGGACCTCGTGACCGCGGCGCGCGAGCTCGAAGACGCCCGCTTCCGTGATCGCGACGCGGTTCTCGTTGTTCTTGATCTCGGTGGGAATACCGACGCGCATGATGTGCTCCATCTAGATGAGTTGGGTTCAGACCCGGAAATCTGGGCGCCACAGTGGTGCCCCAAGCCGAATCTCATTGTGCAGCCTATTCGAGATGCGCGGAGAAACGTAGAATTAGCTTCGGATATCGTTGAAGACGGTTGTTGAAACCGCGTGAAGGGGTGGTTGCATGGGTGATCGGTCGAAGAATCTGCGAGGCGCCGAGGTGTTGGACGACGTCGACAGCGAAATTGTGGCCCTGCTGCAGTCGAACGGGCGCATGACGAACGCGGAGCTTGCCGAGCGCGTCGGGGTCGCCGCCTCGACCTGTGTTGCACGCGTGCGCAGCCTGGTTTCGCGGGGTGTCATCACGGGCTTCGCGGCCCAGGTGGACCCGGTCGCGATGGGCATGAACCTGCAGGTGCTCGTGAGCGTCACTATCCGCTCGGGCGCGCGCCAGCGCATCCAAGAGCTCAGCGACGAGCTGCGCGGCCTCCCCGAGGTACTCCAGCTGTTCTTCCTGGGCGGCGTCGAGGACTTCATCATTCACCTGGCCGCGCGCGACGCCGACCACGTGCGCGAGTTCGTGATGGACCACCTCTCGGTGCACCCCGCCGTCTCGTCGACGCGGACGAGCATTGTCTTCGCGCACCACGCGAACCCGGTGCGCTCGATCTAGAGTGGTCCGTATGACCCGTGCGCTTCTCATCGTCGATGTCCAGAATGATTTCACGGAGGGCGGGGCGCTCGGCGTTGACGGCGGGAATGCCGTTGCCGCGGGGGTGACCGAGCTGCTCCGCGGCAACCCTCGTTACGCCCTCGTCGCGGCGTCGCGCGACTGGCACGACGCGGACGGCGACAACGGCGGGCACTTCGCCGCCGAAGGCGAGGCCCCCGACTTCGCGGGCACCTGGCCGCGGCACTGCGTCGCCGGCACCGACGGCGCCGACTATCACCCGGCGATTGACGTCGACCGCATCGACGTGCATGTGCGCAAGGGCATGGGCGAGCCCGCGTACTCGGCGTTCGAGGGCGAAACGACCTCGGGGGAGCGCCTGCAGGACGTGCTGGCCAAAGCTGGCGTGGACGAGCTCGACGTCGTCGGCATCGCGACCGACTACTGCGTGCGGGCCTCGGCGCTCGACGCGCTGCGGGCGGGCCTCAGCGTGCGCGTGCGCAGCGACCTCGTCGCGGGCGTCGCCCCCGAGAGTTCGGTCGCGGCGCTCAAGGAGATGGCCGCGGCCGGCATCACGATCGTCTAGGTCCACCGCTTTCGGGCAGGATCCTGCCGGAGCGCTCGCACAGACGCCAGTGGCCCGCCGCTCTGTCGAGCGACGGGCCACCAGTGTTTCAGGGGAGGTTAGCCCTTGAAGGTTTCCCAGATCTTCGAGTAGTTCGAGAGCTCTTCGTTGTTGCACGGGGCGACCGGCTTTGCGAGCGTGTAGTCGGCGGGGATCGTGATGGCGGGGCTTGCTGCGAGCTCCGGATCCATCAGTTCCTCGATGCCCGTGAGGCCCGAGCCGTACGCCTGGAAGTTCACGGCCACGGCCATGTTCTCGGGGTCCATCATCCAGTTCATGAACGTCTTCGCCTGATCGACGTTCTTCGCGCCGCTCGGGATGGTGAAGTTGTCCTGCCAGAGGGCGATGCCCTCGGTCGGGTAGACGTACTTGATCGCCGGGTTGTCGAGCGACGCGCGGTACGCGGCGCCGTTCCAGATCATGGCCATGGCCTGCTCGCCGCCGGCCAGGCGCTCGAGAATGCCGTCGCTGTTGATGGTGGCGACCTTCGGCTTGAAGTCAACGAGCAGATCCTGCACGGCCTGCAGCTCGGCACCATCGGTGGTGCAGAACTCGCCGCCGGTGACGCGCATCGCGTTGTTGACGCCCTCGGTCATGTCGTTCATGATCCCGACCTTGCCTGCAGAAGCGGGCGGGTTGAAGTAGTCCGCCCACGAGGTCGGAGCCTCGGACTCAGGGATGACGTCCGAGTTGTACGCGAACGACGTCGTGCCGTACAGGTACGGGGTCGAGTACTGGCGGCCCTCGTCGAAGTAGACGTCGAGGAACTCGGGCTTGATGTTGCCGCCGTTCGGGAACTTCGAAGCGTCGATCTTCATGAGCAGGCCCGACTCGGCGAGAATCTGCACCATGTAGTCGGAGGGGACGACGACGTCGTAGCCCGCTCCGTCAGAGGCGCGGAGTTTCGCTTCGAGGCTCTCGTTCGAGTCGTAGTAGTCGACGTTCAGCGTGATGCCGGTGTCTTCCTTGAACTTCGTGACGAGCTCTTCGGGGTAGTAGTCGCTCCACGTGTAGAGGTTGACTTCGCCACTCGTTGCCTCGACGAACTCGGTCGAAGAGGCGCCTTCGCCCTCGCCCGCTCCGTCAGTGACGCCGCCGCCGCACGCGGTGAGGGCGAGCGTGCCGACCGCGACCGCGGCGATCACGGCGCCGCGGGTGCCTGATTTACGCATCATTTTTGCTCCTTCGTTGGGACTGTAGATAGGTAATGGTGGTGACAACAATGGCCAGTACGAGCAAGAGCGTCGCGACGACGTTGACGGCCGGGCTCGCGCCGCGCCGAATCATGCTGAACAGGTACACCGGCAGCGGGGTCGCGCCGGATGCGGAGAGGAAGTTGGAGATGATGAAGTCGTCGAGCGAGATCACGAATGCGAGGATCGCGCCCGAGATAATGCCGGGGGCGAGCAGCGGCAGCGTGATCCTGCGGAACATCTGGAAGGTCGACGCGCCGAGGTCGGTGGCCGCCTCGAAGTAGGACGTGCCGAGCCCCTTGAGCCTGGCCCGCACGGGCATCAGCGCAAACGGGATGCAGAACGAGATGTGCGCGAGGATCAGCGCCATCATGCCCGGCGGCAGACCGATGATGCGGATGAAGCCGAGCGTCGCCACGGCGAGCACGATCTCGGGAATCACGAGTGGGGCGGTCAGGATCGCAACGGCGATGCCGCTGCCGTTGCGGTGCAGGCGCTCGACCGATACCGCGAACAGGATCGCGAAGATGGTCGAGACGAGCGTCGCGACGATCGCGATCTGCAACGAGACGCCGACGGACTTCAGCAGGTTCTCGTTCTCGAAGACGTAGGTGAACCAGCGGAGGCTGAAGCCCTTCCAGATCAGCGCCGAGTCGCCCTCGTTGAAGGCGTAGATCGTCGTGATGAGGATCGGGATATACAGGAACACGATGCCGAGCACCGCGATCGGGCCGACGGCGGGGAAGTCCTGCAGGCGGAGCGAGCGCGGGGTGCGGCGACGGGCGGGCGCGGGAGCCGGCGCGGGCGGGGAAATCGTCGAGTTCGTCACAGTGAGATCTCCACTTTCTTGCCGGACTTCTTGGAGTAGAACCCGATGAAGGCGAGGGCGATCGCGAGCATGACCAGGATGATCACGGACAGCGCTGCGCCAAACGGCCAGTTCCGGGAGTCGCCGAACTGCGAGGCGATGAGGTTACCGATGAGCAGCACCTTGCCGCCGCCGAGCAGCACGGGCTGCACGTAGGAGCCGAACGCGGGCATGAACACGAGCAGCACGCCCGAGACGATGCCCGGCATGGCGACCGGCAACAGGATCCTGCGCACCACGGTGAGCTTGCGCGCCCCGAGGTCGTAGGCCGCCTCGGCGAGCCGGAAGTCGAAGCCGGCGAGCGAGGAGTAGATCGGCAGCACCATGAACGGCAGGAAGGTGTAGATGAGGCCGAGCTGCGACGCGAAGGGCGTGTAGAGCAGTTCGGCGGGCTCGAGGCCGAAGAAGCCGCGGGTGTTGTTGATGATGCCGTTGTCGTTGAGGATGAGCATCCAGGCGTAGGTGCGCACGAGGAGGTTCGTCCAAAACGGCACGGTGACGAGCATGACGAGCAGGCTCTGCAGCTTGGGCTTCCGCGTCGCCATCCAGAGCGCGAGCGGGAACGACAGGGCGATGCAGACGATCGTCGTGACGGCCGCCTGCCAGAGCGAGTCGCCAAACACCTTGAGGTAGCGGGGGTCGAAGGCGGTATTGCCGACGAAGTCGGTCTGGAACAGGAAGTTCTTGTAGCCCTCGGTGGAGAACTCGTAGATCACGCCGCCGCCGGTGTCGGGGCGGCTGAGGAACGAGAACAGCACGATGATGACGAGCGGGCCGACCGTGAAGAGGGCGCCGATGATCAGGGCGGGCGTGCTGGCGAGCCAGTGCAGGCTGCCGGCGCGGGCCGGATCCTTCCGCCGTTTCGCCTGGACGGTGGCGGTCATGCCATCGACCCTTCGGGCATCATCGGGCGCAGGTTCTCGACGTCGGCGTAGAGCGGGATCGTGGCGCCGAGCTTGAGCAGCGCCTCGTCGAAGGGCGGCGGCACGCGGAGCGCGACGGTCATGCCCTCGGCAAGCTCGACCGTGATGCGCACGTCGGTGCCCATGTAGACGAGCGAGGTGATGCGGCCGGCCGCGACCGGGTCGCCCGTGCCGTGAATCGAGACGCGTTCGGGGCGCAGCGCCAGGGTGACGAGACCGTCCGGGGTGGGAACGCGCTTGCGCAGCTCGACGGGGGTGCCGCCGGGCAGGGTGACCGTGATGGGTCCGTCACCCTCGCGCACCGCCGCGGTCTCGATGAAGGTCGTCTCGCCGATGAAGTCGGCCACGAAGCGGTTCACCGGCTTCTCGTAGATCTCCTCGGGGGTGCCGATCTGCACCGGCTTGCCCGACTTAAACACGGCGATGCGGTCGCCCATCGAGAGCGCCTCTTCCTGGTCGTGCGTGACGAACACGAAGGTGATGCCGGTGGTGCGCTGCAGGCGCTTGAGCTCGGCCTGCATGCCGCGGCGCAGCTTTAGGTCGAGGGCCGCGAGGGGCTCGTCGAGCAGGAGGACCTCGGGCTGCTTGGCGAGCGCGCGGGCGAGCGCGACGCGCTGCTGCTGGCCGCCCGAGAGCTGGGCGGGCTTCCGGCTCGCGTAGTCCGAGAGCTGCACGAGGGCGAGCATCTCGGTGACGCGCGCGTTGATCTCGTTGCGGGGGAGGCGCTCCATCTCGAGGCCGAACGCGATGTTCTGCGCGATCGTGAGGTGGGGGAACAGCGCGTAGGACTGGAACACCGTGTTGACCGGGCGCGCGTGCGGGGCGAGCTGATCGATCCGGCGGTTGCCGAGGGTGATCTGGCCGCCGTCGAGGCTCTCGAGGCCCGCGATCGAGCGCAGGAGCGTCGTCTTGCCGCAGCCCGAGGGGCCCAGCATGACGAAGAACTCGCCCTCCTTGATCGTGAACGACACGTCGTCGATCGCGTTCACTTCCTGCTTCTCAGGGGTGATGAACGTCTTACGGGCGCCCTCAATGCGGAGCTCGCGCGATGGCGAGTGCTCGGGATCGACCCGGTCTGAGCCGGAAATTGTCGGAACTGCGGTGGTCATCTGGGTGGCCGTCCTCTCGAACTCACCCAGGCATCGTTGCAAACTGGGTGACAATGCCCCAAGCTAATGGCATTAGATTTCAATCGCAAGTGGTACTGGCCATATGTGCACAAACGTGATCTGGCGTTTACACGGCCGAAACTTTCAACGTCGAATGGTGGAACCATGGTCGAACCCAGAACGTCCAGGCGCCCGCCGGGGCGCCCGAGAAGCCCTGCGCTGAGTGAGGAGTTGATCGGCGAGACCGCGCTGGCCCTCATCGACGCCCACGGCTGGGGCCGGCTGACGATGACGGCCCTCGCCGACGCCCTCGGCGTCCGGGCGCCCTCGCTCTACCACCACATCGCGGGGCAGAACGAGATCGTGCACCTCGTGCGTCGGCAGGTGGTGCGCAAGATCGCCGACCCGTCCATCGCGGAGTTGCCGTGGGAGAGCGCGGCGATGTCGTTCGGCGCGGCGTACTACCGGGCCTTCGCGCAGCACCCGCAGACTATTCAGGTCCTCAGCATGACGCCCATCGAGGACGATGAGACGTTCGCGATGTACGAAACGTTCCTGCGGGTGCTCAAGCGCGCCGGGTTCCGGGCGACGCCGGCGATCGACCTGCTCACGGGCATCGAGAACCTGGCCCTCGGCTTCGCATTCGAGCACAACGCCTCGGATCAGATGTTCGCAGCTGAGAAGGCCGACAGCTTCGGGGCACCCACCTTCGCCGACTTCATTCGCGAGCAGACCGAGGGCGGCTACGTCGCTGCCGAGGCGTTTGAGACCGTGCTGCGCCGCTTCGTTCGGATGTTCCTCGAAGAGGGGGACCTGGCGATGGCGCAGGTGTCGAGTGGGCAGGATCCTGCCTGAGCGCCTGCGCTGAAACGGTGTCGGGCTGTGGGAGGATCGGCGCGTGAACGAGACACCGAAGTCTGAGCTTTCTGCCGCGACGCTCGGCGAACTTGCCGACCGGAACGAGATCGAGCGGCGCGTGCTCGAGTACTGCCGGGCGGTCGACCGCGGAGACTTTCCGGGGGTGCGCGCGGTCTACACGCACGACGGCGTCGACCACCACACGGGTTTCGACGGGAGCGCCGACGACTATGTGGCGTGGGTCGAAGGGAAGCTCGCGACATTCGCGGGCACAATGCACCTGGTCGGCAATCACCTCGTCGAGCTGCACGGCGACCACGCGCTCGCCGAGACGTACGGCACGGCGGTGCACTGGGGCGCCGACCCCGATGACCCGCGTACGAACTTCACGAGTGGCTTTCGCTACGTCGATCACTTTCGGCGCGAGGCCGACGGCTGGCGCATTCTTGAGCGGCACGCGGTGCGCGAGTGGACCCGCTCGGACGCCGGCCGCATGATGACTCCCGAGGGGCTAGGGCCCCGGGGCACGCGCGACGCGAGCGACCCGCTGCATGCCGCCCGGGAGCGGGTGGTGCGCGGCTCGCGCTAGCGACCGCCGTCGGTGAGGACGCCGTCCTCGTCGCTCCACACCGTGGCGCCCGGGTGGAAGGTGACGCCGCCGAACGTTACGGGAACGTCGACTTCGCCCTCGCCCGTCTTGGTTGACTTCATGGGGTTCGACCCGAGCGCCTTCACGCCGATGGGCAGCGTGCTGATGGCGACGCGGTCGCGGATGACGCCGTGCACGATGAGGCCCGTCCAGCCGTTGTCGACCGCGAGGCCGGCGATGATGTCGCCGACGAGTGCCGACTCGAGCGCGCCGCCGCCGTCAATCACGAGCACAGCGCCCTCGCCGGGTGTTGACAGGATCGACTTGAGCAGGGCGTTGTCGCGGTAGCAGCGGACCGTGCGAATGGGGCCGGTGAACTGCGTGTATGCGCCGAAGTTTGCGAGCGGCAGTGACAGAGACTGCAGCTCGGTACCGTGTTCGTCGATGAGGTCGGCGGTGCTGACGTTGTGCATCGGAATCCTTTGCTTGGGGACACAGCGATCCTAACCACAGCCGCCGACAAGTGCCCGGGAGGGGCGGGATCCGCCGCAACTCGGCGCAACGTGGGGCTGCGCGCTTAGTGCGCTGCCGGCGGAGCGAGCCGGGACTCTTGGGCGTCGAGGGCGAGTTCGGCGGCCCGCAGCGCTTCCGAGCTGTACTCGCCGATCGCCCGCTCCTCGTGCAAGGCCGCCCGCTGCGCGTCGAGCACCGCGCGCGAGAGCCGGAGGAACGCTTGCGTCTCGGACTCCGCTTCGTCCCGGTTCGCCTCCTCGCCGTCGGCGAGCGACGGGGTGAGCGCCGCGATCGCGTTGTGCGTGCTGACGCGCACGCGCTCGACGACGTGCGGCGAAAGCGGCCGGTGCTGGGGGTTCTCCGCGACGAGCTCGGCATTGCGCTCGACGGCGTACTCGAGGGCGGCGACGCCCTCCGCGTACAGGTCGTCGGCGAGCGACGTCACCTCGGCCGCGCGCTCGTCGGCGGAGGGACCGCTGGGGCGCAGCACGCGAATCACGCCGGGCAGCGTGAGGCCATGCAGTAGCAGGGTGATCACCGCGACGAAAAAGGCGATGAGCACAATCTGGGGGCGAAACGGCACCGAGACGGGAATCGACTGCGCCGCGGCGAGGGTGACCACGCCGCGCATGCCGCTCCAGCCGAGGGTGAGCGCCCCGCGCCAGTCGAGCCCCTGGCTCTTCGCGTGAGTGAGGTCGGCCTCGGTGCGCCGGGCCATCCGCTCGGCGCGGCGCACGCGCTCGGCGTGGCGCTCGGCCTTCGGCTCGGGCACCCGGGCGTCGCGCGCGCGGGCCACGAAGTGGCGCAGGCCGGTCGCGCGCGCCTCGTACTTCGCGAGCGTGCGGCGCAGCGACCACAGCATCGGGACGAGAAAGCCCATGCGGCACAGGATCAGCACGGCGACGACGCCGACAGCGATGAGGGCGGAATGCGCGAGCGTCACCTCGCTCGCGCCGATCTGGTCGACGATCGAGTGCAGCTGCAGCCCCATCACGAGGAACACGCCGTTCTCGATCACGAACTGCACGGTGCGCCAGTTCAGGCGCTCGTTGATGCGGGCGGTGGCGGTGAACTTGCGCGTCGCGAAGTGGCCGGAGAGGAGGCCGGCGACGACGACCGCGAGCACGCCCGAGGCTCCCAACGCCTCGGTCGGCACGAACGCGATGAAGGGGACCGTGAACGAGATCGCGGTGTCGTGGATCGGGTTCGTGAGCTTCGAACGCAGCCAGACGGTCACCATGCCGATGACGGCGCCGATCAGGATCGCGACGACGACCGCGTAGACGAACTCGTTCGCGGCGTCCCAGAACACGAAGGTGCCGGCCGTCGCGGCGATCGCGGTGCGCAGCAGTACGAGGGAGGTGGCGTCGTTGACGAGGCTCTCGCCCTCCAAAATGGTCACGAGCCGAGGGGGCATGCCGAGGCGCTTGCCGATCGCGGTGGCGGCAACGGCGTCGGTCGGCGCGACCACGGCGCCGAGAGCGATCGCGGCGGGCAGCGGAATCGACGGCACGACGAGGTGCAGCAGCCCGCCGACGGCGAGGGCCGACAGCAGCACGAGGACCACCGAGAGGCCCATGATGGGGCCGGCGTTTCGCCGGAAGTCCATGATCGGCACGTTGACGGCCGCCGAATAGAGCAGCGGTGGCAGCACCCCGAGCAGGATGATCTCGGGGTCAAGCTCGACCGCGGGCACCCCCGGGATATAGCTGATGAGCGTACCGACCACGACGAGGATCAGCGGAGCCGCGACCCCGATGCGGCGGGCCAGCATGGACACGCCGACGATCAGGATGAGGCCGACGACCGCGAGCAGGGCGAATTCCATGGCCCCAGGGTATCGGGGCCCGCGCCGGTCCTAGCTGTCGGGGCCTTCGCGGTCGGCGTCGCCGAAGGTCAGCTCGGCCGGCAGCTTGTGGAACGCGCCCCACGCGGCGGCGGACGGCGCAAGCGACGCCGCGTCGAACGCGCGCCCCGGGAAGGGCGTCGCCTCGATCCTGGCGGATTTCTTCAGGAGCCTGCGCTGCCAGGTGCCCGTGACGCGGCCCGCCTCGACGACAGTGCCGCGGAAGACGCCGTTGCGCCCGGGCACGATGCGCTCAAAATGTTCGGGGTCAAGCATCGCGGCCCGCTCCGTATACCCGAGCAGGTACTCGTCGAACCCGGGCAGCAGCAGCGCACGCGCATCGGCGGCCGGGTCGGCGGCGGGGGTATCGAGCAGCGCAGGATCCGCCCAGTGCCGGGTCGGGCCGCCCCCGGGCGCGCTCGCGCCTGGGGACGTGCCCGTTCCCGCAGACACCTCGATGTCGACGGGCGCCAGGCGGCCGGCGTCGTGCGCGGCGGCGATCGCCCGGCGGCTCTCGCGGATGGTGAGGCCGGTCCACCAGGCGAGGTCCTTTTCGAGCACGGGGCCGCGGCCGAGTGTGAAGCGCGCGGCGAGCTCGGCGAGTGCCTCGTCGCCCTCGAGCTGGCGTGGGGACGTGATCCACTCCTCGGCCAGCACGAGCAGCGGCTCGTCGTCGTCGACGGGGCCCTGCACCAGGATCTGGTTCTGGCAGAGCCACCAGATCACGTGGTAGCGCCAGGGGCCGGGCACCTCGATGCCCACGCGCTCCCAGGCATCGACGAGACCCGTGCGGCTGAGACGCTTCCCGCCCGTGAGCTCGGCGATCGCAACGTCCGTCATGCGGGCGAGGGAGTCGTCGTCGAGGCCGATCGTGTCGCGGCGCTTCGGGGCTCCGGGGAGGATGCGGTGGTTGGTGGCCGCCTGCATCCAGCCGATGTCCTCGGCCGCCACCACGTGGATGGTGCCGCGCATCGGCCACGACCGGACGAGACGGCCGTCGGCGAAGGCGCCGTGCAGGTCTGCGAGGGTGGTGCCGGGGGCGCGGACGCCGAGGGCCCAGCGCACGGCATTCCAGTCCTGCCCCTGCATGGCGAGCAGGGTGCTCGCGACGGCGGCGATGCGATCGGGTCCGGATCCTGTGCCAGCCGCGCCCTGCCCCAGCCCGAGCGCGCGCAGGCGCCAGCCGAGCAGGTCGCTCGCGCTCGCCCGCGGCGCGGCTGGCGCACTCATCAGAAGCGGGCCCGCATGTAGGGGCCGGGCCGGAAATCGTCGGCATTGTCGGCGCGCAGTTCATACGCCCAGGCGAGGGCCAGGTGCGGGTTCGCGAGCATCGCACGGCCCACGAACACGACGTCGGCCTGGCCCGTGACGAGAATGGTCTCGGCCTGCGCGGCCGAGGTGATCATGCCAACGGCGCCGACGGGGAGGCCGGCCTCGCGCACCTTCGCCGCGAGCATGGTCTGGTACGACGGCCCGACCGGGATCTTCGCGGGGATATTGGCGCCCGAGGACACGTCGATAAAGTCGGCGCCGTCCTCGATGAGCCAGCCGACGAGCTGCTTCGAGTCCTCGATGCCGAAGCCGCCGTCGGTCCACTCGGTCGCCGAGATGCGCACGAGAATCGGCAGCTCGGGCTGCTCGGCGCGGATGCCGCGGACGACCTCGCGCAAGAGGCGGGCCCGGTTCTCGGGGGAGCCGCCGTACTCGTCGGTGCGCTCGTTGCTCAGGGGCGAAAGGAAGGAGTGGAGGATGTAGCCGTGCGCGCCATGCAGCTCGACGACGTCGCAGCCCGCGCGGGCTGCTCGTGCGGCGGCGGCGATGAAGGCCTGCACGATGTCCTTGACCTCGGCGGTCTCAAGGGCGCGCGGCTCGCGCAGCCCGGGGAAGGCGATGGCCGACGGGCCCACGGTCTCCCAGCCCTCGGTCGGCGCTTCGGGCGTGCTCAGCGGGATCGACCCGTCGGGCTGGCCGGGCAGCATGCGGTACAGCGAGGCCTTCCGGCCCGCGTGGGCGAGCTGGATGCCGAACTTCGCGCCGTGCGAGTGCACGACCTTGGCGACGTGAGCGAACGCCGCCTCCTGCTCGTCGTTCCAGAGGCCGAGGCAGCCGGGGCTGATGCGGCCCTCGGGCACGACTCCCGTCGCCTCGGCGAGCACGAGGCCCGCGCCGCCGCGGCCGAAGGCGCCGAGGTGGACGACATGCCAATCGTTCGGCACGCCCTCGGTGGCGGAGTACTGACACATGGGCGAGACCCAGACGCGGTTACGGACTTCGACGTCACGCAGGCGGATCGGGCTGAAGAGATTCGGTTTGCTCACAGCGCGAGTCTAGGGAACACCACCGACGCGACGAAGCATGTCGGTGGCGTGTGACACGCTTATTACGTCCAGATCGCTTCGGGGGCACCCAGAACCAAGTGGATCCGCGAAATCATTAGGGAAACGAGCCGATATGCGCCTGCTGCACACCTCGGACTGGCACCTCGGCAGAAGCTTCCACGGACACCCGACGGTGCCGCAGTTGCGTGAGGTGCTCGCGGAGCTACCGAAGCTGGTGCGCGAGCACGAGGTCGACGCGGTGCTCGTCGCGGGCGACGTCTTTGACCACGCGGCGCCGGCGGCCGAGCTCTACGCGGTGCTCGCCGAGGTGATCCGCGGCATCCGCGAGGCCGGTGCCGTCGTCGTGCTCTCGAGCGGCAACCACGACAACGCGAGCCGGCTCGGGTTCCAGGCCGAGTGGGCGGCGCTGGGCGGTGTGCACGTGCTCGCGGCGCCCGACGCGTTCCGGCGGCCCGTGCGGCTCACCGACGAGCACGGCACGGTCGACATCTATGGCATCCCGTACCTCGAGCCGATGCTGCAGCGCGGCCTCTACCCGGGCGAGGAGCTGCGCGAGCACCACACGCTGCTCGCTCGTGTGACGGGCGAGATCGCCGAACTGCGGGCCGCGCGAGGGGGTCGTTCGGTCGCGATGGCGCACTG
This sequence comes from Leucobacter sp. CX87, assembly GCF_018682295.1. Lineage (NCBI taxonomy): Bacteria > Bacillati > Actinomycetota > Actinomycetes > Micrococcales > Microbacteriaceae > Leucobacter > Leucobacter sp. CX87. The sequence goes on along the minus strand of NZ_JAFIRI010000006.1, from coordinate 197,611 downwards.
CTTTGCGGTGGCGACGGCAGTGGGCGACAACGGGCAGGATCCTGCCGTCGCCGAGGCGGCCGCGGGGCTGCAGCGCGACGTCACCTCGGGCGGGCTCGACCTCGTGCCCGCGTCGGTGTTCTCGGGGTTCGACTACGCCGCACTCGGGCACATCCACGGCCGGCAGCGCCTCGCCGAGGGCATTCGCTACAGCGGCGCCCCGCTGCACCTCTCCTTCTCCGAGGCGGGCAAGCCGCGCGGGGTGTGGCTCGTCGAGCTCGATGCCGCAGGCCTCGACGCGGTGACCTGGCTCGACCTGCCGGTGCCCCGGCCGCTCGCTCGGCTGCGCGGCACGCTCGAAGGGGTGCTCGCCGACCCGGCCCACGCGCCACACGAGCAGGATTGGGTGCAGGTGACGCTCACCGACCCCGTGCGCCCGATCGACGCGATGCGCCGCCTGCGCGAGCGCTTCCCGTTCTGCGCCCAGCTGGAGTTCGCGCCCGAGGGGGCGCCGGCGAAGTCGACGCGCAGCTATGCGGCCCGGGTGGAGCGCCGCCCAGATGTCGAAGTCGTCGACGAGTTCCTGCAGCACGTCCGCGCGGGCGAGGGCGCGAGCCCCGACGAGCGCGCTCTCCTCGCCGAGGTGCTCGCCGCCGCCGGGGCGGCCGGAAGTGCCGGCACCGACGCGAAGGGCAACTGACATGCGGGTACTCCGCCTCGAGATCACCGGCTTCGGGCCGTTCCACCGCACGCAGACACTCGACTTCGAGCGGGCGGCGAGCGACGGGATCCTGCTGATCGGGGGGCGCACCGGGGCGGGCAAGTCGAGCGTGCTCGACGCGATCAGCTTCGCGCTGTACGGCGCCGTGCCGCGGTACGACGGCGACGCGAAGCGGGTGCGTAGCGACCACTGCGGTCCCGACGACGAGACCTCGGTCGTGCTCGAGTTCGAGATGTCGGGGGAGCGGTACCGCGTGCGGCGCACGCCCGACTGGGAGCGGCCGAAGCGCCGCGGGGCCGGCACCACGACGCAGAAGGGCGAGGCCGAGCTTTGGCGCTTCGACGAAGCGGCCGGCGAGTGGGACGGGGTCGCCGCGCGGCCCACCGACGTGGCGGCCGAGCTGGCGCCCGTGCTCGCGCTCAACCACGACCAGTTCCTGCAGGTCATTTTGCTTGCGCAGAACCGCTTCCAGCGCTTCCTGCACGCGAAAGACGCCGAGCGCCAGGCGCTGCTGCGCACCCTGTTCGCGAGCCAGCGCTTCGACCGGATCGAGCAGGATCTCGCCGCCCGCCGCAAGGCCGCGGAGCAAGCGCACGGCACGGCCGAGAGCCTCGTCGCGGGGCTGCTCGAGCAGGCTGAGGCGCGGGTGGCGGGGGCCTGGGGCGATAGTGACGGCGTTCTCGATCCCGGCGCCGATGTGGCTGAGGCCACCGAGCCCGCTGCCGCATCGCCGCTTCCGACCGGCCCCGCCGCCCGCCGCGAGGCGTTGGGTGTCGCGGCCGCGCGGCTGCGCGCCGTGGCGACGAACCGCCAGGCCGAGGCGGATGCCGCGCTCGCCGCAGACGAGGCCGCCGAGTCCGAGCTGCAGTCTGCCCGCCACCTGCTCCGCCGTCAACTGAAGCTGCGCACAGCCCAGCGCGATGAGCGCGAGCTCGACGAGACCGCCGAGGCCATCGCCCAAGATCGCGCCCGCCGCGACGCCGCCGAGCGCGCCGCGCGCGTGGGCGACGCCGTCCGGCGGGAGGCCGCCGCGGTGGCTGCCCGATCGGCCGCGGACGACGAGCTGACCGTACATGCGACCGCGCTCGATGCCGCCCGCGAGGCGGCGGGGGAGCACGCGCTCGACGGGCTCGTCGAGGGGGAGACACAGCCTGCTACCGTCACCGCCGAGCAGGCCCACGCCGCCACCGGGGCGCTCTCGGCGCTCGTCACCCGTGAGGGCGGGCTCGCGCTGCGCGACGCCCAGATCGAGGCGCTTGAGGCCGCCCACACCGCGGCGGAGGCTTCGCTCGCCGAGACCCGCGAGCGGGCGGCCCAGCTGCCGACCCAGCTCGCGGAAGCAGAACAGGCCGAGCAGGCGGCGCTGACCGCGAGCGCGCCGCGCGCAGAACTCTTCGCGGCGCTTGAGCGCGCCGAGGTGGCCCGCGCCGCCGCCGCCCGGGTGGTCGCGCTTGAGGCGAAGCTTGAAACTCTCCGCGGCGAGACGAGCGACGCCGCCGACCGCGCGGCCCTCGCGCTCGACGCCTACCGTGATCTTCTTGCGCGGCGCCGGGCGGGCGCCGCGGGCATCCTCGCGGCCGAGCTGAAGCCCGGCGAGCCGTGCGCGGTGTGCGGCTCGACGGAGCACCCGGACCCCGCGAGCCCCGACGCGGCCGACCCGGCGATAACCGACGCCCCCGACCTCTCCGAGGCCGCGCTGGCAGACGCCGAGGCCGCCACCGACGCCACCCGCGACGCCCTCGATCGGGCCCGCGCGGCCGAGGCGCTCGTTGCCACCGAGCTCGCCGCCGCCCGCACCGAAAGCGGGGGCCGCGACGCCGAGGCCGCCGAGCAACTCGTCAGAGAAGCGCACGCCGCGCACGCCGCCGCCCAGGCCGCGGCCAACGAACTTCCCGCCCGCCAGGCCGAGACCGCGCGGCTGCGCGCCGAGCGCGAGTCGGCCGACGAGTCCATCCGGCTCGCCGCTGAGGCCCTCGCGGCGGCAGGCGCCAGCGCGCAGGCCGCCCGCGCCGAGCGAGACGCCGAGGCGACCGCCCTTGACGAGGCGCGCGTCGGCTTCGACAGCCTCACCGCCCGCCGCGACGCAGTCGCCGCGCTCGCCCAGGCCCTCGACCGGCACGCAGCCACGACGGCCGCCGCAACCCGCGCGGCCGACACCGTGGCTCAGGCCAAACAAGAGGCCACCGCTGCCCTCGGCACCCACGGCTTCGCCACCCCGGCCGAGGCACAGGAAGCGGAGCTGCCCGAGCCCGAGCTCGCCGAGCTCACCGACACCATCAAGAAATACGACGCCGAGCGGCAGCGCATCGACGGCGTGCTCGCCGAGCCCGAGCTGCAAGGCCTCCGGCGGGATCCTGCACCGATCGTCGCGGCCGAAGCCCGACAGCAGCTCGCCCGGGAGCGCGCCCGCGCGGCCGCGAAGGCCGACGCCGACGCCACGCACGAGGCCGACGAGCTCGACGAGTTGCTGGCCCGGGTCGACGCCCAGCTCGCCGAGAGCGCGGCGGGAGCCGAGGCGCTCGCGCTGATCCGGAATCTCGCAGGAAGTGTCGAGGGGAAAGACCCGAACACGCGGCGCATGCGGCTTGAGGTGTTCGTGCTCGCGGCGAGGCTCGAGGCGATCATCGAGGCCGCGAACAGGCGCCTGAGCGCGATGGTCGGCGGCCGGTACACGCTCGAACACGACGACAGCCTGCAGGCGCGCGGGCGCCAGTCCGGGCTCGGGCTGCGCGTGCTCGACGAGTACACGGGGCGCCCGCGCAGCAGCGAGTCGCTCTCGGGCGGCGAGACCTTCCTCGCCTCGCTCGCCCTCGCGCTCGGCCTCGCCGACGTCGTGACGGCCGAGGCAGGCGGCATCACGCTCGACACGATCTTCATCGACGAGGGCTTCGGCTCGCTCGACCCCGACGCGCTCGGTCAGGCGATGGCGATCCTGGACAGTTTGCGCGAGGGCGGGCGCACTGTCGCCCTCATTAGTCACGTCGCGGAAATGAAAGAGCAAATCCCGGCCAGAATAGAGGTGGTCGTCGACAGTTCTGGTGCGAGTCGCATCGAGTACGACGACACGGGTGGCACAGATCGGGCCCCCGGGAAGGACACCCCCTCATGACGCTCGGCGAACTGCTCGACCAGCACGCAGACGAAGACTTCGGCGGCACGCTCGGCGACCCCGACGCGATCTTCGCGGCGTTCGAGGAGTGGGCGTGGGAAGAGAAGGCGCTGCGCCTCTACCCCGCGCAGGAAGAGGCGGTGCTCGAGATCGCCTTCGGCAGCAACGTCATCCTCGCGACCCCGACCGGCACCGGGAAGTCGCTCGTCGCCCTCGGCGCGCACTTCGTCGCCCTGGCCGAGGGGCGCCGCACCGTCTACACCGCACCCATTAAGGCCCTGGTCAGCGAGAAGTTCTTCGACCTCGTCGCCGTGTTTGGCGCCGAGAAGGTCGGCATGATCACGGGCGACAGCTCGATCAACCCCGACGCCCCCATCATCTGCTGCACTGCCGAGATTCTCGCGAACCTCGCGTTGCGCGACCGCGACACCGGCGGCATTACGCAGGTCGTCATGGACGAGTTCCATTTCTACGCAGAGCCGGATCGCGGCTGGGCGTGGCAGGTGCCGCTGCTCATGATGAAGGACACGCAGTTCCTCCTCATGTCGGCGACGCTCGGCGACGTCGACGACCTCGCGGACGACATCAGCCGCCGTACCGGGCGCTCGACCGCGAACATCTCGGGCGTCGAGCGGCCCGTCCCGCTCGCGTTCACCTACGCCGTGACGCCCGCGCACGAGACCGTCGAGAAGCTGCTCGAGGACGGCCAGGCGCCGGTGTACATCGTGCACTTCGCGCAGGCCGCGGCGGTGGAGCGGGCGCAGGCGCTCTCGAGCATCCGTGTCGTCACGCGCGAGCAGCGCGACGAGATCGCCGACGCGATCGGCACCTTCCGCTTCGCCACCGGCTTTGGGCAGACGCTGTCGCGCCTCGTCCGCGCCGGCATCGGCGTGCACCATGCGGGCATGCTGCCCCGCTACCGACGCCTCGTCGAGACGCTCGCCCAGCGCGGGCTGCTGCGCGTCATCTGCGGCACCGACACCCTCGGCGTCGGCATCAACGTGCCGATCCGCACGGTCATGCTCACGGCGCTCACGAAATACGACGGCGAACGCATGCGCCAGCTCACCGCCCGCGAGTTCCACCAGATCGCGGGGCGTGCGGGTCGCGCCGGCTACGACACCGAGGGCGACATCGTCGTGCTCGCGCCCGAGCATGAGATCGAGAACGTGAAGCTCGCGGCGAAGGCGGCCGCGAAGGCCGACGGCAAGGCGGGCGGGAAGAAGGCCAAGCCGGCCAAGAAGAAGTCGGCGCCGCAAGGCTTCGTCTCATGGAGCGAGTCGAGCATGGAACGCCTGATCGGAGCGCAGCCCGAGGCGCTCGTGAGTCGGATGAAGATCACGCACTCGATGGTGCTCTCGGTCATCGCCCGTGGCGAGCGGCACGAGGGGGAGGCGCTCGCGACGATGCGCGAGCTCATCTTCGACAATCACGAGCCGCGCGCGCGCCAGTACGCGCACGCCCGCACCGCGATCGACATCTTCAAGACGCTGCGCCGCGGCGGCATCGTCGACCTGGTCGAGGAGCGCGGGCAGCACCTGCTGCGTCTCACTGTCGAGCTGCAGGCGAACTTCGCGCTGAACCAGCCGCTGTCGCCCTTCGCGCTCGCGGCGATCGAGCTGCTCGAGCCCGAGAGCGAGACCTACGCGCTCGACGTCATCTCGGTGATCGAGGCGACACTTGAGGACCCCCGCGCGATCGTGCGGGCGCAGGAGCACAAGGCGCGCGGCGAGGCGATCGGCGCAATGAAGGCCGAGGGCATCGAGTACGACGAGCGCATGGAGCGGGTCGAACTCATCACCTACCCCAAGCCGCTCGAGGAGCTACTCGGCGAGGCGTTCGAGGCGTACACGGCCGAGGTGCCGTGGGCGCGCGACTACGCACTGCGCCCCAAGAGTGTCGTGCGCGACATGGTCGAGCGGGCCTTCAACTTCCGCGACCTCGTCTCCTACTACGAGCTCAGCCGCGTCGAGGGCACCGTGCTGCGATACCTCTCGGACGCGTTCCGCGCGATCGAGCGCACCGTGCCCGTCGATAAGAAGACAGAAGAGCTCGAGGACCTCATCGAGTGGCTCGGCGAGCTCGTACGCCAGGTCGACTCGAGCCTGCTCGACGAGTGGGAGTCGCTCGCGCACCCCGACCCCGAGGCGCACGAGAAGGCCACGCACGAGTTGCCGCCGCCCTCACGCAGCGTGCTCGCGAACGAGCGAGCGTTCATCGTCATGCTGCGCAACGCCCTGTTCCGCCGGGTGCAGGCCGCATCGCACGAGTACTACCGCGAGCTCGCCGAGATCGACTCGGGCTTCGGCTTCACCGAGGACGACTGGCGCGACGCGCTCGACAAGTACTTCGACGAGTACGACTCGATCGCTATCGACGCGACCGCGCGCTCACCGAAGCTGCTCGAGATCGAGCGCGGCGAGCCGGGCGCGAACGTCTGGAAGTTCCGTCAGGTCCTGCAGGATCCCGAAGGTGACCACGACTGGTCGATTCGCGGCATCGTCGACCTCGACGAGTCGGAGGAGGCCGGGCAACCGGTCGTCATAGTGCAGGAGGTCGGGCCGCACGGAAGCTAGTGGGGCTTTCGCTCCGCCATGCTTCGTCGCCGTCGAGCGTGCTTTAGCCCTGACGGTGACCTGCGGCTGCCGCGGTTCCCGGCCCTGCGGGCTGGAAACCTCGCCCTCAGCTCGTGTGGTTGCGTTCGCTCGATAGGTTGCGCCCTCGGATCAGGGTGCTGCTCGCCGTCGAGCTTGCGCAAGGTGCTGCTTCCAGTCATCTGAAGCGACCGATCGCGCAAGCTCGACGAGGGCGAGCCTAGGGTGACAGCGGGGGAGTCGCCTAGTTTGCTGCGATCGGGCGCGTCAGCAGGCGCAGGACCTTGCGGAAGCCGAGCGATTCGAGTGCTTCGGGCCAGCCCGCGTCGGTCTCGCTGTCGAGCGCGATGAGCGCCGAGGTCGCGCCAGCTGCGGCAAACGGTGCGAGCGCCGCCTCGAGAGCTGCGGCGTCGGCCTCGACGTCGTATTCCGGCTGGCCGACGACCAGGACGTCTGAAGTGAGCCACGTGTCGTCGGGGCCGTCCTCGAGCGCGAGGGCGAACAGCGCTTCTTCGTCATCGAGGTGCTCGTCGAGCAGCTCGCCCAGGCGATCCTCGTTGGTCTTGCGCTCGCCCACGGCTGGTCCGCCTGCGGGTGCGAGGCGCAGCCAGGTCTCACCGCGCTCGACGAAGCCAGCGTGCTCGTAGAAGGCATCCGCCGATTCATTGCCGGTCATGACCTCGAGGGCGGACTCGGCTGCTTCCCAGCGCTCGGACGCCTCCGTTTCGACCGCGGCGAGCAGCAGGGTGCCGATGCCCTGTCCGCGCGTTTCGGGCAGCAGGACCAGGCTCTCGATGGTGACGATCGAGCGCTCGTCGTCCTCGTCGATCGGATCGTCCTCGTACGCCAGCGCGTAGCCCGAGGGCACGCCGGCCGTGTGGGCGACGATGGCGAAGGCGGTGTGATCCTTGAAGATCTGTTCGTAGTGCGCGAAGCGCAGCGGCCAGCTCTCTTCGCGGGGACGGACGGCGAGGCCGGCGTCACCGTTCTCGTGGTGGTGGTCGTAGAGCGCCTCCCAGAGCGGCTGCACGATGGGCAGCAACTCGATGCCGCCCATCTTCAGTTCGACCTCGGGCTGGGCTGATGAGTTCGTGGGGAGATCGTCTTCGCGCATGGGATTGAGTGTATCGCCGAGGCGGTGGAGAAGGCCGGGTGGCGCGGGCCCGGGCTCGCCGGTGAGCGGGATGGCGGCGCGACGGCAGACCTCTGTGGTGCAGCGACTATCCGGTGCGGCGGCGGCGCAGCGCGTCGAGCCCCGGCGGCCGCGTCGGTGGTCGCACGGATCGCCAGCTGCGACCGGAGTCGATCCACGGCGGGGCAAGCACCTCGGGCAACCCGTCTCTCATGCGTACTTCCCACCCGTTCGATCCGAGGGATCGGTGGTGATACCAACACAGGGTGGCTCCGTTGTCGGTATGAGTAGATCCGCCTTTGGCGTGCTCGGTCACGTGGTGAACTTCGCACCAGGAAGCGGGGACGCTGCAGCCGGGAATGATGCAGCCGCCGTCGCGCATCGCGATCACGCGGCGCTGATGGGCGGTGAAGATGCGTTGGGAGTTGCCGAGCTCGATGACGCGGCCGTCGCTGTTCTGCACGACCCGGTGCACGCTGCCAGTGCAGCTGGCGTGGGCAACGCCGTCGATTGAAATCGGGGTGACCTCGCCGTCGTGCCCGTGCAGCCAGCCGAACCCGTGCTTCGCCGTGAGCTGTTCCTCTTCGACCTGGATGAGCACGGTGACTGCGGCCCCGCCCAGCGTCGGGATGCTGCCTTGCTGACTCGCCGCCTGCGCGATCGCGGCGAACGCGTCGTGGCGCCGCTGGCCGGGTGTGCGGCGGTCGGCGGGTACGAAGTCTTCGGCGTCGCCGCCTGAATCGTCGGAGGGGTCGACCGGGACGAAGCGAACCGAACTCCCGCCGGCAAGGGCGGGAGTGCCGGCAATTGATGGCGGAGTGGAGAGAGCGGTGTCCTCGTTGGCGGTGGCGGTTGCAGTGGCAGTGGCGGTAGGGCCACCGGCCTCGCGAGTGCGCGGCGAATTGATCGCGTCGAACATGCGGCCCACGAGCGCTGCGACCTCCGGCGCCACCGCGCCCCGAATCGGCACGAGACCGTTCTTCTCGTGGCCGAAGCTGATGAAGCGATGCATCTGCTGCTGGTCGAAGCGGGGTTCGGGGCCGTCCTGGTCGAGAACCGCGACCCACGGCCGGCACATCGTCCGGATGTCGTCCGCGTGCGCCGCCGACACGGCGGCCTGGCCGCCCGGCGGCGTCGTGCCGCAAGCCGCCGCGACCAGGCACTGCTCGGCATGCGAGACATCCTCGGCATTAACGTGGCCGGGGAGCGCGCCGAGCCCGCGCGTGATGATCTCGGCGCTCTCGATGCAAATCGTGTGCGAGGCAAGCGCTGCCGCGACCGCGGGAAACCTCGGTGGGACGGTGCTGCCCGAGAGCCCCAGCTGAGCGCGCGTCACACGGGCGAGCGCGAACCGCTTCGTGGCGGTGCCCGCCGACACCAGGGCGAGGCGCCGCAGGAGCTCGGTCGCGTTGTGGCAGCCGTGCCGGAACGCGAGGGAGCCCGAGCCGAAGTCGTTTCGCGCTCGATGGTCTACTTCGCCCGCGAGCTCGACGCGCAGCGCGTCCACCTGCCGCCCCAAGGCCTCCACTTGCTGGGTGAGCGCAACGATCTCGCGGTCCGTCTTGAGCCCCAGTCTGTCGCCGACCGCCTCAGAAAGCGCCGCGGCGGCTCGAATGAGCAGCGCCTGCGAGGCGATTTCGGGGGTGTCGTCGTCGACACCGGAAGCGGTGAGTGCCATACCTTATTCTCTCATGAATAGAAGAAAACTTCGATGGAGAGTCGCAACAAAGAGGGAATATATCTTCGACAAAGCGAAGGCATTCAACGGCCGCCACCAACCCACTCAGTCGGCAGGCCGCTCAACTTCCTCGATATCCTGATCCCGCAGCTGTACCTGCTCTATTCTGGGCACATCTGCTCGGCGAAATGCCGGGCGACGCCGGGCGCTGCCCCGGCAGCACAGGTGACACCAGCTGGGCGAACACCAAGCGAGAGGCGATCGAGCGATGACCGACCACACCCAGGGCGCAGAAGCCCTCACCCGTGACGAACTGTTGGCCATCGCCGACCACACGCTGCTCGCCAGCGACACAACGCCGGCGCAGCTCGATGCCTTCCTCGACGCCGCACGCGAGCTCGGCGTCAAGCGCGTCTGCATCAGCCCCTCCCTCTTGCCCGTCGACAAGCGCGGGCTCGAGATCGTCACGGTCGTCGGCTTCCCCTCGGGAGCCCACCACGCCGAGGTCAAGGCCTTCGAAGCCGCGCGAGCAGTGAAGGATGGCGCCGACGAGATCGACATGGTCGTGAACCTCGGGCTCGTGCGCGCCGGCAACTTCGCCGCGGTCCAGGACGAGGTGCGCGCGGTGCGCAACGCGACCGAGGGGCACGTGCTCAAGGTCATTCTCGAGACCGCGGCGCTCTCGGACATCGAGATCGTCCTGGCGAGCCGCGCCGCCGAGGGCGGGGGAGCGGACTTCGTCAAGACCTCCACCGGCTTCCACCCCGCGGGCGGCGCGAGCGTTGCGGCCGTCCGCATCATGTCCGACACCGTCGGCGGGCGCCTTGGCGTCAAGGCCTCGGGCGGCGTGCGCACGGCCGCCGCAGTGCGCGAGCTCTACGCCGCCGGCGCGACCCGGTTCGGACTCTCGGGCACGGCCGCGATCGCTGCCGAGCTCGAGGCTGACGAGAACGGTGCGGGCGATGGCGGTGGGCAGGATCCTGCCGGTGCAGCCGGGGCAAACCAACCTGGCGGGGCTGGTGCCGCTGATACCGCCGCCGAGACCGGCGGATACTAGCGCCATGCGCCTCGGAGTCATCGACGTCGGGTCGAACACTGTCCATCTGCTGATCGTCGATGCGCACGCCGGTGCGAGCCCCGTGCCGTACCACTCGCAGCGGTCGACGCTGCGGCTCATGCGCTACCTCGACGCCGAGGGCGCGATCAGTGAGATCGGCATTCGCCTGATCGTCTCGTCGATCCAGGAGGCGGTCACGACCGTCAACGAGATCGGTGTCGACGATCTCATTCCCACAGCGACCTCGGCCATTCGCGAGGCGACCAACGGCGAGGAGGTGCTCGCGCGCATCGCCCGAGAGACCGGAGTCACGCTGCGGGTGCTGTCGGGCGAGGATGAGGCGCGCATCACGATGCTCGCTGTGCGGCGCTGGCTCGGCTGGTCGGCGGGGGAGATCCTGCTGTTTGACATCGGTGGCGGCTCGTTCGAGATCGCGCAGGGGGCCGACGAGTACCCCGATGTGCAGGTCTCGCTGCCGCTCGGTGCCGGCCGCTCGACGATCAACTACCTGCCGGAGGATCCGCCCACCCGCGAGGCCGTCTCGGCGCTCCGCGCGCACGCCCGCGAGGAGTTCACGAAGGTGCGCGACGAGATGTTCGCCGGCCGCCCGCGGCCCAAGCGCGTCGTGGGGACGTCGAAGACGATCCGCTCGCTCGCGCGGCTGGTGGGCGGTCCGGCGGATCCTGAAACCGGGGACCTCGCGCCGCTGCACTACGCGGGCCTGCGCGACTGGGAGCCGACCCTGCGCGAGATGCCGTCGACGGTGCGCCAATACCTGCCAGGGATCACGCCTGAGCGCGGGTACCAGGTGCTCGCGGGCGCGATCGTGCTGCGCACCGCCATGAAGGTGTTCGAGGTCTCGACACTGACCATTTCGCCGTGGGCGCTGCGCGAGGGTATTGTGCTGCGTTACATCGACGCCCTTGATTCGCCGGGCGCCGAGCCCGTTTCTGATGCTGAACTCGAAGTGGAGACCATCTCATGATCCGTTTTCTCTGGCACGTCCTCGTGCAGGTTGTCCTTGCCGCAGCAGCGCTGCTCATCGCCGGCTGGCTGATCGACGGGGTGCAGCTGCATGTTGGCGGCTTCTTCGTCGCGGTCGGGGTGTTTGCGCTCGCGCAGTCGCTGCTCGGCCCATTCGTATTCAACATGGCGCGCCAGTACGCCTCTGCCGTGCTCGGCGGCATCGGCATCGTCACAACGTTCCTCGCGCTCTGGATCGCGACGCTCTTCCCGGGCGGGCTGCAGATCTCGGGCGTATCCGCCTGGATCGCGACGCCCGTCATCGTCTGGGTGATCACGGCACTCGGCACCTGGATCTTGATGGGGCTGATCATCGAGAAAAAGCTCGCGGCGAAGGCGGAGCAAAAGAGGATCGCCCGCGCGCTCGAGAAGAAGTAGGGGCGGCACGCCCGGAATCTGCGTTCCGGGCGCCCGTTTTGAGTTCTCCCGTGGGCATGAGGTAGAGTTACATCTCGGTGCTACTGATCCGAAACGGTCTGAAGCCCTTGGGGTATGGTGTAATTGGCAACACGGCTGATTCTGGTTCAGTTGTTCTTGGTTCGAGTCCAGGTACCCCAGCTTTGAGAGAAAACCCCCGCCGCGTGCGGGGGTTTTCTTGGTTTTGCGGGCGTCGGGAGCCTTAGGTGCAGAGCGGCGAGAAGATGAAAGTGTCTGTGTGGCCACGCCGATATGGCTCCAGCTTTCACATCGCGCAAACCAGATTCATTTTGCGCTGAGGATGGCACAACGCGGCAATCAGGACTGCGTTCATACCTAGATTCAGTGTATGAAACATTCATTCTGGCGAGCCATGCCCAGTGCCGGGCGGGGCCGCACTCGTAGCGGCTCAGCCGAATCCACCTTCTCGCATCGACTCGGCATGTTGCTGGTGGCCACCCTGGCCGTGACCGGCGCAGGCCTCGGCGGCGTCAGCGCCGCGAACGCGACACCTGAGACAGACTCGACGCCGCCCGCAGTCGCACCCGCCAGCGGAGACGCGCAGGCGCCCGGCGCGCCCATGCGCGCCCTGGCAGCTGTTCCGGGCGTCGCCACGACGACTGAGGCGAGCCTCTGGGTCACGCCGAGCACGTATGGGAACTCGCTGGCGCTCTCGGTCACTGTCACGCCCGCAGGGGCATCGTTCTTTATGGGCGCTCCTGTCCTGCTCGAGGTCGACGGCGTGCAGCTCGGGGAAGGCGTTCTCCTCTACGTCGGCGATGGGAAGTTCTGGGCGATTGTTCCGGCGACCACTCTCTTGTCCGCGGGGACGCACCAGGTTGTCGCGAAGTTCCCGGGGTACTCGAGCGGCATCCCCGGGATTCCCGACGCGCTGCCATCTGAGAGCGCTCCGATCACCGTCACCGTTGCGGCGGCGACCACGACGACGACCATCACCAGCTCGCCGGCGACCACGACCGCCTTCACTCCCATTGACGTTGCGGCAAAAGTTACGGGAGGCCCGGCTGGCGTGAGCGGAAATGCCTCGCTGCTCGCCGACAATGTCCCTGTTGCAACCCAGGCGCTCGGTGCCGACGGCACCGTGCTCTTCGAGGACGTGATCGTACCGTTCGGCACGCCCGAACTCTCGGTCGCCTACCTCGGTGACGATGGTGGGGACTACAAGGTCTCGGTGTCACCCACCGTGGCAATCAGGATCGACGAGGTCGCGACCGAGACGAGCCTCAGCCTCTCCAAGTCGCGTGCTCGTGCGGGCGACCCGGTAACGTTCGTGGCGACAGTGCGTAACACCAGCGGTGCGAACCTCGTCGATCCGCGCAGCGGGATTGAGATCCTGGTCGACGGAGACGTGGTCTACACCGAGGTCTCTTCCGACGACGGCGACGCCTCGCCCGGCGACGGTGTGACGCAGTTCGAGGTCACGCTCTCGGACACCCTTCTCGGTGAGCACACCGCGACGGCGCGCTTCCTCCCCGCCCCCGGCTTCGAAGCGTCGGAAAGTGACGAGATCGACCTGCAGGTCGACGGCATCGACACCGTGCTGACTCCGGCTGCGGCCGAGCTGCGTGGCACGCCCAAGCACCCGGCGATCGCTACGGTTGACGTCACGAAGGTGCCGGCCCCCGACGTCAACGTGACGCGCTCCTCGGTTCAGGCCCTCGACGCGGCTCTGCCGACCGACACCGGCGCACCGGTGGACGGCTATGTGCAGGCCTTCCTCGGCGACGAGCCGGTCGGCGACCCGATCCTGGTGGAAGATGGAGCCGGAACCGGCCCGATCGCCGGGCTGCCGATCGGCACGCACGAGGTCGAGCTGCGGTTCACCGCCGGCACCTACGGGATGTTCAGCAGCTCGGCGACCGTCTCGGTTACCGTTACCGCGGACGCCGCCGTCGCCCCAGCGGGAAACGGCGGCAAGCCCGCCCTCTCCGCGACGGGTAGCGGCGATGTGCAGCCGTTCGCCCTCGTGGCGCTCGGCCTGATGGTGAGCGCAGGCTTGCTGCTGACACTCGCGAGGCGCCGCCGCTCCGCCTAGGCGCGAGCGCACGTAGAACAACGAACGCGCGCGTTGCCTCCCGAACAGGATGCAGCGCGCGCGTTCTTTTGTGCCGGTGGTCCGGCTTAGCGCACTTGAGGCATAGGTGTCGGCGTGCAGGTCGTGATGCTGAACAACGATCCGTTCGAGCCCTAGGTCATCGGCTTCTTTGCCCAGATGTCCATGAAGCTGGCCTGGGCCATCACAATTCACAAGAGCCAGGGGCAAACGCTCGACCGCGTCGTGGTGGACCTGACCGGCGGCACCTTCGCCAATGGCCAGCTCTACGTCGCCCTCAGTCGGCGCACCAGCCTCGAGGGGCTCGTGTTGAAGCGCGACGTCTTACCGCGCGACCTCAAGACCGACATTCTGGTGCGCCTTTGTCTCGACGGCGGCGCCGCTGGCGCGGCCGAGCTCGGGCGGGCGTTCATCGCCATCTTGCACGTCGGCAACGAGGGCGACTGGTATCGCCCGCGGCCGATCGAGATCACCGTCGTCACCGATGACGGCGATGATGCCACGACGGTGGTCAACCTGTACTCCACGCAGAGTGATTTTGGCCTCACCACGCGAGATGTCGCGCTGTCCCCGGTGCTTACGGAAGCCTGGGCTGCGCTCTCGCCGCTGCTCGCGGGCCGCGTGCCGACCGGGGTGGGCATCGATATCGCGTTGAGCCTGATCGATTCTGAGCTCAAGCGGGGCGAGGTCGTCACGCGCATGCCGCTGGGCGCCGAGCTGCCAGATGATCTTTTGTCAGCACAGGATCATCGCGACCTCAACGCAACCACCGCCCTCGAGCGGGCCCGGGCGATGCACGCGAACGCGCAGCGGTTGGGGGCTGAGCAGTCGGGGCTGATGGACGCCAGGTCGGGCAGCCCGTTCCCGGTGCAGTTGGTCGGCCAAGGCTACCTGTTGCAGCGCACGACCGGTCCACACGGGCGCCTCGGACCCGACGCATTTACCAATGGCGGAAACCTCTCTGCCGAGGACGACGCGGCTCAGGTGCTGGCCGACTACCTCGCCGCGGCGTGGCATCGCGTGGTCGATCGTGACGCGGCGGCGGTCGAACGGTTGCGCAGCGTCGAGCGCCACTTCAGGGTGCAGATGTTGCCCACGGATTTCACACCCGAAGAACCTGCCGCGGCCGACGCTCATTTGGTGCCGGGCGCGCGAGTGTGTTTCACCGGCGAGGTCGTGTCTCAGACGCACGGTTTCTTTGACTGCGATGACATGCGCAGACTCGCTGAGGATCGTGGCCTGACGATCTCGGAGAACATGACCAAGACGAAGACTGACGTCTTGGTGGTAGCTCAGCGTGGCACCCAGTCTGGGAAGGCCAAGAAGGCCGCCCTGTGGGGCAAACCGGTGCTCGCCGCGGAGGAATTTCTCGATTGGGCGCTTTCGTCGGGGCGATGATTGTTGAGCTGTCCATTCTATCGCGCAGCCTGATAATTCTTGCGTCGTTTTCAGTGTCCACTTTGGGGGTACCTTGAGAAACCACATGCAGCACTCGCGCACTTAGATTTCATCTTCGGAGTGATCGCGATGCCTATGCATAGCGCACTTACGGTTGTGCAGTTTGGTTGCCCGTCAGTCGTTCTTGGCGCGAATCCAATTCCCTTGCCTTCAGAAAAACCACTGCGCAGGCTGGGTTTCTTGTTGTTCCGAATGAGGCCTCGCTAGGCCGATGTTTTGTTGGCCATAGATCATCGTCCGGGCTACTCCCTTGACTTGGCAGCTGACGCCAACGCTTTGACTTCATGGGCCGGCGCTGTCATAGCGTCGTAGCAACACCCACCTCCTAAAGAATCACGTTGCAACGTCGCATGCTCACCAAACACGACCGTGTCGAGATCAGTGCGGGCTTGATAGCCAAACTGACGGTATGGAAGATCGCGGAAGGAATCGGCAGGTCACCATCAGTCGTGTCGCGTGAGATCCGCCGGAACCAAACGAAGACGCGCGGCTACAAGATCCTGACCGCTGGCTGCAACGCTGAACGTCGCAGAAGCAGACCCCACCCACGCAAGCTTGCCACCGACCCCGTGCTCATGACCCGGGTGCTTGCGGACCTTTCGCGCTCGCATACTCCGCGTCAGATCGCCGGCCGGTTGCGGCGCGAGGCCGCGGAGGACACTAAGAGCGGTTCCCCTGACGTGAAGGTCGTACCGTGTCAAAAGAAGCGATCTTTCAATACGTTTACTCACTTCCCGAGGGCGAGCTCGCTCAGCACGGCATCATGTTGCGTTCCAAGCGCACCCACCGCAAAGCACGGAAACCCGCGGGGGAGTGGGGCGCGCCGATCGTGGGCATGGAGTCAATTGATGACCGGCCGGCTAGTGTCGATGACCGACGGGTTCCCGGGAACTGGGAAGGCGATCTCTTTCTCGGGGCACGCGGGCAGTCCGCCGCGGTCACGCTCGTGGAGCGCACGACCATATTCCTGATGCTCCTGGCCCTACCCGAGGGCAAAGGAAATGCTTGTGTGACGGACACCGTGATCGAGCACGGGGTCGGGTTGCTCGAGACGATGTGTGGATCGATTAAGTGGAACCAGGGAACCGACATGGCCGGGCATGCAGCGCTCACGCTCGCGACACGTATGCCGGTCTACTTCGCGCATCCTGGAAGCCCGGGGGAGTGCGGAACGAACGAGAACACCAATCGCTGGGCATCAGCCGTATTTGACCGCGATCACGGACGAGATGAACGATTGGCCAAGAGCGAACCTCAGGTTCCTCGCACCGCGACCGGCTCTCGACCGGCTCCTTGTTACTTCCACAGATTGACACTGCCCCCTCGCTCGCCTGAATTCAACAGTATGGGCGGCGGCCTCCCCTCGATTTCATGGCTTGCCGGCTTAAAGGCATGTGAATCGGTGGCTGCCCTTTTCGATATGACAGGCATCCTCTGTCTCAAAACGATAGGGCCAAACCGGATGCTTCTTGATAGCTCTTCGATAGAGTTGCAAACGTGGTCACATATGTGGCCTAGAGGAGAAAAGTGTTAGCTCAGTCACTGAGCTTTGGGTTCAGCTCCGAGGAGGAATATGTTGAACCAGTGGTCATTGACCGACGGGTTGGTCCTAGCGCAGAGGAGACTGCGCCGCTACGTTGGCTGCCCGTGCGATCTGGCTTCTACCGCCCTCAGCAGGTTTCGGGCGAGGTTGCACGCGAGTGGGGCGCGCCTCGGCGTGCAACCGGATCAGGACGATCTCGTGCGTCGCAGACTTGGTCCGTATTTTTCTCACACGATTTTGCCTCAATTGGGGAGCCAGCAGTTCTGTAGGGTGTACTGCGCGTCAGGGCTCGCTAGACTTTGGCCCGTTTCCGGGGTGCGGCAATTATTTCAGGATGTCGCAGGTCTGCTCGATGATGAGATACATTGCAATTTCCGGCCGCTTCGACCCGCTAGGACGGTGATTAGTTGATGTCGGTCGCGCAGCCCAGCGGCTTGGTCGAAGTTTTGGCTTACCTGCAGGGCAAGCTGCACAGGCAATTCGCTGAGCTCAGTGAGCGCCGCAAAGCCCTAGAGACAACGTCTCCAGTATTCGCCCTTGAACATGATCTTGATCAGGCGGACTATGAATTGCTCGAGGCTAGCGTACTTGCGGCAGTCAGTGGCGGCTTTACCGCTCAGCATCGGGCTTCCTGGTTACCGTTTGTCGTTTACGCTGCCGAGTCGGGCTACGACTACGTCGGCGACGAATATTGGACCAGCTTTGAAAGGTCCACGCCGGGCTGGCGGCCTGATCAGCGCCATTGGATAAAACAGTGGTTTACGAAGTTTGCGGAAGAATATGGTGGAGTCGTACCCAAAGGTGCCTTTGCGAAAGCCTTCACAATAATTGCATGGCCCATCAGTCACGCAGTATTGCCCACCTACCTGCAACGTCAACTCGCTCAACTGCTTTATGAATTTCGGGCGGGGCTTACTTCGGCGCTTCTCGATGATCTCGACGAGTTCGGCGAGCGTTTGGCTGTCCGCTCCCATCTATATAGTGACCGATTTAGAATCTTCTGCCAGAACACCGCACTTCTAGGCAGAGTTGCTGCTGCGCTGC
This sequence comes from Leucobacter sp. CX87, assembly GCF_018682295.1. Classification (NCBI taxonomy): domain Bacteria; kingdom Bacillati; phylum Actinomycetota; class Actinomycetes; order Micrococcales; family Microbacteriaceae; genus Leucobacter; species Leucobacter sp. CX87. Next base: position 179,782 of record NZ_JAFIRI010000006.1, on the reverse strand, counting down.
TCTCCGGCGAGGATGAAGAGTCGCCGTACCTTGTGAAGTCGACGCTCGATCGATTGGTTGAAGGGCTCTCACTAGAACGCGAATCTCGTCAGTGGCTCACTTCAGCGAGGCATGCTGCGAGTAGGGTTCGTGCGAGTGGCTTTACAACTAATGAGCCGTTGAACAGAGTTGCGCAGCTAGCGGCGCGGAAGCCGTCACCCGCTGACCCCAAGTTCTTCTTGCGTCAGCTCGATGGCGCATGGAATGCCTACGCGGAGCTCCCCGACATGACATCACTGAGCGAGCGTCTCCCATATGTTTATGACGAACTCCGGATGCTCCGCCCAATCGTGTCAGGCGGGAAAGGCCCGCTTCCTAGAGGGGCATTGGTCTTCTCCGGGCAGAAAGTGCAGTTCGAATCTTGGCCGGACCCTCTGGGACCTTTTGTGCAACTCGAGGGTGGCTCAAGCGCAGTTAACGCTATTCTCACAGACCAAAGCATCATGACGAACGGGCCCTCGTGGCTGTATCGTATCCAAGAATCGGGTCTTGCTATCGAAGTTAAGGGGCGATTCATCCGCCCCGGCCATAGCTACATTCTCGTCAGTGCCGTCGACAAGTTGTCGCCCACGATAACGTGGGGTGAGCCCGCAACGATACGCGTCCTTGGAGCAAGCGCTTATCGACTCGATGTACCTGAACAGATAACCGCGGATGATGCAATTGCCCTCGTGCCGCTCGGCTTGTCAACGCTATCTACAGTTACCGTTCGGCCGGTCGGCATTGTCGCAAGCGCGTGGGACGGTGAAGGTGCCGCAGAATGGCTCGCAGGAGAACCAGCAATCATCGGAATTCGATCCGATCAAATTCCAGCACGTTACCTCGTAAACGTCGACGGAAGCGCGAAATTTCTTGCCTGGCCAGACGGCCTCTCTGACGCGATCTTTTCCCTTGACGGACTGGCGGTTGGAGCGCACGAGGCTCTCGTTACTGTGATTGGTGCTGATGATCGTGAGCTGTCAAAGGGTGCCCTTTCAATAACGATACGAGATCCGCAAGTTCGCCCCGAAAATGCGACGATCGGTGAGGGCATCCGCATGTTGGCATCGCCCGCCCGACCGACACTGGCCGAGCTCTGGGATCGTCGAGCTACGATCACTGTCGAATGTGCTCCGGGAGTTCAGGCAGCGATAGTTGTAAGGCTCCGAAGCGACCAAGGCAGTGAGCTTGCGGTTGTTCGCCGAAGGGTCGTGCTTCCGATCGGGCCTGACGAATGGGCAACGCTCGCGAAGGACATTCGAGCCGAGCGCGCTTTCGGCGGAGCTTATGACAACGCAGAGTCATGCCTCGTCGAAGTCCACCGCGACGGAGTTGGCCTGGCCTCGTTGACCTTTGAACGAGGATTCCAGGCGCTTCGATGGCAGTTCGTCAAGCCGGACCGTGACCACGCATGGGCTGCAAGACTTCATGACAGAACTGATGGAGGCAACACAAGTGTTACCTACTTCCCAGCCGAAGCCCCTCTTCAAGGGATTGACTGCCCGCCTACAGAGGCTGTGGCACTCAAAGCTCGTGGCGGATTATTGCGCACAGTATCCGGCGACTTCGAGCTCAGCGTCGTTGGTCCGACCGACCCAAGCGCCGTTCTCTCGATGGGCGGATCACGGCCCTTCGTACCTGTAGTTGAAAAGTCAACGCTTGGTGTTATGAAATACGTTCAGGCGCATCACATGTGGGCAAGCGCGGAATTACCGGCAGACGTATTTGCCGCACACGAGCAACTCGAAGTTCTAGAGGCAATTGCCCGTGCGAACTCCAGTCTGATTGGCGGTTCCCACTGGGCCGCCCTTGAGCGCAAGATTGCCCGCGCAGACGAGCCCGCGGACTATCTAGAAGAGATGCGCGACTCACTTGGCATCTCAACTGAGCATAGGTTGCTAGCGACAGAAATCGGTCGAAATCTCTACCGGTGGTCGGATCCGCTCTCACTTATTCAAGGGTTCGATGAATTAATCGCTCCGAATTTGGTTGAGAACGGGATCAGGGACAAACCCTCAGCCGCTCGCTTCCTGCTCACATTCGCCGGACGACCCGGTCAGGTCGTTACCTGGTCGGAGGGAGTTCGCAGCCTTCTGCTTGGTCGCATCATCGACTCTCCGGTGCTTTTTCGAGCAGCACGGTTCGCGGTGCTCGGGACCCGTGCACTCAACAACTCTGAATCGATCGGAAGGGGGTTCTGATGGAAATCTCAAGTTTGAGCGCTGCAGAAGCGTCAGCATTGTCCGTTCGAATTCTAGGTCTCGACTCGGAGTCGGTTGGCCTAACCAGCAACGAAGGGCTTTCTGCGTCGCTGAGACGCGCTGCGTCATTCTTGTGCCCAGCCAGCCCCAGCCGAATTGTAGGCGCGGTTCTGGGAGCTGTACGTCCGTTTGCCAGTGAGGACAAAATTACTCGAGAAGACTTGGTCGACCTACTCGACCGTCTGGTGGGTGCTGGAGATCTTATCGAGTTACGCCGCGAAGAGGACCGGTCATTTCGACTACTATATCTCGGGCCGCCGAGCTACATCGAGAAGGAACCCGGAACCTACTTAATCTTTGGAGTGCGTCCATACGGTGTGGCATTGGTTGATTTCGATCTGGCGCCGCTTGTGGAACGCGAGCGCCACACTCGGACAATTCACCTTGACGACGTAGATGCACCGGGTCGGTTGGCGGATGCAGGGTTAGGTCGAGTGGACAGAGATCGGTGGGTGTCGAAGCCGCGCGCCGAAGGTCCTGAATCGTTGCTCGCGCGGATCAAAGATCGCATAGGAGCGGCTTCGGCTTCTGGCAATATCGAGGGGCTGCAAGTCCTCGATCCGCGTACCAAAGTGCGCTACTACCGAGGCCGCTGGCGAGCACCGAAGCCTGGCGATACAGGAGATTTCGTGGCACGTCGCCCGCAGGCCTATGGCGCAGATCTCTGGTGCGCCGTGCGTCTCGTAGAAGGGTCTCCTACAAAGTTGGTCGAATTCCCAGTTGACAATCCGGTGGTTCCCGGTCGGGATGAAGCCTGGCGCCTTCAGCTGGCGATCGACGCGGTGCGAGGCGCACCCCAGCGCTTCGCTATCGAAACTATCGGCTCAGGGAATGCGGTAATCGTGAAATTCTTCTCCCCAGTCCCAGGATTCGCCGAGCGCTATCTCCAATTGGTGGGGCTAGCGCTTGAAACGCAGGGTGCACTGTTTGCATACCGGGTTCCGGCTGGCGCACTGCCTGATTTGAAACAGCTACTCACCGACATGCTCTGGATGGAAACACTGTCCTTGGAAGGAACGTCGAGATGACCGAAGCACTCACAATTGCCGAGACGATTGAGCACATCCAAAAAGCTCTGCGAGACTACATCGAGGCGACTTACCACGTCGGGCATCCCATGGTCATCAACCAGCGTCGCCAACTCCTCGAAGAGGAAGGCGTGATCTTCCGCGAACCATTCATCGAGAGCACTCCGCGGTATAGAACCGAACGAAAGTTTGCGGACCTTCAACTTGATGCTAGCGTGCAACAACTCTTTGCGGCACTTACACAACAGGTCGGTACTCTCGATCCACTTCTCTTCGATCCGCCCTACACGCATCAAGCGAATGCCCTTGAGTGGGCGTGCCGCGATGGCTCGAGCCTGGCAGTCACGACTGGTACTGGTTCCGGCAAGACGGAGTCATTTTTGCTTCCGATGCTGGCGAAACTTGCCACTGAGGCAGCTCACAGCCCCCAATCATTTGCGGCGCCTGCCGTCCGGGCGATGATTCTCTACCCGATGAACGCGCTCGTCAACGATCAGTTGGGTCGTCTCCGACGTCTACTCGGGGACCCTCGAGTGACGACACAGTTCAACGCTTGGGCTGGACGGCCGGCGCGATTCGCACGATACACGAGCCGGACACTGTATCCCGGGGTTCGGACACGTGAACGTGATCAGCGTCGCCTGGGCTCAATCGAAGATTTCTATGTGCTGCTCCAAGACCGCGCCGAAAATCCGAAAGCGAAGTTCCATTTGGAGGCCATCGAACTGATCGACAAGCTCAAAACCAGAGGAAAGTGGCCTGCCAAGCCCGATATCAAGAGTTGGTATGGGGAGAAGCAAAGCCGCTGGCAAGACCCGTCCGGCAACTTCATTCGGGCGGTCATGCAGCCCAATGACCCAGAACTTCTTACCCGGCACGAGGTGCTGGCATCGCCGCCAGATGTGATCATCACCAACTATTCAATGTTGGAGTACATGCTCATGCGGCCGCTCGAACGTCCCGTCTTCGACGAGACTCGCAAGTGGTTGGCGGACAACCCGGGTGAGCGTTTTATGCTCATTGTCGACGAAGCACACCTGTACCGAGGCGCTGCTGGTGCCGAAGTCGCGCTTCTGCTGCGTCGACTACGTGCACGCCTTGGTATTGAGCCGGATCGTCTTCAGATCATTACAACAAGTGCGAGTTTTGCGAGCGCCGAGTACGCGCGCGAGTTCGCGGCCCAACTCAGCGGCAAAGACATAGCTGACTTTCGCACTGTTGAAGGTGAGCTCAAGCTCCGTGAACCCGCCGGGAAGGGAACGAACGCAGACGCTGCACTGCTCGCGGCGCTACCAATCGGTGACTACTACGACGCGGATTCAGAGGCGGACAAAACACTCGCAATAAGCGACTTGCTTGAATATCGCGAAGTGGAACGAACCGACCGGCCCGTTGGAGAACTGCTATATGACGCGCTGCACGATTTCGAGCCATTGGCGCTTCTCGTCAATGAGACGATGCAGAAAGCCCAGCCAGTCAGCGAGTTGGGAATACAGATATTCCCTGATGTCGATGGGCCCACTGCGGACAAGGCTGTATCAACCTTGCTGGCACTTAGCAGCGCCGCCCGGCAACGGCCCGATGAGCCCGGTCTGTTGCCATGTCGTGTACATGGGTTCTTTCGCGGGCTAGCTGGACTATGGGCGTGTCTGGACACAGACTGCAACGCTCTGGAGGCCGACGTTCGCGGCACCGGACCAATCGGAAAGCTTTACCACCAGCCGCGTTCCACTTGCGCATGCGGTGCTCGCGTCTTTGAATATTTCACCTGTCGTCACTGCGGCTCTTCTTACGCACGTGCTTATACCGACGATCTGATTGAGCCAATGTATTTATGGCATGAGCAGGGCGGCGCGTTCCAAGCTGCGGCAGGCTCCATCCCCGAGCTATTCGCACTCGACCTTTTGCTTGAGCGCCCCGCGATCGTGTCGACGCTTGCCGATCTTGATCTCGTCACTGGGGCGCTGAACCCGAAGAAGCTTGGCGAACGAGTACGCTCCGTCTATCTGCCCGAGCTTCGAGGGGGTCAGTCAATTACCACTGAAGGAGATGATGACGAGCACGAGCAAGCAACCGCTAATGGTGAGTTCAAGCCCTGTGGCGTTTGCGAGCGTTCAGCAGGATACGGACGCTCTTCAGTGCAAGACCATCAGACGAAAGGCGACCAGCCGTTTCAGGCGCTGGTCACCAGGCAGATCCAGGTGCAGCCTCCCAGCCGCGAATACAGTGAGTTCGCACCACTTCGCGGTCGAAAGGTTCTCGCGTTCTCGGATTCGCGGCAAGTAGCGGCCCGGCTCGCGCCTAACCTGCAGGACTACTCGATGCGTGATGTGATCCGACCACTCATCCTTCGCGGATGGGCTGATCTTGATGCGCAGGCGCCGATCCGGGACGAGCTCAATTTACAGCATATGTTCCTCGCCACGATGGTCGGGGCTATCAGGTTGAAAGCTCGATTGCGCCCGGAATTGAGGGCCACTGAGTCAATGAAGTCCATGGAAGATGTGGCGACGAAGATCGCCGCTGGTGCTCTCACTGGTAAGACTTCGGAACTAATGAAGCTAATGATGCTTCAGCCTGTGCCCCCAATATCGCTACTTCGCGCGATGTACACGACACTCACCGATAAGTACTACGGGCTCTCTTCGCTTGGATTGGCATCGCTTCGTGAGAAGGGCGACAAGCGCGATGGCCTTCTCGCTAAGCTTCCCGACATCGATGGCCTAGCCACAACGGACGACGAGAAGCTTGCACTTGCCCGAATGTGGCTAGGGTTCTGGTCAAGTAAAGGCATCTGGTTCCCGTCGATGCAGGAAGGAGAATGGTGGAAAGCCAAAGGCGGCGTTCACCCACACGCCGGAAAGTTTGACAATTTCGCCAAATGGCTCGACACAAGGCCGATCAGAAAGCAGTTCAACGACGGGTGGCTTCCGAATTTGCTCAGCACCTTTTGCGAGCCGATCGGCGGCAAATATCGGCTGCTTGCAGGAAACATTGCGTTCGACATCTCAGATGAATGGGGATACTGCGAGCACTGCCGCTATACGCAGCGTCCGTTCCCTGGGTCGTCGAAGTGCGTCAACTGCCGAAAGAACGGGGTTCGGACCCTGGATCCCAATACGGACTCGACCTTCCAAGCACGCAAAGGCTACTACCGCGCGAGTGCCGCCCGCGCACTACAGGAACCGCCTGAGACACCGATGGGAATCATCGCGCGAGAGCACACCGCCCAGTTGAATGCTGCCCAGTCGGACGAAGTCTTCTCTCGGGCGGAACAGTATGAGCTTCTCTTCCAGGATATCGACGTCGCTCTGCCGGGACAGGATGACGAGCAACAACCGGCTGTAGATGTGCTCTCATGCACGACGACGATGGAGGTGGGCATCGATATCGGCAGCCTGAGTGGCGTCGCCCTTCGCAATATGCCACCGTCGCGCGCAAACTACCAGCAGCGGGCTGGCCGTGCGGGACGGCGTGGCAATGCCGTTGCGACTGTCGTCGCGTTCGGAAGCGCTGATACACACGACGACCAGTACTTCCGCAATCCGGCCGCAATGATCCGCGGCAGGGTCGAGGATCCTCGCTTGACGCTGGATAATGACGAGATTGCTCGCAGGCACGTCACGGCGTATCTGTTGCAGCGGTACCACCAAGATCGTCTCCCCAACATTGATCCTGAAGATCAGAAACAATTGTTCGAGGTTCTCGGCAGCGTTCGTGGCTTTGTGGGAACGAGCTCGGCCCTCAACCGAACTGATTTCGAGGAATGGCTGAGAAAAAACGAGACCGCGCTTCAATCAGAGATCGATGGCTGGCTCCCGTCTGAACTCCTTGCCGTCCGAGACGATATCCTCGATACTTTTGTTGCAACTACCCTTATGGAACTCGACCGAGCGCTAAAGATCGGCGCAGACGGTGACGCGCTTGGCTCCGAATCGGAGGACCTTGCCCGGCTGGAAAAAGGAGCCGAAGTAATTGGACCAGCGGAGGACGGAGCCGAATTGCCTGGGCAGGAGCGACGCCAGACAAACTTGCTCGATCGGCTGCTCTACGAAGGCGTCCTTCCACGATACGCATTCCCGACCGATGTCGTCTCTTTCCATGTCTTCGACGTCAACAAGTCTGAGCGATTCAATGTGGCTTATCAGTACACTCCGAGCCAGGGCCTGAACGTCGCGTTGAGTCAGTACGCCCCCGGCAAGGTTGTCTGGATCGACAACAAAGAATGGACATCAGGCGCGATCTATTCGCCGATGCAGGCTGATCGTTTCAAGGCCTGGCAAGAACGTTGGCTCTACTTCGAATGCTCGGTCTGTCACTATGCCATGCATGTGGAGCCAACTGAAGCAGAGCGTGGCGAAGAACGCGAATGCCCAGCGTGTGGAACCCCAGAGTCGTTTGGAAAAGCGATGAACTGGATGCGGCCACCGGGATTCGCGCATCGATCGACGAACGATCCCGGCACAAGCCCGGATGACGCGCCCGCTGTGAGCTTTGCCACGAGGGCAAAGCTCGTCGCTGAAGGCCCCGGCGAAGAGAGTAAATGGCAGGATGTAGGTAAGCGAGTGTCGCAGGTGTATCAGCGCTCCACGCTACTTGTCACCAACACTGGGCCGGGCAATGAGGGCTATAACTATTGCACCATGTGCGGCCTCATTGAGCCTGTCAAGAACGCCAGCGGCGAAGTCTTCGGTTCGCATAAGAAGCCGTTCCCAGACGATAAGAACCAAGACTGCCCCGGGTCCCGTTCCTCTCGTGGGCTGGTGCTAGGCACTGACTTTAAATCGGACGTGCTGCTCGTTCGGTTACGAGTCGATGCTCCGGTTCGGCTTCGCCCGGAATGGCTATCAACTCACGTCGCCTTGCGTACGATCGCTGAGGCGCTCACGATCGCAGCGACACAGAAACTGGGCATTGAGGCATCTGAAATACAAGCCGAGTACCGGCCAGCGTTGACTCCGCTTGGGCATAAAGGCGAAGAGGCAGAGATATACCTATATGACACGCTCGCGGGAGGGGCCGGCTTCACTCGACGTGTGCAGGAGTTTGGGATGGAAATTTTCGAGGACGCGCTTAAGCGGCTGGAACACTGTCCTGCCGGCTGTGATGAATCTTGTTACCAGTGCCTGCGCAGCTTTCGGAACCGATTCGAGCATGGCTTGATGGACAGGAAGGTAGGAGCAAGCCTGCTGCGATATCTCTTGTTTGGCGAAGTGCCAATCCTCGACCAAATAAGACTGGAATCGTCAGCGGACAAGCTCTTCGCGGATTTGAGGAGCCGAGATATTCCGGGCACCCTGTTCCAACGAAACGAAATCGTAGAGGTCCCGGGGCTCGGCCCCGTCGTTGCTCCTATCCTGGCGACTCGCGCTGGACTGCAGTGGATCATCGGCGTGCACGGGCCTCTGACCTTGGATGTACCTCCGACGCAGGAGCTGTTCGATGCGAAAGAGTTTGGTGGACTGCAAGTGCCGCTCATTGACGACATGGTGATCGCACGTAATCTGCCGTTCGCCACGAATTCCGTCATCAGAATGCTGTCATGAACATTGGGCAGCGAACTCTCGACACAAGCGTGGAGAGCGCCGTCGCTGTGCTGTCCGACCCTCCCACGCATTGGACTTACTCTGGATTGAAGGAAGTCGAAACCTGCACGCTTCGGTATTCGCTGGCCACCGCGAACTATCCAGGGCTTTGGAACGGATACGGGTACCCGCGGAGACCCAGCGCCTCTGCGATCTTTGGTGACGTCGTCCATGATGCTCTTGAACAGATCGTTCGGATACTTGTGGCGGCAGGGTGTACCTCCTCAAGCTCGCCTGAAGCAGTGTCGGCCCTTCGGCAGGTTGGCGGTTATTCAGCAGTCGTTACGGACGTGCTGCACCGACGGTTGCAGGGCTTGGAAGGAAACCCAAGGCTGAGCGCAGCCCGCCGGGAGCAACTCCAACGTCAGCTCGTGGACCGTATCCCGGAGGTGCGGAGCGAAGTTCAAGGCCACCTTAGCCGGATGACCTTGGTGCCGCGGCGCGCGCGAGCGGCTACGTCGACTCGTTGGAGGGAGCGCCGGGCGCTTGGGCCAGGAAGCTACGCAGAGGTTTCTCTCCAAGCGGAGGGCGTTCGAATCAAAGGCCGTCTGGACCTCCTGACCATCACTCCCGAGTGCGTCGAGATCGTTGACTATAAGACCGGGGCCGAAGATCCCAGTCATCTTGATCAACTGCGTTTCTACGGTGCACTGTGGGGACAAGACAAAGTCGCTAACGTCCGTCAGACACCGCTTGGGAAACTGACCGTTGCCTATCCAAACGCAGATGTCACGATTGAGGCTCCCGATCAGCCTGATCTGGACGCCCTGAGCGAGTTGATCAAGGAAAGGGTGCGCGAGGCAGATGAACGATTGCAGGCGAGAATCCCGGTTGCAACTACTGGAACGCACTGCCTGCGCTGTCCAGTGCGAAGCATCTGCGCAGCCTATTGGGCAACGATGACCGAAAATCCACTAGGGATATCGCCTGGCTCGTGGTTCGATTTCGAGGGGATAGTCGGCTCCCGGAACGGTGTTAAAAGTTGGTGGATGTTGAATCCTTCCACATTAAAACCAACTTTGCTGCTCAGAACTACATCGATGCAAACGACGATCGCGGAAGGACAGCGCCTTCGCCTTCTCAGTATCCGCCGGGACGATGATCCTGAGGTTCAGACGATTGTTGCGACCCTTACGGTCTCGTCTGAGATATTCGTAGTGCGGGGTGAGGGCGCGACTAGTCTCCCGTGACGTTTACCGGATTGATCCAATCTGATTCCTCTTCTAGCGGCAGTTGGACGCGCGCGCCGTGACGAACCGGTCGTACGAGATGATTCGCCCGCATCGAATCCTGCACCGCAGGTTGTGCCGCTCGCTTCGTCGCCCATCGCTCTAGCCACCACGCAGAGACCCGTTCGTCGGCATCGTTCAGATCGGAGTCGATTAGGTACTCCGGCTCGGTATCGAGCCCAATCGAGTAGTCCCGCAAATTCTCGACGAGTGGTACACCGTAGAGAATACGTTCGCGGCCGTGTTTAAGGAGGTCATTTGCGGGCCAACCCAGTGCAGCTAGCCCCAGCCGAACCTTGCGTAGTCGAGGGCTTACGCCTTCACCGAAGATGCCGTTGACACGGACGGAAGAGCCGCTGATTTGAGAGGCCCGCACAAGAGCGTTCACGGTCTCATTGGAAAAATGAGATGTGCCGAATGATCGCGAACGGCCCAACTCTAGGAAGCCCATCTTTTTCTCGTTCTCTCCGCCCATCACCGTGGTTGGCCAGAACAAACGGTTGTACTGGCTGGACCCGCTCCCATATAGCGAGGTTGTGCTGATAAGTGAAAGCCGAGACTCACGCTCGATCGCACGGCCGGCCATGGCCGAGGCAATCTCGCTGGGACGCGCGTACTTAGCGCGGTAGGCGGATAGCACCCTTGGTGATACGGCGAGAGCGCCGACAAGTTTGCCGGCGGCGAGAGCGTTATACGGAGCGACGGCGCCGCAGACCGTCAAATCCGCGACTACCGTTCCAACTCGTTCCCCGCGAGCTCGACGAATCACTCGCCGAATCTGCGATCTAGCTTTCGGATCTTTGAGTGCGAGTTTGAGTCCCTCGAGTGCTGTTGGCTGCTCGGTGAAGTACTTACCTGCGCTGCCGACTATCTCAAGCAGATCAGCAAGGACTGCTGAGCGCTTGCTGCGGAACAAGTGGGACTCAGCACGCTCGACCCACGCGCCCTTATCAATATTGCGCGCTACGCGAATAGTGCTGCCGCGGTGATGCTTCTGACGGTATCGCTCTGCATCGGCCCGGAGACGAGCGACGGTTGCGGAAGTATCGCTACTTCTCCCACCTGGCTCAACTATCCCTGCTTGTACTAGATCGTCAATGTAGATCTCGTTGATCTGTGTTTTGATGCGATCTGCGAGCCACCGGCCGGCCTTCTCAGTCGGGTTCACATCAAGGTCTGCGAGGAAGGTGTCGGTATCCCAACCAATCCAAGAGTCCCGCTCGGCGATCTGTACGACCGGACTAGAGATGGCGGCGAGCCCAATGACCGTATGGTGCTTGGTGGCGGCGTCACGAACAAGTATCGGCATCGACCGGCCGGGCACAGTCGAATAAGAATTCGACCAAGTGTGCCGAAAATATCGCCAGATGTCATGCAGTCGAAAACCTGTGAGCTCGCAGGTCGAGCCGTCGACAATCTGAACATAGGGTTTGATGACCGAACATGGGTCATCAGTTGATGCCAGTGATTCCGCGAGTTCCCGGCCGTCCCGCATCAGGTTGAAGATCGAGACCGAATCACTTTCATGCTGGCGTGTTCGTTCCATGCCTTCGATGAAGAGGCGAACGCTCGGCTTTCGAAGCTGTTCATCGCGCCGCACATGCTCTTGGCGCCGGACGCGAGTCTTCTCCGCATCTTTGTTGCCACTCACCACAGGGGGGCTCAACATTGGACCTAGCCGTTCGGCTGTGATGATCCAGCCCTGATCCACGAGATCGATTAGCGTGTGGGCGGCAGCAGCCAAAATTGGGCGCTCGTAGAGTTGGCCGAGTTTTGCGCCTTCGGCGCACTGGTCGTGGTCGAGAGCGGACCCGGGCTCAACTGAATCGAGGTTCGCGAGGTAGGAACATAACCGCGCGAAGGCCAACCGCTCAGAACGCTTAGCCTCCGGCGGCAAGCCGAGCGGAATGTACTTGGGGCTTTTCGTCATGACCGCTGGAGCATCCGTCCGTATGTTGTGCTCCATGCTCGATGAACATCGTCGCCACTGTTGCCGACCTGGAAAGTGGCACGTGCATAAGAGATTATCAAGAGTTCAACTGCGGTGCGCAGTTCGGACGATCGCTGTTCCTGCATTTCTTGTAGCGGCTTATAGAGAGCGCTGAACCCTGGATGGTCAACGTTCAGAACGATCGTCAGCGTTTGAGAGCTGAGACTTGTCTCAAACATTAAGTCGAGCGGCAATGGTGCCGAGCGGATTTCGTATCGTATAGGGCCGGTGGTCTTTCCATTTCCCTGCAGAATTGGCAGGTCTGCATCGGCCGATTCGGCGATGCTACATGATTTGGCCGCGGCGGAGTTGAATTTTGCGTCCTCGAAGGATTGCCGGACGCGACTATTTAGCATGCGCGCGATGGACTCAAGGTCTGGTTCCAATGCCTCGCGCAAAGCGCGGGACGGGCGAATGCCTTGCTTGTTGATGGTGATACCGAACTGCTCGTCGAGAATGGGATCAAACTCAACCTCGCACCGCCACCAATCATCGTAGTTTTCCTTTCGTTTGCCACCCATGAAATGCCAGCCGCTGGCGACTTCTCGCCCGGCACGAAGAATCGAAACTCCGCCATGGCCAACAATGCCCACTCGACGCTTCGTAACGCTGTCGAGTGAATGCCAACTGCTGACCGGAAGAATCGAGAAGCGAACCGTGACGAACCCAGTGTTGAGGGGACCTGCCGCGACTTCGAATTTGAGCGGCTCAAATGCTAATAGTGCACTGCTACCGTTGAGCTCCGTCGTGAGAAGGGTTGGATCGATTGGTTCCACGACTGTGCCGTTGATGGTGAGGCGAATCTGAGTGTTGAGAAAGCGTCGATAGATCTGACCGAGATCGCGGTGGAGGGCTCGCTCGAGCCACGCCAAACGTTGGTACTCGATTCGATCACAGTCCTGCCAGGCGATCCGACAGCCTGATTCCGTGACACCGCCTGCTCCCGGACGAGGCGTCAAATCCACCGGTTGCCCAGCGACGATTTGATCGACATCAAGAGATACGGTCAGTGCGGCGGAGTCCTGCATCCAGGCAGTTACTTGGATATTGCGTGTCTGGCTGAGCGACGCTGAGGGGAGACCCATTCCGAACCGTCCGAATGACTCCTTGCCGCCGAAGCGAGAGGACCCGCCAAACCGCAGGCAATCGCTTAGCTCGGTCGCGTTCATCCCTATTCCGTTGTCTTCGACCTCTATCTGTGGCATGCCATTTGATGCTGAGCGGCTGATAGACACTGAGATGTCGCTGGCTTGAGCCTCGAGTGCGTTGTCGATCAATTCGGAAAGGGCAGTAGAGACGCTGACGTATCCGGCCTCGCGCGCCGCTCTAATGAAGTTGGACGACACAATGAGATCGCCCGCGTGTTGTGGACGCGTCGCCATTCGGACTCCGTTCTGCTAGGTTCGCTAACTCCCCAAGAGTAGCTGCTCAGGTGGGCGCAGCGGTTGCTTTGAAACGGTGTGTCCTGTGGGTTCCCTGGAGAAATGCGTCGATGCGCGGCCTATTGGATTTGGTCGAGTTGATTGAATACGGGCCTGGGTCGAGTTGGATCTCATCGGACTGTAACGGGTGCTGCATCTACAGAATTCTGGAGGTAACAGCCCTGGTCGAGGAGTCCAGTGGGCTGCGGTTGCTGCGGTCCTCGATCTACGAGGGACAGTCACAGATCGCACGGGTACGGGTGGGGCAGTCGTATCGGTAGTAAAATTCCTCTTTCAATGCCACGAAGAAGCTCTCCGTCTTTTTGAATTCCCAGTCGGTTCCGGAGTGTTCCATCGACCCGGCGATGCCATTTTCTACCGCAAAATCGGCGATCTACGCGGAAGGCTTTCGCCTGCCGCGGCTGCCGTAGAACATAACGTCGCCGGGCGGTACCCGACTAGCGCGATCGTCGTCGTCAAGGCGGACTGGATTGGGCAGTACGCATGCGCTCGACAGTGGCCTATTCGCTGACGCGGCGCCAGCGGGAGTCGATGACGCTGGCGAGATGAACTCCGCCTTTCCATGTCCGCAGAAAGGTGAAGTCTCCGACCCCAGACCTGGTATAGCGTCCTGGTTTCGCACTGCTGTTTCACTGCGGCCACCAGGTAAGCATCGGCGTGGGTGCTGGTGATGATGGCCTTTCACTTCTTCAGGCAAGCCCCCATCAATCCTTGGCCTTTCATGCTCGTGGCAACAGTCTTGCTGGAGATGATCTCGTCGTACACGCGCAGATCGGAGCGGATCCGTTGAACCCAGTAGGCCTTGTCGGAATCGCTGTGGATGTAGGCGAATCTATTGCTCGATGCGTACCCGCTAGATCGCCACCGACGGCATTTCACGGTCACTTCAGGCGCAGTATCCCGAGTTAGAGACTGCGAGATGTCAGACCTTGATGGTGAAGGTGGTCTTCTCGGCAAGCCTCGGTTTGAATGCATGAAGTTCGTATCCAATGCTTCCTACATGAAGAAGCCGGATGCTCCGTTCAAGAATGCCCAGTCCATCTTCAGTTCAGCGTCCTCTTTCCGAAGTCGCAGCAACTCGAGCCGCTCGGGCTCCGCCCCTCGACTGGTTCGATCTCGTAGCCGGTCTCGAAAGGCGGCACTCAATGGTCCAGCGAGACCTCGTTGATTCTGAGTTCCTGTACGACGGTGGCAGTTGCCCTGCCTGTAGTGGTGACTAGCTCCACATCTTCGTCCTGGCACTAAGAAGTAAACTCCCGACGTTATTCTTGCCAAAGTGAAAATTCTTACTTGTGAGGCGCCCTTTCGCGACGGTCAAAGCAATGAAACGAGGCTCCGTCCGTGCTTATGCCTCAACAAGAAGGGCCCATTGCGGAAATACGAACTCATTCCTTAGGTCGGCAATATCGATGGATTTCTGGAGATCTCCACGAATGCTAGACCTGTCAGGAACGAGATGCCTGAGGGCTAACTTAGCATCTATTTAAAATATACGCGAAGGTGCTTGCGAAGCTGGTCATTGCACACGTAGACATAAGTGCCAAGTATTCCGCGTGTGAGTAGTACCGAATAGATGTTTTGCACAAAGCGCCGCAAATCGTGATCTGAATATGTGATCTCGAGCTTCTTGTTGTTCTCGCGACCCTTCTTGTCATGATATTCGGCTCGATTGAATACTGTTTGTCCGAGAGTGGAGTCGAAGTGAAGATCATTCCCAATGATCACTCCGGCGTAGTTCAGGTCGTAGCCCTGCACAGTGTGGATGGACCCAACCTCATCTTCAGACCCAGCAGAGTTTATCCAATCCTTCTGCGTGGAATTCCAGCGGAGTCTTTCGCCATCGATTTCAATGTCGAATTCGCTCTTGTCGTTCCGGCTTCGCCATTCCCACGCGTATCCCGCGACGAGCCGCGAGAGTCCATGCTCTTTGTCCCGTAGAAGAATCTCCTGTCGCATCTCGCCGATATCGTCAAAGAAACGAAGATCGTAACCATCGAATTTCGTGGGCTTTTCAGGAGGGTTGTCGCTCAAGACTGATCGGATGTATCCGACGTAGTCCTGACCCGCGGCGACTCTCATTTGGGACTCAAGCGGATACTTTCTGCCAGTGGCAGTGGCCTCGTGAAGTAACGTGGCCGTTAGCTGTCCGGGAAGATCTGCGGGCCTAACGCTTTGCCCGGTGTCAAGCATCAAGATGACGTGCTTGCTCTGCTTGCGAATCCAGTCGAGTTGAGTCAGTGCGAGATTGTCTTCACCGAAAAGCCGCTGGTTGATTTCTCCGAACTTCTTGTTCTGAGGACCTGAGGCCTGATTCGCTCGATGGTTTAGACGGTGAGCTTCGTCAACGAGGAGGAGATCGAACGGCTCGTCACTCTCGCCGACTTGGAACGGGGTGAGGACCATTTCTCGGTGCAGTCCAGGCGTGAGTTTGAAGACGCGAGCAATTGACTCGCGAAGCGACTGCTGAGGAACAACTATTCCGATTCGAAGCGTTTTGAGTAGCTCCGGGTGGCCTGCAGCAAAGAAGTCGCTGAAGAGGGAATCGTCATCGATCGGGTCAATAGGATCGTGAGTCCGGATGTCTTCGAGAAGTTTGAGCAGGTAGATCGCGACGACAGTCTTGCCAGTTCCCGGTGCGCCCTGAACGATTGAGAAGCTTGGTTTGTCGTTCGCCAGGTCTTCGAACAGACCCTCCAAAATGTCTTCTACGGCGACCGCTTGATCGTGATTCAGTGCTTTGAAGGGAGAAAGCTTGAAGAGGTCGCTGTTGATGATTTCAGGAACGGATCTCTGAAAGAGGCCCTCGTTAAGCCGCAGCGTCTCGAAGACCTCCTCGAAGACGCTCTGGTAGCCACTCTTGTCGAAGTAGTTCGCATCGGTGATACCAGCGTTGTTATTGAGTACACGAAGCTTTCCATCGCCGGAAAACATGCGAATGAGGTACGACTCCAGGTCGAGACAAACAGATTTGTTAAAAGTCGGATCGAGAATGACTCGAACCCATTTTAACTGGCGCTTGGCCTCAGAATCGAGATGCTGGCGAATTCTGCCGGCTGCATTGAGGGACTCGCCGACGTACACCTCATTGCCGCTATTCAATACATAAACGACAGGCCAGTTTCGATGACTGGGATCAGCAGCTCCCCAGACCCGTATGTCGTCTTGCTTGAAGCGAAGGCTTTCGAGCCTAAAGCTTGTCGTACTTGACACTTCGACCTCGAGCCTTATTTACCGCGTACTTCTTTCGAGTTATTGCGAGTTTCTCCAGGACTATGGATTCCGGGTCGAGACCAAGCCGATCTGCGAGGAGAAAACAATAGGTCAGCACGTCAGCGAGCTCGTACTTGGCCGCGTCGAGATCCGCATCGTTCCATTGGAAACACTCGAGGAGTTCCGCTGATTCGATGCTGATGCTCTTGGCAAGATTCTCCGGAGTGTGAAATTGCTCCCACTCGCGTTCCTGAACGAACTGACGGAGCGTCTCTCTCACTGGCGTACTCTGCATACTTTCAAGCTATCAGGCGCATTGCGCGTGTTGCCACTATGCAAAGTTCCTTTGCATGAATTCCCCAACCTCCCGCATCCCAGCAAACACCGCATCCCGCCTATCGGCCCCCGATTCCCGGTTCGCGATTACTGAGTAGGCGACTCTCCGGTCGCGGCTCATCACCAGGCCCACATCGGCGCGGACGTTCGAGTTCGTGCCCGTCTGTGTTCCACGGCCAGACGTCGCGGTCAAAGGCTTAGCGGGCGAGCGAGTCGAGGTTGAATGCCGAGGCGACCATCGACATGTCCATGCCGGCACCCAGCCAGCGCCGGAACAAGTCGGACGACGCGGGAGAGAGATCCTGCTCGTGAGGCAGACGCGAGACGAAGCCAGACCAGCTCGGTCGCATTCGCATTCGCATTCGTATGCGACTGCGTGGCCGACTTGCCCGGGGGTATCGGCCCGCGGACGACGTCTTCCAAAGCAGATGACGAGTAGCCAGGGTCGAGTGTGTGCTGCTGCACGGCGGGCAAGCCGAGCACGCAGCACAGCGTGTTCGTCGCTGCGTTGTCGCTGAACGCCCCGATGAACGCCGCGATGTCGTACAGCGGCAGCGTGTTCGTCTGCAGCAGGTGCCAGATACCCGACTCGTCCATGTGCTCGACCGGGCGCCGCGTCACCATCTCTTCGAGCGACCGCGTGCCCGCGTCGACCTCGGTGAGCAGCTTGTGCAGCAGGAAGATTTTGCCGACGCTCGCCGTGTCGAGCACCCGGCCTGGGGTCTGCGACAGCAGCACCTCGCCCGTGTCAATGTCGGTGACGAGCGCCGACCAATGGGTTCCATGCGCTTCGGTGAATGCGATGGTCGGGAGGTCCCTTTGGTGTTGGTCTGCTCCTCAAGCGAGTTTGCGCGATGATTCTCGCGCAGCCGCCCCAGATATGTGTGCTGTCGCATGAGCGCGGAGCGAAGCGGATAGGCCCCAGCGCTGCGCAATAGATCCGCTTCGGTCGCGATTTTCGAAACCGCCTCTCCGAAGCTAAGTAATTGTGGTAATCGCTAGGGGTCACAACGAGGGTGCGCGGCTAATTGCCAAGTTGAGCGTAGAGGCTGGTTAGATCAGTGCGGGAGCAGAGACGCTGGGGCGGCTGACCAGGTAGACCCATCACGAGTAGTGCGGATGGGGGCTCAATTCTCTCGGAAGATCCGCCGGAGAATATATTGATTGCTTGCACTGTAGTGGTTAAGGGGTTGACCTTCTGAAGTCTGTCACCTAGCTCCGCATAGCCAAGGACATGACCGACTGTTGCTGTCTCAACAATGCCGCCGTATTGCAGCAGGCTATGTGCGAACCATCGCGCAACAGCGTTGGTGGTGATCAACATGTGGCCGCTGTCGGTGCTAACTGGGGTCTGGGAGAAGTTGCTATCCGACACGAGACCAAGGAACTCCTTGATGTCGTCTTCTGATGACAGAACCCGCGGCTTGCCACGGTCGACAAGTGCGTCGACGAGGAGTGGAGGGCGGAGCACGAGGAGGCGAAGCTTCTCAATGGCCTCGACCGTGTCATCCCTGGGGTCCGCGATCGGCTGGTTGTGGCGATAGCGGCTATGCACGATGGCGTTCCGAAGTTTGCCGAAAGCCTTCAGCGCATCTTTTTGCTGGGGGATTAGAGCATCAGAGTCGTCGACAAGTTCGACAAATCTGTCCCACCTATTGTTGGGCAGTCGTCTATTTTGCTGCCGGGCGAGCTCTTCTTCAACGTCGGCGAAGGCGTTAAGGAAGCTCTGCGCATTTGTCTCTTCCTCTGGCATGGATTACCTTTCAGACTAATTTCGGTCATAAGTGCTTGTGAGCCTATCCTTGGAAATTTATCGAGACGGTGTGATAGTTTCGATTACACGTTCAAGAGTCGTAGCCGTAGGTACCTGGCCGGTTACGCGACAACCCGAATCCATCGATTCCCGGGTGTCCCAGGGGAAGAACGGGCCCACGAAATATCGTGGTGCAAGATTCGATGGGGCTCTGCCCCAGAGAGGGGCGTCTGAAGATGTCCATTTCAAGTTCCTTGCGTGACAGTGAAGTTTTTTGGTGGGAACACCTAGGGCTTCGACCTAGCTCACCCGGCATGACAGCCAACCCTCGCGGTAGAGGCGATCGCGGCATCGATGTCTTGCATCGGCATGAGCCGGTGTCCTTCGTCTCTCGAACGGGTGACGCTGAGCAGTTGACGGTTGAACAGCTCCGCGCTCGGATTGCTGAAGCTGAGCGACAGTATGAATATGAAGCCAAGCAAGCTAGGGCGCTCGCTGCTGAGCAGCGGCGTAGCCTCGGCCGGGAGAAGATCGAAGCAGCGTACATGTCAATGGATGCAGGCAAGGCTATTACTGAAGGGCGGTGGGCAGGTTTCACCCAATCGGACGCGACCGCGTGGTGCTGGAATTTCTTTCAGTGCGAGCCGCGTGGCTTCGTCCATCCGGGGTCTGAACTGCGGATTCGGTCGATGATGCAGCTCGAAGCAGGCGGTCTGCCGGAAGTCTTTGGATACCCAGAACGGGCGCGTGCTCTTGAAGAACTTGGGCTCACTCCCAGGGCATATCGCCAGCACAAAGAAGCACTGTGTGCGCCGACCTTTAGCGACGCAGATGTGATGCACAAGTAACTGACGACTCGTTCATGGCGGCGGCCGACCCTTCCATCGACGGAAGCGGATCGGTCGCAGTCAGCCGTCCGACCCGCGCCGAAATTCGAGCTCACCTCCAATGCTTCACTCCCAGGGCGCCAGCCCGTGGTGATCATCGTCAAGAGCGTAGGTGAGGGACGCTACTGCTGAGTGCTGTGGGCAACGTCGTGTCACTTGTGCTTGGAGAGAGCCGAAAAGAATGCCGAAGGGTTTCCCCAACCTCTCGCATCCCCGCCAACACCGCGTCCCGCCCGTCGGCCCCCGAATCCCAGTTCGCGAGCACGGCGTAGGCGATCCGCCGCTTGCGCCCCATCACCAGGCCAATATCGGCACGCACATTCGAGATCGTGCCCGTCTTGTTCCAGAGCCAGATGTCGCGGTCGAACGTGTAGTGGGCGAGCGGGTCGAGGTTGAACGCCGAGGCCACCATCGAGAGGTCCATGCCGGCGCCGAGCCAGCGTTGCATCAGGTCGGACGACGCAGGGGAGAGATCCTGCTCAAGCGCCAGCCGCGAGACGAAGCGCACCAGCTCTGTCGCGTTCGCGTGCGACAGCGTTGACGGCTTGCCCGGCGGGATAGGCCAGCGCACCACGTCGTCGAGCGCCGACTCGGTGTAGCCGAGATCTCGCGTATGTTGCTGCACGGCGGGCAGGCCCAGCACGCGGCAGAGCGTGTTCGTCGCGGCGTTGTCGCTGAACGCCCCGATGAACGCCGCGATGTCGTGCAGCGGCAGCGTGCTCGTCTGCAGCAGGTGCCAGATGCCCGACTCGTCCATGTGCTCGACCGGGCGCCGCGTCACCATCTCTTCGAGTGACCGGGTGCCCGCGTCGACCTCGGTGAGCAGCTTGTGCAGCAGGAAGATCTTGCCGACGCTCGCTGTGTCGAGTACCCGGTCGGGGGTCTGCGAGAGCAGTACCTCGCCCGTGTCGATGTCGGTGACGAGCACCGACCACTGAGTGCCGTTTTCCTCGGTGAATGCGATGGTCATGGAGCTCCCTTGCTCTCGGTGGGTGGGGTGGGCGCCGGCGGCGCGTCCGCCCGATGGATCTCGCGCAGCACTTGCAGCAGCGATTGTGTCAGCAGGTGGGGCGCGGTAGGGGCGACGAGCGCCCAGACGCTGCGCGACAGATGTACGTCGGGCACGTTCAGCACCACGGCATCGGCCGGCACAGCGTTCAGCGCCGCCCGCGGCACGTACGCCCCCGCGATGCCCGAGCCCGCGAGCCGCAGCGACACCGCGAAGTCGTCGGCCCGCGCCACGATCTGCGGGCGCAGCCCGTGTGCGGCGAACAGGCTCTCGATGATCACGCTGTCGCTAGACCCGGTGTGGTGCAGCACCCACGGCCGGCCGGCGAGCGCCTCGACCGGGACCTGCGGCGAGTGGTGCAGCCCCCACGAGCGCGGCACGACGAAGAGATAGGGATCCTCGCCGACCGCCACGCTCTGCAGCGTCTTGGGCCAGCTGAGCCCCGTGTTTTCGACGCGGTAGACGACCGACACGTCGATGTCCTCCCCGTCGACGAGCGCCTTCACACTGAGCGACGGGTCGCGCACGCTGAGCCGCAGCCGCGAGCTGTGCCCGTCGGCCCCCGTGAGCTGGGCCAGGAATGGGCTGAGCGCGTGCACGAGGCTGGGATAGACGCTCAGCCGCAGCTCCTCGACGCTCTCGCCCGACGCGCTCTTTGCCGCGTTCACCGCCTCCTGGATCGCCTCGAGCTCGGCGAGCACCGTGGTCGAGCGCTGCGCCATGAGCTGCGCCGCGACCGTCGGCCGCACGCTTCTGGCCGTGCGCTCGAAGAGGGCGACACCGGCGCTCGCCTCGAGCGCCGCCATCTGCTGCGACACCGCCGACGGCGTGTACCCCAGGCGGTTCGCGGCCGCGACGAACGAGCCCTGCTCGATCACGACGACGAGCGTGCGCAGGTGCGAGGGGTTGAGCATGCGGCCTCCACGTCTCTGGGGCGGGCGAATGGGGTGGGCAAGATAGGCGAGCATCACCCACCGTAGGGCGAAAGCACCGAGCAACAGCGTTGCTTACGCTGATGGTGCCACACTCGGTGCCCCGGCGCTAGCGTTTCGCGCGGCCGCCGCCATACCCTGAAGGCGACACAGTGGTCCGCTCGCAAGCGACGGCCACCGCCATCTACCGGTAAGGGAAGCTAATGCGAAGCGTGCTGTACGTCCACCCGAACATTCGCTCGCTCGACGCGAGCGAGTCGGTGCACGGCGCCATGCTCGTCACGGACGGCCGCATCGCGGCCCTCGGTACCCCCGTAGATCTCGCCGCCCGGGCCACCCCCGGCACCGAGACGATCGAGCTGCCGGGCGAGGTCGTGCTGCCCGGCTTCCACGACGCCCACATCCACACCGGCAATCTCGCCCGCGAGATTGGGGCGCCCGACCTCCGCGGCCTCGCGAGCCTCGATGACGCCCTCGGGGTGCTGCGCGACTACGCGACCGCGAACCCCGGCGATACCTGGGTGCTCGGCGGGCGCTGGGACCGAAACGCCTGGCAGGGTCGCCCCGAGCCGACCCGCCACCACCTCGACCAGATCTTCGGCGCCCGCCCCGTGGCGCTGCCGAGCGTCGACGGCCACTCGGTGTGGGCGAACACGGCCGGCCTGCGCGCCGCGGGCATCACCGCGGGCAGCGGGGATCCTGTCGGCGGTCGCATTGCCCGCGAGGCCGGCGGTACCGAGCCCTCGGGCCTGCTTTTCGAGAGCGCGATGGACGAGATTCGCGAGCTGTCCGAGGCCGCGATCGCGGCGGACCTGCACCTGTACCTGCGCGAGGCGCACCGGCGCCTGCTCGCCACCGGCATCACCCACGTCACGAACTTCGAGGGGGAGGACGTGCGCGCCGCGTACACCCGCCTCCGGCAGGACGGCGAGCTCGGCCTGCGCGCCCACCTCGGCCTCTCGATGGACGCGCTCGACCTCGCTATCGGCGAGGGGCGCCGGACGGGCGACGGCGACGAGTGGATCACGACCGGCCCCGTCAAGCTGTTCTCGGACGGCGCCCTCGGCTCGCACACCGCGCACCTGCATCACGCGTTCGAGGGTGACCCGGGCAATCAGGGCATCGAGGTGATCCCGTTTGCCCAGCTCTGCGAGCTCGTCGACCGGGCCGTAACGCACGGCATCGCGGTCGCGACCCACGCCATCGGCGACCGCGCGAACACCCTCGTGCTCGACGCCTACGAGCGGGCGCACGCGCAGACCCGGGCCGCGGGCCTCACGAACCGCATCGAGCACGCGCAGCACCTGCACTGGGCGGATGTGCCGCGCTTTACCGAACTCGGCGTCGTCGCCTCGATGCAGCCCATTCACTGCACGAGTGACTTCCCGCTGAGCGTCGAGTTGCTCGGCGACCGCGACATCGCGCACTACCCGTGGCGGTCGCTCATCGACGCGGGCGCGCTCGTCGCGTTCGGCTCGGACGCCCCCGTTGAACCCGAGAACCCGCTGTTCGGCGTGCACGCCGCGGTCACCCGCATGCGGCGGGATGGCGTGCCGCCCGGCGGGCGCGAGCCCGAGCAGCGCGTCAGCCTGACCGAGGCCCTGCGGGGCTTCACCTCGGCGCCCGCGCGGGCGGCGGGCCTCGGCCCCGAATTCGGGCGGCTCGCGGTCGGTGCGCACGCCGACTTCGTCGCGCTCTCGCAGGATCCCTACGCCGTCGACCCCAGCGAAATCGCGGGGCTGTCGGTCGCCCTGACGGCGGTCGCCGGCGACGTCGTCCACACCGCCTGAAGCACCCCAGTCGTTTTCACACGCAGTCATTCCACACCAACGCAGTCAAAGGAGACACACTATGGAAAAGCACACGAAGGTCCGCGCACTCGCCGGCATCTTGAGCCTCGGGTTCGCCGTCGCGGGCCTCACCGCCTGCGGCGGGCAGTCGCTCTCAGACACGGGTGACTCGGCCGCGGCCGACACGAAGGTCGAGTTCATGGTGGTGCCCGAGGAGGAGAAGGCGAAGAGCGTCATCGAGGGGATCGAGCCCTCCGAGACTGCCGCGGCCCTGCTGCCCGACAACTTCAAGTCCGACGGTTTGAACTGGGTCACGTCGGTCGGGTACCCGCCCATGGAGGAGTGGGGCACGAACGGCACCGACATCATCGGCGTTGACCCGGCAATGGCGCACGCCATCTCGCGCAAGCTGGGCGTGAACGCGACCCTCGTCGACCAGGAGTTCAACTCGATGATCCCGGGCCTCATCTCGAAGCGCTACGACGTGCTCGCGAGCTCGATGACCGACAACGCTGAGCGCCGCGAGACGACGACGTTCGTCAACTACGTGAGCGCGGGCAACGCGTTCCTGGTCGGCAAGGGCAACCCCGAGGGCATCGAGGCGCCCGACGACCTGTGCGGCAAGACGGTCGCGGTCGTTGACTCGGGTTCGTCGGCGCTGCTCGCCGACGAGTACTCGAAGGGTTGCACCGATGCCGGGGCCGCGGCCTACGACATCCTGCGCTTCGACGGCGACTCGGCCGCGAACCTCGCGGTGCAGAGCGGCCGCGCCGTCGCGACCATCACCGACTACCCGGTGGCGGCGGCTCGCGCGGCCGACCCGGTGAACGAGATGGACTTCGTCGGCATCGAGGGCGGTGAGAGCCTCTGGGGTCTCGGCATCGACAACGCGAACCCGGAGCTCGCGGAGGCCGTGCAGGCAGCACTCCAGGAGCTCATGGACGACGGCACCTACCTCGAGCTGCTGAAGGCGTGGAACGTCGAGGGCATGGCCATCGACGAGGCCACCATCAACGGCGGCGCGTAACCGCCCCCTGTCACCCCACCCGTCCACCGAATGAAAGGCGCACCATGAGCAGCCGATCACGCACGGTGCCGTTCGAGACCCCCACGGGTGAACGCATCGACATCGCCCCCGCCCTCCACTGGAAGCGGTGGCTGACCGGAGCCGTCGTGCTCGCCCTGGTGCTCTGGGCGATCTCGATCCTGGTGTTCAACCCGAACATTCGGTGGAACCGGGTGGGGGAGTACCTGTTCTCCCCGCGCATCCTCGAGGGCGTGATGGTCACCATCTGGGTGAGCATCGCGGCGACGATCCTGGGCCTCGTGCTCGGCGTTGTGCTCGCCATCATGAAGATCTCGAAGAACCCCGTACTGCGGGTGACCGCGGAGGGCTACATCTGGTTCTTCCGCGGCACCCCGGTGCTCGTGCAGCTGATCTTCTGGTTCAACCTCGCGTTCCTCTTGCCGTACATCACGCTGCAGATCCCGTTCACTCAGATCGGCGTGCGCTGGGACACGAACTCGCTCATCTCGGGCTCGGTCGCGGCCCTGCTCGGCCTCGGGCTCAACCTCGCCGCGTACTTCGCGGAGACGGTGCGCGCCGGCATTCAGGCCGTCGACCAAGGGCAGCGCGAGGCGTCGCTCGCGAGCGGCATGACGAGCGGGCAGACCATGCGCCTCATCGTGCTGCCGCAGGCGATGCGCATCATCATCCCGCCCACCGGCAACGAGTTCATCTCGATGCTCAAGACGACCTCGCTGATCGTGGTCGTCGCGGGCAACGACCTGATGACCAACGCGAGCCGCATCTACAAGCAGAACAACCTCATCATCGAGCTGCTGATCGTCGCGAGCATTTGGTACATGTTCCTCACCGCGATCGCGACCTACCTGCAGTCGCTGCTCGAGAAGCGGTACGGGCAGGATCGCGTCCGCCTCATCCGCGGCGAGGGATTCAGTCAGCGGGTCATTCGCGTCGCCACCGGGGCGATCACCCTGCCGCGGGGGCCGAAGGGCCGGTCGGGGCCGCCTCCCGGCGCAGGCGCCGCGGCGAAGGAAGAAAAGGAGGTCGTGCGATGAGCGAACTATTGGTGGACGCCGCCGGGGTGCGGAAGTCGTTCGGCGCCGCGCAGGTGCTCAAGGGCGTGGACTTCCAGGTGCGCCGGGGCGAGGTGAGCTGCATTATTGGCCCCTCAGGATCCGGCAAGTCGACCTTCCTCCGCACCATCAACGCGCTCGAGTCGATTGACGCGGGCAGCCTGATCGTGCGCGGCGAGCAGGTCGGATACAGCCTGCGCGGCGGCAAGTACCACCCGTGGAACGACAAGGAGATGGCGCGCTTCCGCTCGCACATCGGTATGGTGTTCCAGCGCTTCAACCTCTATGGGCACCTGAGCGCGCAGGAGAACGTGGCGGCGAGCCTGATCCACGTGAAGAAGCTGCCGCAGTCGGTCGCCAACGCCCGGGCGCTCGAGCAGCTCGACCGGGTGGGCCTCGCGGACCACGCGCAGAAGTTGCCGCACCAGCTCTCGGGCGGGCAGCAGCAGCGGGTCGCGATCGCCCGGGCGCTCGCGATGGACCCCGAGCTCATCTTGTTCGACGAGCCGACGAGCGCGCTCGACCCCGAGCTGGTCGACGAGGTGCTCGAGACCATGCGCGGCCTCGCCCGCGACGGCATGACGATGATTGTCGTCACGCACGAGATCGCCTTCGCGAAGGAGGCGGCCGACACGCTGAGCTTCTTCGACGAGGGGCGCGTCATTGAGTCGGGGGCGCCGAGCGCGATCCTCGACGACGCGAGCTCGGTGCGCACGCGGGGCTTCCTGGACCGGGTGCGATGAGCGCGGGGCTGGCGGTGGTGCATCCCGTCATCGGCATCTTGGGCGGGATGGGCCCCGCGGCCACCGCTGACTTTTACGCAAAGATCGTGCGCGCGACGCCCGCGCTGCGTGATCAGGACCACCCGCAGGCGCTGATCTGGTCCGACCCGAGCATTCCCGACCGCACGTCGGCGCTCGCGGGCTCCGGACCGCACCCAGGGCCCCAGCTCGCAGACGGGGCGCGGCGGCTCGAGCGCGGGGGAGCGGGGCTCATTGCCGTCCCCTGCAACACGGCCCACGCGTTCCTCGCCGAGATTCAGGCCGCGGTCGATATTCCGGTGCTGAACATGATCGAGGAGACGCGGGACCGCGTGATCGAGGACGGGCTCGTGCCCGCCCGGAAGATCGCGCTGCTCGCCACCCTCGGCACGGTGCGGGCGCGACTCTACCAGCACGCGTTTGCGCGCAGCGGGGTCGAGGTCGTAGTGCCCGATGCCTCGTTGCAGGAGCGGGTCGCCGAGGCGATCGCGTGCGTGAAGAGCGATGCGGGCGACGCCCGTGCGGGCGAGCTGCTCGCGTCGGTCGTGGCGGCGTTTGCCGCTGACGGGATCGATGCCGTCATCGCCGGGTGCACCGAGCTGCCGATCGCGCTCGCCCAGGTGTCGGCGCTGCCGCTGCGGGTCGTCGACCCGACGCAGGTGCTGGCGGAGGCGGTGGTGCGGGAGGCGTTTGCTGAGGCGGGCGGTTCTCTGGCTGCCAGCGCGGCCGCCGCCGACTCGAATGCTGCTGGTTCGAGCGTTGCAGAGACGAACACCCGGGAAGGGGTGACCGCATGACCGCGAACTCCAGGCCACGCTTGGCCGATCTCGGCATCGGGCCGGGCCCGTTTCCGCGTGGCGAGCTCAACGCAATCACCGACGTCGCCGGGGTCGAGATCGGGCACGCGACGATCGCTGGCCACGAGATCAACAGCGGCGTGACGGCGATCGTGCCGCGCCAGCTCTCGGCCGAGCGGCGCACGCTGCCCGCCGGGCTCGCGGTCGGCAACGGCTACGGCAAGCTGATCGGGGCGACGCAGATTCAGGAGCTGGGGTCGATCGAGACCCCGATCCTGCTCACCAGCACGCTGTCCGCCTTCCGCGCCGCCGACGCCCTCGTGACCGAGGTGCTCGCGCAGCCGTGGCACGTATCGACGACCACATTGAACCCGGTCGTCGGCGAGACGAATGACGGCTTCTTGTCGCACATCCGCGATCGCCCGGTGACAGGGGAGCACGTGCGGGCCGCGCTCGCCGCAGCCACGAGTGGGCCGGTGGCCGAGGGTGCCGTGGGCGCCGGAGCCGGCACGACCGCGCTCGGGTTCAAGGGCGGCATCGGCACGGCGTCGCGCGTCGTCGCCGTCGGGTCACGCTCGGTCACCGTCGGCGTGCTCGTGCAGAGCAACTTCACGGGCCTGCTGCGCATCGCGGGCGTGCCCATGCCGTCCGCTGAGCTCGTGCCCGGGCCGACGGCCGAGACCATCGGCAACTCCTGCATGATCGTCGTCGCGCTCGACGCCCCGTTCGACGGGCGGCAGCTTTCGCGCATCGCGCGCCGCGCGGTCATCGGCATGCGCGGGGTCGGCGCGGACTTCTCGAACGGCAGCGGCGACTACGCGATCGCGTTCACGACGGGCGCGGGGGAGTCCCTCGCCGACGACGACTGCTCGGGGCTCTTCCACGCGACGATGCTCGCGGTCGAGGAGGCGCTGATCAACTCGATCCTGCGGGCCGAGACACGGACCGGGCCCGAGGGGCGCGTGGCGCATGGGATCCCGGTGGATGCGGTGCGGGAGCGGTTGGAGCGGGCGGGGGCGACGGGGCTGGAGTGATGAGCTGACCTGTGGTCGATAGGGTCGCGGAACTCGGCCACGTATGTGCGGGTCAGCTCTTCGGGCACGGTGATCTACCGGGCGCTGCCGCAGGCTCTTACGCCGTGCATCGCCACCCTTCCGCGCTCAGGGTGCGAGGGTATGCTGGCGGAACTGTGTCTCACTCGTCGACGATCTCCCCAGCGCGGCTGCGCCTGGGCGTGGCCAGGCCCTTGTCCGCTGCGCTTCTGCTGCTAGGAAGCGCGGTGCTTGCTCCGTTCTCCCTCCCTCAAGCCGCCTACGCCGAAGGTCCGAGCGTCTTTGCGGCGAATGATCTTCAGATGCTTGCGGCGGCCGACGCCGAGAACTCCGTGACCGATCTCGACCTCTCCCTTGACGTTGAGGAGGCGCCGAAGGTACCGGTCGCGCCCGCTGCGGAATACACACTCGAGCAGTTCATGTTCACCGGGTCGGTGAACTGGGGCGGCTATCGCTTCACGTATTACAGTCAGCAGGTGCTTCCCGGTGGTGGACTTGCGATCTCCGGTCGACACGTGAACGCGGGCGGCTACGTGAGTGACGGCGACGGGTTCATTGTTCTCGCGGGTTCAGCACCCAAGGGTACGGTCTTCGAGACCCCGTTCGGGTACCCCGGAAAGATCTACGATCGCGGCACCGTCGGCAATCACCTCGACGTCTACATCAGGTAGCAATTCAGTTCACCTGGAGCTGGCCCACATGAATGAACGAAGTGTCGTGCGTTCAGCGACGAGCGGTCGATTCGTGAGCCGCGACGCGCTCAAGCAGTCAGTGATTCGTTCGACGCTAGATTCCGCGAAGCTTGAGCGTCGGGAAATTTCGCAGGGCTACATGCGCCCTGCTTTGTCGGCGCTCGCCGCCGCGCTTTGAGTTATTCGAAACCTCTAAGAAGCCCTAGGCGATCTGAATCCGTTCGTCACCGAGCTCGACTTCAATCCGAAGTCGCCCGCCAACGGCCTCGACGTAACGACGAAGCGTATCAACTTGAGCTCGCTCAATATCGCCATGCTCAATGCTGGAAACGCGGTTCTGGCTCACGTGAAGTCGACCTGCGAGTTCGACCTGCGTCAGGTCGGAGGCCTCGCGAAGCTCACGAAGTCGATAGGCGCGAATCTCTTCAAGCATCCGCTTCTTGTGAGCGTCCACGCGCGCACGATCGACGGGACGCTTCGCCAACTGTTCTTCGAGAGTCATGGTATTTTCCTCTTCTTTCGCCTCTCAAGATGTTCGTCAAAACGGTCGTCCGCGATGGGAATGTTCTTTTGGTACCACTTGTTCCAGTTGCCAGATTTATCACCGGCGACCAGCATGATCGCTTGCCGCCCGGGGTCAAACGCAAATAAGATGCGCAGCTCTGACCGACCGCTCGACCCTGGCCGAAGCTCTTTCATGTTCCGATGACGCGAACTGGTCACCGTGTCTACCAGCGGACGGCCCAAGTGTGGACCCCGCG
This sequence comes from Leucobacter sp. CX87, assembly GCF_018682295.1. NCBI lineage: Bacteria > Bacillati > Actinomycetota > Actinomycetes > Micrococcales > Microbacteriaceae > Leucobacter > Leucobacter sp. CX87. Next base: position 150,149 of record NZ_JAFIRI010000006.1, on the reverse strand, counting down.
CGGTAAGTAATTCCAAAGCGGCGACAACTTGTTCATAGGACGTGTCATCAAGCGAGGCAAGCCAGCCCTCGACAAGTTCGACATCCACGTCCCACATGCGTCAATAATACAATACTTGGGTTATATAACACAGGGGTGGTATTGAAGAAAAGTGAACGTCAGTTCCGCTCCTCGGGGTCAACTCTGAGCGGCCAGTCCTGGCTGGCTTCGGGTGTTCTGCCAGGATAGCCAGAACATAGGCAAGCGCAAGGAGGGGCTCATCTCGTGACTATAGAGATTTTTCAGATCATTTGGCGCACTGTTTTTCTCCCCAACCTGTTCTGGATGATCCCTGTGCTGGTGCTTTTCATTCTCCTCACGGCCCCACTCCCGGGCCGCGGGCCAGCAAGCCGCAGGCGTGACCCGTGGCGCAGCTTCAAGTTCGGTGTGCGGCGTGAGCTCATGGCGCGGGCGGGGGATCGTTGCGAGGCGGCCGAGTTTGTCGCCTGGGGCCGGTGTTCGAGTCCCGCGACCGACGCCGACCACGTGTACCCGTGGTCAATGGGCGGTCCGACCGTGCTGTCCAACGGCCAGGCGCTCTGCCGCGCACACAACACGTCGAAGAGCTCGATGACTCCGGCCTGGTGGTATCTCCGCGGGCTCGAGCGGCGCCGGGCGCAGTACTTCCCGGGAGGCGCGGATGTGCGGGTGATCGCGCAGATGAGCGACGAGGAGCGGCTTTCCCGCCGGCAACCGAAGCGGGGCTCGCGGCGATCCTGAAAGGCGAGTGGCCGTCGCCATTCCCATTACGTTACGTAATGTGAAACATAATCGGGCGTGATGTTTGCTTCGCGTCCGAGTGCTTCGTAGGGTTGGGCCATTCCCACTCACGAACCCAAGGAGCCCGCAGGTGACTACCGCCGTTGACAGTCTGTTCTCGCTACTTCACGAGACGCCGGACGACGCCAGCCTGCCCGTCCGCAGCGAGGTTTTGGCTCACACTCGCGAGACATATGCCGCACTCTATGAGACCCCGCAGGCGCTGCCCGCGAGCGTCCTCCACGGGCTCGCGACGCTCGTCGCCCGCCAGCAGGGGAGCGAGGCGCTCGCCGAGCACCACGCGCGGCTCGCCGACCCGGCCCTGCTCGCGGACGAGCTGCCCGCCGATTCGAAGCTCCGCACCATCGTCGAGCATGTCGAGCTGATCACGGTCTCGCCGGCCCTCGTCGAGCGCGAAGACCAGCTCACCCTGCAACTCGCCGGCGTCACCGCCGACGAGATCGTGCTGATCAGCCAGGTCGTCGCCTACGAGAGCTACCTGCTACGTGCCGCGCACGGCCTTGAGTTGCTCACCGAGCAGGATCCTGCGCGGTACGAAGGATCGAACCGCCTGACGGTCGCCCACGGGCGCACCCCGGCTGTGCAGTTGCACACCGCCCGCGGGAGCGAGATCCCTGCGCACTTCACCCGCGACGTGCTGGCGTGGGAGCCCTGGGTGCCAGCGGTGCCCGAGGCGGAGCTCACCGCCGAACAGGTCGAGTCATTCGCGGCGAAGGCCACCACCAACTCCGAGTACTTCCGGCTGCTCGCGCGCACGCCCGCGGTGCTGCGCGCCCGCAGCGCCCTCGACAACGCCGTCTTCCTAGGCCGCGACGGGCTGCCTCGCGGGGAGCGCGAGCTCGCGGCGGCCGTCACCAGCAAGGTGAACGACTGCATCTACTGTGCCTCGGTGCACGCTCGGAAGGCCGAGTTCCAGACCAAGCGGGCCGACGACATCGACCGGCTACTCGCGATCGAGCTCGAACGCGACGCCGACTGGGTCGCGGCCGACACCGACGCGCTGGCCGACGGCCAGGACGAGCGCTGGGAGGCGATCGTGCGCTTCGCGGCCCGCCTGTCGGAGCTGCGCCCCTCGGCTACCACAGCGGACATCGAGGCGCTGCGCGATGTCGGGCTGGGCGCCGACGAGATCGCTGACGCGGTCTTCGCCACGGCTTTCTTTGCCTGGGCAAACCGCCTGATGCTGAGCCTCGGCGAGCCCGCGATCCCGGGCACCGAACCCGGCGCGCGCGCCTAGCCCGCCCGCCTCAGCCCCCTCATTCTCGTCTGGCTCCGCCACCGGATCCCGACGCTGTCTCCACCCACCCCAAACAAAGGAACTGTCATGTCGACCATCACCTCTGCACGCCGTGCTCGAACGCTCGGGTTTACCGCTCTCGCGGGAGCTGCAGCAATGATGCTCGCCGGCTGCGGCACCGTCACACCCGAGACCGCGGCTGCCAGTGGGAACGAAGAAATCACCGTCACCGACGACCAGGGTCGCGAGATCACGCTCGACGGGCCGGCGCAGACGGCCGTTGTGCTCAACAGCTACGGCAACGAGTTCGTGCGTGCCATCGGGGCGGGCGACCGTGTCGTCGGCGTCGACAGTACCTCCCTCGAGCGCCTGCCCTACCTGGGCCTCAGCGAGCAGGACGTTGTGTCGCAGGGTCTCAATGAGCTCAACTACGAGGCGATCGCCGAGCTCGACCCCGACGTCGTCATCGTGCCGCGCAACGCCGTCTGGGAAGAGGCGGCCACCCAGCTCGAACCCTTCGGGATCCCGGTGGTCGTCGCGACCGCCTGGGACAACTCGGTCTTCGACGACACCATCTCGTTGCTGGGCGAGGTGTTCGGCGAGGAAGCGGGCGCCCAGAAGGTCAAGGACTTCCACGAGGAGATCTCGGGCGTTATTGCTGAGGGCATCGACGGCACCGAGGCAAAGCCCGTCTACCTTGAGACCGTCGACCCGTACCTCACTGTGCTTCCGGGCTCGGGCTTCCACGCTCTGATCGAGGGCGCCGGCGGCGAGAACGTCTTCGCGGATGCCGGGGGAGGCGACGTGCAGGAGGAGCTGACCGTCGAGCCCGCCGAGGTGGTGCTGCGCAACCCCGCCCTGATCCTGCACGAGTACGACCCCAGCGCGGTCCCCGTAGACGCGGCGCGCTTCGAAGCCACCCGCCAGGAGATCAGCGCTCGCCCGGGCTGGAGCGGCATCGACGCGGTCGCGAACAACCAGGTGTACGTGACGAGCGGCTTCGCGACGAGCGCGCTCTCGAAGTCCATCGGCGCGCTGTACCTGGCGACCTGGCTGCACCCGGAGGCGTTCGCGGACGTGAACGCCGACGAGTACCTCGAGCGCTGGGTCACCGAGTTCCTCGACACCGACTTCGCCGGTGCCGACGCCTACGTCAGCCTCCCGGCGGGTGCCGCACAGTGACGCAGCGATTGGAACAGGTCGTGAGCACCGGGCCGGATCCGGCCGACGCAACAGCCCCAGCCCCCGCCCCGGCGGTCGTGCCCGAACCGGGCGACCGCCGGGGCGGGGGCGCGCGCACCGCGCGTCACCGCACCCTCGCTGAGCGGTTCTCCGGCGCCCGCGGCGTGATCCTGCTCGTCTCGGTGCTGCTCTCGCTGCTCGCAATCGGCGGGTCGATCGTCATCGGCACCGCCGGCATCACCCTGCTCGACGTGTGGAAGGCCGTCCAGCTGTCGCTCTTTGGCGGCACGCTCGAGGCTGACTTCGTGCGGACCTTCTCGATCATCACCGAGCTGCGCTTCCCGCGTGCCCTGCTCGCCTTCGTCGCGGGCGCCGGGCTCTCGCTCGCCGGGGCGCTCATGCAGGGGCTCCTGCGCAACCCGCTCGTGAGCCCCTTCACGCTCGGCGTCTCGCCCGCGGCCGCGTTCGGGGCCGCCATGGCGATCACGATCGCGGGCTCGAGCTCGCTGCCGTCGTGGGCGATCATTCTCAGCGCCCTCGGCGTCGCGCTCGCGGTCTCGGCCCTGGTGCTCGCGCTGGCCTCGGCCAAGCGCATGGCCGTCGCCACCCTGCTGCTGCTCGGCATCGCCATCACCCAGCTGTTCGAGGCGATGACCGCGGCCCTGCAGTACATCGCGAGCGAGAACACGCTACAGGCGATCGTGCGCTGGACCTTCGGCTCGGTGAACGACGCGACCTGGAACGACGTGTGGGTGGTCGGGGCGATCGTGCTCGTCGGCCTTCCGATCGCGCTCTGGTTTGCGAAGGACCTCAACGCGATCGCGTTCGCCGGCGACGACGCCGCGAAGAGCCTCGGCGTCAACGTCACGGTGCTGCGCGTCGGGCTCATCGGGCTCTCGGTGCTGCTCGCCTCGGTCGTGGTGAGCTTCTGTGGCGTGATCGGCTTCGTCGGGCTCGTCGGGCCGCACATCGCCCGCCTGATCATCGGCTCCGACCACCGCTTCCTGCTGCCGTTCTCGGTGCTGTCGGGCGGCCTGCTGCTGCTCGTCGCCGACACGGTGGGCCGCACGATCCTCGCGCCCGCGGTGATCCCGGTCGGCATCGTCGTCGCGTTCATCGGCGCCCCGATCTTCATCAACCTGATTCTGACGCGGAAGAGCAGCCTGAAATGAGTCTCCAGATATCCGATGTCGAGTTCTCGTACCCCAAGCACAAGGTGCTCAAGGGCGTCTCGCTCGAGGTGGCCGAGGGGAGCTTTTGCGCGCTGCTCGGGCCGAACGGCTCGGGAAAGTCGACGCTCACCAAGATCCTGGCGGGCATTCAGAAGCCGAGCGAGGGGCGAGTCAGCTTCGACGGGGTCGACCTGCTCGGTCTTCGCCGCCGAGACCACGCCCGCACGGTCGGTTATGTTCCGCAGTCGGGCGAGGCGCCCTTCGACATGACCGTGCGCGAGGCGGTGCTGCTCGGCCGCACCCCGCACTTCGGGCTGCGCCCCAGCCGGAAAGATTGGAACAAGGTCGAGGACGCGATCGACCTGCTCGGCCTCGGCGAGCTCGAGCATCGCCGGCTGTCCGAGCTCTCGGGCGGGCAAGCGCAACGCGCACTTGTCGCGCGGGCCATCGCGCAGGACACGAAGCTGCTGCTGCTCGACGAGCCCACCTCGGCGCTCGACCTGCGCTATCAGGTCGAGACGCTGCAGCTCGTCCGCTGGATCACGCGTCGGCGCGGCATCACCGCGCTCATCGCGATTCACGACCTGAACCACGCTGGCCGGTTCTGCGACCAGACGGTGCTGCTCAACGGCGGCAAGATCGTCGCCTCGGGCAGCCCGGTCGACGCGTTCGACGAGGAGACGCTGAGCGAGGTCTACGGCCTGCGCGTGACGGTCGAGAAGCGAGACGGCTACGCGGAAGTGCGCCCGGTCGTGCAAGAGATTGAGTACCAGATCTGATGGCTGAGTTTCGCGAAAACGACGCGGCCGCCGCGGTGTTCGACGTCATCATCGTGGGCGGCGGCCCGCGCGCGGTGGCGACGATCGAGCGGATCGATGCGCGGGTGCGCGCCGCGGGAGAGCCCGCGGCGTCCGCCCTCGTCATCGACGCGGTCGAGGTCGGGGCCGGGGCGACCTGGCGCACCGACCAGACGCCGTGCTTCCTGAACAACACGACCTCGGCCTCGACCACGGTGTACCCCGACGAGTCGACCCCGATCGACGGGCCCGCGGGCGACGGCCCCACCTTCCTCGAGTGGGCGCGGGCGGTCGCCGAGCGCGGCAGCCACGAGGTGCCCTGGGCCGTGGAAGAGGCCCGCGGGGTGACTCCCGGCTCGTTCCCCACGCGCCGGCTGCAGGGCGTCTACTACAACGACCAGCTCGCGCGGGTCTCGCGCCTAGGCGGCGTCACGCTCGCCCGCGCCCTCGGCACGGTCGTGGACGTCGCGCGCGCGGGGGCGGCAGACGGTGCGCGGGCAGGATCCGGGGCCGAACAGGGCAGCGACGAAGCACGCACCGTCACGCTCGCCGACGGCCGCACCTTCCGGGGCCGCGCCGTGGTGCTCGCGCAGGGAATGGTGCAGGCGCTGCCGACGCAGTCCGTTGAGCACTTCGCCGACGCGGCGGGCCGCATCGGTCTCTTCTATATTGCGCCCGGCATGCCCGCCGAACAGCCGTGGCACCGCGTTCCGGCGGGCCAGCCTGTCATCGCGCAGGGCCTCGGCGCGAACTTCTACGACGTGGTGGCCGAGCTCACCGCCGGCCGCGGCGGCACGTTCGAACCGATCGCGGGAGCCGCACACGGCCGACTCCGATACGTGCCCAGCGGTGCCGAGCCGATCATCTTCGCCGCCTCGCGGCGCGGCGTGCCGTACCGCTCGAAGGGCGACTACGGCGAGGCGGGAGCGCCCCGCTTCACCGCGCAGATCGCGCGGGCCGAGTGGTTTGACGAGCTGCTCGCATCGGCGCCGCAGTCGCTTGATTTCGGCGCGGACGTGTGGCCGTTCATCGCCGCCGAGTTCGGCCTGGCCTGGCTCACGGCGGCAGAGGCGCGCACGCCGGGCACCGTCGCCGTCGGCCTGGGCGAGGCGCAGCGCGCGCTGCGGGCCGCCGCCGCGCAGGACGTCGTGTCGGCGGGGTCGCGTTCGTGGCCGGGGGAGGTGGCGCACCTCGACGCGGCGCTTACCGCGCTCGTGCCCGACGAGCGCCAGCGCTTCCGCCTCGACGAGCTACGGAGGCCCACCCTTGGCGCGGTGCTCACCGCGGAGGAGTGGGCAGCGCGAGTGCAGCGGCTGGTCGACGACGAGCTCGAATCGCTCGCGAGCCCCCGCACCAGCCCGCACCAGGCGGTCAGCCGCGCCATGGCCGCGCTGCGCGGACGCGTCTCGCAGCTCGCGGTGCGCGGCGTGCTCACCCCCGAGTCCGAGGTGCGTGACGTGCATGGGTGGTTCAACGCGGACAGCCTGTTCCTGGCGAGCGGGGCCCCGGCGTCGCGCGTTCGGGAGGTGCTGGCGCTGATCGATGCCGGGGTCGTGCAGCTCGTCGGCCCCGACACCCGCGTCAGCGTCGACGAGGCCGGGGGAGTGTTTCGCGCGGCGTCGAGCATCTCGGGCATCGAGGTGACGGCGCGGGCGCTCATTGAGACGCGGATGTCGAAGGGCAAGGTCCCCTCGACGAGCGACCCGCTGCTGCGAGAGCTGATCGGCCGGGGCGATGCGCGCATCCACGCGCTGCGCGGGGCCGACCGATTTGTCGAGACCGAGAGCATCGACGCGGTGCCGCGCGACGCGCCCGCGCACCCGCTCTCGCTCGTCGACGCTGCGGGGGAAGCAGACCCGCGCGTGCTGGTGCTCGGCATCCCGGCGGGCAGCACACAGCCGGGCAGCGCGATCGGCGCGGCGCCCGGCATTCCGTCCCCGCTGCTCGCGGGCGCGGACCGCGCGGCCGAGGTGGTGCTTCAGCTGCGTTCGTGGGCGGGCAGCGTGAGCGCGCGGCTGGAGTCGTCCCGTCGGTGAGGGGCACCTGTTTCCAGCGGGCGGTCCGGATCCTGCCCGGTTATCCGCCGCTCAACGAAAGGTGCCGCCGATCGAACGCGAGCTCTTGAGTTCGATCCGATCGGCGGCACCCCGGGGGCTGCGCTGGCAGGCGCCCTACGCGAGGACGCGCGTCCCCACGATCTCCACGAACTCGTTGATGTCGGTGTTCGTCTCCCACACCCCTGCGAGGTCGCGCGCGGCGAGCAGCACCGCACGCGCGGCCGGGGCGCGAAGCGCGGGCTCGAGCGTCTCGATGTCGCGCACCTTCGCGGCGCCGACGATGCGGCGGGCCATCTTGGCGGACGCGAACAGCAGCGCCTCCTGGCGGATGCGGTCGAGGCGGCGGCGGGCGAACGCCTCGCCGAACAGGCGAGTCTCGTGCCAGCCGGCGGCGAGGCGCAGGAACTCGGCCTCGAACGCGACCCACGTCTCGGAGACGAGCGAGAGCGCCCAGGCGGCACGCTCGGCATCGCCCAGCGCGTTGGCGCGGGCGGCCGCGAAGCTGTAGTTCGCGAACAGCGCGCCGAGGTCGAACGCGATCGGGCCGTAGAACGCGAACTCCGAGTCGAACGCCTTGACCGAGTCGGCCGCCTCGCCGTCGGCGCCGCGCACCATGACCGAACCGGTGTGCAGATCGCCGTGAATGAGCGCCTCGGCCTGGGTCATGAAGCGCCACTTCGCCTCGCCCATGGCCAGCGCGAACACCGGGTCGGCCGCGAGCGCGTGCGCGTCGTCGGCGTTCTCGGGCAGCACCTCGTTGCGCCCAATGTCGAACACGGGCTCCGTGAACACGAGGTCCTCGGTGATGACGCAGAGATCCGGGTTCTGGGTCGAGGCGATGCGCTGCGAGACCTCGGTGCGATCGAGCCCGAGCATCGAGGTGCCGACGGCGACCGCCGCGACATAGCGGCCGAGCTCGGCGGCCACCCCGTCGTGCCGCTCGCCGCGGTTCAGCGCGTCGCGCCACACCGAGTGGTCCGAGAGGTCCTCGATCACGATGATGAAGCGCTCGGGGTCGTACGAGATGACCTCAGCGACGAGCTCGGGCACGAGCGCGTGGTGGGTCTGCATTGACACGGCCTCGCGCGTCGCGCGCTCGGGCGTCATCGGCCAGCCCTCGCCTGTCATCCGCACGTACGGCAGCGATTGCTTCAAAATGATGCTGCCGCCCTCGCTGTCCGCGACATGGAAGACGAGGTTGAGGTTGCCGTCGCCGATTTCGCGGATCGCGGTGATCCTGCCGGCGTCAATGATCGAGTGGGTCTCGTCGCGCGAGCGGAGGTAATCGCCGATGTTGTTCGCGTCGAGGAATTCGTAATCGTAAGACATGCTCGTCCTTTCAGGGACAGTGACCGAGGGCGCGGGCTTAAGTGGCGGGGGTGTATCTCACCTTTTTGCGCGACAGGGTGAACGAGAACAGCAGGGCGAGGATCACGACGAGGCCCTTGGCGGTGTCCTGATAGAAGTACTCGAAGCCCATCATGGTCATGCCGGTGAGCACGATAACGACGAGCACCGCGCCGAGCAGCGTGCCCCACGCGTTCGGCTTGTTCAGCCCGAGCACCGAGGTGCCCACGAGCGCGACGGCGACGGCCTCGAGCAGGCTCGAGGCGCCCGCGTTGACGTCGCCCTGGCCGATCCGGGCCACCAGAATGATGCCGGCGATCGAAGCGAACAGCGAGGACATGACGTAGGCGGCGCCGCGGTGGAAGCCGACGCGGATGCCCGACAGGCGCGCGGCCTCGGGGTTCGCGCCGATTGCGTAGAGGATGCGGCCCCACGAGGTCTTGGTGAGGATGAACCAGCACGCGGTGACGAGCACGAGCATGATGATGACCGGGATCGGCACGGGGCCGACGGTCCCGCGGTCAATCAGCAGGAAGGCAGGATCGAACTTGCCGGGGGCGACCGTGCCGTCGGGCATCGTCATGCCGGAGGACACCGACTGGCCCGAGACGGGGATCATCTTCGCGCCCTGGATGACGAACATCATGCCCAGCGTCGCGAGCAGATCGGGGATCTTGCAGACGACGATGAGGAACGCGTTGATGAGGCCGACCGCGAGGCCCGCGACGAGGACGAACGTGATCGCCATGCCGGCGGTCAGGTTGTAGAACACCATCGACATGGCGGCGAGCTGCACGCTCAGCCCCGCGATCGAGCCGATCGAGAGATCGAGGCCGCCCACGATCATGCTGAACATGACGCCGAGGCCGAGAATCGCGGTGACCGAGGCGAACTTCAGCATCGAGAACAGCGAGTTGGACGTGGCGAAGGCCGGCTCGGTGAACGCGAAGAACGCGAACGCGACCACGGTGACCGCGAGGAACCCGTACTTGACCACAATGTCTCGTACGCGATCCAGCGTGTTCAGCCGCACCTGGGCGGGAATTGCTGATGTATCGGCCACTTTAGGCCACCTCCGTCATGCTCTGAACGATCTGTTCGTTTGTAATTTCTTGGGCGCGCGCGTCGAGGGTGATGGTGCCCTCGACCATGACGATGATGCGGTCCGCCATCTCGCGGATCTCTTCCACGTCGCTGCAAATCATGACGACCGCGCTGCCGTTCGCCGCCTGCTCGCGGGCGCGCGTGGAGATCACGCGACGCGCGCCGATGTCGACGCCGCGGAACGGCTCGTCGAGCACGAGGACCTTGGGGGAACGCTGCATCCAGCGCGCGACCATGACCTTCTGCTGGTTGCCGCCCGAGAGGGCGTCGACCGCCTGCTCGGGGCCGGTCGTGACGACCGCAAACTGGTCGATCGCGTGCTGCGCGCGCGAGCTCTCCTTCGCGGTGCTGAGGGTCAGGCCCTTGAGAACGTCGCTGAGGAAGGGGAGCGAGAGCGTGCGTGCCACCGACCAGCCCGGCAGCATGCCTTGCGCGGCGCGGTCCTCGGGAACGAGGTACACGCCCTGCGCGATCGCCGCTTTCGGGGAGGTGGGCGCGTAGGGGGCGCCCTGCAGCGTCATGGTGCCGCTCGTGTTTTTGCCGGCGCCAAAGATGCGCTCGGCGAGCTCGGTCTTGCCTGCGCCGATGAGGCCGATCACGCCGGTGACCTCACCGCCGCGGATCTCGAGGTCGATCGGGCGACTGGACTCGAAGATCTGGTGGCCCTCGATGCGCAGCACGGCCTCGGTGCCGCGCAGCTCGTCGAGCTGGGCGGCGTCGCTCAAGACGCCCTCGCCGAGCATCGCGGTGACTGCGGCGCCCAGGTTGAAGGGGAGGGTCTGCGTGTCGACGATGCGTCCGTCGCGCAGCACCGCGAGCTCATCTGCGAGCGAGTTGATCTCGCTGAGCCGGTGCGAGACATACAGGATCGCGACGCCGCGATCGCGGAGCTTCCGCACGATCGCGAAGAGTCGCTCCGACTCGCTCTGCGAGAGGGTCGAGGTGGGCTCGTCCAAGATGAGCACCTCGGGGGTGGTGGACAGGGCGCGCGCCAGCAGGAGCATCTGGCAGTCGGCGATGCCGAGCTCGTAGACGTCCTGGCGCAGAAATGCGTCGTCCCAGTCGAGGTCGAGAGTCGCGGCGATTTCCCGCGCCCGCGGCAGCAGGCTCCGCAGCGAGGCGATGCGGGCGGTCTCGCCGAGCGCGATCTCTTCGAACAGGAGGTTCTCGGCGACGCTGAGGCCGGGCACGATCGCGTCGTCGATGCGCTGGTGCACGGTGCGAATGCCGAGGCGAACGGCCCCCATGGGGGTGTCGTACTCGACTGTCTTGCCGCCCACCTGCACCTGACCAGCGGTCTGGTCGTGCACGCCCGCGAGCACCTTGATGAGCGTCGACTTGCCGGCGCCATTCGCGCCGAGCAGCGCCGTCACCTTGCCCGGAAAGAGCTGCAGGTCCACCCCTTTCAGTACTCGGTTGGGGCCGAAGTTCTTCATGAGGTCGACGAGCGCGAGCGCCGGGGTGGTTCCTGTGGGGTCCATGTGCTGAGTCCTCGAGGGGTTTGACGGGGTGCCCGCACTCGCGGGCACCCCGTTCGGTTTAGAAGGAGACGACCGGGATCCAGTCCGCGGCCGAAACTTCCGAGATGTTCAGCGACGGCTCGGCCGCGCGGAGGTCATCCATGTTCTTGATCTTCTTCTCGAGCAGCATGTCCTGGGTGACCAGGATCGGCGGGAAGTCGACCGTGTCAACGTCGAGCTCGCCGGCCATGTGCAGCGCGAGCGTGCGCATGACGGCTGCGCCGATGGCGTTCGGGTCGGTCGCGCCGGTGGCGACCCAGCGGCTGCCCTCGGCGGTCATGAGCTCGATGTCGGCGTTGGAGATGTCGGCGCCGTAGACGAGGATGTCCTCGGTGCCGGGAACCTGGTCGAGGCCGGTGAGCGTGCCCTTGGTGAACTCGTCGTACGGCGCGTAGATCGCCTTGACGCCCGGGTTCGCCTGCACCGACGCGGTCACCATGGGGGCCGTGTCGGTCGCGGAGGAGTTGGTGAAGTTGCCCGTCTTGAACAGCTGCTTCCAGCCGTTCGCGGTGAGGGCTTCCTGCCACACGACGTCGCGGCGGTCGAGCGGGGCGATGCCGTCGTAGTTGACGTAGCCGACGTCGACGCCCTCGCCGATGTCGGCCTTCATCTGGTCGAGCACGAGCGAGGCCATGAGCGCATCGGACTGCTGCGTCTGGATGGCGTCGGGCGCGCAGGCCTGGATCTCGACGTCGTAGATGATGACGAAGATGCCCTTGTCGATGGCCTTGTTGACGCCCTCGCAGAGCGTGTCGGGGAGGCCGTGGCGCACAATGATGCCCTCGGCGCCGGACGAGATCGCCTGGTCAAGCTGCGACGCCTGCTTGGCGTTGTCGCCCTGCGCGTCGAACACCTGCAGGTCGATGCCGATGGCCTCGGCCTGCTGGCGCGTGCCGTTCAGGTACTGCTGGAAGTAGTCGCCCTGGCCCGACTGCTGCACGATGGCAATCTTGGTGCCCTCGGTGTCGAACGGAGCGGGGGCGTCGGCGGTCGCTGCCGCGACGCTCGCGCCCTCGCCCGCGGCCTTCGGGGCGGCGGTGTCGCCCTGCGTGCAGCCCGCGAGGGTGAGCGCCAGGACGGCTGCGGCGCTGAGCGCACCAGCTGTTTTCATCATTCGCATCGTTGCGTTCCTTTCAATCTTCATGGTGTGTTCGGTCCTGCGGTGATCTAGCCGTTGCTCGTGGCGGGGTAGAGCGGCTGAGGCGCGCGATCGGCCTCGACTACTCCGTGCTCGGTCACGATGGCAGAGATCAGATCATGGGGGGTGACGTCGAAGGCGGGGTTGAACGCCCGAACGCCCTCGGCGGCGGCGCGGACGCCAGCGAACGAGAGCACCTCGTCGTCCGAGCGCTCTTCGATCTCGATGGCGTCGCCCGTGAGCGTCGACTCGTCGACGGTTGAGTAGGGCGCGGCGACGACGAAGGGGATTCCGGCGCGCGCGCAGGCGAGGGCGAGCGCGACGCTGCCGACCTTGTTCGCTGTGTCACCGTTGGCGGTAATGCGGTCGGCGCCGATGACGGCGAAGTCGACGAGTCCGCGGAGGATGGTCGAGGCCGCAGCGCCGTCCACCTCGACGACGTGGTTGATGCCGTCGTTCTTCAATTCCCAGCTGGTCAGGCGCGTGCCCTGCAGGAGGGGGCGCGTCTCATCGACATAGACGAGCTCGAGCTTGCCTCGGTTGTGCAGTTCATGCAGGATCCCGTATGCCGTGCCCCACGCAGTGGTGGCGAGCGCGCCGGTGTTGCAGTGGGTCACTGCGCGCAGGGGGCGGTCCCCGACGCGGGCGAGCAGCCAGTCGGCGCCGAGCGACGAGAGCTTGCGGTTTGCCGCCTCGTCCTCAACGGCAATCGCGTGCGCCTCGGCGAGGGCGCGGTCGAAATCCCCGCCGGCGACCGACTCGACTCGGCGCGCACCCCAGGCGAGATTGACCGCGGTCGGACGGGCGAGGGCGATCGCGTCGATCGCCGCGGTCGTCTCGGCCGCGCTCCAGCCCTTGCGTGATCCCTCGAGCAGCGCGAGTGCCACGCCGTACCCGCCCGCGGCGCCGAGTGCCGGGGCACCGCGCACGGCGAGGCGGTTGATCGCGTCGATGAGCACATCGCTTGAGTCGACCTCGAGGTAGGTCTCTTCGCTCGGGAGGAGCGTCTGATCGAGCAACCGGATGTGAGACTCGGTTCCCGCGTTGACCCATTCAATTGCGCGCACCATGCGTGGTGAATCCTTTCGACGTCGCTGTCGTCCCGCAGCGAAGCGCGAGAAGATCTGTTGAGGAAAAGCTATTGGTTGTCTTACAACCTTGTCAAACGTTGTAGGGTTCTCTGTACATTAGGGCGGGTCAAGGAATCCACGAAAATGGGGCGCAATGTTGCGCAATCTTGCGGAAGGAATCAGACGTGGCAAAGCCAGGATCCCGGGTAGCGCTGGTGGGCGACGGAGTGCGGGCATCGATCCGTTCGGGGGAGTACGGTGCGGGCGATCGCCTCCCGACCGAAGCGACGCTCGCCGAGCTCTACGGCGTCTCTCGCCCGACGGTGCGGGCAGCGCTGCGCGAACTTGAGGTCGGCGGTCTCGTAAACACCCGGCACGGAGTGGGGTCGTTCGTTGTTGAACGCCCTGCGGTGCACGTGGGGCTCGAACGCCTCGACTCCATTTCCGAGTCGATTCGCGCGACCGGCAAAGAGCCGGGGATGGTGTTCAAGGCCAGGAACCTTCGGCCGCTGCTGCCCGACGAGGCCGAGAAACTCGGGGTTCCCGGGGACACGCTGGCGCTCGAGCTGCGCCGAACGATCCTGGCCGACAACGTGGTGGTCGCCTTTTCGTACGACCTCATGCCGGTCGGCGTGTTCCCTGAGGGCGGCGACCCGGAATCGGTGCGGGGCTCGCTGTTCGAGTACCTCCGGGTCGACCGTGGCATGCACCCGCACCATGCCGTCGCCGAGATCCATGCCGTGCAGTCGGACCACATCGCGTGGGAGACCCCGCCCGGCCAGTCCGCCCTGTACGTCCTGCTCGATCAGGTGCACTTCGATCACGCGGACCGGGCGCTCCTGTACTCGCGCACGTACTTCCTCGAGGGGCGTTATGTCTTCTCGATCCAGCGGACGACGTAGCTGCTCGGCGTAAGAAGCTGACAACGGCGCCTCAGATGTATGACAACTGTGGCCCTGCCGCAGGGTGATGATCCGAGGCGGACCGGGCCTCGCCCCGGCCCGGATCCTGCGAGAGCACACGCACAAAAGAGTAGATCTGCAGCAGATCGAACGAAAAGGGGCTTTTCGGTCATATCTGCTGCAGATCTACTCACGAGTGAGAATGGCGGCGCTACGCCACCGTCGCCTCCAGTCGGCGCCCCAGGTTCTTTGCGAACAGCAGGATCACGACGGCGAGCACGACCGAGATCACATACGCGATCCGCATCGAGCTCAGGTCGGCGATCGGGCCGATGAGAGCCGCGCCGAGGAGGAACCCCACGTAGGTGAACGTGTTCGCGCGGGCGACGGCGACGCCGCTCGTGTCGAGCGTGCCAGCCGCGGCGAAGGCGAGCGGCGCGATCACGCAGAGGCCGCCGCCGGCGAGCGCGAAGCCGATGAGCGCCACCGCGGGCACCGGGGCGAACACCACGGCCACCATTCCGACGAGCGCGATCATCGAGCAGACCTGGATGACGCGGGTCGGGCCGAACTTCCGGATCAGGCGGTCGGCGCTGAGCCGGCCGATCAGCATCGCGGCGCTGTAGCCGCCGTAGGCGAGCGCGGCGATGCTCTCGGGCGCGAGCAGGGTGTCGTGAAGGTAGACCGAGCCCCAACTCGACGCGGACGACTCGATGAAGTACGCGGACGTCAGCACGATGCCGATGCCGACGACCGGCAGCCACGGCACGCGGACCTTGAGGGCGCCGCGCTCGACCTGGTCGGTGAGAGCCGCGCCGATCCGGGCGTGCACGAGCGCCGGGCCGTAGCGCAGCACGAACGGCATGACGAGCAGGAAGATGAGCGCGAAGAACACCCAGAGTGGCCAGCCCGCGGCGGCGGTGCCGGCGGCGGCGAGCGACGCGACGATGCCCGCGGTGCTGTAGATCGCGTAGAAGCCGACGACGATGCTCTTGCGGTATCGCTCTTGCAGCGCGACCGCCTTCATGTTCATGGTCGCGTCGACGGTGCCGAACGCGATGCCCATCACGAGCCAGGCGGGGATGAGGACGACGAGCGAGTCGGCGAAGCCGATCGCGACGAGCGCAACGAGCTCGGCGATGAGCGCCCAGCGCAGCACAATGTCGCTGTGCACGCGCTGCACCACACTGCCGGTGATGAGTGTCGCGGCGCCGGCGAGCAGCGGCAACGCGAGAGTGAGCAGCGCGAGGGTCGAGTCGCTGAAGTCGAAGCGATCCTTGATGGTGGGAAGGCGGGCGAAGAGCGCGCCGAAGCCGAGCCCTTGCGCGAAGAAGACGACGAACAGGGCGGTGCGGGCGCGCCGCATGCCGTCCGTGACGTGACTCAGATCAATCGATGGTGCGGTGGTCATGGTTCTCCTTTGAACCGAGATGCCGGACTAGCTGGCGTGGGCGGCGTCGCGAGCGCGGCGCCGAAGAGCGGGTTTGTCGACCTTTCCGACGGGAAGAAGGGGGAGTTCGTCGACGATGACAAACTCCTTGGGAACCTTATAGTTGGCGAGGTGTTTGCGGCAGAACGCCCGCAGCGTCTCGCCGTCGACGTGCGCCCCCGGGTGGGCCACGACATACGCCGTGCCGACCTCGCCGAAGGTGTCGTCGGGCCGCCCGATCACGGCCGACAGCGCGATCGCGGGGTGGCGCTCGAGGCACAGTTCAATCTCGCGCGGATACACGTTGTACCCGCCCGACTTGATCATGTCCGAGAGCCGGCCGACGAGGCGCAGGTTGCCGTCTGGGCGGAACACCCCGATGTCGCCCGACTTGAACCAGCCGTCGGCGGTGAAGGCGCGCGCGGTCGCCCCGGGGTCGCCGAAGTACTCGGTGAAGAGCCCCGCGTGCTGCAGCTGAATCTCGCCCTGTTCGCCCGGCTCAACCGGCGCGTCATGCGCGTTTGCGAGGCGCACGCGAATGGCAGGATCCGGGTGCCCGACGGTCTCGGCGAGCACCTCGTCGCCCGCGCCGTGCCCGGTGAACGTGATTGACGCAATGGTCTCGGTCATGCCGTACACGGCCATGAGCCCGACGCCGCGGGCGCGGAATAGCCGGATCACGTCGACGGGCAGCGGCGCGCCGCCCCAGACGACGAACTGGAGGCTCGAGAGGTCGCGCGTCGCGAAGTCGGGGTGCAGCGTGATGTACTGCAGCACCGTCGGCACGTTCATGAGGTTGGTGAGGCGCAGCTCCTCGATGCGCTGCAGCATCTCGCCGGGGTCGAACGTCTCGAAGAGGGCGAGCATGCCGCCCGCGATGAGCGTGGTCCCGGTGAGGTCGGCGAGGCAGGCGACGTGGTTGACGGGCAGGTTGCACGGCACCCGAGGCGCGACGATGCCGAGCATGTTCGCCTCGACGCGGGAGGCGTAGACGAGGCCGCGATGGGTGAGCACCGCGCCCTTCGGTGCCCCGCTCGAGCCCGACGTATAGACGATCGTCGCGGGGGAGTCGGGATCGACTACGGCCGGGGTGAACGGCACCGGATCCGGCAGGGCGGGAAGCTTCGCCGAAGGGGAGCCAGGCCCCACCAGGAAGCGCCCGGGCACGTCGAACTCGTCGGCGAGCGCCGCGACCTCGGCCGCCAGATCGCGGTCGTCGATCGCGGCGGGCGACAGGATGACGCGGGGCCGCGCGTTGCCGATCACGTGGGCGAGCTCGCGGCTCGTATAGCGCGGGTTCAGCCCCACCCAGACCGCGCCGATGCGATTCGCGGCGAGCAGCGCGACGAGAAACTCCGGGCGCGGAGCCGAGAGCTGTGCGACGCGATCTCCAGGGCGAACGCCCGCGGCGGTCAGCGACGCGGCCATCGCGTTCACGTCCGCATCGAGTTCGCGGTACGAGCGCACGCGGCCGTCGTGCCAGACGGCGTCGGCGTCGGGGGTCGTTCGCGCGTAGTGGCCGAGGTAGTCGGCGAAGGTACGGTGCTCGGGAAGCGTGAGCGTCATCAGCTGGCCGGGCCCGCGACGTTCGCGCCGTCTTCCCGGGTGGCGAACAGCGAGAGCCAGCGGGCGACCATCGCGGGCTTCTCGGCGCCCTCGATCTCGATGACGTTGTCGGTCTTCACGAGCACGGTGCCGTCGGGGCGCGGCTCGACCTCTGCGAGCGTCGCGACGCAGCGGATGCGCTGGCCGAGAAAGACGGGGGAGGTGTAGCGCACGCGGTCCATGCCGTAGTTGAAGCCGTAGATGCCCTCGCCCGCGACGGGGCTGTGGTTGAAGTGGAACGCCGTGAGCAGGCTCGTGAGCAGGAAGCCGTCAACGAGGGAGGAGCCGAGCGGGTTATTGCGGCTCGCCGTGAGGTCGGTGACGCTCGGGTCGAGGTAGGTCGCGTACGCGAATTGGCTGAGGTGGTCGGCGTCGATCTCGAGCCAGTCGGAGGTGAAGAACTCCTCGCCTACGTGCTCGCTCAGGTCGGTCAGGGCAATGGCGCGGCGCTGCGGCATCAGATCTCCAAAAGATAAGTAATTAGTTACCTTATTGTGTGGGTGGTGCCGGGGCGCGTCAAGAGCTGCCGGAAAACTGGGCACTATGGTGAACTCATGCAGGAAGATTCACCTGACGCGACGGCGCGTGCCAGTGTCACCGCGCCGCGCCGTGTGCCGCGGCAGGAACGCGGACGGCGTGCCGTGGAATCGGTGCTCGCCGCGACGAGCGAGCTGCTCGAGGAGTCGGGGTTTGACGGGTTGACCACCGCGCTCATCGCGGAACGCGCCGGCGTCAACATCGCGACCGTGTATCGGTACTACCCGAACAAGTTCACGATCGTGCGCGAGCTTGCGGTCGAGCTCGAGGAGGAGCGGTCGATCGCCGCAGTCTCGGCCCTGCGGGTGCTCGAGGACGGCGCGAACTGGCGCGAGCCCGTGCGCCACGCGATCTCGGCGATGGCCGAGCTGCGCACGAGCCGGCCGGGCGCGCGTGCGATCCGCCGGGCCCTCCAGTCGTCTGCGGAACTTTGGGACCTCGACCACGAGGTGAACGCCCGGACCGCGCAGGCGATCTCGCGCTTCCTGCGGGCGGTGCAGCCGACGCTCGACGAGGTCGAGGCGCGAAACATCGCGCTCACCGTGGTCACGACGGTCGCGAGCCTGCTCGATCTGACGATCGACGACGCCGAGCAGGAGGCCTCGGTGCAGGCCGAGCTCATCGCGATGGTCGAGGCGTACCTGGCGAGGCGGCTGGAGGGGTGACGGAGTGGCCACGCTGAATGTAGAGTGCATCCCGCGAGAGCAGGAGACCGATGTCGGTTCGGCGAGTCTTGGGTGGGGGATTCACCGCAGTGCTGGTGTTGCTCGTCGCGGCGCGGACCGCGAAGGCCGACGCGCCCGGGCTTCGCACCCGGCCTGCAGCGATGATACGTTAGCCGAGGCCCAACGCGGGTCGCAACACGATGGACGAACGGTGGTGGGCAGCTATGGCTGGTGATAGAACGCGCTCTGCCCCGTTCGCGGTCGTCGTGCCTGCCCAGAGCCACTAGGCCGGGCCTCGCGCCGGGGTGGCGCGCTCTCGAACCTCCCATGCGAGGTGGCAACCGGTGTACCGTCGGATTCTGACGGGCACTGTGCCCCTCGCTGCTGTCCCCACGCTCTCGTCACCTGAACAACGGAGCAAGCCCATGGCCCTCATTGACAACGCAATCTACGTCGCAGGAGCGCGCGTCTCGAGCCCGAAGAACCTCGACGAGACATACGAACAGCTCCACCAAAGCGGCGGCATGGCCTGGATTGGACTGTACCGCCCCGATGACGCCGAGATCCTCAGCGTCGCGCAGGAGTTCGCACTGCACCCGCTCGCCGTAGAAGATGCGCTCAAGGGGCATCAGCGGTCCAAACTCGAACGTTTCGGCGAGACGCTCTTCGTGGTGCTGCGCCCGGCTCGGTACCTCGACGCCGAGGAACAGGTGGAGTTCGGCGAGGTGAGCCTCTTCCTCGGGCCGGGCTTCGCCGTGACGGTCCGTCACGCCGAGAAGCCGGATCTCGCCAACGTGCGCCTCCGGATGGAGGCGAACCCCGAGCTGCTCGCGCTGGGGCCCGAAGCAGTGCTGTACGCCGTACTCGACGAGGTGGTTGACGCCTACGCGCCGGTGATTGCGGGACTCGAGAACGACATCGACGAGATCGAGGACCAGCTCTTCGGGGGCGACCCCTCGGTGTCGCGGCGCATCTACGAACTGCTCGGCGAGGTGATCGAGTTCCAGCGGGCGACGGTGCCGCTGCGCGGCATGCTCGACTCGCTGCTGCGCGGGTCCGAGAAGTATCAGGTCGAGGTCGAGCTGCAGCGCTCGTTTCGCGACGTGCTCGACCACGTCCTGCGCGTCACCGAGCGCGCCGACTCGTTCCGCGTACTGCTCGAAAACGCGCTGACCGTGCACGCGACGCTCGTGACCCAGCAGCAGAACGACGAGATGCGGCGGCTGTCCGAGGCGGGGCTGGCGCAGAACGAGGAGACCCGGCGGCTCTCGGAGGTCGGTCTCGCGCAGAACGAAGAGGTGAAGAAGATCTCGGCCTGGGCCGCGATCCTGTTCGCCCCGACGCTCGTGGGCACCATCTACGGCATGAACTTCGACCACATGCCCGAGCTGCACTGGTCATTCGGGTACCCCATGGCGGTCGCGGCGATGGGCGTGTGTGGCTTCGTGCTCTACAAGGTCTTCAAGCGGCGGCGCTGGCTGTAACGGCAGGATCCTGCCGGGTCATGTGGGCCTACCCCGCTGCGCAGAATTCGTTGCCCTCGGGGTCGCGCATGACCCACCAGCGGCCCGCCGGCCCCTGATCGACGTGCTTCACCCGGCTGGCGCCGAGCTGCTCGAGGCGCACGACGAGGCCTTCGAGATCGCCCGAGTCGTCGTGCAGATCGAGGTGCAGTCGGTTCTTGACGACCTTGGCTTCGGGGACGGCCTGGAACAAGATGCGACGGCCCTGTCCGACGCCGCTCAGGCCGTCGTAGGGCTCGTCGGGGTGTCGCACCGCGGCGAGCCCGGCGAAGCGCTGGCCTCCCGCGTAGTCGACCACGGCGGCCGGGGGCAGCTGGCCGGCGGCGAGCAGCTGCGCGATCAGCACGCTCGGGTCCTCGACCTCGTAGCCGAGCGCGGCCGCCCAAAAGTCCGCAAGCCGATTGGGGCCGGCGCAGTCAACAACGAGCTTCCAGTGCAGGGCCATGCGGCCATCGTAGGTCGGGGGAGCGTCCGTGTGAAGTGCCCTGGCCCCGATCGAGCAGACCCTAGGCGCCGCACCCCGTGAGGACCTCGGCCATGGTGTTTCGTTCAGCGTCGGTCACCCAGAGCCCGTACCTCGCCTTCACCGCGATCTGGCGGGAAACATACTCGCAGCGGAATGTGTGATTCGGCGGCAGCCAGCTCGCCGCGTCCGAGTCGCCCTTGGACGAGTTGGTCGGGCCGTCGACGGCGAGGAGGTTCAGCGGGTCGTTCGCGAGCGCGAGTCGCTGTTCGGCACTGATCTGCTGGGCGCCCTTCTGCCAGGCATCCGAGAGAGCGACAACGTGGTCGATCTGGACGAGGGGCGAGGTCGCCTCGCCGTGCTGGAACTGCATCGCCACACCCGTGTAGGGGTCGATAAACGAGCCGGCCAGCACGACGCAGCCGTTACTCGCGAGCTGTGTCACCGTCAGGTCGCGGGCGAGCACGTCGTTGCGGGTGTTACAGCCGTTGCGGTCGAGGTCGTACCAAGGCTGGCCGAATTGGGACTCGCGGCCGTACCCGGTCTTGGGTGCCCGGCCCTTGACCGGGAGTGTGGCAAGCTGCGCGCTCGCGGCGGCGGCATCGACGGGTGGGCGGGTAGGATCCTGCGTTACTCCGTCGGGAACAGGAGCTTCCGGAGCCGGAACCTCGGTCGAGGGAGGCAGATCCTGCCAGGCGTCGCCGGAGGCGTCTGCGGGCGCGAGAATCGAGGTGAGCTTGCCCAGCGGGTCGTCGACGATGAGCGTGCCGACGTACACGACGCCGAGGGTGATCGCGACGGTGACGAGGGCGCGGAGCCGGCGCTGGGCCTGGCGCTTTCTGCGCTGGCGGAGGGTGCGCTGGACGGCCTGGCTCGCGGTCATGCTGGGCCGAGCGGGTCAAATGTGCGCATCAGTCAAGCCTAGCCGGAGCCTCCGACGCCGGTCGCCGGGCGGTATGCCGACCGTTCGCAGTTTCCCCGTTCAGTTCCGCGCGTTTTTACCGTTGAGAACGCGCGTTACTGACCGCGGAACCGGGCGGGGTTGGCGGCACGCGGCGGTCGGCGGCAGACAACGGCCTGGCCGCCCTACCGCCGCCCCAGCGTCGAGTCGCGCGCGATCAGCTCGGGCTGGAAGACGATCTGCTCGCGCTGTTCGGCGCCGGCTGCCTCGCGCAGCAGCAGGTGAAGCGCCGTCTTTCCGATCTCGACGGACGGCTGGCGCACCGAGGTGATGGGCACGACCGCCGCACTCGCGAAGTCGATGTCGTCGTACCCGACGAGTGCCACATCTTCGGGGACCCGCAGCGAGCTCGTCATCACGAGGGCCTGGATCACCCCCATGGCAAGGAGGTCGTTGGCGGCGAAGATCGCGTCGGGCCGCTGCCCCTCGGGGAGTGCCGCGAGCTGCTCGGCCACGCGTCGCCCTTCGAGCACGGTGAGCGCCTCGGTCGGGTGCACGGTGAGTACCGTGTCCGCGCACTGCGCGACGACGGCCTGCGCCCCCTCGAGACGATGTGCCACCTGTTCGATGTCGAGGGGGCCGCCGATGAACGCGATCCTGCGCCGCCCGATGTCGACGAGGTGCTGGGTGGCGACCCGGCCGCCCTCGACGTCGTCGACCGAGACCGACGAGAACGAGCGGTCAGAGCTCCCGCGGTCAACGAGTACGACGGGCGTGCCGGACTCGCGCAGGCGCCAGAGCCTGCTGAGGTCCGTGCGGACGGGGGAGATGAGCACCCCCGCGACCCGCTGCTCTTCGAACAGATCGAGCAGCGCGGATTCGCGTTCGGTCGATTCGTCGCTGCCGCCGAGCAGCACGGTGTATCCCTCGCCCAGCGCCTGGTTCTGGGCGCCGTGCGCGAGATCGGTGAAGAACGGGTTGCGGGTATCGAGCACGATCAGCCCGACGGTGTGGCTGCGGCCGGCTCGGAGTTGCCTGGCGGCGTCATTGCGCACAAACCCCAGGCGCTCGATGACCGCGAGCACGCGTTCGACGGTGGCGGGCGAGACGATCTCGGGGCGATTGAGCACGTTCGACACGGTGCCCACGGAGACCCCGGCCTCGCGGGCGACATCGCGCACGTTCATGCTCATACTTTCAACCCCTCCTGCACTCGCGACAGATGAATGCCGATGTGCGGCGTCGCGACTCCGAGTCTATCCCTGGATCATTGAATCGCTTCAATAACGATGAGGGTGTTTCTTGATCTCGACTTGACGTGACTGCGGCAGCGTGCATACACTCGGCGTGACCTGCTCGTTGAAACGTTTCAGAAATCACTCGGAAACGCGTTGGAAATCGTGCAGGGTACGTCAGTTTCGCAGCCCACGCGGCAGGAAGTCTGTGATCAATGAAGACACAACACGCTCACGAGCCCATGCTCGAATTGCGCGGCGTCGCCAAGGCGTTCGGGCAGGTGATTGCGCTGCGCGATGGCAGCCTCACGTTGCACCCCGGCTCGATCCACGCCCTCGTCGGCGAGAACGGTGCGGGTAAATCCACCGTCGTCAAGATCATCGCCGGGCTGTATCGCCGCGACGGAGGGGAGATCCGGCTCGCAGGCGAGGTCGTCGATTTCGCGACCACCGCCGAAGCAAAGGACGCGGGTATCGCGGTCATCTACCAAGAGCCGACGCTGTTCCCCGACCTCTCGGTCACCGAGAACATCTTCATGGGGCGCCAGCCGCTTGGCCGCTTTCGCCGCATCGACCGCGGGCGCATGCGCACCGAGGTCGAACAGCTCTTCGCCCGCCTCGGCGTCTCGATGGACCCCGAGCGCACGGCGGACGGGCTCTCCATCGCCGACCAGCAGATGATCGAGATCGCAAAGGCCATCTCGCTCGACGCACGCGTGCTCATCATGGACGAACCCACCGCCGCCCTCTCGGGCATCGAGGTGGAACGGCTCTTCCAAGTGGCACGGGCGCTGCGCGACGAGGGCCGCGCGCTGGTGTTCATCTCGCACCGCTTTGATGAAGTCTTCGCGCTCTGCGACACCATCACCGTCATGCGCGACGGCAGCTATGTCTCAACCACGGCCATCGCCGACACCGACCCCGACACGGTCGTCGCCGAGATGGTCGGCCGCGAAATCACCGAGCTCTTCCCCAAGACGGTCGCCGAGATCGGCGCCCCGGTGCTTGAGGTGAGTGGGCTCACGAGCCCCGGCGTCTTCACCGACATCAGCTTCACGGTGCACGCGGGCGAGATTGTCGGCCTGGCCGGCCTCGTCGGCGCAGGCCGCAGCGAAGTCGCCCGTGCGATCTTTGGCGTCGACGGCTACCGCAGCGGCAGCGTCCGCGTCGCGGGTGAGGTGGTGCCCAAGAAGCAGCCGACCGCGGCAATGCGCGCGGGCCTCGCGCTCGTCCCCGAGGATCGCCGCAAGCAGGGTCTCGTGCTTGACGAGAGCGTGGCGCGCAACACGGCCTCTGCCGTTCTGGGCTCGATTTCGAAGCTCGGCTTGGTGACGAACGGCGCCGAGATGCGGGCCGCGCGCCCCTGGTCCGAGAAGCTCGAGGTCAAGGCGAACGCGATGACCACCCTCACTGGCACGCTGTCGGGTGGCAACCAGCAGAAGGTCGTGCTGGGCAAGTGGCTCGCCACTGACCCGCGCGTGCTCATCATCGACGAGCCCACTCGCGGCATCGACGTGGGTACGAAGTCAGAGGTGCACCGGCTGCTCTCGGCGCTCGCCGGGCAGGGCTTGGCGATCCTGATGATCTCGAGCGAGCTTCCCGAGGTGCTCGGCATGGCCGACCGCGTCGTGGTCATGCGCGAGGGGCACATCACCGCGACGATCGACCGTTCGAACGCCACTCAAGAGAACGTCATGCGCGCGGCAACTCAGGGCGCGAACGACGAGATGGAGCCTTCCGCATGAGCCTCGTGACCGCCACCCCCGTGCAGACGGGCCCGAAGCAGAGCGGCTTGGTGACTGCGCTCGGCAAGCTGACGCGCGCCCGCGAGGCGAGCATTGTTTTGGCCGTACTCGTCGTCGTGTTCGCGGCGACGCTCAAGAATCCGAACTTCCTCTTCTCTGCTGACGGCTACCGCGACCTGTGGCTGACGCCCTCGCTGCTCGCGCTTGTCGCCGTAGGCCAGGCCGTAGTGCTCATCACTCGCAACGTTGACCTGTCGGTCGGTTCGGTGCTGGGCCTCAGCGCGTACCTGACCGGTCGGCTCTTCATCGACCTCCCGGGTCTGCCGGTCATCGTCGTGATCGCGATCGCTGTGATCTTCGGCGGTGTGCTGGGCCTCATCAACGGCGCGCTGGTCGCCTTCGCGCGAGTGCCGGCACTCGTCATCACCCTCGGCACGATGTATGTCTATCGCGGCATCAATGTCTGGTGGACGGGCTCCGACCGCATTAACGCCTCGGACATGCCGAAGTCCTTCCTGGCCCTCGGCACCGCACAGTTCCTGACGATCCCGGTGCTGACGATTATCGCGCTCGTCGTGCTGATCGCCGTCGCCTGGTGGATGAAGAACACCCGCGGCGGGCGCGAGAGCTACGCAATCGGATCTGACCCCGGCGCGGCCGAGCTCTACGGCTTGCCGGTGACGCGGCGCATCCTCACCGCGTTCGTCCTCTCGGGCGCGCTTGCCGGGTTCGCCGGCGTGCTCTACGCGGCACGCTACGGCACGATCAGTTCCCAGGCAGGATCCGGCTGGGAGCTGGAGGCGGTCGGCGCCGCAGTGATTGGCGGCGTCGCGATCTTTGGCGGCGTCGGCAGCGTCTGGGGCGCGGCGATTGGAGCGATCCTGCTCCTCACTATTAACCGTGCGCTCCCGGTGCTGGGGGTCCCCGACTTCTGGCAGCGCGCGGTCGTCGGCGTCCTCATCATTGGCGCCATCGTGCTCGACCGGTTGCTTTCGCTCCGGCAACACCGAAAGCTCATCGAAGAGCGGGAGATTCAGCGATGACCACCCTCACCACCGGTCCTGTGACGACCAGCTTCAAGCCGATCGCCAATTACGATCGACCGCTCTGGCAGCGCATCTTCATGACCCGAGAGATGGCCATCATCGCCCTCTTCCTCGTGGTCGTCGTCGTCGCGGCACTCATCGTGCCCAACTTCGACAGCAAGTTGACCATGACGTACTTGCTGCTCGATATGTTCCCGATCCTGATCATCGCGCTGCCGATGACGGCGATCATCGTCACGGGCGAGATCGATCTATCGGTCGCGAGCGTCGTCGGGCTCTCGAGCGTGCTGACCGGCGTGCTCACACAGGCGGGGGTTCCCTTCGGGCTCACCATTGTGCTGGCCGTCGTCGCCGGTGTGCTCGCAGGGGCCTTGAACGGGTTCCTCGTCACCGTCGTCGGCTTGCCGTCGCTCGCCGTGACGATTGGCACGCTCGCGCTGTATCGCGGGCTCGCGGTCGGCCTGCTCGGCACGACCGCGGTCACGGACTTCCCGGAGTTCTGGACCTCCCTCGCGAAGGCCAAGATCGGCGATACCGGGGTTCCGGTCGTGGTGATCCTGTTCGTGGTGCTCGCGATCGCGTTCGCGGTCATGCTCCACCTGACGCGGTTCGGCCGCGGGGTGTTCGCGCTCGGGCTGTCGCCCGACGCCGCGCGCTTCTCGGGAGTGAACGTCGAGCGCACGAAGTTCCTGCTGTTCGTGTTCTGCGGCGGGGTATCAGCCCTCGCCGGGGTGTACTACACGCTGCGCTACGGCAGCGCCCGCGGCGACAACGCCACCGGCATGGAGATGCAGGTCATCGCGGCAGTGCTGCTCGGCGGCGTCTCGATCTTCGGCGGGCGCGGCGCAATGCACGGCGTCATCGCCGGCGTGCTGCTGATCGGCGTGCTCGGCAGTGCGCTGCGCCTCGCGAACGTGACCTCCGACGTCATCAACATCATCACCGGCGTGCTGCTGATCGCCGCGGTGGTGTCGTCGAGCGTCTTTGCGGCGTTCCGCAACCGGCGACGATCCGGTCGCCCGCTGAAGCTCGCGGGCTCCACCACGCCCTAGGGCGCCCTCACACCAATCCGAATGATGTACCCCCAACAGCCTCGCCCGAGGGCGAGACAACGAAAGGAAACCCGAACAATGTGGTTCAACACGCATAAGAAGGCCGGGGCAGTGCTCGCGCTGGCTGCAACGACCGCCCTCCTCCTCTCCGGTTGTGGTGCGAGCTCGGACTCAGGCAGCGACGCCGGCTCGGGCGACGGTGCTGGCGCAAGCGTGACCTTCCTGCCGAAGAACCTCGGCAACCCCTACTTCGACACGTCGAGCAAGGGTGGCAAGGCGGCTGTCGAAGAGTTCGGCGGCACCTTCAACGAGGTCGGTCCCGCTGAAGCAACCCCTGACGCACAGGTGAGCTTCATCAACACCGCGATGCAGCAGGGCGTGGGCGCGCTCGCCGTCTCGGCGAACGACCCGAAGGCCATCTGCGATGCCCTGAACGAGGCTCGCGACAACGACGTTAAGGTCGTCACGTTCGACTCGGATACCAACGTCGAGTGCCGCGACCTGTTCGTCAACCAGGCGGATGCCGAAGGCATCGCCAAGGTGCAGGTCGACATGATTACCGAGCAGATCGGTGACGCCGGCCAGATCGCCGTGCTGTCCGCCTCGGCCAACGCGACGAACCAGAACGCCTGGATCGACATGATGAAGGAAGAGCTCGCGGCGAACCACCCGGACGTCGAACTCGTCGAGGTTGTCTACGGCGACGACGACGACCAGACCTCGTTCGACAAGACTGCGGCGCTGCTGCAGACCTACCCGGAGCTCAAGGGCATCGTTTCGCCGACCACCGTCGGCATCGCGGCAGCGGCTCGATACCTCTCGACCTCGGACGCGAAGGGCACGGTCGCGCTGACCGGTCTCGGCACCCCGAACCAGATGCGTGAGTTCGTTGAGGACGGCACCGTCACCGAGTTCGCACTCTGGAACCCGGAAGACCTCGGCTACCTGACCGCGTTCGCGGCGAACGCTCTGGTTGCCGGCGACATCACCGGTGCAGAGGGTGACACCTTCGAGGCGGGCAAGCTCGGCGAGTTCACGGTTGGCGCCGACGGCGTCGTCCTGCTGGGCGAGCCCTACCGCTTCAACACCGAGAACATCGGCGACTTCGACTTCTAAGTCGCCACGCTGGCGCAGGATCCCGGCCGGGCAGGGCCCGGGATCCTGCGCCAGCACCCAGCCAGCTGCACCACAGTGCGCCCCCACCGCACCACCGCCTGAACCGGAGAACCGATGCGCGTCTGCTTCCAAATGCAGGTCAAGCCTGACCGCCTGGCGGAGTATGCAGAGCGGCACGCGGCCGTCTGGCCAGACATGCTGCAGGCCATCGAAGACTCGGGCCGGCACAACTATTCGCTCTTTCTCCGCGACGACGGGCTGCTCATCGGCTACTACGAGGTCGAGGACGACCAGGCTGCGCAGCGGGCCCTCGAACAGGATCCGCGAACGGCCGAATGGGAAACCCAGATGGCCGAACTCTTCGTCGCCTCATCGGGCCGCCCCGACCAAGAGGCCCCCAGACTCACCGAGGTGTTCCATCTCGAAGACCAACTCTCCGGGCATCGCTCGGCCACAGATCGCGCCGCGGGCGCGTCACCAGACAGAAAGCACACACCATGAGCTCCATGCTGACTCCTGACATGCTGGCCGTTCTCGAACGCCAGGCCATCGAAGTCCCCTCCTGGGCCTACGGAAATTCGGGAACCCGCTTCAAGGTGTTCGGCACACCGGGCACCCCGCGCGACCCGTTCGAGAAGATCGCTGACGCGGCGCAGGTCCACCGCTACACGGCGCTCGCGCCGGCCGTCGCGATTCATATCCCCTGGGACCGCACCCCCGACTACGGGGTGCTCGGTGAATTTGCCGAGGCGCAGGGCGTCGAGATCGGCACCGTGAACTCGAACACGTTCCAGGACGACGCCTATAAGTTTGGATCGCTCACGCACGAGGACGCGGCGGTGCGCCGGCAGGCCATCGATCACCACCTCGAGTGCATTGACATCATGCACCAGACGGGCTCGCGCGATCTCAAGATCTGGCTCGCCGATGGCTCGAATTACCCCGGCCAGGCGGACCTGCGCGGCCGACAGGATCGCCTCCACGAGTCGCTGCAGGAAATCTACGCCCGGCTCTCGGGCGAGCAGCGCATGGTGCTTGAGTACAAGTTCTTCGAGCCGGCTTTTTACCACACCGACGTACCCGACTGGGGTACCTCGTACGCCCAGGTGGCGGCGCTGGGGGACCGCGCAATGGTCTGCCTCGACACGGGCCACCACGCGCCCGGCACCAACATCGAGTTCATCGTGATGCAGCTGTTGCGCCTCGGCAAGCTCGGCTCGTTCGACTTCAACTCCCGCTTCTACGCCGACGACGACCTGATTGTCGGTGCTGCCGATCCGTTCCAGCTGTTCCGCATCCTCTTCGAGGTGCTGCGCGGCGGCGGGCTCGACGTCGACACGCCGGTCGCGTTCATGCTCGACCAGTGCCACAACGTCGAGGACAAGATCCCGGGCCAGATCCGCTCGGTGCTCAACGTGCAGGAGATGACGGCTCGCGCGCTGCTCGTGGACCGCGAGGCGCTCTCCGTCGCGCAGCGCGCGGGCGACGTGCTCGGCGCTCACGCGCTGTTCATGGACGCGTTCCAGACCGACGTTCGCCCGGCGCTTGCCCAGTGGCGTGAGTCGCGCGGCATGGCCGGCGACCCGATGGCGGCGTACGCGGCCTCGGGCTACTTCGAGAAGATCTCTGCCGAGCGCGTGGGCGGCACCCAGGCGAGCTGGGGCGCATAGGGCGCTGCCCACCAAATTTGATTCAACGCATCACGCAGAAGGAACGCGACTCATGACGAACAACACAGCAGCTGCACTCATCGCTCGTTCGAACAGCCTCGGCGCCGATAAGAAGAACACGAACTTCGCTGGCGGGAACACTTCGGCAAAGGGCGTTGACCGCGACCCGGTCACCGGCGACGAGGTCGAGCTCATGTGGGTGAAGGGCTCTGGCGGAGACCTCGGCACGCTCACGGAGAGCGGACTGTCGGTGCTCCGCCTCGACCGCATGCGTGCGCTCGTGAATGTCTACCCTGGGCTCGCCCGCGAGGACGAGATGGTCGCGGCGTTCGATTACTGCCTGCACGGCAAGGGCGGTGCGACCCCCTCGATCGATACCGCGATGCACGGGCTCGTGAACGTGGCGCACGTTGATCATCTGCACCCCGACTCGGGCATCGCGATCGCGACTGCGGCTGACGGCGAGGCGCTCACCGCGAAGATCTTCGGCGGCAAGGTCGCCTGGGTCCCGTGGCGCCGCCCCGGCTTCCAGCTGGGCCTCGACATGCGCGCGATCCAGGAGGCGAACCCCGACGCGATCGGTTGCATCCTGGGCGGCCACGGCATCACCGCCTGGGGCGAGACGAGCGAGGAGTGCGAGCGCAACTCTCGCTGGATCATCGACACCGCAGCGGCGTACATCGCTGAGCACGGCTCGAAAGCGCCCTTCGGGGGCACGGTGGCCGGCTTCGAGGCGCTGCCCGAGGCCGAGCGCCGCGCGCGTGCCGCGGCCCTCGCGCCCGCCATCCGCGGCCTCGCCTCGCGCGACAAGCCCATGGTCGGCCACTTCACCGACAGCGACGCCGTCCTCGACTTCCTCGCCAGCGAGAAGCTGCTGCCGCTCGCGGCCCTCGGCACGAGCTGCCCCGACCACTTCCTGCGCACCAAGGTGCGCCCCATGGTGCTCGACCTGCCGACGACCGCGACGCTCGACGAGCAGCTCGCCCGCCTGCGCGAGGTGCACGAGGCCTACCGTGCCGACTACCGCGCCTACTATGAGGCGCACGCCGACGACGCGAGCCCCACGATGCGCGGCGCAGACCCGCTGATCGTGCTCGTCCCCGGCGTCGGCATGTTCAGCTACGGCGTCAATAAGCAGACCGCCCGCGTCGCCGGCGAGTTCTACGTCAACGCGATCAACGTGATGCGCGGCGCCGAGTCGCTCTCGACGTACGCCCCGATTAGCGACGCCGACAAGTTCAGCATCGAGTACTGGGCGCTCGAAGAGGCGAAGCTGCAGCGGCTGCCGAAGCCGAAGTCGCACCAGGGACGCATCGCGTTCGTCACGGGCGCGGCCTCGGGCATCGGCAAGGCCATCGCCACGCGCCTTGCGGCCGAGGGCGCGTGCGTCGTCGTCGCCGACCTCGACCTCGAAAAAGCACAGGCTGCCGCGGCTGAGCTCGGAGGTACGGACGTGGCGATCGGCGTCGCCGCAAACGTGGCCGATGGGGCCGCGGTGCAGGCAGCAGTTGACGCGGCGGTGCTCGCCTTCGGCGGCATCGACCTCGTCGTGAACAACGCCGGCCTGTCGCTCTCCAAGCCCCTGCTCGAGACCACCGAGAAGGATTGGGACCTGCAGCACGACGTGATGGCGAAGGGCTCGTTCCTGGTCTCGCAGGCCGCTGCCCGTGCGCTGATCGCGCAGGAGATGGGCGGTGACATCGTCTACATCTCGTCCAAGAACAGTGTGTTCGCCGGCCCGAACAACATCGCCTACTCGGCGACGAAGGCTGACCAGGCACACCAGGTGCGCCTGCTCGCGGTAGAGCTCGGCGAGCACGGGGTGCGCGTCAACGGCATTAACCCCGACGGCGTCGTGCGTGGCTCCGGCATCTTCGCCTCGGGCTGGGGCGCGAACCGCGCCGCGACCTACGGCGTCGACGAGCAGGATCTCGGCCAGTTCTACGCGAACCGCACCATCCTCAAGCGCGAGGTTGTCCCCGAGAACGTCGCCGACGCGGTGTACGTGCTCACCGGGTCGGAGCTCTCGCGTACGACCGGGCTGCACATCCCCGTCGACTCCGGCGTTGCGGCGGCATTCCTGCGATGACGAAGCGGGCGAAGACCGCTGGGGCGGTCGCAGCGGTAGACCTGGGAGCGACGAGCGGCCGGGTCATTGTCGGGCGGGTCTTGGACGGCACGCTTGACATGCGGCACGTCTCGCGGTTCGCAAACGACCCCGTGCGCACGCGCGACGGGCTGCACTGGAACCTGCTCGAGCTCTACCGGCAGGTCGTCCTCGGGCTTTCGGCCGCCGAGCGCGAAGAGCCCGGCGAGATCGCGAGCGTGGGCATCGACTCGTGGGCGGTCGACTACGGGCTCATGCGTGGCGGACGGCTGCTCGGCATGCCGTTCCACTACCGGGACGAGCGCAACGACACGGGGGTTGCCTCCGTTCACTCGCGCATCGGCGCCCCCGAGCTCTACGCGCGCAACGGCCTCCAGCACCTGCCCTTCAACACGGTGTTCCAGCTCGCCACTGAGGGTGAACTGCTGGGCTTTGCCGACCAGATGCTGCTCGTGCCTGACCTGCTCAACTTCTGGCTCACTGGCCAGGTGGCGGCCGAGCGCACAAACGCGTCTACAACGGGCCTGCTCGACGCGCGCACGGGCGAGTGGGACCTAGAGCTCGCATGCCGACTGGACATTCCCGAGCGCCTGCTGCCGCGGCTCATCGATGCCGGGGCGCCGGTCGGCAGGCTCATCCCAGAGGTCGCGCGAGAGGTCGGGCGCACGCTCGAGGTCGTCGCCGTGGGCTCGCACGACACCGCCTCAGCGGTCGTCGCCATCCCGAACACGGGGACCGATTTCGCCTACATCTCGTGCGGTACCTGGGGCCTCGTCGGCCTCGAGCTTGAGGCCCCCGTGCTCACCGAGGCGGCGCGCGCCGCCAACTTCACGAACGAGGGCGGCGTCGACGGTCGCACCCGCTTCCTGCACAACGTCATGGGCCTGTGGCTCGTGTCCGAGTCGCTGCGCCACTGGGAGCCGACGGCGACCGATGCCCAGCGCGCGAGCCTGCTCGGTGAGCTGCTCGCCGAGGCGGCGCGCGTGTCACCCGAGGTGCCGGTGTTCGACGTCAACGACCCGGCCTTCATGCCCACGGGGGACATCCCCGAGCGCATTCGCGGCTGGTATCGGGCGCACGGCGAGCGCGTTCCCGAGACTCGGGGCGAGATCGTGCGCTGCATCATCGAGAGCCTCGCCCAGGCGTTCGCCGAGGCGGTCGTCACGGCCGGGGAACTCGCTGATCACGACGTCAGCGTGATCCACCTGGTGGGCGGGGGTTCGCAGAACGCTCTGCTCTGCCAGGCGACCGCCAATCGATCGGGCAAGCGCGTCGTCGCGGGCCCGATCGAGGCCACCGCGATGGGTAACCTGCTCGTCCAGGCCCGTGCCATCGGGCAGGTGGGATCCGGCCTCGAGGCCATCCGCGAGGTCGTCCGCCGTTCCACACACGTCTCTGAATATCTGCCTGAATAGGGGTCACCCATGGTGAAACGTCAAGTACCCAACCCCAGTGAGCTTCTCGACCTGATGAAGTTCAAGAAGCCCGAGATGAATGGGCGAAAGCGCAGGCTCGACCGCGCGCTCACGATCTACGATCTGCGCACGATTGCGAAGCGCCGCACCCCCACGGCAGCCTTTGACTACACCGACGGTTCGGCCGAGGGAGAGTTGTCGCTCAGCCGTGCACGCCAGGCCTTCGAAGACATTGAGTTCCACCCCTCGATCCTGCGCGACGTGTCGAGGGTCGACACCAGCACGACCATCTTCGGCGGCCCGTCGGCGATGCCGTTTGGTATCGCGCCCACCGGCTTCACTCGCCTCATGCAGACCGAGGGTGAGATTGCCGGGGCCGGGGCGGCCGCGGCCGCAGGCATCCCGTTCACCCTCTCGACGCTCGGCACCAGCTCGATCGAAGACGTGAAAGCGGCCAACCCGAACGGTCGCAACTGGTTCCAGCTGTACGTCATGCGCCAGCGTGAGATCAGCTACGGGCTCGTCGAGCGCGCGGCCGCTGCCGGTTTTGACACCCTCATGTTCACGGTCGACACTCCGGTGGCCGGGGCGCGGCTGCGCGACAAGCGCAACGGCTTCTCGATCCCGCCGCAGCTCACCGCGAAGACCATTCTCGACGCGCTGCCGCGCCCGTGGTGGTGGTGGGACTTCCTGACGACCCCGAAGCTGGAGTTCGCCTCTCTTGCAACAACCGGTGGCACCGTCGGCGAACTGCTCGACTCGGCCATGGACCCGTCCATCTCGTTCGCTGACCTCGAGATCATCCGGGGCATGTGGCCCGGCAAGCTGGTCGTGAAGGGCGTGCAGAACGTCGCGGATGCGAAGAAGCTCGTCGATCTTGGCGTCGACGGGATCATTCTCTCCAACCACGGCGGGCGTCAGCTCGACCGCGCTCCGATCCCGTTCCACCTGCTGCCCGAGGTGGTACGTGAGGTCGGCCGCGATACCGACATCGTGGTCGACACCGGAATCATGAACGGCGCCGACATCGTCGCGTCGATCGCGCTCGGAGCAAAGTTCACGATGATCGGCCGCGCCTACCTCTATGGACTCATGGCGGGCGGACGGGAGGGGGTCGACAAGACGATCGAGATCCTGTCGGATCAGGTCGTGCGCACCATGAAGCTGCTCGAGGTGTCGTCGCTCGAGGAACTCACCCCGGCGCACGTCACGCAGTTGCAGCGCCTGGCGCCACGGACGAGGGTCGCGTCGGGGTTGCCGGTCGGCGAGTAGCCGGCGCCCCACCACCAACGGCAAGTGCGCAGAACCGGCCGGCTGATCCCCTCTGGATCGCCGGCCGGTTCTGCGTGTGCGGAAGCGGTCTGCGGCTACGGGTGTGATCCGCGACCCCCCCCGGCCTACTCGTCCGGCACCAGCACCGGGGTGTCGCGGTTCAGTGACTCGCCGCGGAAGAACGCGCGCGAGCCGGGACGCAGCGCCCACAGCCCCATGAAGACGAAGCCAATCAAGATCGCGCCGATGCCGATCACGAACGCGCCACCCACGCCGAACAGCACCGTGTAGCTGTAGTCGACGCTGATCATGTCGATTGCGGACTGCACGAAGGCGTAGCTGAGCATCAGGCCGCCGAGTGCGGGCAGGATGCCGCGCATCCAGAGGTTGCGTGCGCTGTCGCGCAGCGTGCTGCGGAAGTACCAGACGCAGGCGAAGCTAGTGATGGCGTAGTACAGCGCGACGGCGAGCCCCATCGAGGTGAGCGAGTCGGCAAGCATGTCTTCCGACAGGATCGACATGCCCACGTAGTACACGATCGCGGCGACGCCCATGATGGTGGTGGAGAACCACGGCGTCTTGAACTGGGGGTGCAGGTCGGCGAACTTCGCCGGAAGCGCGCGGTACACCGCCATCGAGAGGGTGCCGCGGGCGGTCGGCAGGATGGTGGTCTGCGTCGAGGACGCTGCCGAGAGCAGCACACCGAGCAGCAAGAACCAGCCCCACGGGCCGAAGAGGGTGCCGCCGAGGACGCTGAAGACGTCGTCGAGGTTCGTCTCGTTGGTGAGACCGAAGCCGGAATCGCCGAAGCCGGCGAACATCATGACGGCTACCGAAACGCCGACGTACAGAATGATGAGGACGGCGATGCTCGACAGCGCGGCACGGCCGGGAGTCTTGCGGGGGTTCTTCGTCTCTTCGTTCAGCGCGAGGCAGGTGTCCCAGCCCCAGTAGATAAAGAGGGCGAGCAGCACGGCTTCCATGAAGCCGGACCACGAGGTGAGCTCCGCCGGGTTGAACCAGCTCCAATCGAACGCCACCGAACCCTCGTAGCTGCCGTTGCTGGCATTGACGAGGGCGAGCACGGCGAACAGCACCATGGCAACGATCTGCACGCTGACGAGCACCATTTGGAGCCGCTCGCCGATCTGTACGCCGATGGTGCTGACAAACGTCATGATGGCCATGAAGACGACCGAGGTGGCGATCACGATGGCACGGTTGTCCGCGAACTCCTGATTGCCGAGCAGCAGCCAGAAGTACTGTCCTGAGATTTCGCCAACGTTGGCGAGCACCATGATTGAGGCGACCGCGACGGCCCAGCCGCCGATCCACCCGGTGATCGGGCCGAAGGCCTTGGTGCTCCAGACAAACGTGGTGCCGCAGTCGGGCATTTCGCGATTGAGCTCCTGATAGGCGAAGGCCGCGAACACCATCGGAATGCACGCGATGATGAACACGAGGGGCGCTTGCGCTCCGACGGCGAGAATCACGTAGCCGAGCGTTGCCGCCAGCGAGTAGAGCGGTGCGGTGGACGCAAGGCCGATGACGGTCGACCCGACCACGCCGAGCGTGCCCTGGTTCAGGCCCTTGCCGACCTTAATGTGGCCAGTTTCGGTGGCGTTGCTGAGGGTGTGTTTCGTCATGCGGCTGCTCCATCACAGTTCTTCGTTGAAGAGAGGACTCCACGAGCCTAGCCGCAATTGTCAGGGTCGTTGACATGACGCAACGATCGCGATCGTGCGCTGGGCATCGTTAGAGGATTTCACAGTGGCGCGCGGGCCCGAATCGGCATACAGCTTCGGCAATTGTGGTACTCAGTACTATTTGAGAACATCAGGATCCGGGCCCTGCCCGTACGAAAGGCACCAGTGAGCGACTTGACGAACCACGCACCCGGCAAGAGGGGTCCCGGCCTCGCTTCCCGCACCCTCGCCGGCTTTATCTTTGCGAGCCGGTGGCTGCAGGCGCCGCTGTACCTCGGGCTGATCGTCGCCCAGTTCGTATATGTCGTCCTCTTCTTCATCGAGCTGTGGCACCTCATTGAGCGCTCGTTTATCGAGGGGCACATCAACGAGACCGACGTCATGCTCAGCGTCCTCGCGCTGATCGACGTCGTGATGATCGCGAACCTGCTCATCATGGTGATCATCGGCGGGTACGAGACGTTCGTCTCGAAGATTCGTGTGAGCGGCCACCACGACGAGCCGGACTGGCTCTCGCATGTCAACGCGAACCTGCTCAAGATCAAGCTGTCGATCTCGATCATTTCGATCTCGTCGATTCACCTCCTCAAGACCTTCATCGAGGTGGGCCGGATGGACGGCGGCATCGTCAGGGACGCGAACGGCACCGTGATCTATTCCACCGAGGGCGTCATGTGGGAGGTCGGCATTCACCTCGCCTTCATCATTTCGGCCCTCGCGCTCGCCTGGATCGACCAGATGAGCAAGAACGGCTCGGGAGCGAAACTGCACGGACTCGACGAGACGCCCATTGCCCCCGCCCCGACCAGAGCCGCGCCGGTCCCCGCAGCCGCCGTCGCGCCCGCCGCAACGTGCAACTGCGCCCACGCGCAGCCGTCGGAACCTGCCGTCAGCCGCTAGCGCCTACCAGGACCGGGACAACCGTTTGATGCGCGCTTCGCGCATCTTCCACGTACTGAAGAGTGCGGGCCAGAACAACCAAGCGAACGGTCCGCTCACCTCGAGGGTGTCGGACCACCCCGCTTCCGGAGCCGAGCCCGGAAGCGGCGTGACCGACATCTGGTGATGCCAGCCATGCAGCACCGCGAGTGGGCCGGAGAGCGGGCCGCCGCGGTCGTGCATCGTGCGGGTCTCGGTGTCGCCGCGAAGGACCCGGGTGTCGGTGACCACGATGGCCTGGCGGCCTAGGGGCAGGATCCCGAGCGCGTTCAGCCCGACCACCATGCGGGTGCCGTTCTCGAGCTGAGTAGGTACTTTCCCCTCCGGGATGAGCCGGAGTAGCGAGCCGTAAACGTTCGCGATGGTGACGGGGTCGTGCATTGCCCGCCAGGCCGAATCGGCGTCGCAGGCGATCTCGAACGAGCGTGTAATTTTCACCGCAGAGCCTCCACCCGCCGGCGTCGCCCTCTCGGCAGACGCTGCCCCCATCATGGCGCATCCGGGCAGTAGCATGAGGGGATGGCGACAATTGTGTGGTTCCGCGACGATCTGCGCGTCGCCGACCACCCGGCGCTCGCGGACGCCGCGAACGACCCCGAGGGCGTCGTGTGCGTCTACGTCTGGGACGAGCAGTCGCCGGAGATCCGCCCGCTCGGCGGGGCGGCGAAGTGGTGGCTGCACCACTCGCTGAGCGCACTGCAGCGCGCACTTGCCGAGCTGGGGGTCCCGCTCGTGCTGCGTCGAGGCGCGGCGGAGCAGGTCATTCCGGCCCTGGTGCGTGAGGGCGGCGCGACTCGGGTGCTCTGGAATCGACGATATGGGCCGGAACGCGAGATCGATGCCCGGCTGAAGTTGGCGCTGCGCGAAGAGGGTGTTGCCGCGAAGTCGTATATCGGGGGACTGCTGCACGAACCGTGGACGGTGCTGACGGGGGAGGGAACACCCTTTCGCGTGTACTCGCCATTCTGGCGCGCCTCGCTTCGCCTGCCCGAACCCGCAGTTCCGATCGCCGCGCCGAGCTCGCTCACCCCTGCGGTGCGCCGTCCCGAGAGTGACCTCCTGGACCACTGGCGGCTGACGCCATCCGCCCCCGACTGGGCGACGGGGTTCGCTAGGCGGTGGACGCCCGGGGAAGCGGCGGCGGACGAGGCGCTCGAAACGTTCCTCGACGAACGAGTGCCCGCGTACGAGTCAGGGCGGGACATTCCCGCGCTCGACGTTACCTCGACCCTGTCACCCCACTTGCGCTGGGGGGAAATCAGCCCCCGCACGGTCTGGCATCGCGCGCTGGCGTCGGGGCAGGACGTTGGCATGTTCCTCTCGGAGCTGGGCTGGCGGGAATTTGCCCACCACACCCGCTTCCATTGGGGAGATCTCGACCAGGAGAACCTGAACCCTCGCTTCAATCAGTTTCCCTGGAGTACCCCCGACCCTGACGATCTTGCGGCGTGGCAGCGCGGACGGACCGGAATTGCCCTGGTCGATGCCGGCATGCGCGAACTGTGGGAGACCGGGTTCATGCACAATCGCGTGCGCATGGTCGCTGCCTCCTTCCTCTCCAAGCACCTCCTGACCGACTGGCGTGTTGGCGAGGCCTGGTTCTGGGACACCCTGGTCGACGCCGACGCCGCCAGCAATCCGTTCAACTGGCAGTGGGTCGCGGGCAGCGGCCTCGATGCGGCGCCGTACTTCCGCGTCTTTAACCCGGTGTTGCAGCAGCACAAGTTCGACGCCGACGAGAGATACGTCCAGCAGTGGGCTCCGGACAGTGTGCTCATTCCGCCGATCGTCGATCTCGCAGCGGGGCGCAAGCGCGCCTTGGAGGCCTACGAGCGGGTGCGCTCAGGCCCCTCTCAAGTGGTCTCCAGATAGGGTCGAACCTATCGGCAGTTCTGAGTCATCCCGCTCTGGCCGCCCCATGCTCCCCGCACCTCGATGCCGTCACGGAGGCCCGTTCTGTCTGCAGCACCCACCCGGCGTCGCGAGCGCCGGTTGCTCCTCCCACTCTTGGTCATCATCGGCGCGGTACTCCTCATCGTGTTGGCCATCGCCGCGCAGGGCGGCTCCCAGTCCGCTGAAGAGGGGCTCGGCGGTGACGCCGGCGAGATCGTCGAGGGCGAGACCGAAGGTCCAGACCTCACCGAGTTCGAGCGGCGCGACCCGGCTGACCCGCTCGCCGCCGGCCCTGTCGACGCACCAGTCGGCCTGATTGTCTTTTCGGACTACCAGTGCCGGTTCTGTGCGCAGTGGAACCTGCAGACGCTGCCCGCGATGATGGAGCTCGCCGACGCCGGCGAGCTGCGCATCGAGTGGCGCGACATCAACGTGTTCGGAGAGGCGTCCGAGCGGGCTGCCCGTGCGTCGCACGCAGCGGCCAAGCAGGGCCAGTTCTGGGAGTACCACGAGCTGCTGTTTGCGAACGGCGAGAGACGTTCCGACGCGGGCCTCACGGACCAGGGGCTCACCGAGCTTGCTGCTTCGCTCGGCTTGGATACCGCGCAGTTCACGACGGACATGAACTCCGCCGAGACCGCGGCAGAGGTCGCCCGCAACGCCGAGCTCGGCATCAACCTGGGCGCCACATCCACCCCGGTGTTCCTGCTCGGCGGGCAACCGATCTCCGGCGCCCAGCCCACCGAGGTCTTCCTCGAGGCCTACGAGACCGCCCGCGCGGCGGCGAAGAGCTAGCCGTGGAGGTCGGCCTCGTCACCGCCTTCCTGGGGGGAGTGCTGGCGATCCTCAGCCCGTGCGGGGCGCTCCTGCTCCCAGCCTTCTTCGCCTCAGTGGCGGGCACCGGC
Organism: Leucobacter sp. CX87; assembly: GCF_018682295.1. NCBI lineage: Bacteria > Bacillati > Actinomycetota > Actinomycetes > Micrococcales > Microbacteriaceae > Leucobacter > Leucobacter sp. CX87. The sequence continues at coordinate 110,580 of NZ_JAFIRI010000006.1, read as the reverse complement.
CCGCGGCTCTTGCTGCACGGCGGAGTCTTCTTCGCGGGCCTGCTCGTGGTGCTCGTGCCGCTCGGCGTCGGCATCGGCGCGATCGGCACGCTCTTTGTGACCCATCGCGACGTCATCATCGGGGTCGCGGCCCTCATCCTGGTGGTGCTGGGCATCCTGCAGATCTTCGGCGTCGGCTTCGATCCCAGCAGGATCCTGCCCGGCGGTCGCGAACTGCAGCAGCAGGCAGCCTCACGCGTCGGCTTCGTGAAGACCTTCCTGCTTGGGGCCGCGAGTGGCGTGGCGGGGTTCTGTACCGGGCCGATCCTGGGGGCAGTGCTCACGGTGGCCGCGACCCAGGGGAGCCCGTTGCTCGCCGGGGTGCTCCTCGCCGTCTACGGTGCCGGCATGCTCGTTCCGCTGCTCGCGATCGCCGCGGCGTGGAACCGCATCGGCGCCCGCACCCGCACGGTGCTCCGCGGGCGCAGTTTTACGGTGTTCGGCCGCGAATTCCACACCACGTCGGTCGTGACCGGCACGCTGATTCTGGTCGTCGGTGTGCTGTTCTGGACCACGAACGGCCTGATCAGCGCGCCCGAGCTGCTGCCGACCAGCGTCTCGGCCTGGCTGCAGGGCAAGAGCTCGGTGCTCGCGAGCGCGGCGGTGGACATCGTCGCGATCGTCGCAGTGGCCGCGATCGCGCTTGTGTTGTGGTGGCGAGCCGGGAAGCGCCCGAGCGCGAACTAGGCCGTTTCGATCGCGAGGATCGGGTCGGTCGTGGGCAGGCCCGTCGGCGATCCGCCGGCATCCTCGATCGTCACCGCGACGAGATCGCCCGGCTGCATCTGCTCGCCGAACAGGGCGACGCCCGTCCCCGTGCGCGACGAGAACGTGCCCGCGGGAAGTGGCGTCTCGCCGCGGACGAACCAGAGTTCGAACTCTCGGCCCTCTTCGAGTTTGGGCAGCCCCTCGGCGACGAGGACGGTCTTCCCGAGCGCCTCCGACCAGTGCACGGTCGCGACGCCACCCGCAAAGGTCGTTGAGGCCTGACTTGCGTCGGGGGCGGACTCGATCTGCTGCAGCGCGGTCACTTCGGCGGGCGTCGAGAGCGCCTGAATGAGCGAGCTCGTGCCCAGCGCGATCATGCTCAGCACAGCGACCGATGCGACGAGGGCAAACATGCCACGCTGCCACTTCCGGCGCCGTGTGTACGCCGCGTCGAGGGCCTCTTCGCGGTCGTCCTCGTCCGGTGCCCCCGGCACTGGCGTGGAGTCCGGCCGTGCAGTGGCGTGCGGCCGCGCAGCATCGGGTGTCGACGGTCGAACCGTTGCCCGCGTGCCACGCGAGGCCGGTGGCGCCTGCGGCGCCTGCGCGATTGCGCCAAGAATCTGGTCGCGCAGCATCGCGGGCGGAGCCACCGCGGGCAGCTGCGCGCCGAGCGCCGCCGCGGTCTCTGCGTCGTGGTCGGCGATCTGTGACCACTCCGGGTTGCCAGCACGCGCCGCCGCGAACGCGCGCTCGTCGTCGGGGGAGAGCGCACCGAGGGCGTGCCCGGCCGAGAGTTCACGGAACTCTTGCTCGTTCATCGCCCCACCTCCATTTCCGATCGTAATTGTGACAAGCCGTCGCGCATCCGGGACTTCACGGTGCCCAGCGGTGCGCCGGTGATCGCGGCGACCTCCGACTGCGAATACCCGCCGAAGTACGCGAGCGTCAAGGCTTCCCGCTGCGCCTGCGGGAGCTGCGTGAGCAGCGTCGCGACCCGGGCGCCCTCGATTCGCATGGCGGCCTCGTCGGCCACACTTTCGGACGAGGTGTGTAGCTCGCGAAACCCGGCGAGCATGTCGCGGTCAAAGCTCGCCCGCGAGGCGCGCACCCGGTCCACGGACCTCCGGTGGGCGATGGTCAGGATCCAGGTCCGGGCCAGCCCGCGCTCGGGGTCGAACTTTGGCGCCGACTGCCAGATCTCGAGAAAGACCTCCTGCAAGACTTCTTCGCTCTGCGACCTATCCACGAGCACGCGCAGGATTAGCCCGAACACGCGAGAGGACAGCATGTCGTACAGCTTCGCGAACGCGTCCTCATTGCCGGTGGCGACGTCGCGAAGGAGCACGGAGGCAGGGTCAGCGTCGCCGCTGTGCTCCGGTACTTCACTTCCGTCAATAACCATCTCGATTAGCATGCCCTACTCACCTCCCAAACTCTTCGCGACGTGCCCAGCGCCTAGCCAAATGTGAACGAATAGACCGCGAGGCCTGGGCTCACCTCGACGTCAAGCACGCCCGTCGAGAACTTCCCCGGCTCAATCACCGCGTACGACCTCGGCGTTCCCGAGACCTGGATCTCGCGGACCTTGCCCGACTCGTCCTGTACCCGGAGCGTTCCCGTTCCCGACACGACCATGCGCACTTCGCTCGCCCGGTAGGTCAGCCGGACCTCGCCTGCGCTGCCCTGCGGGGCGGCGAACTGGGTGTCGACCTTCCAGTCCCCGCGAAGGGCGAAGGTGTCGGCCGGCTGCTGCTTCGGGAACGTGTACGCGTTTTCTCCCGGGCGGTAGTCGCCCGGGCCCGCAAAGTTCTTGTCCTTCGACGAGCCGAGGAAGGTCTCGGGCGTCGTTGAGCCGACCTCGGGGGTCTGGTCGGCGACCTCGGTCGCATCGGGCAGGGTGAGCGTCGGGTCCGCGTCCTTCAGGAGCTCTCGGATCATCTGCTCGGTCGCGGCGTAGTTGCCCTCGCCGAACGAGATGTGCCGGACGGTGCCCTTCGCGTCGATGAGGTAGTGCGCCGGCCAGTAGCGGTTGCGGTAGTTCGTCCAGGTGGACAGGTCGTTGTCGAGCGCCACGGGGTACTCGATCCCGAAATCGCGGATCCCGGCGGCGACGTTCTTCGGGTCCTTCTCGAACGCGTACTCGGGGGAGTGCACGCCGATCACCTCGAGCCCCGCGTCCTTATAGGCCTGGTCCCACGCGACGACGTGCGGGATGGAGCGCTGGCAGTTGATGCAGGAGTACGCCCAGAAGTCGATCAGTACGACCTTGCCGCGCAGCTCGTCCAGGCTGACTCCCGCGCCCTCCGGGGTGTTCAGCCACGCTTCGATGCCGCGAATCTCGGGGGCCTGGCCGCACGATTCCAGGGTCTCGGCGCCGTTGGTGCACTGATCCAGCTCGCGGTTCTCGTCGGTGACGAGTCCGCCGAGCGAGAGCGCATCCTTCGCGGCGTCGCTGTCTGCGAGGTCGCGCTGCAGCCCCGCCGTGTAGTCGGGCAGAAGCCGCTGCAGCATCTGCGGAACGTTGAAGGCCAGGCCGACCGCGAGCGCGATCATGGCGACGCCGGCAGTAATGCGCAGAGCCCGCTCGCGGGAGCGGAACGCGCGGATCCGCGTGACGAGGCCGCGCCCGGCGAGCGCGAACGCAAGGAGCGGGATGGCGACGCCGACGGCGAACGAGACGGTCAGGATCACGGTGCCGAGGCCGATCGTGCCGGTCGAGCCAGCGACGATGATCGCGGCAAGCACGGGGCCGGCGCACGGAACAAAGACGGCGCCGAGCGCGAGCCCCATCCCGAAGCCGTTCCCCCGGTCGGAGACCTTGCGCTGTGGCAGCCACTGGAACGGCTTTTCGAGGAGCTGCTCGAAGCGGGGGTTGAGGAACCCGATGCCCAGGATCACGAGCGCTACGATGCCGGCCCAGCGAATCACGTCGGTCGGCAGCCCGAGGAGCCCGAGGAGCAGGGATCCTGCCAGGGTCACAATCGTGAAGCTCACGACGAGCCCGGCGATCACCAAATAGGGGCGACTGGGAGGGGCCGGGATGACCTCGGGCGATTTGCCGGGCAGGCCGGGCCTCGTGCCCGAGGTGAGGAAAATGACCGGAAGCACCGGCAGAATGCACGGTGATATTCCGGTGATCAGTCCGCCGAGCAAACCGATGAGCAGCGTGTCCATGTTGTTCCCCTTAATGGTGTTGCTCAGTATTCGGAGCGGCCGCTGGTTCGGATTGATTTCTTGCCGCTGAAAAGAAATGTGAAAAAGTTCCCATCCGATCTGGCGAGGCCTCCGAATGACCCAGTACAACCGCGGAACACCGTGGTGACATTCACCTGGAGGACATCATGTTCAACACGAAGAACAAGCTCGTCGCAGCGTTTGGCCTGACCCTTGTTGGCGCGTTCACCCTCGCCGGCTGTTCCATGGGTGCCTCCGCGCCAGAGACCGAGACTCCCGCACCGACCAAGTCCGAAAGCTCATCGTCGATGGAGGCTGACGATCCGGCCGCGAACCTCGTCGGATCGGGCTGTGCCGCTTACGCGGAAGCGGTACCGAGCGGAGCAGGCTCCGTTCAGGGCATGTCGCAGGATCCCGTCGCGGTCGCTGCGTCGAATAATCCGCTGCTGACCACGCTGGTGGCCGCCGTCAGCGGGCAGCTGAACCCGAACGTGAACCTGGTCGACACGCTGAACGGCGCCGAGTTCACGGTCTTCGCTCCGGTCGATGACGCATTTGCGAAGATTGACGCCGGCACGATCGACACGCTCAAGACCGACAGCGACCTGCTCAGCAAAATCCTGACGTACCACGTGGTCGCCGGGCAGATTGAGCCGGCCGACATCGTCGGAACCCACACCACTGTCGAGGGCAGCGACCTGACCGTCACGGGCTCGGGCGACAACCTGATGGTGAATGACTCGAAGGTTATCTGCGGTGGCGTGCAGACCGCGAACGCTGTGGTCTACCTCGTCGACTCGGTGCTGATGCCGACGAGCTAGTTCCTCGCACACGCAGGTGAATGGGTGCCCGGTCGATTCTTCGACCGGGCACCCATTCGTTGTGCCGCAGCCCTACGCTGGAGGCGACGAGGCACACGAAATCGAGGAGGCCGGCAGCAATGAGCACGCACACACACGGGGACGAGTCGTCCGCGGGGCAGACCGCAATCGACGAGGACTGGCTCACCGAGATCGTCAGCCAGTGGCCCGGGGCCGAGGCCGCAGTGAAGCCCGAGTGGGACACCTTCGTGCTGACGGTGGGCGGCAAGATTTTCGGCTTGTTTGGCGCAGGCAGCGGCGAGTACCTGATCACCCTGAAGGGTGACCCGCTCGAGAACGTGGGACTGCGCGAGGCGTTCGCCGAGATCATCCCGGGCTACCACGTCAATAAGAAACACTGGAACTCGGTGCGTCTCGGCATCTCGACACTCGCACCCGAACACTTGGCGGAGATGATCGAGGAGTCATACTCGCTCGTGTTCGCCTCGCTCACCAAGAGGTTGCAGGCCGAGATTGTTGACGCCGACACGATGGCGCGGCTCACCCGAGGCGACGAGGACTAGCTCGCGGGTGTCCCGCTGGGCACGTACCCGAGCCGCGTGTCCACCACGTGGCTGAGCGGGCGCCCGGCTTTTCGGTCTCGAAGCAGCTCGACGAAACGCGCGACCAGCGCCTCCTCGAACCCGTCGAAGTCCCCGGCCATGTGCGGCGAGACGAGCACGCGGGGGTCGCCCCACAGCGCGGAAGACTGTGGGAGCGGTTCCTCGGCGAACACGTCGAGACCGGCCCCGGCGAGCTGGCCCGCCGCAAGCCGCGCTTCAAGCGCCGGCTCGTCCACGAGACCCCCGCGGCCGACATTGACGAGATATGCATCGCGCGGCATGGCGGCGAGCACGTCCTCGCTCATCAGGTGCCGGGTCTCGGCGGTGAGCGGCGCGACGAGCACGACGAGCTGCGCGTCCCGCACCTCGCTCGCGAGATCGTCTGATGCGGCGATCCGACCAAACTCCGGATCCTGCAAGACCGCTCGCCGCCCGACGAGCGTGACATGCACGCCGACCGCCCCGAGCAGGCGGGCGGTCTCGCGCCCAATTGCGCCGGTGCCGACGACGACCGCACGTGTGCCGGCCACCATGCGGGTCGTGCGGTGCCGCCAGGTGCGCTGCTGCTGCAGGACGAGCGTCTCCGCAAATCCCTTGCGGTGAGCGATAAACAGGCCGAGCACGTACTCGGCGATCGCGCGATCGAGCACTCCCCGGGAATTCGTCAACGTCACCTCGGACTGGCGCAACGTGGGCGTGATGAGCGCGTTAACCCCGGTCGACGCGGAGTGCACCCAGTTCAGGGTGGCCCCTGCGGTGATCGCCTGGTCGACGAGGCCCGGTTGGTCCTCCCACACCAAAAGCGCGTCGGCGCTGCTCGCTGCTCGGGCCATCGACTCGACGTCGTACACGAGCGAGAGCTCCGCCTGCTCGCGGATCGGCGCGAAGAGACCGTCGAATCTCGGATCGGGCTCGCTGACGACCGCCAGTATGCGCAGTGGTGCCTGAACGTCTTTCATAGTGAGCACGCTACCGTCTGGCGCCCGCCCGCTCATCTCGCTACCGTCTTCCGCGCGCGCGCCGCGTCTCGGCTCAGCTCCGCTTCGATCTCGTGGGCCACGGCCGCGAGAGCCGAATTAGTGGACTCAATCTCGTTGCGAAGGTCGGCGATCACGACGGCGACGTCGGGGACGAGCGAGGGAGTGTTTTTGGGCGCGGACTGCCGAAGGAGTGCCGCGTCGACTTCGAGTGAGGCATCGCGCACGGCCTCGAGCTGCAGGGCCACGGTCGCGATGCGGCGCATGACGCCGGCGCCGCGCTCGCTTGACGCGAGAAAGCTCGACCAGACGCCGAGAGTAGCGGCCAAGCTCTCTCGCTCGGCGGCGACGCTCTCGCGCAGGCGGTGCAGCTCGGCTGGAAGCCGCTCGGCGCTCGGGGTGCCGAGCGAGCCGACCGGCAGGCTCAGGCTGCGCGCCACAATCAGTCCGCGGCTGGGCTCGTTTTGTTCGTCGTCGGCGAGCCCGTGCAGGATCTCGGTGAGGGCCAGCCGGGTCACCGGCGCCCACCGGCGCTCATTCGACCGCTCCATGACTCGATCGATCACGAGTGCGGTGAGTAGGAAGCTCACGAGTCCCGCGGCGAGTCCCGACAACACCACGAGCTCTTGCCACAGGCTGGTGGTGACGTCGATCCAGACGATGACGCCGATGAGGACAAACGCCCCCACGATCGCCGCAATTCGGCGAGCAGACATGCGCACGCAAGGCCCCCATTGTTCTGGGCGCCAGCGTCGTGCGGGCGACCTCAACGTCACCATAATCCACAACGCGGTGCGAACCCAGCCGAACTCAGATGGCGGTACGCGCCGAGTGCGTCGCTAGCTAGAAATCTGCTGGCGTTCCTCGGCGGACACGGGATATTCGACCCCGTCCTCGTCCATCCAGACGATCGAATCAGGCTCTTCCGCAAACGGCTTCGTCATCAGCACGAGAATTGCGCCAGTGTCCGGATCCGTCTTCATCGAGTGCCCCATGGGAAGCCACAATAGCCCCGGTTCTTTGATCGTGACAAGAACGAATTCGCATCCGATCCAGCACTTCCGCTCGGTCACTGAAAATCGATAGCCTGAGCGCATGGACGACGCGGGGGTCACTGCCGGGATGGCCCGCCCCCGAGCCTCCGCGTCCCGCCTGCGGGTCGCGATGCGCCGATGCGCGGCGACATCGGTAGTCGCGCTGGCGGTGGGCCTCGCGGGGTGTGCCCCAGAGCCGATCGTGCACAGCACCCACCCCGAAATGCTGCCGCGCATCGAGCTGGCGGACATTGTTGCTCCGCCGGAGCCGCTCGACGCCGCCGCCGTTCCCGGCCTCTTTCCGCAGCGCATAGTCCCGAGCGGAGCCCCCTGGGCCTCGGCGCGCTGGTCTCAACTGCCAGGTGAAACCCCGTTGAATCTGGAGCAACAGAGCTGGGTGCATGCGGAAATGGGGGCGTTCGCCGGTCAGAGCGGCGCTCCCGCGTTCCATCCTCGTGCGTCGCCTGCGGGAAGCGGGGGAGCCTCGCGCGGGTGCTCCCGGGGCAGCACTCAGGTTGCGGCCGGGATCCTGTTGGCCGACCCGGCGCTCGCCCCGGTGGCTCCCGCGGGAGCGCCCGTGCTGGCGCTCAACTGTGACGTTATCTTCGCTTCGGGTGGGTTGCTCGGCATCCGCTCGCGATCGACGAGCGTGGACGCCGCCGGCGTGCTGAGCGACCTCATCACTGTCGGATATTCCGTCAACGGGGCAGAGCTCGCCCCCGCTGCCGATTTCGTTGACCCGGCGCGGCTGGGGGAGTTGGGGGAACTGCTGCTCGCCTCGCTCGGCTATCGTGACCTCCCCACGATGTTCGTTCCGGCGGCGATCGCCCGCCCCCTCACTGCGGCTGAGAGCGAATCACTCGGGCTCGCGCGCCTGATCGCCGACCCGGTTCCCGCCGCCGACGGTTCGATGGTCTTTGCGATCGCGCTGGCAGATCTGCCCGGTGGTGGGGCTGGTTTCACTCGCCTGGCCGCCTGGGCGAAGTCAGGGGCACTGCGCGGAGCGCACATTGCGGTCCGTGTGGAGCGCCCCGAACGGTGGCTGAGCGAGGGCGGCCGTGCAGCCCTGGGGATCGCGGTTGCCGCGGCGCCCCCCTCCTGGCAGGCCGTGGCCGCGGGGCGGCAGTCGATTGACTGCGGATTAGTTCCCTGCGTTGCGGTGACCTTTGACGATGGGCCCGGGGCGGATTCCGAGCGCCTCCTGCAGGTGTTGGCCGAGACGAACTCCGCGGCGTCGTTCTTCTTGATGGGATCTGCCGTGTCCGTCGCGCCGGGCATGGCCGCCGCAGAACTCGCGAACGGACACACCGTCGCGAACCACTCCTGGAGCCATCCGGATCTGACGAAGCTCTCGAAGGAGCAGGTGCGCGAGCAGGTCATGCAGGCTCAGCGGGCAATCACCGACGCGACCGGATCCGCCCCTCGCTACTTCCGCCCGCCTTATGGGGCGTTGAACTCCGAAGTGATGGCAGAGATCCCGCTGCCGATCGTCCTCTGGTCGATCGACACGAACGACTGGCGTGGCCCCGGGGTGGATGCCCTCGTCGAGCGGGTGTCCGGAGCGGGGCCCGGCGACATCATCCTGTTCCATGACACGCACGCGTCGACCGTCGACGCCATGCCGCGCGTGATCGGCGAACTGCAAGATCGCGGGCTCGAGTTGGTCACGCTCGACGACCTGCTCGGGGACCAGCCGACTGGGGTGCGCATCTCACGCGGATGACCCCACTGGCGGGATCCCGAAACTCCGTTCCGAGCTGGGGAAACGCCCGAGCGACCCCGGCCGATTTGAATTCGCGCGAGCGCCTGTGGCAAGATTAAAGGGTTGCAGGGAACGCAGAGCGAAGAGCAAAGCGGGACAGTAGCAGAACGGCCCCATCGTATAGCGGCCTAGTACGCCGCCCTCTCACGGCGGTAACACGGGTTCAAATCCCGTTGGGGTCACGATGACAAAACGCCCTCTCCATTGCGGAGAGGGCGTTTTGCGTTGTGTGGGGGAACTCCGGCACACCAGCTAAGCTAGGAACTTGCGAAGGGGAGTATCCCGACTTCGCCGCATCGTCAATACGTCGGGCTCCGTTGCCTGGCCGGTGCGGCGGCGGCCAGAATATTCTTGGCCGGGGAGAGACCTTCGGTCGTCGGCATCCCTCGAATGGGGGCCGCCACCCGAAAGGATCCACTGGTGACCTCAGCTCTTCCGCTCTGGTTCGAAATTACCTCGATGGTCGTGCTTGTCGCCGTCCTCGTGTTCGACCTCTTGCTCGTCATTCGCCGTCCGCACATCCCCTCGATGCGGGAATCGAGCCTGTGGGTGGGCTTCTATGTCTTGCTCGCCCTGCTCTTCGCGGGCGCGATGTTCATCATTGGCGACGTGCAGCACGGAAGCGAGTTCCTCGCCGGCTGGCTCACTGAGTACAGCCTGTCGATCGACAACCTCTTCGTCTTCGTCATCATCCTCGGACGCTTCGCCGTCCCGCCTGCCTATCAGCAGCGCGCGCTGATGATCGGCATCGTTCTCGCCCTCATCTTCCGCGGAATCTTCATCATTGCCGGTGCGGCCCTGATCGAGCGCTTCAGCTGGATCTTCTTCATTTTCGGCGCCTGGCTCATCTGGACGGCATGGCAGCAGGTGCGCCACGACGACACCGCGGAGCAGAAAGACAGCGCCTTTGTGCGCTGGATCAAGCGCGTACTGCCGTTCTCGGACGAGTTCGACGGCGGCAAGCTGAGCACGGTGAAGAACGGCAAGAAGATGTGGACGCCGATGCTGCTGGTGCTCATCGCTCTTGGCACGACCGACCTGCTGTTCGCGCTCGACTCGATTCCCGCGATCTTCGGTATCACGCAGAGCCCGTTTATCGTGTTCACGGCCAACGTCTTCGCGCTGATGGGCCTGCGTCAGCTCTACTTCCTGCTCGGCGGCCTGCTCGAGCGCCTGAGCTACCTGCACTTCGGTATCGCCGCGATCCTGGCCTTCATCGGCGTGAAGCTCGTGCTGCACGCGCTGCACACCAACGAGCTGCCGTTCATTAACGGCGGCGAGCACGTGGACTGGGCGCCTGAGATCAGCACCTGGGCCTCGCTGGGCTTCATCGTCAGCGCGATGGCAATCGCGACCATCGCGAGCCTCATCAAGGTGCGCCGCGAGGAGAAGGCGGGCGGCGAACGGATGCACCTCGGCGCTTCCGAGCACCACACCGATTCTGCGAAGAGCGAAGCGCCGACCCAGGACTGACCGTCCGCTCGGTGATAGAATCGCCGGTATGCATACGCGGCGACTTCTCCTTCGACGCCGCGACGGGGCCTAGCCTGCAGCCGACCCCGTCGCGGAGTGTCGCTATGGGCTGACCCCTTTCGAAGAAGAATTGAGACGCACACGCATGACTGAGCACGTACAGACGCGCCCCCGCACCCTGGCTGAAAAGGTCTGGGACGACCACGTAGTGGTGAAGGGCACGGACGGGCAGCCTGACCTCATCTACATCGACCTGCACCTGGTGCACGAGGTCACGAGCCCGCAGGCGTTCGACGGCCTGCGCCTTGCCGACCGGCCGTTGCGCCGCGTCGACCTGACGATCGCGACCGAGGATCACAACACCCCGACGCTGAACATCACGCGGGAGATCGCTGACCCGACGAGCCGCATCCAGATCGAGACACTGCGCACCAACGCCGCCGAGTTCGGCGTGCGCCTGCACTCCCTCGGCGACAAGGAGCAGGGCATCGTCCACGTCGTGGGCCCGCAGCTCGGCTTGACCATGCCCGGCGTGACCGTCGTGTGTGGCGACAGCCACACCTCGACGCACGGTGCGTTCGGTGCGATGGCTTTCGGCATCGGCACGAGCGAGGTCGAGCACGTCATGGCTACGCAGACTCTGCCGCTCAAGCCGTTCAAGACCATGGCGATCAACGTCGAGGGCGAGCTGCGCCCGGGGGTCACGGCGAAGGACATCATCCTCGCGGTGATCGCGAAGATCGGCACCGGCGGGGGACAGGGCTACGTGCTCGAGTACCGTGGCTCGGCGATCCGCGGACTGTCGATGGACGGCCGCATGACGATCTGCAACATGTCGATCGAGGCCGGCGCCCGCGCCGGCATGGTCGCCCCCGACGAGACCACGTACGCGTTCCTGAAGGGGCGCGATCACGCTCCCAAGGGCGCCGAGTGGGACGCGGCGGTCGAGTATTGGAACACCCTCCCGACCGACGAGGACGCGGTCTTCGACGCCGAGGTGTCGATTGATGCGAGCGCACTCGAGCCCTTCGTGACCTGGGGCACGAACCCTGGCCAGGGCGTTCTGCTCAGCGAGAACGTGCCGAACCCGGCCGACATCGCCGATCCGAACGAGCGCGCCGCCGCTGAGCGCGCGCTCGAGTACATGGACATCGAAGCCGGTACGCCGATGAAGGAGATCCCGGTCGACGCGGTCTTCATGGGCTCTTGCACGAACAGCCGCATGGACGACCTGCGCGCGTTCACTAGCCTGATTGCCGGCAAGCAGAAGGCCGAGGGCGTGCGCGTCATGGTCGTGCCCGGCTCGGCCCGCGTGCGCCTCGAGGCCGAGGCCGAAGGCCTCGACAAGATCGTTGAGGCGTTCGGCGCCGAGTGGCGCTTCGCCGGTTGCTCGATGTGCCTCGGCATGAACCCCGATCAGTTGGCGCCCGGCGAGCGCTGCGCGTCGACCTCCAACCGCAACTTCGAGGGTCGCCAGGGCAAGGGCGGGCGCACGCACCTCGTGTCGCCGCTCGTCGCCGCCGCGACCGCGATTCGCGGCACCCTGTCGAGCCCGTGGGATCTCGCCGCGGACGAGGCAAACGGCATCACTCACGACGCAGTGGCCTCGGCCGCCGCAACGCAGGAGGCGTAAGGATCATGGACAAGTTCACCACCCTGACCGGCATCGCCGCTCCGCTCAAGCGCGGCAACGTCGACACGGACCAGATCATCCCCGCCGTCTACCTTAAGCGCGTCACGAAGACGGGCTTCGAGGACGCCCTGTTCGCCGGCTGGCGCCAGGACCCGGAGTTCGTGCTCAACCAGCCCGCCTTTCAGGGCGCGCAGGTGCTCGTGGCGGGCCCCGACTTCGGCACCGGATCCTCGCGCGAGCACGCCGTGTGGGCGCTGCGTGACTTCGGCTTCAAGGTCGTCATCTCGCCCCGCTTCGGCGACATCTTCCGCGGCAATTCGGGCAAGCAGGGCCTGCTCGCCGCGCAGGTCGAGGAAGACGACGTGAAGGAGATCTGGGCCGCCCTTGAGGCGAAGCCTGGCCTCGAGATCACCGTCAGCCTCGAGGACCGTGAGGTGCGTTTCGGGGACCGCAAGGTTTCTTTCCAGATCGACGACTACACTCGGTGGCGCTTGATGGAGGGACTCGACGATATCTCGTTGACGCTCCAGAACGAACAGGCGATTACCGACTTTGAGGCGCGTCGGGCGGCCTGGCTGCCCACCACTCTTCCGGTACAGACCGCGTAATTTAAGGATCCAGTGACCAAGAACGAATCGGCAGCCCTCCCGGAGGACGCCCAGCAGGAAGTGTCCCGAATCGGCTTGACCTCCGACGAGATTCTGATCAACGGCGGGCGTCCCCTTCAGGGTCGCATCGAGGTGCGCGGGGCGAAGAACCTCGTCCCCAAGGCGATGGTGGCGGCGCTGCTCGGCAAGACCCCGAGCGTGCTGCGCAACGTCCCGAACATTTCGGACGTTCGCGTCGTCGCGGGGCTGCTCGCCCTGCACGGCGTACTGATTACTCGCGGTGAAGCAGGCGAGTGGCGTCTCGACCCGTCGAACGTCGAGATGGCCCACAAGGCCGACATCGACGCGCACGCCGGGTCCTCGCGCATCCCGATCCTGTTCTGCGGACCGCTGCTGCACCGTCTCGGCGAGGCGTTCATCCCCGACCTCGGCGGCTGCCGCATCGGTGACCGCCCGATCGACTTCCACCTCGACGCGCTGCGCGCATTCGGTGCGGTCATCGAGAAGCTGCCGAGCGGGATCCTGCTGAAGGCGCCGAAGCGTCTCAAGGGCACGAACATCGAGCTGCCCTACCCGTCGGTCGGCGCGACCGAGCAGGTGCTGCTCACGGCGGTGCTCGCCGAGGGTCAGACCGAGCTGCGCAATGCGGCGATCGAGCCCGAGATCATCGACCTCATCTGTATCCTGCAGAAGATGGGCGCGATCATCACGGTTGAGCCCAACCGGGTCATCTTCATCGAGGGTGTCGACGAGCTTCGCGGCTACCAGCACCGCGCGATCTTCGACCGCAACGAGGCCGCGAGCTGGGCCTCGGCCGCGCTCGCGACCAAGGGCGACGTGTTTGTCGGCGGCGCGAAGCAGGAAGAGCTTATGACCTTCCTGAACGTCTTCCGCAAGGTCGGCGGCGACTTCGACGTGCACGACGACGGCATCCGGTTCTTCCACCCGGGTGGCGAGCTCAAGCCGGTCACGATCGAGACCGACGTGCACCCGGGGTTCATGACGGACTGGCAGCAGCCGCTCGTCGTCGCGCTGACCCAGGCGCAGGGCACCTCGACCATTCACGAGACCGTGTACGAGAACCGCTTCGGCTTCACGCGCGCGCTCAACCAGATGGGCGCCGAGATCGCCGTCTACGAGGACGGGCTGCACGACAAGAACCGCCGCGTGAAGCGTCGCGACTTCGAGCAGGCCGCCGTCATTACTGGTCCGACGCACCTCACGGGTGCTGAGATTGAGGTGCCCGACCTGCGTGGGGGCTTCAGCTACCTCATCGCCGCGCTGACCGCCGAGGGGCAGACCAAGGTCACGAATCTCGGCATCATCTCGCGCGGCTACGAGGACTTCATCACGAAGCTGCGCCAGCTCGGCGCTGACTTCGTGTTCGAAGCCTAGGCCGAACAATCTGCATGCCGTGTCGCGTTCGTCGCGGCGCGGCATGCGATGTGCGGGATACTTGAAACATGCGTGAAACCGTGAAGCTCAAGAGCCGCCGTTCGGCGGAAATGCGCAAGCCGTCGGCTTTCTGGGTGCTGGCGGGTTTGATCCTGCCCATCTGGTCGGCCATGGTGCGCTATCGGTTTACGCCGGAGTCGAAACTGCCTCAGTCGGGCCCCTTCATCTTGGCTCCGAACCACTTCAGCGAGATTGACCCGATCACGATGGGCGCCGCCGTCTGGCACCTCGGTCGCCTGCCCCGCTTTATGGCGAAGGCGAGCCTGTTCAAGGTTCCCGTGCTCGGCTTTCTCATGCGGGCGACCGGTCAGATTCCGGTCGAGCGTGCCGGATCGCGGCCCGAGCCCGGAAAGAACCCGCTGAGCGCAGCCAACACCCTGATTGAGAACCAGTCCTCTGTGATCGTGTACCCCGAGGGAACACTCACGCGTGACCCCGACCTCTGGCCCATGCGCGGCAAGGCGGGCGCGGTGCGTCTCGCGCTCGAATCGGGCATCCCGCTCATTCCGGCGGCGCACTGGGGCAGTCAACGCTTGATGCCGCGCTACGGCAAGAAGATCAAGCCGTTTCCGCGCAAGACCGTTGAGGTAATCATCGGCGAGCCGCTGGACCTGTCGCGGTTCACCGGGCGCCCCATTGACGCCCGCCTCCTCAACGAGGCGACCGACGTGCTGATGCAGGAGATCGCCCGCCTGCTCGGCGAGCTCCGGGGCGAGACCCCGCCGCCCGAGCGCTGGGATCCTGCGAGCCACCACCAGTCCGAAACGGGCCGGTTTTGAGTGCGGTAGCCGGGGCAAACCCGGCTGACGGCGCCGCACGTCGCAACAAGGGCCGCAAGGTCGCCGTCATCGGCTCAGGCAGCTGGGGCACGACGTTCGCCAAGATCCTGGCCGACGCCGGCTGCGACGTCACGATCTGGGCGCGACGCCCCGAGGTGGCCCAGGAGATCCAGGTCGCAAAGCGCAACAGTCAGTACCTGCCGGGAATCAACCTGCCCAAGACGCTGCAGGCGACCTCGTCGCTCGCGCAGGCCGTGACCGGCGCCTCGCTCGTGTTCCTCGCCGTGCCGAGCCAGACAATCCGCGAGAACCTCGGTGAGATCGAACCGTTCCTTGGGCGTCGAGCGATCGTGGTCAGCCTCGTGAAGGGGCTCGAGCGCACGACGACCATGCGGATCTCCGAGGTCATCGCCGATGTGCTCGACCTTGAGCCGGAGCGCATCGCGGTCGTGTCGGGCCCGAACCTCGCGCTCGAGATCGCGAAGGAGCAGCCCACCGGGGCGGTCGCCTCGTGCGTCGACCTGCAGGTGGCCCAGGAAGTCGCGACGGCGGCCTCGGCCCCGTACTTCCGCACGTTCGTGAACTCGGACGTCATCGGCACCGAGCTGGGCGGCGTGCTCAAGAACCTCATCGCGCTCGCCATCGGCATCGTCGACGGGGTCGGCTACGGCGAAAACACCAAGGCCGCGATCATCACGCGCGGTCTCGTCGAGATGACCGACTTCTCGGTGGCACAGGGGGCCGACCCGTCGACCCTGACCGGCCTCGCGGGGCTCGGCGACCTCATCGCGACCTGCCAGTCCCCGCTCTCGCGCAACAACACGGCGGGGCGCCTGATCGGCCAGGGGTACACGCAGGAAGAGACCCGCGAGCAGATGCAGCAGGTCGCCGAGGGCATCACCTCGGTGAAGCCGGTGCTCGAGCTCGCGCAGGAACGAGGCGTCACGATGCCGATCGTCGAGCAGGTGCAAATGGTGCTGAACGGCACGATGGCGCCGAAGGACCTCGGCCCACACCTCGCGACCTCCGACACCGTGCCGCAGCCCGAGTCGGGCCTCGGCGGGAACGAACACACGAGCGTCTGGCAGCGGCTGTCGCGACGATGGAAGGGAACTCAGGCATGAGCGGGACCGAGGCAATGACGGCGTCGCGACAGACGGTCGTGCTGCTGCACGGCGGGCGCTCGAGCGAGCACGAGATCAGCTGCGTCACCGCCGCCGGGATCCTCGCCGCCATCGATCGGTCGCGGTTCGACGTGATCTCGGTCGGCATCACCGGGGAGGGCGCGATGGTGCTCGTCCCCGAGGAGCTCATGGTCTACGCGATCGACGCCGAGGCGATGCCGCGCGTCGTCGACAACGGATCGCGCGTGCTCTGGCCCGAGTCGACCCAGTCGCGCGAGCTGCGCGTGATCGAGGCGGACGGCACGCTGCGCTCGTTGGGAGACGTCGACGTCGTGATCCCGATGCTGCACGGCCCCTTCGGCGAGGACGGCACCGTGCAAGGCCTCTGCGAGCTCGTCGACCTGCCCTATGTGGGTTCGGGCGTGCTCGGCTCGGCGCTCTGCATGGACAAGCACCTCGCGAAGACCGTGCTCGCCGCGGCCGGCATCGCCGTGGCGCCCTGGCGCACCGTCACCCGGGCGCAGCTCGACCGCGACCCGTCGCTCGCCGCGCGCCTCGACGAGGGCCTGCACTACCCGCTGTTCGTCAAGCCCGCCCGCGCCGGCTCCTCGGTCGGGGTCAGCCGAGTCACTGAGCCCGAGCAGCTGCCCGCGGCGCTCGAGGTCGCCTTCGCTGAGGACCGCTCGGTGCTCATCGAGTCGGGCGTGACCGGCCGGGAGGTCGAAATCGGCGTGCTCGCCGGACGTAACGGCGGCAGCCCGCGCACGAGCTCGGTGATCGGGGAGATCGTGTTCTCCGGCCGAGACTTCTACGACTACGAGGCGAAGTACCTCGGCGCCGCCGGCGTTTCGCTTGCGCTGCCGGCGGAGGTCACGGAGGCCGAGTTCGCGTCGATCCAGGACGCGGCGATCCGTTCGTTTGAGGCGACGCAGTGCGCCGGCTACGCCCGGATCGACTTCTTCCTCACCGATCGCGGCCCAGTCATCAACGAGATCAACACGCTGCCCGGGTTCACCCCGGTCTCGATGTTCCCTTCGCTGTGGGAGGCCTCCGGCCTCGCGTACCGCGACCTCATCACCGAGCTCATCGAGCTGGCGCTCGAGACGGAGCGGTAGGGGTTTTCCCGCGAGTCTCGCTGTCGGGCGGGGCGTCGTCGCCTGCCTCGACTGCCCGCCGCCTCGGCCGCGCGGTGAATCATTCCGGAAATGACAATCATGCTGCAGCGTTTGGGCTCAAGTGGTGCAGCATGATTGTCATTTCCGACATGTATGACTGGGCGAGCGAGCGCCGCCCTCGGAATTACTCCGGGTTGCCGGGGATGTCGTCGTTGTCGGTGACGGCCGAGCACTGACGCGTCTGCGGCAGCAACTGCGCGACGGCGGAGAGCTCGGTGACCACCGTCGTCCCGCTCACCTTCTCCGAGTCGACAATGACCTCGAGCCCGGGCTCGCGGCCGTAGGCCTCGAAGCGGAAGAGGGGCTCCCGCGAGCGGTCGATGATCCAGTCGATGCCGTCGACCGACACGCACTGGTCGGTCGTGGGCCCGCTTGGCTCGATGCCGCACTTCAGCAGCACCGCGGCGGGATCGCCCCAGGCGCCCGTAGCCTGCGCGTTCGTGTGGCGAAGCGGCAGTTCGCCGATCGTCTCGGGCAGGCGCACGATGACATCGGCGCAGGCCGGGTCGTTCGCGTTTGCCGTGGGCTCCATGGGGACGTCGCCCGCGCAGCCCGTGAGGACGGCGACGGCGGCCGTCGCGATGATGAGCGCGGGGGCAAGGGCACGTCGATTCAGCACGCATCCAGCGTAGCGGGCGCGGCTGGGCAGGCTCCTGACTGCGGCGCAGGATCCGCCCGGCGGGGTTCGACGGGACCGAACGGCGCGCGCCGCGGGGTGGGGCGGTAGCGTTGAGGGCATGAATGAAGCGCACGCGGCGGGGCTCACGATCGGCGAGCTCGGAGAGGCCGGCGTGCTCACGCGCGTGCTCGCGCGGCTCGGAGAGGCGGCGGCTGCGACGGTCGGCCCAGGCGACGACGCGGCCGTGCTGACGAGCGCGGGGGACCTCGTCGTCACGAGCGACGCGATGATCGAGGGCCCCGACTTCCGCCTGTCCTGGTCGAGCGGGTACGAGCTCGGCTGGAAGCTCGCAGCGACCAACCTGTCCGACGTCGCGGCCATGGGGGCAATGCCCATCGGGCTGACCGTCATTATCGCGGCCCCCGCGTCGACTCCGGTCGCGCTGCTCGAGGCGATCGCCTCCGGGCTCGACGACGCGTGCCGCGATCTCGCGCCAGGATGCGGCGTCGTCGGGGGCGACCTCTCGAACGCCCCGGTGCTCAGCTGCGCGGTGACGGCGCTTGGCGACCTCGGGGGGCGTCGTCCGGTACTGCGCTCGGGCGCCCGCGCGGGCGACGTGGTGGCGTATGCGGGGGACCTCGGGCTCGCCGGGCGCGGCCTGTCGCTGCTGTTCGAGCGCTGCGGCGATGAACAGGAGGACGACGGGCAGCCCGTCGAGGAGCGCCTTACCCTGCTGCGCGCCGCGCACCCGATCGTGCTCGCGGCGCAGCTCGCCCCCGCTCCGCCGATCGCGGCCGGGGTGCGCGCCGCCGACGGCGGGGCGACCGCGATGATGGACGTCTCGGATTCGCTGAGCCTCGACGCGGCGCGGCTCGGCAAGGCGAGCAGCGTCACGCTCGACTTGGATCCTGCGCTGCTTGCGGCCGGATTTGGCTGGCAACGCGGGGAAGCCGTGTCGGTGGAGGACATGCTCACGGGCGGCGAGGATCACGGCATGCTCGCGACGTTCCCGGCCGGGGCCCCGCTGCCCGAGGGCTTTGCGCCCATCGGTCGCGCGGTCGCGCGCGGGGCCACCCTGCTGCTGGGCGGCGAGGCCTCCGAGCCCCGCGGTTGGGACCCGTACCGCTCGGGGCGCTGATCTCTGCGAAAGCGTGCTAGTAATTTGATACAAAATGTTCTAGCCTGACGGTACATTCTTCGACGGGGAGGAACCGCATGCCTGACTTCACATTCAGCGAATTGTTGTGGTTCTATCTGGGTCAACCATGGGTCTTCGCCCTGCTGGCATTTGTACTGTGTTGCGTTGTGCTGGTTCTACGTATGAGACGTGGCTCTCGGGGCCCCGCCTTGGAACTTGATACTGCCGTTCCGCTAGTCCTGCGATGGACGGCGTGCGCGCTGCTCGTTCTGTGGGCGTTTCGAGCCACGCTGCCCTGGGTCTCGAGCGTTTTTTGGGGTGCCGGGCTCGCGCTTCGATGGGTATTCCCACCGTTCAGTGAGCTGATTTTGCTCGTGTTGCCGTCAGTGATTGCGATGGTCGGACTGATGTGCTTTGAATACTCTCAGCGAAAGCAAATCTCATTGAAAGAAGAACCCGGTTTCGTCGCTGAGAGGCGCTACTGGCACACGTATTTGGGGCAAGCGCCCATTGCAGCGGCTACCAGTCTGCTGGGCGCCCTGGCTGTGCTCGCGATCTGGGCCGGGGTGGGCTCAACGAAGGATCCTGAGGGATGGTTCATCGGAACGCCAGTGGCCGGGAACGACCGGGTAACCGGTTCTGCTCCAACCTTTGGCTGGACCTACGGTGTTCCGAGCTTCACCTTCGCGGTACTCCTGGTCGTCATCGGGATCATTGTTCTACGCCGACGGGCGCTCGCGCCTTTTCCTGCGGCAATGGCTCAGTCAGACCAAGTTTGGCAGCGGCGTGTGAACGCCGCTGGAGTATCACAACTGATTATCTCGGTGCTCGGCCTCGTGCTGGGCTCCGCCTTCGCCATCATCGGGTTTGGTGCACGCTCGGAACTGTCGTACGAGATTCCATCGTCGGGGGAGAGTGGGACATGGGGAACCTCGTTCGCTGCATTCAGCGACCCGGCGCTGGCAATCTGGCTCATCCTGACGGTCTGTTCGTTGGCGCTGCTGCTCTTGCTCGTTGTTACTGGACGGCCGCTGGGGTTCGGTCGCATTGCGAGCGGCAGAGCGGCAGCTAGCCAAGGTGTTCCCTCGGAGCGCAGCAATGTCTGACTCCTCCGACCCTGCGGGCACCGCCGCGGACATTGCCGCCCACTTTCGCGGCGCGATCGCCTCCGGCCTCCTCGCAGACGGCGAGCGGCTGCCGTCCGTCCGTCAGGTCGCGGCAGACATGAGCGTTGCGCTCGGCACCGCAGCGCGAGCGTTTCGTATTCTGGAGGCCGACGGCCTCATCGTGTCACGGATTGGCTCGGGCACTCGAGTGGCCCCTGGGGTCGCGGTGCTGCCGCTCGAGGTCATGCGGCGTCTTCGGGCGCTTGTCGAGTCGGCCCAGCTCGCCGCGGTGGATCAGGAGCAACTGCACGCGGTGCTCGCGACAGTGTGGCGGCAGAGTGGTCTGGCGGATCCTGCCATGCACGAGGAGCGTAGCTAACCCACCAACCGCAGCGCCGTCCAGAGCTCGGCGCGCACGTCGGGGTCGTCGAGATCACGCTGCAGCAGACCGGCCGCGGTCTGTACCCGTGTGCGCAGCGTGTGGCGATGCACACCGAGCTCAGTCGCGGCAGGGCTCGTCTGCCCGTGGTGGCGCAGCCAGATCTCGAGGCTCTCGGCGATGCGGTCGCCGTGCCGGGCGTCGTGCGTGCGGATCGGCGCCAGCAGGGCTTTCGCGCGCGTTGCTGCTTCGGGCTGCCGGTCGAGCAGGCCGAGCACGCTCGAGGCCATCGAAGTCCGAAACTCGACGGGACCTTGGCCCGAGGCGTCTGCGATGTCGTAGGCGAGGCGAGCCTGGGCGATGGCCTCGGCGAGCGCGTCGACCGATGCGCGGCCCGAGACGCCGGCGGATACTCCGCGCGCTGCGAGGTGCTCGGTGACTGGGCGCAGCAGACGCTGTTCGATCACGAGGGTCGGCGCGCCGTCAAAGCGGGCGAGCAGCGCGCCCGGGCGGCTCGCGGTGAGCGATCGAAGGTCCTCGATCACGGGGCTGCCGTCGGGCTCGTTCGGGTCGAGCACCAGCACGCGTACCGGGTCACTGGGCAGCGAGGGGAGTGAGTGCTCTGCGACGCGCTCGGCGAGCGGCCGCTGCTCCTCGACGAGCAGGCGCAGCACGGCGGCGCGCAGCTCGGTATCGGCGGTCGCGATCCCGCTGCGGTACTCGAGCGAAAGCGTCGCGAGCGCGGCGACGAGGCTGACGGCGGTCTGCTCGGCATGGTCGAGGGCCGCGGACCCGCCGACGACAAGGACGCCGCGTAGTTTTCCGCCGCGGCCGAGCGTCTGCAGCTGCGCCCCGGCGTCCCCGTCGGCGAGCACGCGGCCCGAGCGCACCCCGCGATCGACGAGCGTCGCAGACTCCCGCCGGATCCACTCGGCGCCGGCCTCCGAGCGCGCCGTCTTGGGGGAGACCTGGGCAACGCGTCCGGTGCGGTCGGTGATGGCGACCCATCGTCCGAGCCGGGCGGCGAGCTCGCGCACGACGGCCGAGATGCCGTCCGCGTGGAGCGCCGCGCCCGCGATGGCGCGCTGGGCCTCGAGGCTCCAGGTGTCTCGCGCGTGTGTCTCGGCGTCGAGCAGTCGCGCCGCGGTCTGAATGATCGCGAGAAACGGCGTCTGGTACGGCACGCGGAAGAGGGGGAGCCCGAGCGCCTCGCACGCGGCGACGATGGTCCCGGGGGTGCGCACCCAGCGCACCTCGGCCGCGAAGCCGAGGGCGCAGACGCCGGCGTCGATCAGCTGTTCGACGTACTCGGTGGCCGAGGTCGCCGACGGTTCCTGCGCGAACTGCGCGCCCGTCGTGAGCAGGACGGTGCGCGGGGTGAGGAAGGGCGTGGGATCGGAAAGGTCTGAGCTGTGCACCCACTGCACGGGACGTTCGGCGGTGTCTTCGGCGTGTCCTGCGATGAGCACGAGACCGAGCGGAAACTGGCGCAGCAGCGCGCCGAGTGGGATCGTCGCATGCGGGATCGCGGCCGGTGGAGCGGCGGCGGCCGAGGCCAGGTCACTGCGTGCCACGAGTACTCCGATCAGGGGTGGACTGGGTCCGATGAGCAATTTGCCACTGTGGACAATTCTTCCCCAAGTATTCACCACGTTGTCGTGCGTGCGGTGTGCGTCTCGGACGTATTCTGGGGTCAGCCACTTTCTCGGCACGCATCCGCGATTTCAAGGAGGAACCGTTATGTCTAACGTCACCATTCAGGGTGGACCCGCTCTGGCGCAGGAGCGCAAGCTCGTCACCAGCATCCCCGGCCCGAAGTCGCAGGAACTGCTTGCCCGCAAGAACTCCGCCGTCGCCGCAGGCGTCGGCGTCGCGCTCCCCATCTTCACCGTTGCTGCCGGCAACGGCGTCATGCTTGACGCCGACGGTAACTCGCTGATCGACCTCGGCTCGGGCATCGCCGTGACCGGTGTTGGCAACTCGTCGCCCCGCGTCGTCAAGGCTGTCCAGGAGCAGGTCGAGCTCTTCACGCACACCTGCTTCACCGTGACCCCCTACGAGGGCTACGTCGCCGTCGCCGAGAAGCTCAACGCGCTCACCCCCGGTGACCACGAGAAGCGCTCCGCTCTCTTCAACTCGGGCGCCGAGGCCGTTGAGAACGCGATCAAGATCGCTCGCCACGCCACGGGCCGCGACGCAGTCGTCGTGTTCGATCACGCGTACCACGGCCGCACCAACCTCACCATGGGCATGACCGCGAAGAACATGCCTTACAAGGACGGCTTTGGCCCGTTCGCCCCCGAGGTCTACCGCGCTCCCACGTCTTACCCCTTCCGTGACGGCCTCACCGGCCCGGAGGCCGCAGAGGTCGCGATCCTGCAGATCGAGAAGCAGGTCGGCGGCAAGAACGTCGCTGCGATCATCATCGAGCCCATCCAGGGCGAGGGCGGTTTCATCGAGCCCGCACTCGGCTTCCTCCCCGCGATCCAGGAGTGGGCGACCGCCAACGGCGTCGTCTTCATCCTCGACGAGGTCCAGACCGGCTTCGCGCGCACCGGCCAGATGTTCGCTGCGAACCTCGAGGGCGTCGTCCCCGACCTCATCACGACCGCCAAGGGCATCGCCGGCGGCCTCCCGCTGTCGGCCGTGACCGGCCGCGCCGAGATCATGGACACCGCACACGCAGGCGGCCTCGGCGGCACCTACGCTGGTAGCCCCATCGCCTGCGCTGCTGCGCTCGCGACGATCGAGACGTACGAAGAGGACGGGCTCGTCGAGCGCGCCGCCCACATTGGCACCCTCATCTCGGACTTCTTCACGAAGCTCCAGGCGACCGATGACCGCATCGGCGAGGTCCGTGGCCGTGGCGCCATGGCCGCACTCGAGCTCGTCGAGTCGGGCTCGAAGAAGCCCGCAGCGGCGCTCACCAGCGCGATCGCCAAGGCTGCAGGCGAGCAGGGCGTCATCGTCCTGACCTGCGGTACCTACGGCAACGTGATCCGCTTCCTCCCCGCACTCACCATCTCGGACGAGCTGCTGCTCGAGGGCCTCCAGGTCGTCGCAGACGCGCTGGCCGCGAACTAGTCCCGATTACCGAAAAGGACATCGAATTATGGCACTGAAGACCCACGAGCAGGATCTGCTCGACCGCGTTCAGACCGGCCTCGGCATCGGCGGCACCTGGCAGCCCTCTTCGTCGGGGGCCACCCTCGACGTGCAGGATCCTGCCACCGGCGAGACCATCAAGACGATCGCCGACGCGACCGTTGAGGACGCCGTGCGCGCCCTCGACGCCGCCGTCGCTGCCCAGGATTCGTGGGCTGCGACGTCGAGCCGCGCGCGCTCGAACATCCTGCGCCGCGCCTTCGACCTCCTCATGGAGCGCAAGGAAGAGTTCGCCCTGCTGATGAGTATGGAGATGGGCAAGCCCATCGCCGAGGCTCGCGGCGAGGTCGTCTACGGCGGCGAATTCCTGCGCTGGTTCTCGGAGGAAGCCGTCCGCGTTCGCGGCGATTTCCGCCAGAACCCCGAGGGCACCGGCAACATGATCGTCACCCACCTCCCCGTGGGCCCGACGTACTTCATCACGCCGTGGAACTTCCCCCTCGCGATGGCGACCCGCAAGATCGCTCCGGCACTCGCTGCCGGGTGCACCGTCGTCATCAAGCCCGCAGCGCTCACCCCGCTGACCACCATCTTCTTCGTGCAGTTGCTCGAAGAGGCTGGCCTCCCCGCCGGCGTGGTCAACGTGGTCCCGACCTCCAAGTCGAGCGCACAGTCGAGCGCGATCCTGTCGGACACGCGCCTGCGCAAGCTCAGCTTCACGGGCTCGACCCCCGTGGGTGTCAAGCTGCTCGAGGCCGCGGCACAGAACGTGCTGCGCACCTCGATGGAGCTCGGCGGCAACGCGCCGTTCGTCGTGTTCGAGGACGCCGACCTGGACCGCGCGGTCGAGGGCGTCATGCTCGCGAAGTTCCGCAACATCGGCCAGGCCTGCACCGCGGCCAACCGCATCATCGTGCACGAGTCAGTCGCTGACGAGTTCGCTCGTCGCGTCGGCGAGCGCGTCGCGAAGTTCACGATCGGCCGCGGCGCCGAGGAGGGCAACGACATCGGCGCCCTCGTCGACGCGAAGGCTGTCGCGAACACGGCTCGCCTGGTTGCGGACGCCGTCGACATGGGTGCAAACATCGTCACCGGTGGCGAGGCAATCGACGGGCCGGGTCACTTCTTCCAGCCCACCGTCGTCGACAACCTCAGCCCGCAGGCGGCGATCATGCGCGAGGAGATCTTCGGACCGCTCCTCGGCATCATCCGCTTCTCGACCGAGGAAGAGGCGGTCGAGATTGCCAACAACACCGAGTACGGCCTGATCAGCTATGTCTTCACGGAGAACATCCACCGTGGACACCGCATGATCGAGAAGCTCGAGACCGGCATGATGGGCCTGAACACCGGCCTCGTCTCGAACGCTGCGGCTCCCTTCGGTGGCCTGAAGCAGTCGGGCCTCGGCCGCGAGGGCGGCTTCGAGGGCATCCAGGAGTTCCTCTCCTCGAAGTACACCCTGTTGCCGCGGAGCTAGTCTCTCGCAGCGTCACGCCCGGGGCGTCGCCTCACCGGTTTCCGGTGGGTCGGCGCCCTTCGGCGTTCCTAGAGCGGGTCAGTTCGGTGGCAGCTGGTCGTCCTGGTGCGCTGGCGGCCCGGTGGCCTCGTGCCCTGGCGGCCGGCCAGGATCCTGCCTTCGGGTAAATCGAGGGTTCACACAATGCGGGTATTGGCGCCCTCACACCCGGAGTTTGTGAACCCTCGATCATTCGAGCTACTGGCCGCAGGCCCCCGTCGACCTTGCCCACCCGTCGACCTTGCGCAAAGGGCTGCTTCCCGCGACCTGAATCAGCACATCGCGCAAGGTCGGCGGGGAGGGGCAGGGAGGGGCAGGGGCGGGCAGGGCGGGGCAGCGCGCCGCGGCAGAAATAGCGCAACGCGATGCGTTGCTACTCAGCTATCCGCCTGTCGGCGGCAGAGCTGGCGCGAAGCGATGCTTCGCTACTCAGCCAGCTCTGCCCACCACAGCAGGGTTTCGCCGTAGGACTTCTTGCGCACGAGCGCCAGGCCGTCCGGCCAGGTCGGCTCGGGGCTGCGCGACGAGCGCTCCACGAGCACCATCGCATCCTCCGCCAGCTGCGGAATGAGTGATTTCAGGTTTGCCGTGAGCTCTGCCTCACCCAATTCATAGGGCGGGTCTATCAGGGCGACGTCGAAGTTCCCGGTGCCGGGGCGATCGAGGTACGTCTGCACCGAGGCCTTTTCGACCCGGATCACCGGAGCTGCGCCGCCCGAGAACGCCTTCGTTATGATGCGCGCGTTGCGCTCGGCGACCTGCGCCGCCTGGGGGTGCTTCTCGACCAGGGTGACCGCGGCGGCCCCGCGGCTCGCGGCCTCAAGCCCGAGTGCGCCCGATCCGGCGTACAAGTCGAGCACGTTCGCGCCGTCGACCAGGCCCCACGACTCGAGCGCCGAGAAGATGGCCTCGCGCACCCGGTCACTCGTGGGACGGGTGCCCGCCTTGGGCACCTCCAAGCGAAGTGAACCGGCTGCCCCGGAGATGATGCGCGTCATACGTTCGAGGGTACCGGTCGTCGGGCGGCTGCGGCGCGGAGGACGCCCGCAGGGCGCCGTCGGTGGCCCTCGGTAGGCTTGACGCGTGGACAGCACGGACAGCCTTGACTTTGAGACGAGCCTGTCGCGCGCCCTCGGCCCAAAGACCGCGAAGGCGTTCGAGTCGGCGTTCAGCTACGAGACCGTGGGAGACCTGCTCTGGCACCTGCCCCGCCGCATCGCACGCCGGGGCGACCTGACCCCGCTTTCGGGCCTGCCTCAGGGCGAGCACGCCACCGTCGTCGCCCAGGTGCTCGACGTCCGCGAGCGCAAGATGCAGTCGCGGCGCGGCGGCGTCCTCGAGGTCCGCATTACGGACGGCACCGGCATCATGTCCCTCACCTTTTTCAACCAGGGCTGGCGCGCGAACGAGCTCGTCGCCGGCAAGCGCGGGGTGTTCGCAGGCAAGGTCGGCGAGTACCGCGGCATGCAGCAGCTCACCCACCCCGAGTACGAACTGTTCGAGGATGACGACGTGCCCGAGGGCGTTGACGCCGACGCGCTCGCGAGCATCCGGGCGAAGGACTGGGCCGATACCCTCGTGCCCATCTACCCGGCGACATCGAAGCTGCCGAGCTGGACGATCCAGAAGAGCATCCAGATGATCCTCGACGTGCTCGAGCCCGTGTCAGATCCCGTGCCGCGCGACGTACTTCGCGACGAGGGCGTCTGCAAAATGGACCAGGCGATCCGCTGGGCGCACCAGCCGTCGACCATGGGCGAGTGGAAGCAGGCTCTTGAGAGCCTGCGCTTCCGAGAGGCCCTGCACCTACAGCTGGCATTGCTCGATCGCCGCCGCCGCGATGCCGCCCTGCCGACGAGCCCGTGGCCGCGCGTCGGGGGAGGCCTCCGCGACGCGTTCGACGCCACGATCCCGTTTACTCTGACCGGTGATCAGGTCGAGGTGGGTGAGACCCTCGAGCGCGAGCTGGCCTCCGAGGTTCCGATGCACCGCCTGCTCCAGGGCGAGGTCGGTTCGGGGAAGACGCTCGTAGCGCTCCGGGCCATGCTGCAGGTGGCCGACGGCGGTGGCCAATCGGCGCTCTTGGCCCCGACCGAGGTGCTCGCCACGCAGCACTTCCGTTCGATCCGAGATCTGCTGGGTGACGAGCTCGGCGCGAAGGTGCGCCCGGTGCTGCTCACCGGGCAGATGCCACTCGCTGAGCGAAAGAAGGCCCTGCTGTCGGCCGCCGTGGGGGAGGCCCTGATCATCGTCGGGACCCATGCGCTCATGAGCGACAAGACCGGCTTCCACGATCTCGGCTTCGTCGTCGTCGACGAGCAGCACCGCTTCGGCGTCGAACAGCGCGACACGCTGCGACGCAAAGGAAAGACGCCGCCGCACCTGCTCGTGATGACAGCGACCCCCATCCCGCGCACCGTCGCGCTCACCGCGTTCGGCGACCTCGAGGTGTCCACCATCCGCGAACTGCCGCCCGGCCGCCAGGGCATCGTCACGCACGCCGTCAGCCTCACCGACCATCCCGCTTGGGGAGACCGGGCCTGGGAGCGCGCGGCAGAAGAGGTGCGCTCGGGCCGGCAGGTCTACGTCGTCTGCCCATCGATCGAACCGGCGGAGGTCGCGGTCGAAAGCGAGCTCTCTGCGAGCGACCCCGCAGGATCCGCACCGCCCCGTGTGCTCCAGAGCGTGCTGGCGACCGTCGCCGAGCTGCGGGCCCGGCCCTCGCTCGCGGGGGTCCGCATTGAGGCCCTCACCGGCGCGATGCCCGGCCCCGAGAAGGAGGCCGTGATGATGGCCTTCGCCGCGGGCGAGATCGGCGTGCTGGTCGCCACCACGGTGATCGAGGTGGGTGTGAACGTGCCAAACGCGACGCTCATGATCGTCCGCGACGCCGACCGCTTCGGCATCTCCCAATTGCACCAGCTGCGTGGGCGTGTGGGGCGGGGTCAGCACCCGGGGCTCTGCCTGCTGCTCAGCCCGGCTGAAGAAGGCAGCGTCGCGCGTGAGCGAGTCGATGCGGTGGCAGCGACCACCGATGGCTTTGACCTCGCCGAGGTCGACCTGCAGCTGCGCCGCGAGGGCGACATCCTCGGCGTCGCGCAATCGGGCGGGCGTTCATCGCTGAGGCTGCTCCGCGTGGCCGAGCACGGCGACCTCATCGCGCACTCCCGAGAGGTTGCGGGCGCGCTGCTCGACGTCGATCCTGACCTGCAGCACGCGCCGGGGCTTCGCGAGATCATCGAGCAAGGAAATCGCTCGGGCGTCCTCGAAAACCTCGGCAAGTCCTAGCACCCCGGCCCAGCCCGTCTCGTCCTCAAGGACTGCTCTGACGGTGAGAACCCGGTACTCAGGGGTGATGCTCCCGGCACCAGGGGCCGACGCGCGTACCTCCGGGTCTTTCCTACTGTGAGGTGAACGCTGAAACTCGGCGTTTTGCGACACGAAGGAGACACCTTGATCGAGGCACGCGGCCTGAGCAAGAGTTACGGTGCAACGCACGCAGTCGACAACATCAGCTTCTCGGTTCAGCCCGGTCAGGTCACGGGCTTCCTCGGACCGAACGGGGCGGGGAAGTCGACGAGCATGCGACTCATGGTGGGGCTCGACCGCCCGACCTCGGGGACGGTGACGATCGGCGGGAAGTTCTATTCCGATCTCGCGGCCCCCCTCGCCACAGTTGGCGCCCTGCTTGACGCGAAGGGTGTGCACCCGGGCCGCAGCGCTCGCAGCCACCTGCGTGCGCTTGCAGCAACCCATGGCATCGACGACCGCCGCGTGGACGCGGTGCTCGCGCAGACGGGCCTGACAGACGTTGCGAACAAGCGCGTCGGCGGGTTCTCGCTCGGCATGGGTCAGCGCCTCGGCATCGCCGCAGCGTTGCTGGGGGACCCGCAGGTCCTCATCCTCGACGAGCCGGTGAACGGACTTGACCCCGACGGCGTGCTCTGGGTGCGTCAGCTCCTGCGGCACCTGGCGAGCGAGGGCCGCACGGTCCTGCTTTCGAGCCACCTGATGAGCGAGATGGCGCAGACAGCCGATCACGTGATCGTGCTCGGACGCGGCCGCGTCGTCGCTGACGCGCCGATCGGCGAGTTCGTCGCCCGCGGAGGTGAGCAGATTTCGGTGCGCAGCCCTGAGGCGGCGAAGCTCGCGGCCCTCCTCATGGCGCACCACGCGTCACCCGAGCTGCACATCGAGCCGTTGGGTGACGATCGCTTCACCGCTCGTGGCGTCAGCGCTGCGATTGTTGGTCGCGCTGCTGCGCAGAGTGGCGTCGAGCTGCACGAGCTCAGCACGGCGGTTTCCAGCCTCGAGGACGCCTACCTCGCCCTCACCCGCGACGAGATCGAGTACGCGACGCACGCCGTCGCCTAGCCGATCACCCACCCGAGACGTTCAAAGGACTGCAGACCCATGACCACTTCAATTGTGATTGACACGAACGCGGCGCTCGCCGCCAGCAACCCCGGATCCGGATCCAGTAGCGCGACCGGCCGCACCAAGCCCCCCGCTTCCCGGGTGAACGCCCGGCAGACGTTCGGCGGCGTCGTACGCTCAGAGCGGATCAAGTTCAGCTCGCTGCGCAGCATCCGCATCACCCTGGCACTCACGGTGTTGTCTGGCCTCGGCCTCAGTGGCCTGATCGCGTTCATCCTCGCCGAAAACCCGCCGAGTTCGGGCGCCCTCTCCGTGGTTGACCTCCAGAACCACCTGCTCATGACCGCGGCATTCCCCGCGCCGTTCCTCGCCCTCGTGTTCGGCGTGCTTGGTGTCTTCGCGATCTCGAGCGAGTACACGAGCGGCATGATCCTGTCGACGCTCGCGGCCGTCCCGCGCCGCGGACGGGTGTTCGCCGCGAAGACCCTCGTGCTGGTGATGATCGGGGGACTCACCTCGCTCGTGCTCGTTGCCGGTGGGCTCGCGCTGGCAATCGCGATGGAACCGGCGTCGTTCGCGCAGCTCACCTCCGTCCCGGTCATCACGGGTGCGCTGGGAACCGTCGCCTACCTGCTCTGCATCGCGTTGTTTGCGTTCGGCGTCGCAGGGATCCTGCGCTCGACCGCCGGCGGGATCGCGGTCGTTGCCGGCGTCACCTTTGTGCTGCCGGTCGCCCTCCAGGTGCTCAGCATCTCGGGCTGGGAGTGGGTCGGCACGGTGCTGAACTACACGCCGATGGCGATCGGCAACGTCCTCGCGCAGGGCCTCACCGACGTGACGGCCGAACTGTCTCCGAACTTCTGGCAGTCACTCATCGCGATGGTCGTCTGGGCCGCGGTCACCGTCATTCCGGCGGCGATCCTCTTCAACCGTCGCGACGCGAGGTAGCGAGGCCACAGGCGCAGGATCCTCGCCACGGCGAGAGCGCTTACAACTAGGCTGAAATGATGAGTCCACACGCATCGCTCGAGGCACGCTTGCCGCGCCCGCCGGGGGTCCTCCGGCGGGCGCTCGCCGCGCACCCCCTGGCGCTCGACGTCACGATCGTCGTGTTCTATTTCCTGGGGTGCGCCCTGTTTGGCACGGTCGACCTCTTCAGCGGTTCGACCGCCGGTGCGGCCGGTCCATCTGACGCCCCGCCAGGGACGCCGAGCTATCTCACCTGGCCGCTGCTGCTGGTCACGATCCTGCGCTTTCTGCTCGTCGCGGCCGCGCTGCTGTTCCGCAGGCGGTTCCCGCTGCTGGGACTCATCGCGGTGCTCGTTGCGAGCACCGGTGACCTCACCATCCAAGGCTTCCCCAATGCGGTCGCGCTCTGCTTCCTGCTCTATGCAGTCCCGGTGTACCGGAGCGTGCAGGTGGGCTGGTTCGGGTACGGGCTGGCGGTGGTGGGTTCCGGGATCCAGATGTTGATGCCCGGTGCGGCCGAGTCGCTCGTCTTCGATACCGAATCGGGTGTGGTGAGCAGCGAGCCGGCCACCCTTTCCTCCTTCCTCGGCCCGTTCATCGTGAGCGCGATCTGGATGCTCGCGATCCTGATGCTCGGCATCAACATCGGCAACCGGCGCCGCTACCTGGAGGCCATCATTGGCCGTGCTCACCAGCTCGCCCGGGAGCGCGATCAGCTCGCCCAGCTCGCGGTGGCTGAGGAACGCTCGCGCATCGCCCGGGAGATGCACGACATTGTCGCCCACTCGGTCTCCGTAATGATCGCGCTCTCCGAGGGCGCCGCCCGGGCTGCGACCGTCGCGCCGGAGGCCGCCGCCGACGCGATGCAACGCAGCGCCGAGACTGGGCGCACGGCGCTGGCCGAGATGCGCCGCCTGCTGGGCGCGCTGCACTCGCCGGACGAGACGTCTATTGAGCTCGTTCCGCAGCCGGGAGTGCAGGATCTCGAGACGTTGGTACGCGGATTCACCGACGCGGGCCTGCCGGTCTCGCTGCGCATCGAAGGCGAGGCCGCCGGCGACCGTGGGCAGGAGCTCGCGGTGTATCGCATCGCCCAGGAGGGGCTCACGAATGTGTTGCGCTACGCGGGGACCGGGGCGTGCGCCGAGGTCACGGTGGCGCTGTTGCAGGACCTCACCGTGGTCGAGGTGCGCGATCACGGCCGCGCCCACGGGGACGCGGACACCGTGTCGGGGGTGGGATCGGGCCGCGGGCTCGCGGGCCTCGCCGAGCGCGTGCGCATGTTCGGGGGCACGATCGAGTCCGGTCCCGTTCCGGCGCACGAGGGGAGCGGGTGGCGGGTACGGGCCGTGCTGCCCGTCAACGCCGACGCCCGCGAAACCGGGCGACTTGCCAGGAACACGCTTCCAACGATTGACGATGAGGGACAACGCAATGACTGAGCCCACTATTCGGGTCATGCTAGTGGACGACCAAGAGCTGCTGCGCACCGGGTTCCGCCTCATCCTGCTCTCCGAGCCGGGTATCGAGGTCGTGGCCGAGGCCGCGGATGGCGCCGAGGCGCTCGCTGCCATGGAACGCCTCGCGGGCGCGGGCGGCTGTGACGTCGTGCTCATGGACGTCCGCATGCCCGGCATGAACGGCATCGAGGCAACTGCGGCGTTCGCTGAGCGGTTCCCGGACACACGCGTGCTCGTGCTCACCACGTTCGACCTCGACGAGTACGCCACCGGGGCGATCCAGGCGGGGGCCAGCGGGTTCCTCCTCAAGGACGCGCGGCCGTCCGAGCTCACCGACGCGATTCGCCGGGTCGCTGCGGGCGACGCGGCCATGGCTCCCTCCGTCACGCGGCGGCTCATGGAACAGCTGCGTGCGACGGGCGCGGTCGCCGGTGTGGCGGGTCCTGGGGCCTCGCCGGTGCGAGGCTTCGCGGCCGTTCCGGCGGTAGCCCAGGCAGCGCCGGTGGCCGCCGGAGTCCCCGAGGTGCTCTCCGTGCTGACCGAGCGCGAACTCGACGTGTTGCGCCTGATCGCGGACGGCAAGAACAACGCTGAGATCAGCGCCGAACTGTTTCTCTCCGAGTCGACGGTGAAGACCCACGTCGGGCGAGTGCTCGCCAAGCTGCACCTGCGCGACCGGGTGCACGCGGTCATCCTGGCAAAGCAGCACGGGCTGTAACTCGGGTAAGTTCCAGCGCGCGTATGCGCCAAGGCAATATGCTCGACCTATGAGCAAAGTTGCAGTCGTCCCGGGTTCATTCGATCCGGTGACACTTGGCCATCTTGACGTGATCCGTCGCGCAGCCACCATCTTCGATGAGGTGCACGTGTTGGTGGTGCATAACCCCGGCAAGAGTGCGATGCTGCCGATCGCCGAGCGTGTGAACCTGATTCA
Organism: Leucobacter sp. CX87; assembly: GCF_018682295.1. NCBI lineage: Bacteria > Bacillati > Actinomycetota > Actinomycetes > Micrococcales > Microbacteriaceae > Leucobacter > Leucobacter sp. CX87. Next base: position 77,613 of record NZ_JAFIRI010000006.1, on the reverse strand, counting down.
GCGCTCCCTCGAAGACGATCCGACGATGCCAAAGAACGTCACCGTGGCGTCATGGTCGATGGGCCTGCTGGTCGACTACTGCCTCGAGGTCGGCGCTTCGGTGCTCGTCAAGGGCATTCGCTCGCAGATCGACGTCGCCTACGAAACGCCGATGGTGCTGATGAACCGCAGCCTCGCGAACATCGAGACGGTGTTCCTGCTTCCGGATCCTGCCCACGCGCACGTTTCGAGCTCGCTCGTGCGCCAGGTGGCGGAGTTGGGCGGCGACGTGAGCCCATACGTCCCCGAGCGCGTTGCGCGCTTCCTCGACACCACGCGGCCGGCCTGAACCGCATGAGTCGCCAGCGGGAAGCTCGGGTCGCGGTCTACTTCGACTTCGACAACATCGTCATCACCCGCTACGACCAAGTGCATGGCGCCCTGGCGTTCCGGCGCGAGATTCGTGACGGCAAGCTCAAAGAAGCTGAGGCAACCGCGCGGCTGAAGGCCGCCCGGGTGAGCGTCGAGGCGATCCTCGACTATGCCGCGACGTTTGGCCCCATCGGACTGAGCCGGGCATACGCCGACTGGTCAGTGCCGTTCAGCGTCGGGTATCGCGATCAGCTCGTGTCGCGGGGTATCGAGCTCGTGCAGTTGTTCCCGCTGAGCGTTCGGCTCAAGAACGGCGCCGACATTCGCCTCGCGGTCGACGCGATGGAAGACATGTTTCGCCTGCAGGACATCACGCACGTCGTGATCGTGGCCGGCGACTCTGACTACGTTGCGCTCGTGCAGAAGGCGAAGCAGCTTGGTCGATATGTGGTCGGCATCGGCGTCACGGGTGGCACGAGCCGCTCGTTGATTGGCTCGTGCGACGAGTACTCGGACTACGCTGCCCTGCTGGGTGACGAGGACGAGGACGACGTCGACGAGATCGAGTTCGAGGCCCCCGCCGAAGTCGTGCCCGCTGGGCGGACGAGGCGCAAGCCAGCGGCCAAGGCCGAGACCGAGGTCGAGGCAGAAGCTGAGGCCCCCGTCGCGACGTCGACACCCTCGCGCCGGCCGGGCCCCCTGCTCCGTAAGGCGATGCTGCTGCTGAACACCAAAAATGATAAAGAATGGCAGGCAGCCAGCGAGGTCAAGAACCAGATGCTGCGCATGGACCCCTCCTTCCAGGAGCGTGCGCTCGGCTTTGCGACCTTCACCGACTTCATGCGCTCGCGCGCGAACGTCGTGGAGATCGACGACGATGGGCCGATCCGGGTCCGCCTGCGTGCGCCTTCGGCTTCCGCCTAGCTGAGTCGGGTACGCTGGACCGGTGAAGCAATCGGTATATAGGGAGAACGTGCTCGACCTCAGTCGTCGTGCCGGCGAGATGCGGGAGCGCGAACGCGAGTTCGAGGTCCCGGAGCAGCTGGGCGAGGCCGTGGCGATCGTTCCCGCGGGCGAGCGTATGGCGCTGAAGATCCGTCTGGAGTCGGTGCACGAGGGCATTCTTGCCACCGTGGAAATCTCGACCAAGGTCCATTCCGAGTGCGTTCGTTGCCTTCGGAAGATGACCGCGGCGCTCCGAGTCGATTTTCAGGAGCTTTTCGCATACACTCGTACGGAGGCCGATGAGTATGAGGTTCACGGCGACCACGTGGATCTTGAACCTCCGCTCAGAGACGCGGTAGTGCTTGCACTGCCGTTCCAGCCCGTTTGCAGCCCGGATTGTCCGGGTCTTGATCCCGAATCAGGTGAGCTGCTCGCGGTTGGAGAAACGGCAGCATCGCACGTGGGGACTGATCCTCGCTGGGCGGCGCTTGCTGAGTTCACAGGCCAAAAAGACCGTGGTGAGGGCGTATCGTCCGAGCCGGAAAGCAAGTAGGAAAGAGAGAACCATGGCTGTTCCCAAGCGGAGGACCTCGCGCGCTAACACCCACCACCGCCGCTCGCAGTGGAAGGCCGATAACCCGGCACTGGTGAAGACGGTTGTTGACGGCAAGACCGTCTACAGCCTGCCGCACCGTGCACGCGTGGTCGAGGACGCTGCGGGCACCCCGCTGTTCCTCGAGTACAAGGGCCGCAAGGTCGCAGACGCTTAATTCGATGTCAGGGAACGACCAGTCGCTCCCGGCCTCGAATCGTCAGAAGCCGTCGGGCGCGCAAAATCGCGCGACCGGCGGCTTTTTGGCGTCCTTCGGGGTGTCGGTTGAGCCGGACCTGCTGAAGCAGGCGCTGACGCACCGCTCGTGGGCGTACGAGCACGGGGGAGCCCCGCACAACGAACGCCTCGAGTTTCTCGGCGACTCAATTTTGGGTCAGGCTGTCACGGTCAAGCTCTACACCGACTTTCCAGAGGTCAGCGAGGGCGAGCTCAGCCGCTATCGTGCGGCCCTCGTCTCGAGCATTGCGCTGGCCGAGGTCGCTCGCGGCATCGGTGTCGGGCCGGAGCTGCGGCTGGGCCGCGGTGAGCAGCTGACCGGCGGTCGCGAGAAGGATTCGATCCTGGCCGACGCCGTCGAGGCACTCATCGGCGCGGTCTACCTCTCGACTGACCCGGCCACCGCCGCGCAGTTCGTGCGGGACTTGATCGGACCGCTGCTCGACGACCCCGAACGGCTCACCGTTTCGCTCGATCCGAAGACGGGGTTGCAAGAAACCGCTGCTGCACTCGGCTTGCCGAACCCCGCGTACACCGTGGTGGGCGAGGGGCCGGATCACGGCCGCACGTTTACCGCCACGGTTAAGCTTGACGGCGTCACTGGAACCGGTGTCGGCACGAGCAAGAAGGCGGCGGAGCTCGCCGCCGCCCGCGAGGCCGTGCTGGGGCTGCGCGATCGCGGCCGCGGCCGTACTCAGCGCTAGACATGCCCGAACTTCCCGAGGTCGAGGTGGTGCGCGCTGGGCTTGCCCCGGCCGTCACCGGTGCCAGGGTCGTCGCAGCGCAGGTGCTCGACGCGCGAGCGCTGAAGCGCCACGTGCCGCTTGCGGGTGACGACGGGCTCGGGGGTCACGGTGTAACGCTCAGTGCGGACGCTGCTTCCTTGCGCGTCGCCGACTTCGAGCGTCGGGTGACCGGGCTCACGCTCCAGGCCCCGCTGAGGCGTGGCAAGTTCATGTGGATCCCTGTCCTGGGCGGCTCTGGCGAGGGTGAACAGGCGCTGCTTGCCCACCTCGGGATGAGCGGGCAGATGCTGTTGCGCTCGAACGACGCCGCGGACGATCGTCACGTGCGCATTCGGCTGTGGATTGAGCACCCCGAGCACGGCGAGCTGCGCCTAGACTTCGCTGACCAGCGGCTGTTTGGCTCGCTGGCGCTCGAGGGGCTGGTCGTTGACGGGGCAGGATCCGTGCCGGCGCAGGCCGCGCATATCGCTCGTGACCCGCTCGACCCGTTCTTCGATGACGCCGCGTTCGTGGCGGCCCTGCGGTCTCGGTCGCGCGCCGTGAAGCAGCTGATCCTCGACCAGTCGCTCGTGAGCGGCGTCGGAAACATCTACGCGGATGAGGCCCTCTGGCGCGCGCGCCTGCACCCCGAGTCCGCCGGTTCGTCGCTGAGCGAGCGGAAGGCCGTCGAGCTGCTCTCACACCTGCGCGAGGTGTTCTCGAAGGCGCTCGCGGAGGGCGGCACGAGCTTCGACGAGCAATACGTGAACGTGAATGGGCAGGCGGGGTATTTTTCCCACTCCCTGAATTCCTATGGGCGCACCGGCGAGCCGTGCAATCGCTGCGGCACGGCGATCAAACGCATTCCGTTTGCTGGTAGGTCGTCCCATTTCTGTCCGAGGTGCCAACGCTTGGCCCGTTAGTACTATTTTGCCCAGATCAAGCCACTATTCCAACCTGAGCCTCAGGTAGCTCCACATGTCTCCTACGAGCTCTGGGCTCCAGGTTTCCCGGGCTGCGTGACGCTCGCTGAATGGAGGGTCTTGCGCGTGTGACCACGATGTAGCTGGGGGAGAGCACGCCGCGATCGGCGCACCACTGACGCCGCTGCCGGCCCAGGGTCTTCGCTGCTGCGATGCTTGTCGTCTTCATGCCCATGACACTATTCCGGCGTCGGAGCCCGAGCGTAACTGAGCCTCTGAGAGCCCGACAGAGCGTGTGCTACGGTTATTTTGCCTCGATCGCATACTGGATTCTCACTCCTGAGAACACCACCCAGCGGACGTGATCGATTGGCGTGATCGGCGCAGGTGAGTCGATCCGGAGCAGGCTCGGCCAGGGACTGTTCTGAGAAGAGAAGTGGCAGGCCGCACTGGGGTAACCCGCGGCATATACCGAGGGGTCTCCGCGCCTCTCGGTGAAGCAGAGCGGACTAGAACGTATATCCGCTCGCAGACCACCAACCTTCAAGGAGACAACATGGCCATCACTTCCTCGACCCTGACGACTCGCGATGACGAGACTCGGAACAGGAAGGCTACCGGCCCCGCTGGATACGGCGCTCTCGCACCAGCGGACGCGGCCCGCTATCTCGGTGTCGGATACTCGACGCTCAAGAAGTGGCGCAGCGAGGGGACAGGCCCTCGCTATGCAAAGATCGGCGGCTGTATCCTCTACCGGCCGCGCGACCTAGAAGCTTTCCTCGAAGCGCAGCTAGTGTCCTAGACGTCTGCCTTCGAAACGTTCATGAGCGCACTTTCCGCTCGGTCAGCACCAGTCGTGATCGCGACAGTCGAGGGCGGGAGGCGGATCACTTCTGAGATGCGCGAAGAGTAGTTCTCAACGAACCGCAGAGATAGCGATTTCCGGAGGGACTTCCTCGCGGTCGAGCCCCGTGATCACGGCAAGATGTAACCGGCGCGCAGCAGCAAACAGTTGACGTACGTCAGGGACCACATGTTTGTGTAGAGCAGCTCGCTGGCTGATTCAGCGCATGCGCTCTGTAAGCTGGTCGAAGAACTCGGCGAGCATCTGTTCTGCGTCCGGTTTCATATGTTCCGCCCCGCCGAATCTGTACACCTCGTATCCCGTTAGTCTCAGTCGGCGGTCCTCGGCGACCGTCTCGCTATAAAGCGCGGGACTTGCGATGTCGGGTCTGCTGCTATCGATATCCTTGAGTCATGCGTAAGGGGTCAGGTTTTACAAGTCAGCAGTGGCTCAACGGGTTACTTCCCGAGGTCGACTCCGCGCGCAGCGTCCTCGCATCCGCTGATCGACTGCTGCGGCAAGACGGAGCCCTCGAGCGTGATCTCGATGCTGTCCTTGCGACTTACTCGATAGGCGTCGAACGGCTGATGAAGCTCGCACTTGGAACCGCAGCCGTCTCCAAAGGAGAAGGTTGGCCGAAGAAGATTGGCTTCACCCGCGATGGCTGGGGCCATGCCTTAGACGAGATGGATGAGCGGCTACGCGCCGAGCTTCGCGCGGCAATCGAGTCTGGCGATTTGGAGCGGAAACAGATGCTGCGCATTTGGATTTGCACGCTCGACAACGACCCTGTCTGGGCAGCGGTGGTTCGAACGCTGAGGAACTACGCAGACACTGGCCGATACCACCATCTTGACCAAGTTTCCGGCAGAGAGGTTAGCTCGCGGTCATCGAGAGCGATGTGGGACGAGGCAGAGCGGGCGGCAATCGCTAGCTCACCTTCTCTATCTGCCCACCACCAGCGAACGATAGAAGGTGCTGACTTCGCGCCATTCGAACGAGAGTTGCGTGCTGAAGTTGCTGACTCGATCAAACGATGGGTTTCTATTGTCTGCTTGTTCGGCTTCCACGGCGTACTCGGTCAAGACTGGCGTGTGATCGGGGCTTCTGTCCTCCCCGATGACGCGTTGCCGATCCGAGCACTGCCGATTTGTGAGGCTCAAGAGCGACGGTCTGCACGAGATACCTCAGGGCACGACTGTGCTACCAGGTGAGTTCGAAGACGATGCGCCCGATATCGTCGAAGGGCAGCTGTTCCGGGTCCTATCCAATATCGATGGTTCAGTCCTACTTGAGTTGCGCAACGGCAACACGGCCCGCGCCAACGGCTCGGGACTAGCTGATTTACAGCCCGGAGACGTCTTCCTACTCGCCGACGGTCGAGTGGAGCGGCTTGCTGCTGAATCATGGCCGGCTGGCGATCGCACTGGAACCGTTGTATGGGCTGGAAACACCGATATTGTCGTGAAGTCAGCTGGCTCCACTTTTAACTTCCGACAGCGAGCCGACAGTCCCTTCGTCAAGGGACAAACGGTTCGACTCGGGCCAGATGGCCAGCCAGTGGCCGTAATTGCAGACGAACCCATTGACGACCTCAGCCTTCTCCGCGACGACGATTTCGACCCGGATTCCCTTGTTGTCCGTAAGGAAGACAACATCACGTCTCTGGAGGATTTTGGCGGCAGCATATTGCTTGTCCGCCGTGCCCTCGATCTCGCTACCGTGGCTCTTTCGTCCGACGACCCATTGCGGACAATGGGAGTTAATCCCATCAAGGGCATACTCTTCAGCGGGCCCTCCGGCACGGGGAAAACGTTTCTTGCTCGAGGCCTTGCCGCGAAGCTTGATGCTTCTTTCTACAACGTCGGCGGGCCCGTGATCGTAGACAAGTTTGTTGGACAGACGGAGCGTCGACTCCGCGAGATCTTCGAGCATGCACAAGCTAACGGCCCGGCGATTCTTTTCTTTGATGAGATCGATAGCTTGTACACGCAACGGGGTGAACAGAATCACGAGGCAACCAACCGGCTCGTTGGGCAGTTCCTGTCTCTTCTCGATGGCTTTGTGGCGTACGACCGAGTACTTATTATTGCGACGACAAACCTTCCGGGAGCACTCGATGACGCGCTCTTGCGGCCTGGACGGTTGGGACACAAGCTCGTCTTCTCCTTGCCGTCTGAGGAGGACCGGGTTCAGATTCTCTCGGCGTCGAGTCGCAAGGTGCTTTTCCGAGAGAGGCCAGACTTGTCAGCACTGGCCCAGCCTACGCAAGGCTGGACAGCGGCCGACCTCGCTGCGATCTGGACCGAGGCCGGTCTCGCTGCGACTCTCGACCATAGGAAATCCATCGCCTGGGAAGACATCCTCATTGGCGTTGAGGCGGTTGACCGCGACCGCAAGACTCACCTGAAGGCAGAATGATGGCTATCTGGAACCGCAAGCGCAATGAACCCCGCGACCGCCACCGTGAGTTCATTTATCTGGATGAAGTGAGTGTCGTCAGCCTTCTTGCTGGCCTTCAAGGTGAGATCAAGGAGGCTGTCACCGACACGCTGTCACGGACGGAAGACCACAGCTTGGGGGGAAAGCTAAGTGCGCCGAAGGCCGGTGCCAGCGTGGAATCACGCCTTGGGACATCGCGGACCTCGACCAATGAAGTTGTCCGGCGTGCAGTCATTCAAAGCACGTTCCGTGATCTCTGGCGACGCGACGTCGGAGTTCTCCTGCACAACATCTCGGGGATCAAGCGTAGGTCGCGCAAACCGATCCACTCATATCGCGATCTTGAAAACGCACTCCCGCGATTGAAGAAGGCAAAACTGGCCGTCCCACTGAGTGACATCCGTCGCGGCGACATCGTGGAGATGGACGTCGAGGTTGAAGCCGATCAGTTCTTCAAGATCATCACGATTGGTACTACGATCCTCGATCTCATGAACGGTCGAGAGGACCTGTTTGGCATCTCGGATGGGGACGTTCGAGAGGTCGCTCCGATGATCGAGGTGCTCAGGGAACTCCTCGTCGGGCTCGTCCCTATGCGGGGCCTAGCTACAAGTCACAGCGTGGTCGAGATTGCCGGTGAACAAGTCGCAATCGCAACAGAACTTCTCGGCCACGAAGTACGAGGAGCCGCAAGACCACTCGAACTGGTTGGCTTTGCAGAGTCCGACTCCTTCTGGCGGGACCTCCGCCGGACGTTGTTCTCTGGGTCCACCTTCACCGTTTATGCCCGGGCGGAAGGACCTATTCTTACCTCGCCTTGGTCCCCTATCAAGATCGCGGACCTTCTAGAATCCATATCACCTGATCTTCGTAACCAGGTAGTACTACCACTACAACAGCTTGACCTTGGCAACACCCAACCGTTCAAAACTCCCGAGGCAAAGGCCACCGCTCAATTTCAACTTGAGAGCTTCGCCGTTGCTCTCCAAACAGCCATGGGCACAACGTCAGACGCCACTTTGGTCAAAGAAGCCGTCGCAACTGCCGTCCCGGTACTGGTTTCCGCGAGGACCATTGAGGAGCGGCGTCGTGCCTTTGAGCCCGTCGTTCAGGCTGTCGCGGGCGAGGACGCCGACCGTGAATTGCTGTTGACAACCCGATCTGAGTGGATCGATCGTCTCCCCGAATCCGTGCAGAACCCCTCTTCTGCTCCTCGTGAGCGACTCAAATCTGAGGTGTCACCGCTTCAACTCGAAGTCGGGTTTGTCGCGCTGTACTGGTGACTTACCAACCAGCAGTGTTCCGATGCCTCCGATAACGTTGCGCATTCGGCCTCGCGCCCAACGGCGTAGCCGTCTACTTGGGTCGGCAACGTATTCTTCAAGGAGTACATGCTCATGAAGGCCGGCCCGATGTGCTCAGGCCCCTTCCGAGCATCGGCCCAGAGCGCTCCAGCGGCACCGTGCACGGCCACGTCTTCTTCGTCCACGACGTGATCCGTTTCGTGGAGCGCACCTAACACAGCGACCCGAGGCTCCTTAGTCTTCGGAGGAGACCATGCGGCCCGGGTCGTAGACGACGCGCTCAGGCCGGCTCAGCAGCGCGACGTCGATGACCGTCATCGCCGGGAGCGGAACGACGCCGGTCTGGATGGTATCAAGTCGCTTGTAGGGTGCCATCCAGAAGACGCAGTCCGCACCGGACTGCAGGATCGCGTCCACGAAGACGGAGTCGTTGAACCACACGTGCAGCCTGCCTGCGCCTGGTCGCCCGAACGCGCCCAGGCCCTCAAAGTACGAGGTGGACTCGTCGAAGACGATGAAGCCCAGGTCGTGCCCCTGGCGTTCGGCCCGGTAGATCTCCGCGTTCCGAGCGTGCTGGCTCACTGTGCTTGTGAAGTGCTGGACGTATGCCTGGTAGCTATGGTCCCGCCCTGCAGGGAGGCCGCTGTCGGCCAAGGCCAGGACTCTGACGTCGGGTGGCACGTCGAGACCCGCCGCTTCGATCTCTCGGAGCAGCGCGGCCTCCCGGGCGCGAGTCTTGTCTTTCTTGCCCGAACCCGCATGGTCGTCGACCCGCATTGCTTCCAGCAAGAGCGAGGCTCCGTTGTCCTCGAAGTCCGGCCGCTCGCGCTTGTCGAAGCCTCCTGCACGGAGCGCCGAGAGGAACCGATGGGCCAGTGTGCTCTCCGCTGGATAGAAGCACACGTCCGCGTCGTCGATGTCGGCAGCATGATCGACGATGTCCTGCTCATCGTCGTACTCGCGCTTCATGCGGGCATTCCTCCTTGCCTCGACGCCCGAAGGGGCATCCCCGCGGCACACGATATGGGCCGCGACGAGCTGGCCGCCGAGCGCGAGGAGTCAACTGAGATCATGTGCCGACGACCGCGTCCACCTCGGAGAGTACAGCATCCACGTCCGACTCGCTCAACTCGTCGACGAAGAAGATCCGGCTGCCGATCTTGTTGAGCGACGCTCCAACGACCAGCCCTCTGGTGCGGTCCGCGATCCAGAACCGGTCGTGGAAGTCGGGCGACTCCACGACGGAGATGTCAAGGTCCCGGCATCGGGCGTTCAGCTGATCGAGGACTGCCGTGCGCACCGCGGCATCGTTCTGCGCCGGGCTCACGATCGCGGTGATGCGCAGTCCTCGAACCAGCGTCGGCTCGATCATGTCGGCCACCGAGGCGGCGTAGTCCCGGCTGTCGTGCTTCCGCGAGCTGGTGAACAGGTACGGGTCGGTGATGATGAGTTCGTCGTTCGGCGCGAGCTTCCTCATGCGGTCCGACATTCGCTGCTCCGCGGTCTTCGGTGGCTCCTTGGGCGAGATGTCGTGCTGGAGCCAGGATGCGTTCAGGAAGAAGCTCGGCCCTTCGTCCTGCAGCCGCCGCAGAACTTCGTCGAGCGAGTAGTCGGGTCGCCGGAACAGCATCCGGTAGCCGAGTTCGCGCGCGCAAGCTGATTTCGGCGGAGTCCTCGTGCGTCAACGGCGGGTCGAACTGGAACGAGTTCTGCTCACCGAGGTGCCGGAACTCTCCGTCGTTGTCGAAGTGCACTGGTTCCCCCATGCCCGCACTCTATCGGCGCTCAGGCCTTCGTGCGGTTCGAGGGGTGCACGCGCGCCGCGGCGATCTGCTGGAGTTCCTCCATGCTGAGCAGGTAGTCGTAGCGACTGTGGCCACGCTCCCGGCTGTCCATGACGCGGCGGTACTCGGCGAGCATGCGCATGTAGGTGTCCAGCACGCGGTGGTGCGAGTTGCCTCGGCCATTGCGCTCGATCTGCGGGTGCAGCTCCGACCAGCGGTTCTCGTCGCGCATCTGGAACTCGACGTAAGTGGCCATGTGGCCTTCAAGCGCGTCGTTGTGGTCGAACCCCATGAACTCGAGGCTGAACGCCAGGTCCTCGTCGACCGGAGTGCCGTCTTCTTCCAGATGGCGGATGCTGAACGTGATAATCCGGAACATCTGCAGAATGTCTGACACCCGCGCGCAGTCCCGTTTGGAGAGCTCGGTCTGGAAGCCGGCCGTTTCATACCAGTACTCTCCGGTGTAACCGGCCTCGAGGATCTCGGCCCGCATCAACTGGTACGCCTCGTCGCCGTCGACGTCGGCCGCGTCCTGCGGCAGAACTCGCCCGAGGATCCTGTGCAGTAGGGAGAGCACCTGCCGGTCGACGATGCGCAGCGACTCCTGCGCGGGTTCGTCCCCGTGCTTCACTTCGCGCTCGTACACGGGGACCACCGCCTCCATCAGCAGGTCCCTGACGTACTCGCTGAGCGTGACCCCGGCGTCGTCGGACATCTCCTTGAGCTGGTCGCGGACCCGGTCGTCCACGCGGATGTTCAGAACAGCCATACTGTCCTCCAATCATGTGTGTATGACGCTTAGCGTAACACTGTCTTACGAATTCTTGCTAGTCGCTCATGGTCGCCTCTTCCCTCGGCACGCCGACGCGGTGCCGAGGGACACCCAACCGCTCTTGCGATCGCGCGGATAGTGACGGGCACCGTTCTACAAGCGCCATGGCAGATCTCCGTTCGAAACGCGTGCTCGGTTGCCACTTCCATACGCACCTGTTTATGAGCGCTTTTGCCTGCTTCGAGCGTGCCGTTTCGACCATGTCCTCGATATTCGAGCAGGCCGCCGGCTTCTGTCCCAACCGCCGATAGACTGGCCCGCATTATGCCGCCATTGCCCAGCACCGTTGAACCGCTCGTCGTCGCCTGCGACGAGTCCGGCAACGACGGCGAGAACAACCTCAACGGCAACTCCGCCGTGTTCGTGCACGCGAGCACCTCTGTTTCTATCGACGTGGCCCAAGCTCTCATGGACGAGGTTCGGTGGCGGACCCGCAGCCAGAGCGCCGAGCTGAAGTCGAAGACGCTCCTCCAGGCGAAGCACCAGGGCACCGCGCTTTGGCTGCTGGAGCATCCCGAGCTCGTCGGCAAGTGCTCCCTCAATTTCGTGCACAAGCAGTTCTTCGTGGTCTCGAAGCTGTTCGATGCGACCGCCGAGGAACTTGCTCACTCGCTCGGCGAGGACATGTATGCCGGCGGGGGCGCGCTCGCGGGGGCCACCATTCTCTTCTTCATGGCACCTCAAGCGTTCGGAGAAGCCTGGTTCGAAGCGCTCAACTCGTTCGAGCGATTTCTGCGGGCAAGCTCTGCGGACGTGGCCAGTGAGTACCTCGACGAACTGGCCACCACGCTCGTGCGGATTCTCATGTCTACGGACTCGCCCGTGCGAGACGTGCTGGGACCCGTGCTCGCCGGCATCGCTCACTTAAAGAGCCTCTCGCGCCTCCAGCTCGGCGACGGCATCGAGGAACGAATGCGGACCGCGGACCCCTTGATCTGCGCTGTCGGGGGTGCGGTCCACGAGTGGAAGATCGCTTCGGGCCGCCCCGTCCGCATGGTGCATGACGATGCGAAGACCTTGACGCCAGCACGCGTTCAATGGATCAAGGAAAGCCTCGCGCACCCCGAGTGGGTCGCGGATTCCATGGCGCACAGCGACGTCAACCTCGTCGACATCGAACTGGTCGATTCGAGGACCGACCCGCGCGTCCAGGTCGCCGACCTGCTCGCCGGGCTCGGGCGTCTTGTGGGCGAGGACCTCGTGGCCGGCGGCGAGCCTCACCCGCTGCTGGAACAGATAGGGGTTATGCAGAGCCGATTTTCCGTTTGGCCCGTGGCTGAGCACATGAAGGTGGATGCTGCACGCGCGACCATGGACGAGTCTCGGCAACTTCACGTTGAAAGTGATTCGACTCGGAGCGAGGCGTAGAGGATTGGCGTCGCCTCCATGGACATAAGTAGCCCGCGAGCTGTGTGCTCGCGGATTCATGCTTCGTTGTTCTGGCTCAGCATTCCAGACCCGACCACTGCCCCGTAGGCCGAGAGCCTAAGCTTGCGGGCTAGATTGAACTGCTTTGGCTGTGCCCTAGGCAATTCGTCGCGGACTACGATCCGAAGGCCTGCCTTAGTGACGCCACCAACTGGGGCGGTCGCGCATGCCCGGGTGCCACGCCCGCGGCTCAGGTGCATGCTTGGCATGAGCCTCGTGCGGGTCACGGCCGATGCTGTAGTCCTTGTGCGGCGCTGAGGGGTCCCAGCCCTCCATGTGCGGTCGCAGGTCCTTCGCCGATGGCTCTGCGTCGAAGACTCCGTCGTCGAGGTGCTCGAGGTTTACGATCGGGTCGAACTCGTCCGCGCGGCTGCGCGCCCATTCGAGCCACTCCCGCAGTCTGGGCCGATCTGCCAGCAGCCCCTTGGCGGTTGCTTCCGCCTCGAGCTGTCTTGCGAAGTCCCTGAGCTCTTGCGCTCCTTGCCAGCTCTCGAATGCTCGCGCAAAGATCACCTCTCGTTGAACCAGCAAGGCTTTAGCACGGGCGCGTTCGCGCACCTCTTCCCACGCTCGTCTCTCGGCGGCCTTCTCGCGCTCGTAGGCTTCATGCGCCTCGGCACGTCTCTGCTTTTCCCGTTCGGCCGCATCAACGTCGTCAACCACGCCTTTCTTGATCGCACGGGCGATCTCGCGGACTCGGGTCTCGAGCGGCTTCTTCTTCTCGTCGGACCAGCTGTCGCTGTTCCGGTCGTACCGGTAGCTCTGGCGTCCGAGATCGACCCTGTGCGAACCGTCGCGTTCGATCGTCATGTGCAGCCGTCCGGACGGCACGCTGTCGAACTTCGGGATCTGCTTCCATGGCGAGCGCCGGAGCTCTCGCTGCTCAACGTCCGTCGGGACGTGGGGCACTTCCTCCAAGAGCTCCGTCAGTTCCAGGCTCCGTCGGCGGGTGTCGACCTGGATGAACAGCTTCGGCGACTTGAGCTTGACGTTCACCCCGAGTCTCAGCTCGTGCGCACGCAGTTCCGCGGCGAGGGTGAGCACCACATCGATCGCGCGGGGACGAAGTCCTTCGCTGACTGGGTTCAGGACCGTTGTGGTCTCCAGCGCGCTGCGGAGCGCCTCGAGGTTCGTGGTGACGGTTCGCGCCGTCGTCCGGATGCGGTCCCAAACCGAAGTGTCCGTAGGGGAGCCCGTGCTGAGCATGATGACGATGTCGCCGGAGCTACGCCCGGTGAAGCGCAGTTCCTGTCCATCCGGAACCAGATGGTGGACCCTGCACGCGTGCAGCACTCGTCGGTAGCGGGCCCTGACTGACTCCTCGGGGTCGGTGACGGTGAGTGGCCCTTGTTCCTGGACCTGCTCGATCAAGGCTTTTGCCTCGGCGAGAGTGTCCGACGCGCCCTCGCCCAGATCGAGCTTCGGCAGCGCTTGGCGACGTGAGCGGCTGAGAGCGGCTACCGCTACCGGTGGATCGTCTCTTGGCGGGTAGCTCCCGTGCTCGAGGTAGTGCGTGCCGGCGTCGGTGATCGAGGCGGCCCAGTTCGCTCCGTGCCCCTTCACAGTTGCGAGGCCCCGGGACTTGAGTGCAGCGGCACTGATCTTGTGAACGTTATCGTTCTCGGGCCACTTGCCTGCAGAGCACCCGTCAGCGATCCAACGCAGGACTTCCAGCTGACGGTCGTTGACGGGCTTGCTCATAGGAGAACGGTATCGAAGGCCTCCGACGATCGGGATAGTTATTGGATTTCCATCACGTCACGCAGTCGCGGAGCCACCCGAACGCTCCTCATGACCGGTCGAATCCGATGATGTCGTTCTGAATGGTCTCGATCACGTTGTCGGGAATCTCGTCGACGGTCACGCGATACACAGCATTCAGCCGCGGGTTGAAGACCCCGATGTGAGTCTGCGTTGCGAACTGGGGGAGTCCTGACTGCTTGCCCACCAAGTGGTGAACCAGCAGCTGCAGCAGATGGTCCTCGTTCGGTTTCGAGGCTGACACGTCGAAACTCCACAGGGTATCTTCGGTCAAGAACTCACCGTCCCCACCCTCGAGGAAGATGTTGTATCCGCCGCGCCCGCCGTCTGCACGCATTTCTTCGTTGTCCTCGTCAACGAAGTAGAAACCGACATCCACACCAGGCCCGTGATCCTCGAAGAAATCCTGTGACCTCTCGACCATGGTCAGGATGTGAGATGTCGTCGTCTCATCCGGCGCGCGCAAGGTGGAGCATTCTGAGCCCACGTGTGGCGCGGCATCGCAGGCTGCCAATTCGCATGCGATTCGAACGGCATCGTCATCCATGACAAAGGTCGCGCTACCGTCTTCATGCTCCAACATGTTCACGCTGCGTGCCGCTTCGGCAGCTTCCTCTTTGGCGGAAGCGTGAGTGCCCGAGTCACCACGGCGTCGTGCTCCGAGCAGCGACCCTCGGACGGCTTCGCCGACCAGTTGCAAAGGACTGTCATCAACGCCGAGGCGGATATCCGCCAAACGGCCGAGATAGTCGACCGCCATTCCGACGGTGCTGGGGTGCTGGTTCTCGACTCTGTGATCCAGCTCGCCGAATCCGTCATCGACCTGTGTCACGAGCAAAAGCTCCGGGTTCACCAGTCCGCCGCGCGGCTGGCCCACTTCTTTGTTGTACTGCGCGATGCGCTGCGTTACTGAGGTCATGAGAACCCCGCCTGTTCAGTTGTAGTGCGCCACCCCTGTGGCCTTAGGCCAAGGGTACGCGCTAGCGATCTCGAGGAAAAACCGCGACGCGCGGCGTGAGCCCAACGTTTTACGGGTCGACTAGCGGGGGACACGCCGAAGGGAAATGAAGTGCTTATGCGCGTTTTTCATGCAAGACTAAAGTTAGATGTGGGGGTGCAGGCTGGCGCTCCGGTTCAGAAATTTGGAGGTCCCGATGGTTCCGAGCTCGCCTTTTGAAGCGCTTGGCTCTCATGCTGAGGGTGCACGTGATCTTGTCATCGAGGTCGTGCAAGCGCGCCATGCTCTGGCTGCGGATGCGCATGCGGCGGCGGAGACGCGGTTTACAATCGGCTTCGGTGGGCAGTGGCGGGATCTGCAAGAGGACACTATCGACGCGTTCAAGGACCGCGGATACTTGCCCCACAAGCTCAAGCCTGCCGGTTACCGGCTGCCGATCGTCAATGGGTGCCTGTTGTTCGTCTGGAGAGTGCCCGCGACGCCGGATGCTGTGGGTGGATTTGCGTCCAGCAAGACGAGAATGAACGGGTTCTTCGCGCAGGAGCCTATCGGGTTGTTCGGGACTAGCTTCATTGAAGGCGGTGAAGAGTTCCACGATGAGAGTGAACGGGCTGAGGTTGAGCGTGCTGTGCGTGTGGCGGGCGAAGTCATGCCTGTGGTGCTTGTCATGGTCCACTCGACCCCTCGTCAGCTAGCGTCAATTGAGTGGGCGGTCGCTGAGTACGAAGACGGCGTGGTTCGTTTGCACGGGCAGGACTCCATTTGGGAGCCGTCGGTCGAGAGCAGTGATGCGACTGACGCCGTCGAATCGTTCGACAGTGGTAGCCCGGTCGAGCCTGCGTTGGAGTTGCGGGCACAGGATCGGACCCCAGATGCGTAACGATCCTCCCGGTCTATTCGATCTTCCTGGCTCATCGGATACCCACGGGAGATTCGAGCCGGCGCGCCTGACACAAGCTCGGGTGCGTGAATGCCTAAGCAAGACGGAGTTGGCGGCCGAGGTTGGCGTCTCCGCCGCGGCAATCGGTCAGTACGAGGCGGGGGTGAACTCTCCTCGAGCCGATGTGATCGAGCGAATGGCGACAACGCTGAAGGTGCGTCCCTCGTTCTTCAGTGTGGGTAGACCTCTCGCGCGTATCGATACAGTGAACGCACACTTCCGCAGCCTGCGCTCGGCGCGGGCTGGTGACCGCCAGCGAGCGCTCTCGACGGCGACGTTGGTGTGGGAACTGACTTTTGCGCTCGAGCGCTACGTTCGCTTCCCCGAGGTGCAGCTCCCGAAACTCCCGCCAGGGACAAGTCCCAGTGAAGCAGCGGCGGCGCTTCGTCGGCACTGGGAACTCCCAGATGGCCCGGTGAAGCACCTGGTCGCCACTGCGGAGTCCAGAGGTATCGTTGTCGTCGTGAGGCCACTCGGAGAGATCGAAGCCGTTGATGCATTCTCCTCCGTCATTGTGGATCGACCTATCGTGATCACCACGCCGCGCCGCACTGAGAATGTCTTCCGGCACCGATTCTCGATCGCTCATGAGATTGGTCATCTTCTGCTGCATGCTGAGTCTGGTGAACAGGGCGTCTCCATCGAGCGCGAGGCTGATGAGTTCGCGGCGGCCTTGCTTACCCCCGCGTCGGCGATGGACAGCGTGTTGCCGCAGCGTCTCGATCTGGCGGAGCTCGACCGCATCGGGCGAACCTGGGGTGTCTCGCCCCATTCGCTTATCCGGAGAATGGTTGAGCGGGGTAGGACCACTGATTCATCCGCACGCCGCGCGTACCAACGCCTCGCGACCATCGATAACCCGTCCGCAGATCCGACGAGTTCATATCTCGGCGAGATGCCAACGCTGCTCGATAAGGCGGCCGAGCTTGCGGCCGACCAGGGGGCAACGGTTCCTGTTCTCGCCGAGATACTCCGGTTGGCTCCGGCGCAAGTTCGTGATCTTCTCGGGCAGCAAGATCAGCGACCGGTGTTGCGTCTTGTGGCCAACGATCAGTAACGCACGATATCCGTCAATGAATGCGCTCTCAGTTAAAGGGGCGTCATTTGTGAGGATCGCGCGAGCTTCGCTGTTTTTGCTTGCGGCGAAGCTCCCGCTATCCTTTTCCGCAAAAATCGGTCGTCCGCGCTCGGTTCCTCCGCGCAGGTCGTAAGGCCTGCGACGAGGACACAGCGCGTTCGGGTGAGCCGCGATGCGGGAAGTCATGTCGACTTGCGCTCGGGGAGCGATTCCTTCCGCGGCGCTTTCGGATCGGCAGACGTATCATGTGAGATCCCGGCTTGCGGTTGATCACGACATTCGGCAGCTGCGGGCGGCGCACTTGATGGGGGTTCTAGCTAATCGACCGTGGCAAGCAGGTCCGCAGGACGGACCTCTAACGCGCGCGCCAGCTTCACGATCACGTCCAATGTTGGATTCCGTCGACCGCGTTCGATCGAGCTGATGTAAGTGCGGTCGAGGCCAGCATGATGCGCGAAGGCTTCTTGCGATGCCCAGCCGTGCTCCTGACGGAGTCTGCGCAGTTGGTCGCCGAAGGCGATCCGATGCGCAGGGGTAGTCATCCTTCAACGATGGGGTTATAGTGACTCATAATCCACGGACTATGAGTCACATTCGTGGGTGGTGACAACAAGTTCTCGACAACGAGGTTGAGAAAGGCGGAGCCAATGGGGCAACCCGATGAGCGACTAGATATTCCCGGTGCCGCAGAGAGGTTGGGCCGACCGAGTCAATCCATCTATCACTTGATCCGGACTGGGCAGCTTCCATCGGAGAAGGTCCGCGCGCCTGGGCGAGACGGCCGCTACGTGCTCAAGCATATGATCCGTGTTCAAGACATCGACGCGATCGATCAGCGCCGTGCGCACGAAGAGCATGTTGCCGCGATTCGAGCCGCCGCTACGCCGCTCACCGAGACGCAGATCTATCGCATTCGGCGCGCACTCCAGAGTGGCTGGCGGTCACGTTAGCGTGAAACGGCGGTTCGTTCCTTTCTATTTAGGTCGCATACCTCCTCAATTATCAAGTGATGAAGTTATTGCTGAACATATTTATGTGGCTAGTCGCAGAGACTTGTTCGTCATTCTCGTCGCAATTGATGAACAGTCCCGAGATTCGCTTGTTTTTGCCGTCTAGGGTCACGTTGAAGTGGCGCTGCGCTTCGAGTGGTACGCCGAAGCGGTAGTTGCCACGAATAGCGCAAGCAATAGTGTGCTTTCCTCCGGTGTCAAATTGTGAGTGCGTCTCGTGCCCGTATTGATAGTGATGCGAATTGTCATCTTTGAAGTATTGCGTCTGGTCGCTCGAGCGACGCTTAGGTCCGCGCAAGGCCTTCACTGCGTTGAGGGCTGGGACGACTCTTTCGTGAAAGTCTTTGGAGTCAGCTAGCTCCGTGCAAACGTGGAGAAAGTTCGCAAACTCCGCCGCCCTAAAGTTCCGCGAAGGAAGAGCGGCCGCCGTGAGCTCGGTCTTCGAATCCATCAACCGCCTGAGAAGAAGCCAGTTTCTCAAGAGGCGACTAAAGGCGGTTATGATGAAGTTAAAGGGGGCCTTGATGGGTTTGTCCTCTCCGTACGCAGCAGCGAACACACCGTCTCGGATCTCCTGAAGAGAGGTGCTTGCGTCTTCCTCAAAAACCACAAGTACTGCGTCGTACCTGTCGCCTTGAAGTCTATTCTCCTTAAAGTTCAGGGCAGTGCCCAGGAAGTCGGAGAATGAAAGGGGGGTCTTGCCGCGGTAGTAGCGTTTAAGTGTTAGTGAACACTTTTCGCTTAGTTTGGCCTGTTTTTTTATCTCTTCCTGAAGTCGCTCCTGCTGGCGATCAAGAACCCGATTGAATGACGGATCTGATGAGAGCAGAACGGCTAATATTCTCATCGGTTACTGGCCTATTTTTCGCCAAGTAGCCTCGCCACAAAAGTTGCAGGAAAAACTACGGTTCGTTGTTCGGCGAGCGTCATCGAACGAAGGACTTTGCCGAACGCCTTCACGTCGTTGGCGCTTAAATCTGCCGCGGTCGAGGCTTCGGAAGTGGGAAATGTGTACTCGGCCGTGACGGGAATAACTCCCACTCGCGCATGATGCGTAGGGTCTTGAATAATCTTGATGTTAGCTTGCTCATGATTGTCCTGAATGAAGGCTTTCATCCCTCGCTCGCCGAGCACAGCTTTCACGTCGATTTCATACTTAGTCAGTAAGAGTTTTGGCAGAGCGGAGAGGAGCAGCGGTCGAGCATTCTCCTCCCAGGATGCGACAGTTGCTTGCTCGATCTTTTCAAGGATGTCGGTGTCATTCAAATGTATCGTCCTCTATCTAGGTTTCGAAGTGTGTGTGGAAGCTGGCATAGTGATCCCCATCCAGAGTATTATCCTCCGAGTGAACGCGGAACCACTGGACTTGCTTAGATGGCTCTTCATGTACTGATCGAATGAGGATCAGTGGGCAGGAGCGGTCGAGGTGTGCGAGGGCCGCGACCCCAACCCCGGTGCCAGATTGATGGCCTCACCGTGTCTGACCGGGCCGCAGGCAGCGCTAACGAGCAGCCCGACGGCACTGGGCGAGCGCCCTTCGTGCAAGCTAGTAGTTGTTGGCGTCGTCGGTTGCTTCATGATATGCCCGCAGCGACGTGGGTGTGGATCGTTCGGCGGTACCCTGATGGTGGTTGCGGGGGCCCTTGTTCCTTAGCTCCCCCTGGTCGCCACGCGTGAGTCCATCATGAAGTGCGCCGTCGACTGGGCGTCCAGGCATCTGCATCGGATGCACGTTGCGACCCTTGGTCTGGCTGTTGGCTTTGAGTGTCGTTGAAGGCGGCATGAGGCCTCTTGAGCCGACCTGGCAGTCGATGAGGCTCGGCCCGAGAATTTCACCATCCTCGTGTCGGCGATCACATCCGGCTTCCCTTCGCCCTCGCGAGCGTAGCCTGACGCGGTTGACGGGGATGGTCGGCCGCGATGGATAAGGTAAGGCGGTTGGAGCTTGGCCCGACACGACAGGCCGGGGAGGTCTGTGTGCTCTGGCGCGGCGAGGGGGCTCCCTGACCGTGCGCCCTTCGCAGCCAGCGACCTGCCCCTATGCCTCTTCTGCGTCCAAGGAGCCGCTGAAGGATGGGGCCAGAGCATTGCTCGGGCATCGACAGGCGGTTGTCTCACCGCTAGTGTTTGGTAATCTATGATATCGTGACCGAGTAACTTCATAAGTGTTGACCGTTCTAACCAGTTAGAGGAGCTGAGTGCGCTTTGCGCATCAGTAACATGTGGCCGACTCCAACGGGAAATATCCAAGCACGCTTAGGCGTGGTAAGTGAGCACTCTCAGGTTTCGTCGCAGCGGAGGCAAAAGAAGTTTCATGTAAACAGCGGGATCGCTTTGCGCGAGTCCCGCTTTTATTTTGGGCTCGTTGATGAAGTGCTTCAGGGGCCCTACCGTTCGAAGATCAGCGGCCCGCCCACGTCGCTGATTACCTGATCCGTGTTCAGGGCCTCGATGCGCGCGACCGACAAAATAGCTCGCATCCCTCACCGCGCTAAACGTCAGGTTTTTGGCCGGATAGATACGTGTGGCTCATCGATGACGGTTGGACAGCCTGTTTCCAGCGGCCCGACCTTTTTCGGCTTTCGCCGCATGATTGCGCGGATTTCCTACCTACATTGATGTTGCCGGATATTGCTTGGACGCTGGGGCGTCGCTTGGACACCCAAAGGGTGCGTTTCGTGCCCGCCAAGCCCCCTCGTTGCCTCTCAGCGCCCTTCGCCCGACATGCAAAGCCCCAAAGCCCACGAGGCTCCAGGAATCTCAAAGTGGCGCATGACCTGGGGTTTTGAGGACTATGTTCGTCTGGAGCCGCCGAGGTTGGACAGGCAATGTGTCTTACTGCGGTCATGGGGGTACTTCGCGCATTCGCTGAACGCGTACGGACGCGGGGGAGAGCCGTGTCCCCGCTGCGGTGACCCGATCAAGCGGGTGCCGTTTGGTGGGCGGTCAAGCCACTTTTGCCCTCGGTGTCAGCGACGTCGATAGCGGAACTTCTGGACCTACGGTCGTGCGCCGCCCGGCGCGGACTGCGCCACATCAGTCCACACCTCGGTCATCGTTTCGACGAGCCCGTCTGTCAGCCGGACGAACGTCGCGCACTCGAAGTGATTCAGCCCATTCTCGCCGGTGCCAGTGACGTGAGATCGACACGCCGCCGCGTCATCGCCACCCACGAGGTCCTGCACTCGGAGGTGGTCGAAACCGGGGTAGCTTTCGTTGAGCGCGATCCACTCCGCCCAGTTGAAAGAGTCCCCGGTGTGCACGTACCGGCACACGAAACCTGGGTGCAGGTACTGCCCAAGGTCGGACCAGCGGCGCTCGTCAATTGCGAGCATCAAGCGCGAGAGAACTTCGGCTGCGTCCATGGATACATCGTAGGCAGGTCGCTGAGTGGGCCGGCGTCTGCTTCTCCGGTTTCGGTGCCACCAACCCCGGCCAGGATCCTGTTCTGCTAAAAAGTGGAAATACGGCCAATATTCTCTATCGATTTGTTGAGGTGGGCGCTTGTGACGGGTGCAGAGTGAGAACTAAGCAATCAAGTCAACGCGTGAGTGACCCGGTCACCACCGCCCAGCAAGGAGTCATCATGACTGCATTCCAGAACGACATCGAGGCCGTAGAGGCGCTCAAGGCAGAGCACGGCTCGAGCTGGGACCGCATCAACCCCGAGCACGTCGCCCGCATGCGCGCGCAGAACCGTTTCAAGACGGGCCTCGAGATCGCTCAGTACACCGCCGACATCATGCGTCGCGACATGGTCGAGTACGACGCCGACTCCTCGGTCTACACGCAGTCGCTCGGTGTCTGGCACGGCTTCATCGGTCAGCAGAAGATGATCTCGATCAAGAAGCACCTCAAGACCACGAACAAGCGTTACCTCTACCTCTCGGGCTGGATGGTCGCTGCCCTCCGCTCGGAGTTCGGCCCGCTGCCCGATCAGTCGATGCACGAGAAGACCTCGGTGCCGGCACTGATCGAAGAGCTCTACACCTTCCTGCGCCAGGCTGACGCGCGCGAGCTTGACCTGCTCTTCACTCAGCTCGACGAGGCCCGGCGCGCCGGTGACGAGACCGCGGTCGAGTTCATCCAGTCGCAGATCGACAACTTCGAGACGCACGTCGTGCCGATCATCGCCGACATCGATGCCGGCTTCGGCAACCCCGAGGCGACCTACCTCCTCGCGAAGAAGATGATCGAGGCCGGCGCCTGCGCACTGCAGGTCGAGAACCAGGTTTCGGACGAGAAGCAGTGCGGTCACCAGGATGGCAAGGTCACCGTTCCGCACGAGGACTTCATCGCGAAGATCAACGCCATCCGCTACGCGTTCCTTGAGCTCGGCATCGACAACGGCGTGATCGTGACTCGCACCGACTCGCTCGGTGCGGGCCTCACCCAGAAGATCGCCGTGAGCCACACCCCGGGCGATCTGGGCGACCAGTACAACTCGTTCCTCGACGTCGAGGAGATCTCGGAGGCGGAGCTCGGCAATGGCGATGTCGTCATCAAGCGCGACGGCAAGCTGCTGCGCCCGAAGCGCCTCGCCAGCAACCTGTTCCAGTTCCGCGCAGGTACCGGCGAGGACCGTTGCGTGCTCGACAGCATCACGTCACTGCAGAACGGCGCCGACCTGCTCTGGATCGAGACCGAGAAGCCGCACGTCGAGCAGATCGCCGGCATGGTTGACCGCATCCGCGAGGTCATCCCGAACGCGAAGCTCGTCTACAACAACAGCCCCTCGTTCAACTGGACGCTGAGCTTCCGCCAGCAGGCTTACGACCTGCTCGCCGAGCAGGGCGCCGACGTCTCGTCGTACGACCGCGACAAGCTGATGAGCGTGGACTACGACGGCACCGAGCTCGCGCAGCTCGCCGACGAGAAGATCCGCACGTTCCAGAAAGAGGGCGCGGCGCGAGCCGGCATCTTCCACCACCTCATCACTCTGCCGACCTACCACACGGCCGCGCTGTCGACCGACAACCTGGCCAAGGGCTACTTCGGTGACGAGGGAATGCTCACCTACGTTCGCGACGTGCAGCGCCAGGAGATCCGCCAGGGTATTGCGACGGTGAAGCACCAGAACATGGCCGGCAGCGACATCGGTGACAACCACAAGGAGTACTTCGCCGGTGACGCAGCCCTCAAGGCTGGCGGCAAGGACAACACGATGAACCAGTTCAACTAGCGTTCGACTGAAATGCACGGGGGTTCGGCTGCGGCCGGACCCCCGTTGTGCGTTCCTGAACGTCTGCGCTGGCGGGGTGCATTCTTCTGGCACCGGCACGACCCGCTTGGTAGCGTCGGCGCATGGCTATCAAACTCGAGAACGTGGGAATTGCGGTTCGCGATATCAATGCGACCATCGCCTTCTTCACCGACCTCGGCCTGACCCTTGTCGGCCGCGACACGGTCAGTGGCGACTGGGCTGACGTTGCCGTCGGCCTCGACGGCAATCACGCCAAGATCGCGATGCTTCAGACGCCCGACGGACACGGAGTCATCGAACTCTTCGAGTACCTCCACCCCGAAGCGATCGAAACGGCGCCGACGCAGCCGAACGACATCGGCATGCACCGGGTGGCGTTCTCCGTCGATGACATCGACGAAGCGCTCGAGATCGCCGCGAAACACGGCTGCTACCCGCTTCGCGACGTGGCCACCTACCTGGACGAGTACAAGCTGACCTATCTCCGCGGCCCAAGCGGGATCATCGTGATGCTCGCCCAGGCGCTGAAGGGTTGACGTCGGCGGTACGAACTAGGCTCGTAGCGTGAGCGCAGAGTTCAAACCGACAGGATCCCCTCCGGACACTCGTGCGCCGAGGCAGGGGTGGAAGATGCACTCCGTCGGCGGCGTGCTCCGCATGTACCTGTGCCTACTGCCCCTGTCGCTCGCAGCGACGTACTATCTGCTGATCGCCGATCGCGTGACGATCGAGACGCCTCGCGACCTCATGCAGGCCGGGTTTGGCTGGCCGTTCAACTGGGTCACGCAAGACCTTTCGCGCTACCAGCCGTCCTCGTTCCCCACAACGATCGACTTCAATTTCGTGCGCGCGTGGGACGACCCGATCGCGACGAACTACGACTGGCTGATGCTCGCCGTCAACGCGCTGATCGTGGGAATCGGGGTGACAGCCGCCCTCTACGCGATCGTGTACGTCGCCAAGCTGATTCGCTCTCGGAAGCGGCCGGACGCAGAGGCTCCGCCCGCGGGAGAAGGTCGCCCTGCTAACCTGTCGCGGTGAATGGACACGAGGGCCTCGATGACAGGCTCGCACAATTTCGTCGAGAGTGGCCTAGGTCAGTAAGTTGGGCCGAGGTTCGAGCCGCCGATCCAAAGGTCTTTCGCTCGGCCGCGCAGGGCGCCGCGCTGCTTGTTCCCGCCGTCGCCTCGACACTCTTCTTCACCAGCCTGTCGTTTGAGTTCCCGGTCGTAATCCAGCTACCGAGCTGGTTGAGCGGGATTCACGGGTTCCTCACCGTCGTGCTCCTGTGGCTCTCGATCGGGCTCTGGATCTGGGCCTTCATCTTGCTCTCGCTTCCGGGCGACGCTCGGCGCGGCATCGCGATCGCGCGCTTCGCAAAGGAACGCGACCTCAGGTACTCCCGGTTCGGGTTCGCCCCCGAACGCATCGGGATCCTGCTCGCGGAGGGGCGAACTCCCGCGCCGCCGCGTCCCGCCCGCCTGGTCGAGGCTGGCCCGGCAAACCCGTCGCTGTTCCGCGCGGGCTTCGCGCTGTGGGAGAGCGCGAACAGCAGGATCCCGCCGCTACAGATTGCAATCGCCAGCTATAGCGGGGGCAAGAATGACCCGAAGGGGCCGCGCAACGGGTTTCGCTACATGGAGTTGGCCCTGCCGCGCCGTTTGCCGCACCTTATGATCGATGCCCGCGGAAACGGAAGCCTTCGACAGATGCTGCCGGGAACCCAGCGCCTGTCACTCGAGGGTGACTTCGACCGCTACTTCTCGGTGTACGTGCCGAGCGGGTACGAGCGGGACGCGCTCGAGCTGCTCACCCCGGACGTCATGGCGTGCCTCATCGACCACGGGAGGCGATGGGACGTGGAGATCGTTGACGATCGGCTGATTGTCGCGTCGCGGCGATTCCGGCGGGCATCTGACCGCGCCGAGTACACTGCGATGCTCTACTTCTCGGAGCTGTTCGGGGAGGAACTCGGCCACGAGGCCGACACGTACTCGGACCCGCGTGCGGCGCGCCCCCGCTCGCAGGTCGCGGCCGCGGGCACCCGGCTGAAGCGGCGTTCTACGGTGTGGGCGACGGCCGTGTTTGTGGGCATGGTCGGGCTCATGCTCCTGTTCCCGCACGTGCTGGGCTGGTTTCTCGACCGCTGATGATTCACGGCGAGATCGCGCTACGCGGGCGTCAGCGAAAGACCCGACTCATGCTGCTTCCGAGCTGCGACAGCTGCATCCAGATGGAGAAGCGGGCAAGTGGTCGTAGCAGCCAGCCGAGGAGTGATATTTGGCGCTCGGGATTGCGCACCCACTGCAGCTCGAGGCGCAAGTGGGCGCCGCCGGCAGCGGGCTCTAGCGCGATGGTGACCACCCGGGTGTTTGCCCGCACCGCGTCGGGATAGCTGAAACGCCAGACGATACGCGAGGGCCGTTCCTGTTCGACGAGTGCTACGAGTTGGCGCCGGTACTGTTTCGACGTGCGCAGGGGTCTGCCATCCGGTCGTTCTGTGCGGGCGAGCGCGAGAAAGTGGTCTCCGGTCTTCGGTGCGTGCCCCGTCGCTTCGGCCTCCACCCGGCCGATGCTCAGGTCCCACTCGGGAAGCCGCTCCGGGTCGGACACCAGCTCCCAGACCTTCTCGATCGGCGCCGGAACGAAGGTCTCGCTGGTGCCCGAGAGGCTCCCGCGGCGGCGGCGGATCGCCGGGGCTGGCGGGATGCGCTCGGCCTCGGCGAGTCGCGCTCGGACGAACTCGGACCCGACGCCGAGTCGGTGCAACACCGACTCGACGAGCCCGCTGGGCTCGTCGAGTAGAGCGCGCAGCACCGCGCCGGCGTCGCCCTGCTGCGTGCCGGCGGAGGCGCGGCGCAGGATCTCGATCGACGGGGCATCCCATTCGTAGCCGCCGGTCTCGTGGAACACGATCCGGCCCGGGGCAGGCGGCGCCTCAATCGATACCCCGATCGAGGCGAGCTGTGCGGCGTCCTGATCCTGCACCGCCTGCCGTGCGGAGTCGAGGGAGATGCCCAGCCCACGCAGTACTTGGCCCGCGAGCTGCTCGTTCACGACCAGCGCGAGGAAAAGGTGCTCGACGCGGGCGGTGCGCTGGCCGAGGCGGGAGGCCTCTTCCATGGCCGCGAGCGAGAGCGAGTGTGAGGTGGCCGCCGCGGCGGCGAACCCGCTCACCGTGCCCGCCCGCCGGCGGCGATGGACGGGTTCACCTTCCGGGCGAACTTCTTGTGCGCCGCCTGCCGTGACACCCCCAACGCTTCCGCGATGCCTTGCCAGTTCATGCCCGCGCTGAGGCCGGCCTCGACCTGGGCGAGTTCGAGGCGCTCGGTCAGCGCTCGCAGCGAGGCGATCGCGCGCAGGCCGGCGCGCGGGTCGGAGGTGTCGGCGGCGACTGTCGCGATGTCGAGTGATTCCATGCCGTCAACCTACGTTGACAGCTCCTGGCTTGTCAACCTGGGTTGCTCGAGCTCGCCGACCTCCCGGGTGAGGTTCGCGCGGGCCCGCGCCTCCCACATCGCCTGTGCCGGTGGCGAGCGGTACACAAAGGGGCGGTCGAGATAACTGCGCAGGATCCGCGCGCGGCCCAGCCGGAAATCCTCGCTCGCGACGTGCGCGTACTCGGCTCGAACCGACGACGTGTACTCCGCGTAGCGTGCGGCGGGGGAGGCGAAGATGGACAGGTCGGCGTCCAAGAGATGCACCGCTGCGGGGGGAGTCTCGGCCGGACCCGCCCCGGGGAGTGTGGCGATGATCAGCTCGCGCACCGGGACGACGGCACCCACCGGGAGCCCGAACCGTTCGAGAGCGTCCCCGGCGAACCGGGCGGACTCGGCCTCGTCCTGGTCGCCGACGCCCGAATAGACGGCGTCGTGAAACCACGCAGCGAGCAGAGTGATCGGCGTGATCGGCTCGCCCCGGGTGCGCAAGTGGTCGAGCGCGAGCAGCACCTCTTCGAGATGGCGGAGGTCGTGGTAGCTGCGGTGCGGCTCGTTCCAACGCTCGATGAGTTCAGCGCCGAGTCCCTGCCACCGTTCCGATTCGCCGACGGGGGCATCGGGCCCGAGAGCGGGAAGCAGCGCGGCCCATTCCTCCCGCAAATAGGTCAGCCGGGCCCCTGGCCGAGCGGTCGCCCGGGCGACGTGTTTCACGCGCAGGCCCGAGTCGCGCAACACATGCACGACGTCTCGGCTGCTGACCGCCCTCGCACCCGACGCGACGGCACGATCGTAGATCGATGCGGGCACGTCGTAGTGGTCGAGATCGAAGCTGCGCCGGGGGAGACCGAGCGCCGCCGCGAACC
This sequence comes from Leucobacter sp. CX87, assembly GCF_018682295.1. Classification (NCBI taxonomy): domain Bacteria; kingdom Bacillati; phylum Actinomycetota; class Actinomycetes; order Micrococcales; family Microbacteriaceae; genus Leucobacter; species Leucobacter sp. CX87. Next base: position 49,953 of record NZ_JAFIRI010000006.1, on the reverse strand, counting down.
GGTGCAACTCGGCGTAGCTCGCGTCAGAGACAAGGTGGCTCCAGATGGTGCCGTGCGCCGGCCACAGCGGTGGGTCGATGTAGATGGCCATTTGCACACGATACGCGCTCCCCTTTCGAAACCCTCCGGGCTGCGCTTCCGTGCGCGGCAGGATCCCGCCCGCTCGCCGTGCCGACCCGTCGCAAATGGCTCGATCAAGGCACGGGAACGAGCCATTTGTGCCGGGTCGGCGGGGCTACGCGAACAGGCGCGCGGCTACGGTGGCCGCATGGGGGACGCAAAAGGTGGCTGACGACCGGACTGCGCTCGGGGGTGCGGGCGATCTCGGGGGCACTTCACCTCGCGCCTGGGATGCGCTCTCGCCCTGGGGCATGGCTTGGCGGGTGTACGTCGCGCTGCTCACCGCGACGGCACTGGGCCTGCTCATCCTGACGGCGTTGTCGCTCGGCTCGGGGCCGGTGCAGCCGCGCGCGGTGTTTGGCTGGATGACGCTGCTCGTTACCCCGACGCTCGGCGGCGTGCTCGCGCTGTTGCTGAGCAGGCGGCTGAGCGGGTATCTCCCGGTGGCCCAAGGGCTCGCATTTGGGGTTGTCAATGCCCTCGCGCTGGGAGCAGGGATCATCGGCTCCGTGTGGGTACAGCGGCTGCTCGGCGCCGGAGACGAGGCGGACTGGGGCTACGCCTTCCTGGTGTTCCTTGCCCCTCCCGTGTTCCTTGCCTGCGCCGTCGCGTACCCATTCGCGATGTGGGGCGCGACGCCTCGCGGCGCGAAAGTGTGCTGGTCGATCTGCGCAGCCGCGATCCTGCTGTTCATCGCGATGACGGTCTTACTGGGCACGGGAGTCTTCGACCACCCGCAGGGTGTCGAGCCGGTGCCGGTGCCTTGCAGCCCAGAGTCGAAGTGCTGGCGGCACGACGCCGACGGCAAGACGTGGGAGGTCCCCTGCAACGGTGCCGAGCCGTACGAGATTGGCGTCCCGGGGTAGCGCACACCAGACGGCGTGGAATCGCGCCGATCCGCGGGGCGCAGGGTAGCGTTGTCCCAGCCCGGCGGACGACGAAAGGGGGCCCGGTGCATTTGAAGAGCCTGACCCTCAAGGGGTTCAAGTCGTTTGCCCAGGCCACCACCTTCCGCTTCGAGCCCGGGGTCACCGCCGTCGTCGGCCCGAACGGTTCAGGAAAGTCCAACGTCGTTGACGCCCTCGCCTGGGTGATGGGCGAGCAGGGGGCGAAGACCCTGCGCGGCGGAAAGATGGAAGACGTCATCTTTGCCGGCACCTCGACGCGCGGACCGCTTGGCCGCGCCGAGGTAAAACTCACGATTGATAACTCGGACGGCGCGCTGCCGATCGAGTACAGCGAGGTAACGATCAGCCGCACGCTGTTTCGCAACGGCTCCTCCGAGTACGCGATCAACGGCGAGGGCTGTCGGCTGCTCGACGTGCAGGAGCTCCTCAGCGATTCTGGCCTCGGCCGAGAGATGCACGTCATTGTCGGTCAGGGGCAGCTCGACGCGGTGCTGCGTGCGACGCCCGAGGACCGTCGGGGCTTCATCGAGGAGGCCGCGGGCATCTTGAAGCACCGTCGCCGCAAGGAGAAGACGCTCCGCAAACTCGAGGCGATGGAGACAAACCTCACCAGGCTCTCGGACCTCGCGGGCGAGATTCGCCGCCAGCTGAAGCCGCTCGGGCGCCAGGCCGAGGTGGCGCGCGCGGCGCAGGGCATCGCGGCCGAGGCGCGGGACGCGAAGGCCCGCATCCTCGCCGACGACATCGCGCTGCTGCGTCGAGAGCTCGACGACCTCTCCAAGGGGGACTCCGAGCGGCACTCCGAGCGCATCGTGCTGCAGGAGCAGCTCGAGCAGCGGCAGCTGCGCATCCAACGCATTGAGCAGGATCAGCAAGGCGACGAGCTCGACGGCGCCCGCAGGGTGACGCTTGCCCTCGAGGCCTCCCGCTCGCGCCTGCGCGGCCTCGCCTCGCAGGCGAACCAGCGACTGACTTTCCTGGCAACCCAGGCCGAGGCGCCGGAGCAAACCCACCGGCTCAGCCAGTCCTCAGTGGACGAGGCGGCCGAGGAAGCTGCGGCGCTCGCCGCATTGGTTCCCGCCGCCAAGGCGGGATGGACTGCCGCCGGCGTGCGCACGCAGCAGGCCAAAAACGCGCTCGACGCGCTCGACGAACACATCGCTGCCCAGTCGGCCCTCGTCTCGAAGCACGACCTTGAGCTCTCGAAGCTGCGCGGTCAGGCGACCGCGGCGGCGCAGAAGCACGACGTGCTCGCCGCGGAGGTGCGACGTCGGGAGCAGGCGGTAGCCCAGGCCGAGACCCGCGCGGCCGAGGCCGCGGCGGCGCTTTCGCAGTTTGAGGATGCGCTCGAGGCCGAGTCCGACGCCGACGCGCTGCCCGAGGCCGGGCTCGACGCGAGCTACCAAGAGGCGCAGGATCGCCAGGCCGCCGCCGAGGTCGCCCGCGACGAGCTGCGCGACCGCCTGCACACCCTTGAACGCGAGCGGTCCGGCCTCGACGCCCGGATCAGCGCGCTCGCGAGTGCGCTCGACCAGCGCGATGCCACCGGACAGCTGCTCGCCGATGCCACCCGCGGTATTCGCGGCCGAGTCGCTGACCATGTGCGAGTTGACGACGGCTACGAGGCCGCCGTGGGCGCGGCGCTCGGCACACTCGCCGAGGCGTTGCTGGCCGACGAACACGACGCCGCGGGCGACGCCCTCGAGGCCGCCCGGGCGGGCGACCTCGGACGGGTCGACATTGTAGTTGCGCAGAGTTCGGTTGCCAGTGGCGCAGCCGCGATCAAGCCCGACGACGCCCCGAGTGTCCCGGGCGCGGTGCACGCGCTCGACGTCGTGCGCGCCCCCGACGGGGTGCTCGGCGTACTCGCCCGCACATATATTGCCGACAGCCTTGACAGCGCGCGTACTGCCGCGCAAGTACTGCGCACGGCGTGGGGCGCCGCGTACACGATCGTCACCCGCGATGGCGAGGTGCTTACCGAATACACGCTGACCGGAGGCTCTGGTCTCGCCCCCTCACGCATTGAACTCAACGCGGACCGCACGTTGGCAGAAGAGCGCCGCGCGGCCGTCGACCGCGAGATCACTGACGCGACCGCCGAGCTCGAGCTCGCCCGCGACGCCGCCTCGCGGGCCAAGGTTGACGCGGCGACGGCGTTCGCCCGGTTGCGCGAGGCCGACGCGCGCGCAGCCTCCATCTCCCAGCAGCGCAACAAGCTGACCGTGCGTGCCGAATCGGCTCGCTCCGAGGCCGAGCGCGTGCAGCAGGCGCTCACCGCGGTGGCCGGATCTGAGGCCGAGTCGGCCGAGGCCGCAGAGCGCGCCGCGCACGCCTTCGCGTCCGTCGAGGCGCAGCCGCGCCCCATGCTGGACGTCGGTGAGCGGAGCGAGCTGGTGAGTGAACTCGACCGCCGACGTGCCGAGGAGGTGGAGCTGCGTCTCCAGCTCGAGACGATGCGCGAACGAGTGCGCGCCGCGGGTGAGCGCACGAAGGCGCTCACGGCCCAGCTCGCTGCCGAGCGACTTGCGGCGGAGGAGGCCGCGCGGCGTGCCGTGCTGCGTGCGCGTCAGGTGGCACGCGCCGAGCACGTCGCGGCCGCGCTACCCGACCTGATCGACGCCTGCGACCGTTCGTTGAACGAGGCACGGATGAATCAGCTCGCCGCCGAGCAGGAACGAGCGAAGCACAGCCAGGAGCTCACGCTGCTGCGCTCGGAGGACGCTGAGCTGCGCGAGCGGCTGCGCGCCCTCACCGAGCGCGCTCACGGCGCTGAGCTCAAGAGCTACGAGCGCAAGCTCGGCCTGTCCTCTCTCTTGGAGCGCGCGGGCAACGAGCTGGGCCTTGTGGAGGACGTGCTGCTGGCCGAGTACGGCCCGGATCAGCCCGTGCCGGTGACCCCGCCGATCGCCGACGTGGCTGGCGCGGACCGTGCGGCGGGCGAAGCCGCCGGCGGCGGCGAGGACGACGGCTTCCCGGATCCTGTGAGCAGCCCGGAGCAGGCGACCGCTGTGGTCGAGTCTGTGCCGTACGTGCGCGCCGAACAGGAGCGCCGCCTCGTGAAGGCCGAGCGTCGTCTCGCCGAGCTCGGCCGCATCAACCCGCTCGCGCTCGAGGAGTTCGCGGCGCTCGAGCAGCGGCACAAGTTCCTCTCCGAGCAGCTCACCGACCTGGCGCGCACTCGCGCCGACCTCATGAAGATCATTGACGAGCTCGATCACAAGATGGAGGGCATCTTCGCGGCCGCATTTGCCGACACCAAAGCGGCATTCGCAGAGGTCTTCCCGGTGCTCTTCCCCGGCGGATCGGGTGAAATCGCCCTCACGGACCCCGAGCACATGCTCTCGACCGGCATCGAAATGACCGTACGGCCGGCGGGCAAGAAGGTCGAGCGGCTGTCGCTTCTCTCGGGCGGCGAACGCTCGCTCGCCGCGGTCGCCTGGCTCATCGCGATCTTCCAGGCCCGCCCCAGCCCGTTTTACATCATGGACGAGGTTGAAGCGGCGCTCGACGACGCAAACCTCGGCCGGCTGCTCGAGGTGTTTGCGACGCTGCGCGAGCATTCGCAGCTCATCATCATCACGCACCAGAAGCGCACGATGGAGATTGCTGACGCGCTGTACGGCGTCTCCATGCGACAGGACGGCATCTCCGCGGTGGTCGGCCAGCGCATCGGGCGGGACTCCGCAGGTGAAACTGGGGGCGTGCGCGCGGCAGACGCCGAACGGGAATCTGTCAACATCTAGTTCGGCACTGCCCTGCTCAGAAGGCGCGACCGATCACCCGCCATGCGGCATCGAGGTCGGCCCCGGGCGGGAAACGACCCGAGAGCTCAAGGCTCACCATGCCGTGCGCGGCCGCCCAGGCGGCACGAGAGCGATCGTGCGAATCTTCGGTCTCGCCAAAGAAGGCGAGCAGCTCGGACATCGCTGCCTGCTCGGCGCCTGGCACCAGGGCGGCGCGAACGAGCGGCCGCTCGGTCATGAGGCGATATCGCTGGGGGCGTTCACGCGCGAACGAGCGGTAGGCGCTGGCAAACGCGTCGAAATGTGTGGTGGGGCTGGCGAGGCTGCCGGATCCTGCTGGAGTTGCGCCATGCAACCGCACCGATAGTTCCAGGAAGCCCCGAGAAATGAGGGCGTGCTCGATATCTTGCGCGCTCGAAAAATGTTTGTACAGGCTCGGCGGCTTGATGCTCGCTGCTCGGGCAAGTGCGCCGATCCCAAACCCTTCGAGCCCTTCAGTCTCGAGCAAGCTCTCGGCGAGGTCGAGCAGTTCCTCGCGGCGTGCGCTCATCGGACTGCGGCGCGCGGTACACCGACCGGTCGAATGGTGCCGTCTGGCTCACGCAGGCCGTAGCCTGCGACCCGGTCGACTGAGATGTGCAACAGCCAGGCTGATGCCAGAACGGCCAGCGGCCAGAAACCGCCGATGAACAGCAGGACAAGTGAGATTGCGAACAGGACGAGAGGCGGTCCGGGGGAGTGCGCCAGGTTGTAGGCCCGAACTCGCTCGGGCTTGAGCCGCCCGCCGCCGGCAAAGGCGCCAATGAGGGTGAGGTCGGGCAGGATCGCGAAGACGATCGCGACAGTAGCTGCGGGCCATCCAGCGCGGATGCACAGGAAGATGAGCGCTGCAAGGAGCAGGCTCGAGGGGATTAGCCAGAGAAATCGAGCGAGGTTCATGCGGCTAACACTATTAGCCAAAGAGGTGAGGTGCAAGTCTTGCCGGCTGATGACCCCCTGCAGCCTGCTCGCGCCCGCTGACTCGTAGACTGGGCGCATGGCACAGTCGAGTTCTTGGTCCCTGGGCGGCGCGTTCAAGCGGCTCTTCAACGCGAGCGAAGAGATCACCGAAGACACCTGGGAGGATCTCGAGACGGCGCTCATTACCGCCGACTTCGGCCCCGACATCTCCGAGTCGATCATTGACCAGCTGCGCGCTGACGTCGATCGCCACCGCGTGACCGACGCGCGCGAGCTGCGCCGCATGCTGCGCGAGAACCTCGAAGAACGCCTCTCGGCCTTCGACCCGACCCTCAAGCTCACCGAGCGCCCCGCCGTCGTGCTGGTGGTCGGCGTCAATGGCGTCGGAAAGACCACCACGATCGGCAAGTTCGCCAAGTACCTCACGACGTTCGATCGCAAGGTCATCGTCGGGGCCGCCGACACCTTCCGCGCGGCGGCGGTCGAGCAGCTCGCGACCTGGACGGAGCGCGCGGGCGTCGATCTCGTGCGGCCCCAGCAGGCCGGGCAGGATCCTGCCTCGGTGGCGTTCCAGACGGTGCAGCGGGCGCAGGAAGGCGGGTATGAGATCGCGATCATCGACACCGCCGGGCGGCTACAGACGAAGGGTGGCCTGATGGACGAGCTCACCAAGGTGCGCCGCGTCATCGAGAAGCTCGCGCCCATCTCGGAGGTGCTGCTCGTGCTCGACGCAACCACCGGCCAGAACGGGCTCGCGCAGGCGGAGGCATTTATTGAGCACGCGGGCGTGACGGGTCTCGTTTTGACCAAGCTCGACGGCTCGGCCAAGGGCGGCTTCGTGCTTGCGGTCCAGCAGCGCACCGGCCTCCCCATCAAACTCATCGGGCAGGGCGAGGGAATCAACGACCTCACCGGCTTCACCCCGCACGTCTTCGCACAGCAACTGGTGGGCGGCTCGGAATGAGTGCCGAGGAGAACTCCGACGGGGTCGACAGCGAGGTCGCTCCCGAGGTTCAGGAAGCCCCGCCGAGTCGACGGAGCTTCCTGAAGGGTGGCGGTCTCGTCGCCGCCGGGCTCGCAGCCGGTGGCGCTGCAGGCATCACCGCCGGGTTCCTTGCAGCGAAGCCGGAAGCGGGCGCCCCCTATATTCCGCAAGAATTTTCTGCGCCCAAGCCCCGCAAGACCCCCGGGTTCGACCATCTCATCGTGGTCATGGGCGAGAATCGCTCGTTCGACAACATCCTGGGATACCTTTACTCGCCTGAGACGCCGCCGCCGGGTGGCAAGTTCGAAGGTCTCGCCTTCGGCGACTACGCCAACGTTGCGCGAGACGGCACCCGCGTGCCGGCGCACCCGTACTCGGGGGCCACCGACCACATCATGGGCCGCCCGGAACCGGATCCTGGCGAGGAATACCCGCACGTGAATACGCAGTTGTTTGGCGAGCTCAACGAGCACAATATTGGGCGCGAGATCGAGGACATGATCGAGCCGTTCAACGCGCCGGGGCCGGGCGAACGGGCGAGCATGTCGGGCTTCGTGCTCGATTACGAGACCGACTTCAAACGCATCAAGGGTCGCGCGCCCGAGACGCACGAGCGCGATCAGATTATGGGATCGTTCACCCCCGAGATGCTGCCGGTGGTCTCGACGTTGGCGCGCGAGTTCGGCGTCTACGACCACTGGCACTGCGCGGTGCCGAGCCAGACCTTCTGCAACCGGAGCTTCTTCCACGCGTCGACCTCGCACGGGTTTGTGACGAACAAGCACAACGGCGGGTACCAGAAGTGGTTGAACGCAGCTCCGGCGCCGACGGTGTTCAACCGGCTGGAGGAGGCGGGCCTCAGCTGGCGCATCTACTTCGACGAGCTGCAGCTCGTCTCGTTTACCGGAGTGCTGCACGCGCCCGTGCTCGAGAAGTACTGGAAGACGAATCGTTTCGCGACGATGAGCGAGTTTCATGAGGACATGCGCAACGGCACGATGCCCGACTATGCCTTCGTGGAACCCCGCATGATTTACAACCACAACGACTTCCACCCGCCGGTCGGACGGGTGCGTGAGGGCGAGGTCGCGGGTCAGGAAGTCTTCAACGGGGCCGTGTCCGACGTGCGCGCGGGCGACGCGCTGATCCACGAGATTTACTCAGCGCTGCGAAACTCGACCTCTGAGCACGGCTCGAACTACCTGAACACCGCGTTGCTCATCACGTTCGACGAGCACGGCGGGACATACGACCACGTACCTCCGCCCGCGGCGACGCCGCCCGCAGAGCTCTTGCCCGGCGAGATGGGCTTTACCTTCGATCGGCTTGGGTGTCGCGTGCCCGCGATCATCGTGTCGGCGCACACCGAGCGCGGCAGCGTGTTCTCGAAGGAGATGCATCACGGCTCGCTCTCGGCGACGCTGAGCGAACGCTTCGGTCTCGAGCCGCTCACCGCGCGCGACGCCGGGGCGCGGACACTGCGCGGCGCGTTTAACCGCAAGGTGCCCAGGCACATCGCTGACTGGCCAAACCCCTCGCCGGCGTTCGTGCCGCCGAACCCGGACATGGCCGAGCACCCGGGCAAGTCCGACCACGGCCGCGAGTTGAGCCCGCCTGCGAACGGGCTGATCGGGCTGCTGATCGAGCGCTTCGGCACGGCGGAGGAACGGCGAAACCCGCCGCGGACGTTCGGCGACGCCTACAAGATCCTGACCAAGTACGGCGACGGACTCTTCGGGGTCGCCGCAAAGTAGCGCGTGGGGGGAGCGATCGTGCGGCCGTGGCGGCTAGACTAGGCCCGCTATGGCTACTTTCGGAAATCTGTCCGCTCGGCTCGCCGACACCTTCAAGAACCTTCGCACGAAGGGCAAGCTGTCGGCGTCCGACATCGACGGCACTGTTCGTGAGATTCGACGCGCCCTGCTCGAAGCAGACGTTGCCCTCGAGGTCGTCAAGGACTTCACTGGGCGCGTGCGCGAACGTGCTCTCGGCGACGAGGTCAACCAGGCGCTGAACCCGGCGCAGCAGGTCGTCCAGATCGTCAATGAGGAATTGATCGCGATTCTCGGCGGCGAACAGCGACGATTGCAGTACGCCAAGACCGGCCCCACTGTCATCATGCTCGCCGGCCTCCAGGGCGCGGGTAAGACGACCCTCGCCGGCAAGCTCGCGAAGTGGCTGAAGGGGCAGGGCCACACGCCGCTGCTCGTCGCTTGTGACCTCCAGCGCCCGAATGCCGTCACTCAGCTCGGCGTCGTGGCCGAGCAGGCCGGCGTCGCGATCTACGCACCCGAGCCCGGCAACGGCGTGGGCGACCCGGTGAAGGTCGCGAAGGCGGGCGTCGCCGAGGCGAAGACCAAGCTGCACGACTTCGTGATCGTCGATACGGCCGGCCGCCTCGGCGTCGACGCCGAGCTCATGCAGCAGGCGAGCAACATCCGCAAGGCGATCGACCCCGACGAGGTGCTCTTCGTCATCGACGCCATGATCGGCCAGGACGCGGTCGCCACGGCGCGCGCCTTCCAGGAGGGCGTCGACTTCACCGGTGTCGTCCTCACCAAGCTTGACGGCGACGCCCGCGGCGGAGCGGCGCTCTCGATCCGGAGCCTCACGGGCCGCCCGATCCTGTTCGCCTCGACGGGTGAGGGACTCGACGACTTCGAGCCCTTCCACCCGGACCGCATGGCGAGCCGCATCCTCGATCTCGGCGACATTCTTACCCTCATCGAGCAGGCGCAAGGCGCCTTCGACGAGGAGGAGGCGAAGAAGGTCGCCGCGAAGATTGCGAGCGATCAGTTCACGCTCGAGGACTTCCTGGGCCAGCTGCAGCAACTGCGGGGGGCCGGATCCATCAAGAAGATGATGGGCATGCTGCCGGGCATGGGCAAGATGCGCGAGCAGATCGAGGGCTTTGACGAGCGCGAGATCCTGCGTACCGAGGCCATCATTCAGTCCATGACGAAGGCCGAGCGCCAGAACCCGAAGCTGCTCAACGGCTCGCGCCGCCTGCGCATCGCAAAGGGCTCGGGCATGACGGTCACCGATGTGAACCAGCTTGTCGCGCGCTTCGAGCAGGCCGCAAAGATGATGAAGACGGTCGCCAAGGGCGGCGTGCCGCAGATCCCCGGCATGGGACCGATTCCCGGCATGGGCGGCCATGGCGGCAAGAAGAAGCAGCAGGCCAAGGGCAAGGGCTCGAAGCGTTCGGGCAATCCCGCCAAGCGTGCGCAGGAAGTCACTGCCGCAGCCGCAGCTCCCGCGGGCACCGGCTTCGGCTTGGGTGGCGGCGCGGGCCAGACGTCCCCGTCCGAGGCGGACCTCGCCAAGATCCAGCAGATGCTGGGCGGCGGGCGCTAGGCAGGCCCGGCTCCGCGCAGGATCCGCCCGCTAGCGGGCGATCCCGGCGCGGAAAGCGTCCGCGAGGCCGTGCACCACAGCCCCGAGGGCCTCAGCGCCGGTCGGGTCGGCGAAGCCCTGCGCCGTCTTCAGCTGACGCTCGGCACTTGAACCCGACGTCAGGATGGCGCCCACCTGGGCGAGCTCCGCGCTGCAGCCGAGCGACTCGGCGACCGGGGCGAGCTCGGCGATCAATCGCTCGATGTCCTCGCGGAGGGGCACCTGCGTGCCCTCCCGATCGACAATCACTCGCGCGTCGAGCCCGTAGCGGGCTGCCCGCCACTTGTTCTCGCGGACGTACCAGGGCTGTAGCCGAACAAGTGATTCGCCCCGGTCAAGCCGGCGCTGGCCGTCTTCCACCAGGCACTGAGTGAGCGCGGCCAGAGCGGCGACCTCGTTGAGCGACGACACCCCGTCGAAGCCGCGGAACTCGAGTGTGCCCCAGCGCGGCGATGGCCGGACATCCCAGCGCGCCTCGCTCACGTCGTCGATGACGCCCGTGCGGGTCAGGTCCTCGACGACCTCTTCGAAATGGCCCCAGTCATCGAGGTCCCACGGCAGACCCGCGGTCGGCAGCTGCTGAAACATGAGCGTGCGGTTGGACGCGTACCCGGTCGCCTCGCCGCCCCAGAAGGGACTGGAGGTCGAGAGTGCCAGCAGGTGGGGGAGACGGGCGAGCAGCGCGTGCATCAGGGGGATGACGCGCTCGACGCGGTCGATCCCCAGGTGCACGTGTACGCCCCAAATGAGCATGTTGCGACCCCACCACTGGGTGCGGTCGATGAACCGCTCGTAGCGCTCGCTCGGCGTGACGCGTTCGTCGACCCAGCGTCCGAAGGGGTGGCTTCCGGCACCGACGACGCACGCTCCGTGTGTCTCGGCAGCGTCCTGAACTCGCTGGGCCATGATGCGCAGTTCGTCGACGGCCTCGCCGACGCGCTGGTGCGGCGCGGTCACGAGCTCGATGGTGTTCTCGAGGAGTTCGCGGGTGACGTGGGGCATCTGGGCATCGGCGCCGGGCGCGTTGATTTCGCTCAACAGGGCGGGTGCGATGCTCGCGAGGCTGTGATCCTGCTGGCTGACGAGGGCGAGTTCCCACTCGATGCCCAGCGTCGAGCGGGGCGATGCGGCGAATTCGACGGCCATGCGGGCACCTTTCGGTCGGTCGATGCCAGCCTAGTGCCGGCTGGGGAGGGCACGTGGGCGAAAAGTTCCTCCCAAAGTGCCCTTTGACATGTACAATGGCACTGGTGGTGCGCGGAGCACCCGCTGCCCGGAAACACGGCAGAGCGAACTGGATCAATGACTCAAAGGTGACTCATGGCTCGGAAAACACTCCTCTCAACCGCGGCGCTCGGCGCCGCCGCGATGCTGGTCCTCAGTGGCTGTGCGAGTGGCGGCGGGGGCGGTGGTGACACGGCCGACGGCGACGCCCAAGCTGGCGGCACGCTCAAGGTCCTATCGAACGGCGACGTCGATCGACTTGACCCGCAGCTGACCGCCTACGTTCCCGTGAACAGCGTCGTGCGCTCACTGTCGCGCTCGATCCTGAGCTACGAATCGTCGAACGACGTCGATGCGCGCACTCAGCTCGTGGGAGACCTCGCGACCGAGGTTCCGGTCCCGACCGATGACGGGCTGACCTACGAGATCACGCTGCGCGATGGCGCCACCTGGGACGCCCCGGACGGATCCCGCCCGATCGTGGCCGAGGACGTCGCCCGCGGCATCGAGCGCATTTGCAACCCCCACATCGGGGCCGCGCTCGGCGGATACTTCATCAACCTCATCGAGGGCATGACCGAGTACTGCGACGGGTTCGCCGCAGTCGCTCCCGAGGCCGCCGCGATGAAGGCGTACATCGATGAGAATGACATCTCGGGCATCGAGACGCCCGATGAGCAGACTGTTATCTTCCGCCTCGTCGAGCCGGCATCTGACTTCACGTCAATGCTGAGCCTCCCCACGGCAAACCCCGCACCGGTGGAGGTGCTCGACTACCTCCCCGATTCCCCCGAGTACCGCGACAACTTCATCGCGTCCGGCCCCTACACGGTCGGTTCGTACACCCCCGATGTCAAATGGGAGTTCGTGCGGAACGAATCTTGGGACCCGAAGAGCGACGACCTCCGCAAGGCGTACGTCGACACGATCGAGATGACGATGGGTGTCGAGGGCGACGCGGCAATGCAGCAGCTCCAGGCAGGATCCGCCGACATGCTCTTCGATCTCAGCCCCAGCCCGGCGAACATCCAGCAGCTCAAGGCCGCAAACGACGAGAAGTTCACCACGCTGGAAAACGGCGGCATCGATCAGTTCCTCTGGATCAACACGAAGACGGGCAACAATGGCGGTGCCCTGCAAAAACTCGAGGTGCGCGAAGCGCTGCAGTACGCCATCGACAAGCCGGCCGTCGTTCAGGTGATGGGTGGCTCGGACATCGCGACTGTCACGAACGGCATCTTTGGCCCCGGCATTAACGGGTACGAAGAGTACGCTCCATTCGGCGACAACGGTGGCAAGGCTGATCCGGAGAAGGCGAAGGCCATGCTCAAGGCCGCCGGCGTCGAGAATCTGACGCTGAAGCTGCCGTACCGCAACGTCGGCACCCAGCCGGACATCGCGCAGACCGTGCAGGCAAGCCTCGAGGAGGCCGGCATTACAGTCGAGCTCTTCCCGGTTCCGCCGACCGACTACTACGCCAACTTCATGACGAACCCTGAGAACGCATCGAGCGGTGCGTGGGACGTGGCGCTCGTGGGCTGGTCGCCGGACTGGGTGGGCGGGGCCGCGCGCAGCGTGTTCCAGCCGCAGTTCACCTTCAACGGCACCCCGCAGTCGTACAACTACGTCGACTACAACAACGATGAAGCGAACGAGCTCGCGGCCCAGGCGCTGGCCGCCGAGACACCCGAGGAGGCCGGCAAGCTCTGGCACCAGGTCGATCAGACCGTGATGGCCGACTCGCCGATCGTCAGCATCGTGGCCCGGAAGAAGGCGAACTACCACTCGGACCGCGTGCAGAACTTCGAGATCTATGGACTCGCTCAGAACGGAGACTGGGCAAACGTCTGGCTGAAGCAGTAACTCACCCCGACGGGCTGGCGCGGCAGCGAAGGTTGCCGCGCCAGCCACACCATCACAAATTGGGAGTACCCATTGGCAATTCTTGACGTGCGTCATCTCGTCATCGACATTCCGACGGAAGACGGCGCGGTACACGCCGTGCAAGACGTCTCGTTCTCGGTCCAGGAGGGCGAATTCTTCGGCATCGTTGGCGAATCGGGGTCGGGCAAGTCCGTGCTTGTGCAGTCGGTGATGGGGTTGATCCCCTCGGCGCAGAGCTCCGGTCAGGTCCTGTTCCAGGGCGAAGACCTGCTCTCGCTCTCGAGCGAGGCCCTGCGGCAAAAGCGCGGCCGTGACATCAGCATGATCTTCCAGGATCCGCTCTCGAGCCTGCACCCGCAGTACACGATCGGCTGGCAGATCGTCGAGCAGATTCGCGCCCACGAGCGTGTGACCAAGCAGGCCGCGAAGGCGCGCGCCATCGAACTGCTGGAGAAGGTGCGCATTCCCGACGCCGCCGCCAGGTTCGACTCGTACCCGCACCAGTTCTCGGGCGGCATGCGTCAGCGCGTCATGATCGCGATGAGCCTGTCCCTCGGCCCGGCCATGATCATCGCCGACGAGCCGACCACCGCACTCGACTCGACCGTGCAGGCCCAGATCCTTGACCTCCTCGGCGAGATGCGCGAAGACCTGGGCGCCACTGTCGTCATGATTAGCCACGACCTCGGGATCCTGTCCCGCGTTGCCGATCGCGTGATGGTGATGTATGGCGGGCGGAAGCTCGAGATCGGGGCCAGCGAGAACGTGCTGGGAAACCCGGCACACCCGTACACCGCCGGGCTCCTGCGCTCGTCGTCCTTCAACCGTGCGCCCGGCACCCCCCTCATCCCGATCGCGGGCCGGCCACCGAGCCTGCTCAGGCCACCGGCCGGCTGCGTGTTCCGCGATCGCTGCCCGAACGCGATGGACATCTGTGGCGAGGCACCGCCGCTGCAGAAGTACAGCGACGGCACCGAGTCGCTCTGCTGGCTCACGACCCCTCCGACCGAGCCGGCCGCCCCGGAGTTCTCGGAAGCGGAGATCGTGGCCACCCCGGGCAACACCATCGTCGAGGTGGAACACCTCTCGGTGACGTTCCCGCAGCGGCGCGGCGAAGACAAGACGGTACTCAGCGATATCTCGCTCGAGGTGCGCCGCGGCGAAACACTGGGTCTGGTGGGCGAGAGCGGGTGCGGCAAGACGACGCTCGCCCGCGCCATCGCCGGCCTCATTCCTCCGAGCGCCGGGACGATTCGCTTCGACGAACAGGACATCGCCGGCCTCAGCGATGCCGAGTGGCGCCAGATGCGCCGCAAGGTGCAGGTCGTCTTCCAGGATCCCTTTGGCTCGCTGAACCCGAAGCGTCGCGTGGGTTCCATCATCGGCGATCCGTTCCGGATTCACCGCGTCGCCCGCGGGGCTGAACGCCTCGCCCGGGTGCAGGAGCTGATGGAGTTGGTCGGGTTGAACCCCGAGCACTACAACCGGTTCCCGTCCCAGTTCTCGGGCGGCCAGCGCCAACGCATCGGCATCGCCCGCGCGATCGCGCTCAACCCCGAGCTCGTCATCCTCGACGAGCCGGTGTCCGCGCTCGATGTGTCGATTCAGGCGCAGGTGCTCAACCTGCTCGACGAGCTGCAGCGCGAGCTCGGCCTCACGTATCTCTTCATCTCGCATGACCTGGCGGTGGTGCGCCACGTCTGCGACCGCATTGCCGTGATGGACGGGGGCAAGATCATCGAGCTGGGCGACGCGGCGACCGTTTCCGGCAACCCGCAGGAGGCGTTCACCAAGCGGCTCTTGTCTGCCGCCCCTCCCGAGATCCTGAAAATTGTGCGCGAACGGGTCCTGCTGTCCGCCGAAGGGAGTGCACTGTGAATACCGTGTTCTCGAAAGACACCAAGCTGATTGTCACGCCCGGCTACGCCGCGCAGAAGGCGGCGGACATCCAGGCCAAGAGCTCGTGGCAGCTCACCTTCGCCCGGCTCGTGCGCGACCCCGCAAGCGTGATCTCCGCGGCAGTGATCGTCCTCATCGTCCTCTTCGCCATCGGCGCGCCGCTCATTGCGCAGTGGACGGGGCACGGCCCGACCGAACAATTCCGGGAGACGGGGCTCTCCGAGGCCGGTATCCCGGTCGCGCCAAACGGGGAGTTCTTGCTCGGGACCGATCAGCTCGGGCGCGACGTGTTTGTGCGGCTCGCGTATGGCGCGCAGGTATCGCTCCTCGTCGGCGTTATCGCCTCGTTGGTCGCCTCGGCGATCGGCGTGATCGTCGGGGCCACGGCGGGCTTCTTCGGGGGCTGGGTGGACACCGTGCTGAGCCGGATCGTTGACCTCGTGATGAGCGTCCCGTTCCTGCTGGTCGCGATCGCGCTCGTCGCGGTGCTGGGTCCGAGTCTCGGGCTCTCGATCGTCGTGATTGTGTTCTTCAGTTGGGCCGGGCTCGCCCGGGTCATTCGCGGCCAGGTGCTCGCGATTCGCGAGCGAGAGTACATCGAGGCCGCCCGGTCGCTCGGCGAGTCGCGCTGGTCGATGATGCTGCGCGACGTGCTCCCGAACCTGGTGGTGCCGATCATCGTGTACACCACGCTCGGCATCCCCGCCGCGGTCGTGTTTGAAGCGACGCTGTCGTTCCTGGGCCTGGGTGTCGTCCCGCCAACGCCCAGCTGGGGCAACATGCTCGCCGACGCTGCAAACGGCTCGATGTACATGGTCGCGCCCTGGATGGTGCTCGTCCCCGGACTCGCGCTCCTGGCGCTGACCCTCGCGTTCAACCTGCTCGGCGACGGGCTTCGCGACGCACTTGACCCGACCTCCTCGAAGGGGAACAAGGCATGATCCGCTACTTCCTCTCCCGCGTCGCCTTCGGCGCGCTGGTGCTCTTCCTGCTCAGCATCTTCGTATTCATCCTGTTCTACGTCTCGCCTTCTGACCCCGCGCGCATCATCGCGGGCGACAAGGCGACCGAGGAGCTCATGCAGCAGATCAGGGTGAGCCTCGGCCTGGACAAGCCCATGCTGCAGCAGTACCTGATGTTCCTCGGCAACCTTCTCCAGGGCGATCTCGGATTCTCGTACCGATCCAACCTCCCGGTGGGCGACCTGCTCGTGCGGCGCATTCCCGTAACCATGTCGCTCGTGTTCGGCGCGGTGGTGCTCTGGCTCGCGATCGGTATCCCGATCGGGATCGCCTCGGCCAAGCGCCCCGGCAGCGTGCGGGATCGCCTCGGTCAGACGTTCGCCATCGTCGGAATTAGCTTTCCGACCTTCGTGCTCGGCATGATTGCGCTGTACGCGCTGTATTTCCTCCCGACGAAGATGGGCGTGACGCTGTTCCCGCCGTCCGGCTATGTGCCGTTCACGGAGAACCCGGCGCAGTGGATCTGGCACCTCGTGCTGCCCTGGCTGACGCTGGCCATGGTCATCGCGGCGGTCTATGCCCGCCTGACGCGCGGGCAGATGCTCGATGTGCTCGGACAGGACTACATCCGTACCGCCCGAGCCAAGGGCCTCACCGAGCGTCGTGTCGTTTATGTGCACGCGTTCCGCAGCGCGATGCCACCCCTCGTGACCCAGCTCGGTATCGACATCGGCATGTTGCTCGGCGGTGTCATCGTTATCGAGCAAGTGTTCGGGCTGCAGGGCGTAGGCTCGCTGGCGGTGACGAGCGTCGCGATGCAGGATCGACCCGTGGTGATCGCGATCGTGTTGCTCGGCGGACTGTTCGTCGTGCTCTCGAATCTCATTGTTGACCTGCTGTATGCGATGCTCGATTCGAGAGTAAGGACGGCCCGCAAGTGACGAATTGGTATCCGATCGGTGAGCGACTGGTCGCACGCGACCTCTGGGTGAAGGTCCCCTTGGACTGGAACGAGCCCGCTGGAGCAACGATCCGGGTGTTCGCACGCGAGGTCGTCGACGCGGCGAACCGCGAGGCCGACCTGCCGCTGCTGGTGTTTTTGCAGGGAGGCCCCGGCGGGAAGTCGCCGCGGCCGCTCGAACGCGAGGGCTGGGTCGGCGATGCGGTGCGCCGCTTCCGGGTGATCCTGCCCGACCAGCGGGGGACCGGTCGCTCGACGCCGCTCGGCGCGGGGGACTTCGACGCGCTTGACGCCGAGGCCGGGGCGAAGCTACTGGCGCTGCACCGCGCTGACTCGATCGTGCGGGATTTCGAGGCGCTGCGCGAGGAACACTTCCCGGGCCGCCAGTGGTGGACCCTCGGGCAGAGCTACGGCGGGTTCCTGACGTTGCAGTACCTCTCGCACTTCCCGGAGTCCGTCATTGCGTCGGCGATCACCGGGGGACTGCCGAGCATCGAGCCCGACCCCGAGGTCGTGTACGCGCGCACGTTCCCCCGCATCGCCGAGAAGAACCGACTCTTCCGCGAGCGGCACCCGCACCTCGTCGAGCGGATCACGCGCGTGGCCGATCTGCTTGAACGCGAGGAGGTGCGGCTGCCGGGAGGCGACCGGCTCACGGTTCGCCGCCTGCAGACGCTCGGCTTCGACTTTGGCATGAAGCCCGGCTTCGACCGGGTGCACTGGATCTTCGACGAGGCCTTCAGCGACGAAGCCGAGACGCGGCTGAGCGACACGTTCCTCGCGGAGGTGGAAGCGAACACCGGGTTTGCAACCAACCCGCTGTTCATCGCGCTCCAGGAGGCGATCTACGGGCCGGGGCCGAGCAACTGGGCAGCCCAACGCGAACGCGATGCGCGCCCCGAATTCGCCGAGTCAGCACGGCCGCTGCTGTTCACCGGCGAGACCGTGTTCCCGTGGATGTTCGCCGAGATCGGTGCGCTCCGCGGCCTCGAGTCCGCCGTGCAGCACCTCGCCACTCATTACCAAGCGATCGAGACATACAATCTCGACGTGCTCGCGGCAAACGAGGTCCCCGTTGAGGCCGCCGTCTATTTCGACGACATGTACGTGGACGCGCCGCTCTCGCTCGAGACCGCCGCCCGCGTGCGCGGACTGCACGCGTGGGTGACCAACGAGCACGAGCACGACGGGCTGCGGCTTGGGGACGTCGCCGAGCGACTCTTCTCGGCGCTCGAGGCGCGCCTCGGCGGCACCACCAACGAACGACACTGAACGGCGCCGGCACAACCGGCAACTCCACGTTGAGAGGAACACATCATGGCCCAGCACGGTCACACAGACGCCCATGAGGCACTCGGCGCGCGCGTGCGTGTCGTTGACTGGGAGTCGGGCATGCCGAACTCCCGCTCGACCAGGCGCGACCCCCGTATGCCGCTGCTCACCGAGACCCCCGGATTCACCTCGTGGATGTCGGAGGGCTGGGGCGAGGCATCGCGAGAGCTCACCGTCGAAGCGGGAGCGGTGGCGGCGGCGGCGGCGCATCGCGCGCGGCTGTCCGCCGAGCTGCCGGGGCAGACGCTCGTGGTCACCGCGGGGCGTTCTCAGCTGCGCGTGAACGACAACTACTTCGAGTTCCGCGCCGATAGCGACTTCCTCTGGCTCGTCGGTCACGGTGTTGAGGACGCGGTGCTCGTCATGCGGCCAGTGGCCGGCGGACACGACGCCACGCTGTACATCACCCCGCCCGCGCGTCCCGGAAACCCGTCGTTCCACGCAGACGCAAATCACGGCGAGCTCTGGGTCGGGCCCCTCGCCGGGACGGTAGAGGTGGCCGCCGCGCTCGGGCTCGACGTGCGGCCCGTGGCTGAGCTCCCGGACCTCCGCCTTCCGGACGACGTCCTCATCGCAGGGGCGGTCGTGGTAGCGCGCGGCTCAGGGCGCGCGCTCGAGGGCAAGGTGCGTTCCCCGCTGCTGGCGCGGGTGCTTTCGGAGCTGCGGCAGATCAAAGATGCGTGGGAGATCGCGCAGCTGCGCCAGGCGAATCTCGACACTATCGACGGCTTTGCCGCCGTGCGTCGCGAGATTCCGCAGGCGATCGAGCGCGGGGGCGAGCGGTGGCTCCAGGGGACGTTTGACCGTCACGCGCGCACCGTCGGCCAGGCCCCGGGCTACACCACGATTGTCGGCGCTGGGGCGCACGCCCCGATCCTGCACTGGGTGCGCGCCGACGGAGAGGTGCGCCCCGACGAACTCTTGCTTCTTGACATGGGGGTGGAGCTGCGTAGCGGCTACACCGCCGACGTGACGCGCACGATTCCCGCTGGCGGAACCTTCTCGGCTGCGCAGCGCCAGGTGCACGATCTCGTCGAGCGCTCACACCGGGCAGGCCTTGCCGCAGTGCAGCCGGGCCGGCTGTGGGCGGACTTCCACGCCGCGTGCATGGAGGTGCTCGCCGAGGGGCTGTCGGACTGGGGCATGCTGCCCGTCTCGGTCGACGAGGCGCTGTCGGAGCACGGCCAGCACCATCGCCGGTACATCGTCTGCGGTGTCGGCCACCACCTGGGCCTCGACGTACACGACTGCGACTCGTCGCGATACGAGACGTACCTGGGCGGCACGCTGCAGACCGGTATGGCGCTCACCGTCGAGCCGGGACTGTACTTCCACGCGTGGGATGAGACAGTGCCTCCCGAGCTGCGCGGAATCGGCGTGCGCCTCGAGGACGACCTCATCGTGACCGAATCGGGGCATGATGTGATCTCCGATGCGCTGCCGATTGACGCCGCCGGGATCGAAGCGTGGATGCGTTCGACCGCAGGAAAGTAGGGAATGGGGTGCAAAAGCCCTGGTCCTGACAAAAATTGCAATTAGGGCATTCCCGTGGAAGAATAGTCAGGTGAGCGCAAGCGCTCCCAAGCTTCGCGTGGGGATATCCCGCCGCGGTTTTCGATCCAACATTTTGGAGCAATCATGGCAGTCAAGATTCGCCTGAAGCGGCTCGGCAAGATCCGCGCCCCCTACTACCGCATCGTCGTTGCTGACTCGCGCACCAAGCGCGACGGCCGCGTCATCGAGGAAATCGGCAAGTACCACCCGACCGAGCAGCCCTCGTTCATCGAGGTCAAGTCGGACCGTGCGCAGTACTGGCTCAGTGTCGGCGCTCAGCCGACCGAGCAGGTCGCCGCGATCCTGAAGCTCACGGGCGACTGGGGCAAGTTCACGGGCGAGGGCAACACCGAGTCGATGGTGCTCCCCGTTGAGCCCAAGCCGGTCTTCGAGATTGACGCGAAGAAGAAGCCCGTCCTGAAGCCCAAGGCTGCAAAGGCTGCTCCCGTCGCGGAGGCCACGGAGGCTCCCGCAGTGGAGGCCACCGAGGCCGAGGCTTCGGAGGCCTAGGCCCTTGTCGGCCCCCGAGCTTGCTCCGGCGCTCGCGCATCTCGTCAAGGGGATCGTCGATCACCCGGAAGAGGTACGTGTCGCGTCGCGCGATTCGCAGCGCGCTGAGGTGCTGGAGGTGCGTGTGCACCCCGAGGACCTCGGTCGCGTGATCGGTCGCGGAGGCCGCACCGCGCAGTCCCTGCGCACGGTGGTCGGCGCGCTTGCCGTCGGTCGCCGCATTCGCGTTGACGTCATCGATACCGATGACGCTCACGCTGCAGCACCCGAGGCTCCCGTTGAGTGAGTCCGGTTCCCGCGCGCAGACTCCCCGCCCCGATCAGGGTGCGGGGAGTCTGCGCGTCGGACGCATGACGAAGCCGCACGGCCTCAAAGGTGGCCTGAAGCTCGAGATGTTTACGGACAACCCCGAGCTTCGCTTCTTCCCCGGAGCGACGTTTGCGCTCCAGGTACCCCAGGATTCCGAGTGGTTCGGCCAGAAGGTCACCATTCGTGAGCTGCGCTGGTTCAATGGTTCACCCGTCGGGTTCTTCGACGAGGTGCCCGATCGGAACGCCGCCGAGAGCATCGTGAAGGCGATCCTGTGGATTGACGAAGCCGCAGTCGATGCCGGTCACGAAGAGAATGCTTGGTACGACCACCAGTTGGTTGGCCTTGAGGTGCGTCGCGACGGAGTCAAGGTGGGAACGGTTGCCGAAGTGCAGCACATGCCCGCCCAGGACCTCCTGTCGATCAAGACCCCCGCAGGCCTCATCCTTGTTCCGTTCGTCGAGGCCATCGTGCCCTCGGTCGACCTCGAGGCGGGCATTGTGACGGTGACGCCGCCTGCCGGCCTCTTCGAGGAGCTTCCGGAAGAACCCGCCGACGCAGTTTCGGTGGAGTCGCCGGACGCGGAAACGACCCCCGACGCTTCGGCATCGGAGGAGGAAGCGGTCTGATGCGGATCGATATCGTTTCGATCTTCCCCGACTACTTCGCGGCTCTTGAGCTTTCCCTGCTGGGGAAGGCCCGGAACAAGGGGCTCCTTGAGGTCGGTGTGCACGACCTTCGCGACGCCACCCACGACAAGCACCGCAGCGTAGATGACACCCCCGCCGGGGGTGGCGCCGGCATGGTGATGCGGCCCGAGCCATGGGGCGAGATGCTCGATGGGCTCGTGGGGGACCAGCTGGGCCACGGCCCGGACGCGCCGCTGATCATCTTCCCGTCGCCCGCAGGCGAGGTCTTCACGCAGCAGATGGCCCGCGAGCTCGCGGAGGAGAAGCACCTCGTCTTTGGCTGCGGCCGATTCGAGGGCATCGACCAGCGGGTCTTCGACGAGTTCGAGTCGCGCGGCCGCGTGCGGCTCGTCAGCCTCGGCGACTACGTGCTGAACGGTGGTGAGGTCGCGGTGTTGGCGATGGTCGAAGCCATTGGCCGGCTGCTTCCCGGTGTCGTCGGCAACCCCGAGAGCCTGGTCGAAGAGTCGCACGAGGATGGTCTGCTCGAGTACCCGAGCTACACCAAGCCGGCCTCCTGGCGAGGCCGCGAGGTGCCCCCGGTGCTCCTGGGTGGCAACCACGCGGCGGTCGCCAAGTGGCGTCGAGAGCAGCAAATTGAGCGCACGCGCCGCGTGCGACCCGACTTGCTTCCCCCCGAGTGAACTATTTGACCGCGCGTGTGGCATAATTGACCCTTGTGCCACGGTGCGACGCTGCCGTGAGGGTTCCGCACATACCGCTGGCACCATTCATCCTTTTCCTTAAGCAATCCGTATCCCGACTTACGGCGGGTGCAGAGAGAGAACATCATGCAGAAGCTCGACCACGTCGATGCCGCGTCGCTCAAGAGCGACATCCCCGCCTTCCGCGCTGGCGACACCGTCAAGGTGCACGTCAACATCGTTGAGGGCAGCCGCTCGCGTGTCCAGGTGTTCCAGGGTGTTGTGATCGCTCGTCAGGGCGAGGGCGTCCGCGAGACCTTCACCGTTCGCAAGGTCAGCTTCCAGGTGGGCGTGGAGCGTATGTTCCCCGTACACACCCCGGCGATCGAGAAGATCGAGATCGTCACCCGCGGTGACGTTCGCCGCGCGAAGCTGTACTACCTCCGCGCTCTTCAGGGCAAGAAGGCGAAGATCAAGGAAAAGCGCGACCGCTAATCCAGACCTTCCCAGACGGGTCCCCGCTGCCTTTCGGCCGGGGACCCGTACTGTTTTATATGGGTGTGTGCGTCACGCCGAGCGTCGAGGATATGAGGAGCATGCATGACTGAGGCAGCCGCCACTGGAAAGCGCCGCCGCGGAGGGCTTGTCGGGTTCCTGCGCGATTTGATCATCATCCTGGTCATCGCGTTCACGGTCTCGTTCGTCGTGAAGACGTTCTTCATGCGTGCCTTCTACATCCCGTCCGGTTCGATGATGAACACGCTGCAGATCAACGACCGGATCCTGGTAAACCAGCTCGTCCCGGACGTGGTGCCGGTGCAGCGCGGCGACGTTGTCGTCTTTCGTGATCCGGGCGGATGGTTGAATGCCAAGCCCATCGTCCCCGCAACCGGCGTGCAGTGGGTGCTGCAGGAACTCGGCCTCGCCGCGTCGCCCTCGGACGAGTATGTGATCAAGCGGGTGATCGGCCTGCCCGGCGACCGCGTCGCGTGCTGTGACGCGGGCGGACGAGTCACGGTGAACGGCGTGCCGATCGTCGAGCCGTACGTCCTGCTTCCACCCGGGGAAACCCGCGTCTCGGATCTCGCATTCGACGTGACTGTGCCCGAGGACTCGTACTGGGTGATGGGCGACAACCGTTACGCCAGCAAGGACTCGCGCTACAACCAGGATCAGCCGGGGAAGGGCTTCGTGCTCAAGGAAGAAGTTGTCGGCCGCGCCTTCCTCCTGAACTGGCCGCTCAGCCGCTTCTCGTGGCTTGGGAACTACCCCGATACGTTCGTGGGGGTCGACCAGCCCGCCGCGGTCGGGGCCGGCAATCCCGCCACCACCGACTTCTCCGGCGAGTAGGCGGCGCGCATGGCCGCGACGCTTCGCCCGCTGAAACAGGATCCTGCCAAGGACCCGACCCTCGAACTTGAACGTCTGCGCTTTGCAGCCGGTGCCCCCATGGTCATCGGCATCGACGAAGTGGGACGCGGCGCGATCGCGGGCCCCGTTGCCGTCGGCGTGCAGGTCGTGTTCGCGGGCACCGAGAGTTTTCCCGAGGGGCTTCGTGACTCGAAGCTGCTGAGCGAGCCGCGGCGTGACGCCCTCGCGCCGCTCATCCGTGAGTGGGGCCCGGGAGCCGTCGGCTTCGGCAGTGCCGAGGAGATCGACGAGCGTGGCATCACGGCCATGCTCGGCGAGGCCGCTCGGCGGGCGCTCCTCAAGCTGCACCAGCAGGGAGTCGCCGTGAATCGCGCCCTGATCCTGCTGGATGGCTCGCACGACTGGCTGACGCCCGTGCTGCAGTCGCCGTTGACGATCGAGACCATGGTCGGCGCCGACCGCCGATGCGCGAGCGTCGCGGGTGCCTCGGTGCGCGCGAAGGTCGAGCGCGACGCGGTCATGCGCGACGCGCACGAAACGCACCCGCACTATGCCTGGCAGTCGAACAAGGGCTACGGCGCCGCCGCGCACTACGCGGGGATCGCCGAGCACGGAATTACCGAGATGCACCGGGCGAGCTGGATCAAGTAGGGCGTGGGCCGCGCGATAGGCTTGACTGGTGAGTAAGCCGGCTATCGCGAACGACGCACCCATCGGCATTTTCGACTCCGGAGTGGGCGGGTTGACGGTTGCCCGCGCGATCCGTGACCAGCTGCCGTCCGAGTCGATCACCTATGTCGGCGACACCGCACACACCCCGTATGGGCCGAGGCCCATCGCGGAGGTGCGTCGCCTCTCGCTCGCGATCCTCGACGACCTGGTGGACCAGGGCGTGAAGGCGCTTGTCATCGCCTGCAACACGGCCTCCGCTGCGGTGTTGCGCGATGCGCACGAGCGCTACGACATTCCTGTGCTCGAAGTGATCAAGCCCGCGGTGCGCAGCGCGGTGAGTCTCACGCGGAACGGCCGCGTTGGCCTCATCGGCACCGTGGGCACCATCAACTCCCGCGTCTATGACGACCTCTTCAGCATCCGCCCCGAGATCACCCTTTCGACCCAGGCGTGCCCCCGCTTCGTCGAGCTCGTCGAGGCCGGCATTACCGCGGGGCCCGAGGTGCACCGGATCGCCGCCGAGTACCTGCAGCCACTCATCGACCAACAGATCGACACGCTCGTGCTCGGCTGTACCCACTACCCGTTCCTGCGCGGCGCGATCCGCCAGGTGGTCGGGCCGGACGTGGCGCTCGTTTCGAGCGACATCGAGACGGCGAACGAGCTGTACACCCTGCTCTCCGAGCGGGATATGTTGCGCGAGGCCGGCAACGAGCCCGTGCTGCGCTACGAGGCCACCGGGAACGACCCTGGAGCTTTCCGCGAACTTGCCCGCCGCATGCTCGGCATCGGCATCGACGCGGTTGACCATCTGCAGACCGGGGTCGTCCCGGTGCAACGAAACGGAGAATGACCATGACGGATCTCGTACGGGCCGACGGACGCACTGCCGGGCAACTGCGCCCCGTCACCATCGAGCGCGGCTGGAGCAGCCAGGCCGAGGGCAGCGCCCTCATCTCCTTCGGGAACACGCGCGTGCTCTGCACCGCGTCGTTCACGAACGGCGTGCCGCGTTGGCTCGCGGGCAAGGGCAAGGGATGGGTCACGGCCGAGTACTCGATGCTGCCGCGCAGCACGAACTCCCGCATGGACCGCGAGTCGGTCCGCGGCAAGATCGGCGGCCGCACGCACGAGATCTCGCGCCTGATCGGCCGCAGCCTCCGCGCTGTCGTCGACATGCGCGCGCTGGGCGAGAACACGATCGTCATTGACTGCGACGTGCTGCAGGCCGATGGCGGCACCCGGACGGCGTCTATCACGGGCGCGTACGTCGCTCTCGTCGACGCGATCGAGTGGGGCCGCGCTCAGGGCTTCGTCGCGAAGAAGTCGACCCCGTTGACCGACAGCGTGGCTGCGGTCTCGGTGGGCATCGTCGACGGCGTGCCGTTGAGCGACCTCGCGTATGTCGAGGACGTCCGCGCCGGCACCGATATGAACGTCGTCGTCACGGGTTCGGGCGACTTCATTGAGGTCCAGGGCACGGCCGAGGGCAAGCCGTTCAAACGTGCCGAGCTTGACTCACTGCTCGACCTCGCGCTCGTGAGCACGAACGAGCTGCGAGACATTCAGCGCCTGGCGCTGGGCGCCTAATGCGCGTCGTGCTTGCGAGCCACAACGCGCACAAGCTCACCGAGCTGACCCGCATCGTGGGACCGCTCGTGCCCGGTCTGGAGCTCGTCGGCTATGACGGGCCCGAGCCGCGCGAGACCGGAACGAGCTTTGCCGAGAACGCGCTCCTCAAGGCGCGCGCGGCGGCGCTGCACACGGGACTGCCGGCGATCGCCGACGACTCGGGAGTCTCCGTCGACATCCTCGGTGGCAGCCCCGGAATCTTCTCGGCACGCTGGGGCGGCCCTGCGCGCAGCGACCAGGCGAACCTGGAGCTGCTGCTGTGGCAGCTCAGCGATATCGCCGAGCCGCACCGCGCGGCGTCGTTCATGTGCGCGGCAGCGCTCGTGACCCCGGCGGGCGACGAGACGGTCTTCGTCGAGCAGTGGCCAGGCTCGATCCTGGGCAGTCCCTCGGGCGGCGGCGGTTTTGGCTATGACCCGATCTTCCGGCCTGACGGGGAGACCCGTTCGGCGGCGGAAATGACCGCTGCGGAGAAGGACGCGGTCTCGCACCGCACGCGCGCGTTCACCGCGCTCGCCCCGTCGCTCGCGGCGCTCGGCGAATAACCGCGAGGGGCGGCCCCGTCGCCCACATGCAGCACGGCAACGAAGAGGAGTGAAGATGACGACGCAGGAGAACGGTGGCCTGACCCGCCCCGAGGTCAGCGTGCAAGACGCCGAGCGCATCGCGCTCGAGTGCTACGGCCTGACGGTCACGGCGAGCGAGCTGGGCAGCAATCAGGATCGGAACTTCGTGCTCCTGGAGGAGAACGGCACGCGCAGTGTGCTGCGCATCGACAACCCAGTGTTTGCGGACGCTGCGCGCGACGGCCAGCACGCGGCCCTCGAGGCGTACCGTTCAGCGGGCGTAGTGGTGCCCGCGATCCTGCCCGGTCTCGACGGGAACCTGACGCAGCGCTGGAATGGCTTCGCCGCTCGTCGCTCCGAATTCGCCGCCGGGACGTCGCTCGTCGACGCCGGATATCTCGCGCCCGTGGTGCTCGCCGAATTCGGCGAGCTGGCTGGGGCGTCTGCGAACGCCCTCGCGTCACTCTCGCACCCCGGCCTCGACCGCGCGCACATGTGGGACATGCGGGTCGCGTCGACCGAGGCACGGGCGCTCGCTCGTTCGATCGGTGACGTCGCGCTGCGCACCCGAGTGGTCTCCGCCGCGGAAGACGCGGACGAAGCGCTCGGCCTCGTCTCGGCGTCACTTCCGGTCCAAGCCATTCACGGTGACCTCACCGATGACAACGTCACCGCGCTGCCCGGCGACGATGGCCGCCTGCACCCCCACACCGTGCTCGATCTGGGCGACCTCGCCCTCGGCTGGCGCGTTGCTGAGCTTGCGGTGACTGCTGCCTCGATGCTGCACCACGAGCCGAATCGCCCGCTCCGAGTGCTCGACACCGTGCGGGCCTTCCACCGCGTCGCGCCGCTCTCTGCCGCAGAGGCGCGCGCGGTCTGGCCCCTGGTCGTGCTCCGCGCCGCACTGTTGGTTGCGAGCGGGTGGCGCCAGCTTGAGATCGACGGCGACAATGACTACGCCCGCGAGCGCATCGCGGGGGAGCAGCGCATCTTCGACGCGGCGACGCTGCTGCCGCTCGCCGAGATGGCCGAGCAGGTCGTCGCCGCTGTCGGCATGCAGGGCATCCCGCACGAGGACGGGCTGCGCCTGGTCGCACTGCCCGCGCCGTCAGCGGCGGCCCGGGAGGGCGCGCTCGCGAGCCTGCTGCCCGGACTGGTCGGCGAGGTCATGGCGCTCGACCCGGGCGTCGAGTCCGAGCTACTCGAAGGCGGTTTCTGGCTTGAAGACGAGGCCGAGGACTCGCTCGCCGTCGAGGCACTCGTCAGCCAAGGTTTCTCGGGCGAGGGCGTCGCCGCGGCGGTGTTCCCGGCCGGCGTGTACCGGCTGACCCGGACGCAGCTCGACTCGCCGGATGCGGCTGAGACCTTCCCGCTCGATACCGAGATTCGACTGCTCGCCGACGCCGAGCTCGTGGTCACGGCGCCCGTCTCGGGGCGGATCCTGCCAGGGCTCGGGGTGCCGGGCAGCGAATCTGAGGTCAGAATCCTGACCGAGGGCGGCTGGCAGCTCGTCGTCGCGGGGATCACCCCGTCGGCGCGGGCCGGGCAGGAACTCGCGGCCGGCGATCAGCTTGGCAAGCTCGAGGCAGATGCCGCGCACACGCTGTTCGTCGGACTGCGCCGCTCTGACGCCCCCGAGCTCGAGGGTCATTTTGTCGCTCCCGAGCGCGCCACGGCCTGGCGCCGGTTCGCTCCCGATGCCGCCGCGATCCTGGGCCTTGCCTCGCTCGCTCAGCGCGACGAAGCCGCGGACGAGCTGGCGCGGCGCGAGGGAATCTTCGCGTCCGCGCAGGAGCGCTACTACGAGCACCCGATGCAGATTGAGCGCGGCTGGAAGCACCACCTCGTTGACACGACGGGGCGGTCGTACATCGACCTCGTGAACAACGTCACGGGGCTCGGCCACGGCCACCCGGGTGTCGCGGACGCGGCAAACAGGCAGATTCGCATCCTGAACACCAACTCCCGCTTCCTCTATCGCGAGCTCGCCGAGTACAGCGAACGACTGCTCGAGATGCTGCCGGAGGGCTCGGGGCTTGACACGGTGCTGCTCGTGAACAGCGGCTCCGAGGCCGTTGACCTCGCGCTCAGGCTTGCGCAGGCGGCGACCGGGCGCAAGACCGTCGTGTCGCTGCGCGAGGCGTACCACGGCTGGACCATGGCCTCCGATGCGGTGACGACCTCGGCCTATGACAACCCCTACGCGCTCGAGACGCGGCCCGATTGGGTGCACGTCGCGGACGTCCCCAACCGGTTCCGCGGGACCTACCGAGGTCTCGATACCGGGGCGCAGTACGCTGCCGATCTCGGGGTCGACCTCGCGGCGTTGTCGGCGGAGGGTCGCGACGTCGCCGCGTTCATCTGCGAGTCGGTGCTCGGCAACGCGGGCGGTGTGCTGCTGCCCGAGGGCTATCTCGCCGACGCCTACGCGCGGGTGCGTGCCGCGGGCGGCCTGTGCATCGCCGACGAGGTGCAGGTCGGCTTTGGCCGCATGGGCACGAGCTTCTGGGGCTTCGAACAGTCGGGCGTCGTGCCCGACATCATCACGATCGCCAAGCCGATGGGCAACGGCTTCCCGATCGGCGGAGTCATCACGTCGAAGAAGGTCGCCGACGCGCTGGCCTCGCAGGGCGCGTTCTTCTCGTCGGCCGGCGGGAACCCCCTGAGCTGCCGGGTCGGCATCGCGGTGCTCGACGCGATGCGCGACGAGGGCTTGCAGGAGAACGCGCGCGTCGTGGGGGAGCGGCTGCGCAGTGCCCTCGTGGCGCTCGCTGACCGCCACGACATCGTCGGCCCGATCCACGGCGAGGGGCTGTACCTCGGCGTTGAGTTGGTGCGTGACCGCGAGACGCTTGAGCCCGCCACGGCCGAGGCGGCCGCGATCTGCGAGCGGCTGCGTGAGCTGGGGCTCATCGTGCTGACGACCTCGGAGCGCTCGAACGTGCTCAAGGTGAAGCCGCCGCTCTGCCTCAGCGCCGAGAGCGCTGATCGTTTCGTGGCGGCCCTCGACGAGGTGCTCACGACGGGCTGGTAGGCGTCGCTTCTGCGAAAATGCACCCCGCCGGCAGGGTAAATCGGTCTTGCACCCTGCCGGCGGGGTGCATTGTGGCGCGCGTCAGCGCAGTTGCAGCGCGAGTTCCGTCAGGATCGCCACGGCGACCAGCACGAACACGACGCCGGCTGCGATATCGATCCATGCCGACGCGCGGCGAAACCACCGCTGGAACGCCCTGGACGACGTCGCGAGGGCGAACCCGACGAACCACGCGATGCCGATCGCGACGAGAACGGCGACGATCGCCCCGCGCTCGGCCCAGCTCGCGTCGGCCGGCAGCACCTGCGTGAACAGGGCCGCGAAGAAGATGAGCGCCTTGGGGTTCGCGAGATTCGTCGTGAGCCCAAGCAGGAACGGGCGCCGAATCTCGCCGCCGAGCGTGGCCTCGCCGCGGGTGCGCAAGCCGCGCACCCCGGCGCGGATGCTTTGCACGCCAAGCCATACGAGCACGGCGCTGCCACCGATCTGGAGGGCGGGGAGCAGCCACGGCACGGCGCCGATCAGCGCGGTGACCCCGAGCACTGAGATCGCGATCCAGGCGAAGTTGCCGCCCATGATGCCGAGTGCGGCGAGCACCGCGGCCCGGCGGTCGCGGACGCCCAGGCGTAACAACAGGAACGTGTCGGGGCCGGGCATCGTGATGGCGGCGACCCAGGTGAGGACGAGGGCGGCCCAGGCGGCGGAAGTCACGTGGCCCGCGCCTCCGGGTCGTGGATCACACTCATACCTCGATTATCTCGTATCTCGCGGCGCCCTTTCCTCGCTTGCCCTCCAGCACATACCGCGCACCAGGGCGAATCTGGGTGGAGCGGTTCGCAGGGCTAGGTGATCGACCGGAGCGCTCGGCCCGTGATGCGCACCGTCTCTGGGGTACTGCTTTCCGCGCGCCACCGCGCGCACAGGCCAAGGGCCCAGTCCGGGCGCGTTTTTGCGGCGTCGTTGATCCAGTTCGCCACGGAGTCCTGGACGTAGCGCGACGGATCGGAGCGAAGCGGCTCGAGGATCGGCTCTCCCTGGCTCGGGTGCTCTTTGAGCGCGGCGATATGGGACGCCCAGACGCCCCGCGGCCGCAGTGCCTCGCTGGCGAAGCGCCGCATGTTCGCCGAGGGGTCGGCGGTCCAGCCGGTGAGCGCGTCGATGCTCGTGGCGAGATCCGCGACGAGGGCGGGGCGCGCCGCCATCCACACCCATTCGCGGACGGCAAAATGCTCGTCGTCGGCGAACCCGCGAAGTTGTTCGAGCAGCGAGACGGGGTCGGGCGCCTGTCTGGCTGCGATTTGGAAGCATGCCCAGCCGCGCACGGTGTCGGAGGGATGGTGGGAGAGTTGCTCGATGTCGATCGCATCGGTTCGTTCGGCGAGTGCCGCCCCGATCGTCGTCATTCGTTTGAGGATGCCGAGTGCCTGTGCCCCAGCAACGACCCGGAGAAGCTCGTCGTCTGCGTGAGGAATCGCGTTTCGCAGGAGTACGGTGTGGTCGATCGCGAGCGCCTCGGTCAGGGTGCGCGACGCCGCCGTGCCCGCGTGGAGTGCAGTCAGGTGCGCAGGGTTGATGTCGGCGCGGCTGCGCGCCCCGCGCTCACTCATTTCGCGACCCCGCGTGGAGGTTGTGCTGGACGGACGCGAAGACGCGTGCCGCGGAGTCTCGCTCGGACGGGCCGACCCCGGCGCCGAGGGTGTGAAGCCAGTCGCGGTAGATGGGCGCCAGGGTCGACAGGAGAGCTTCGGCCTTGGCAGTCGTCGCCAGGGTGTGGGTGCGGCGGTCGGTCGAGTGGGGACGGCGTGAGATCAAGGCGTCGCGGTCGAGCCGGTCCAGGAGCCCCGTCACGGTTGCCGAGGTGACCTCGAGGCGATCGGATAGCGCCCGCGGTGTGAGGCCCGGTTCCGCCGAGATCGCGAGGAGCGCGGCGAGTCGGCCCTCCGAGAGGTCGTGCTGAGTGAGGAGCTCGGCACAAGCCGCGTCGATTCTTCGGGCGGTGGTGAGCAGCGCCATGACCCACCTCGCTGTTGCGTCCTCGCCGATGCGAGAGAGCAGTAACTCCTGCTTGATTCCTACTACGTTCTTCATAAGCCCCCATGTTACTAGGCGGCTAGTGAAATTAGGGGAGGTGAACCAGAAAGGCCCCCGGCTCAGCCGAGTGTTCGGCTGAATTCAGGGGCCTTCGCTGTGGTGCGGGAGAAGGGACTTGAACCCTCACGCTCGAAAGCACAGGATCCTAAATCCTGCGTGTCTACCAATTCCACCACTCCCGCGAGTAGTCCCAGTTTAGGGGATTTGCGGTGCCGGGCTCGCCACGAGCCGCTTGACGACGTCGATGGTCTCTTGGACGCTGTGCGCCACCGTGCCATCGAGCGCGGACGCTGAGTAGATCCCGTCTGACACGAAGATCACCACGTCGACGACGGCCGGGTCGGGGATCGTGCGCGAGAGCGCCCCGCGCCAGTGGTCGTGCATGCGGTTCAACGCGTCCCGGGCCTGCTGGTTCTCTTGGGCGATACGCAGTGTGGCGAGAATCGCGCGGTCGTAGGGCGTGCCCATGTTGACCGAGGTGCGCAGAAAGTACCCGATGCTGTCTTCCGGATGGGCGTGCAGCCGGGCGATGTCCGCCTCGACTTCTTCTTCCAGGCGCTCGATCAGGCTCTCGACGAGGGCGTCCTTGTTCTTGAAGTGGTAGAGCAGCCCGCCCTTCGAAACTTCGGCGGTGCGCGCAACCGCATCGAGCGTGGCGGCGCGCTCGCCCTCAGAGATGAGGAGCTCGATGTACGAGTCAAGGATCCGCTCGCGAGCGGAAGGTGAGGGCTGGGCCATACTCAGCATGGTAGCGATCCCAGGGATGCACCGTCCAGACGGCGAAGGGTGAGTCGTCGCGGGAGTAGGCTGAGCGTGCGGCCGTCCACTGCGGCCAGCACACCGACAATGATCGGCGCCCTCGCCGATCCTGACGAGGAGCCCGCGTGTCGCGAACCATCAAGCTTGCAGTCCTTCCCGGCGATGGGATCGGCCCCGAGGTCGTCGCTGAGGCGAACCGGGTGCTCGACGCCGTGCTCGCAGGCGGCGACGTCGTGCTCGAGCGCACCGAGTTCAAGCTCGGCGCCGAGCGCTTCCTGGCCACGGGGGAGACCCTGCCGGAAGACGAGCAAGCGGCGATCGCCACACATGATGCGATCCTCTTCGGCGCGGTCGGCGGTGTCCCGGGCGACCCGCGCCTGCGCGAGGCGAACATCGAGCGCGGCCTGCTACTGAAGCTTCGGTTCGACTTCGATCACTATGCGAACGTGCGCCCCTGCACGCTGTTCCCGGGCGTCACGTCGACGCTCGCGAACCCGGGCAACATTGACTTTGTCGTTGTGCGCGAAGGCACCGAGGGCCCGTACGTCGGCAACGGCGGACGCCTGCGCGCCGGCACGCCGCACGAGGTGGCGACCGAGGTGTCGGTCAACACTGCGTTCGGTGTCGAGCGCATCGTCCGCTTCGCCTTCGAGACGGCCATGAACCGCCCGCGCCGCAAGCTCACCTGGGTACACAAGACCAACGTGCTGGTGCACGCGGGCGCCACCTGGCAGCGAATCGTCGGCGAGGTCGCGTCCGAGTACCCCGAGATCGCGGTCGACTACCTGCATGTTGACGCGGCGACGATCCTGATGGTGCAGGATCCTGCCCGCTTCGACGTGATCGTCACTGATAATCTGTTTGGCGACATCCTCACTGATTTGGCCGGCGCTATCGGCGGCGGCATTGGGCTTGCGGCCTCGGGAAACATCAACCCGTCGGGCGCATTCCCCAGCATGTTTGAACCGGTGCACGGTTCTGCTCCCGACATCGCGGGGCAGCAGAAGGCCGACCCGACCGCGGCAATCCTCTCCGCGGCAATCATGCTCGAACACCTCGAACTCCCCGAGCAGGCAGAACGAATCCGTGCCGCGGTCCGATCGGACCTTGCGGCTCGCGGACCGGCCGCCCGCTCGACCAGCGAGATCGGCGCGGCCATCGCCGCCCGCATCTAGCGCTCACTCACACTTCTCCCGCACGTTGAACAGGAACCGTCAATGACGAACACCATCGAATTCCGTCGCACCTCGGCAACGCCACTGCCCGCCGCCGAGCGCGAGGCGATTCTCGCGAACCCCGGCTTCGGCAACCATTTCACCGACCACATGGTGTCGATTGTCTGGACGAAGGAGGGCGGCTGGGAGCAGCCCGAGCTGCTGCCGTACGGTCCGATCCAGCTGGACCCCGCGGCGTCGGTGCTGCACTACGGCCAAGAGATCTTCGAAGGACTGAAGGCCTACCGCCGCGCGGACGGCTCGGTGTCGGCGTTCCGCGTTGAGGCGAACGCGGCCCGCCTCAACGCCTCGGCGCGACGCCTGGCGTTGCCAGAGCTCCCCGTCGAACTCTTCGTGAGCGCGATCGACGAGCTGGTGTCGACCGACGCCGACTGGGTGGCCGAGGGAGCCGAAGCGAGCCTGTACTTGCGCCCATTCATGATTGCCGACGAGAGCTTCCTGGGGGTGCGCGCGGCACACCGGGCGCGTTTCATGGTGATCGCGAGCCCCGCAGGCCCGTACTTCGCGCAGGGCGTCAAGCCGGTGTCTATCTGGCTGGCGAAGGGTTCGTCTCGCGCGGGCCACGGCGGCACCGGTGAGGCAAAGTGTGGCGGAAACTACGCGTCCTCCTTGCTTCCGCAGGAAGAAGCCGCCGCAAACGGCTGCGCGCAGGTGCTCTTCCTTGATTCTTCGACCGAGGACACGATCGAAGAGCTCGGCGGGATGAACCTGTTCCTCGTGAAGAACGGCGACAGCCTGGTGACCCCCGCGCTGAACGGGAACATCCTGCACGGCATCACCCGCGACAGCCTGATTCAGCTCGCGAAGGACCGCGGCCTCGCGGTGGAGGAGCGCGCGGTCACCGTGAGCGAGTGGCAGGCCGGCGTTGCCGACGGCACGATTACCGAGGCGTTCGCCTGCGGCACCGCCGCGGTGATCACCCCCATCGGTCGACTGCTCGGGGCCGACGGCCTCGACGTCAACTTCGGCGAGAACGCCCCGGGGCCGCTCACGATGTCGCTGCGCGATGAGCTCACCGGAATTCAGACCGGCCGCGTCGCCGACCCGCACAGCTGGGTGCGCGAGATTGTCCCCGCGAAGGCGGCCGTGTCGTGAAGGTTGCACGGTTCCGCGCCGGCGACGCGATCGCCTTCGGCGTGCTCGACCAGGCCGAATCCGGTGCTGGCGTCGAGCTCGTCGAGCTGAAGGGTGACCCGATGGTGTCGGGCTATGACACCACGGGGCGCCGCTTCGCGCTCGACGCGGTGCAATTGCTAGCCCCCGTGATCCCGCGCTCGAAGGTCGTCTGTGTCGGCAAGAACTACGCCGATCACGTCGCCGAGATGCAGGATCGTGGCCTCGCCGGCGACGCGCCGGCCGACCCGCTGCTCTTTCTGAAGCCGAACACCTCGGTGGTCGGGCCCGGCGACGAGATCGTGATCCCGTCGATCTCGCAGCAGGTCGAGCACGAGGGGGAACTCGCCGTCGTCATCGGCGTGCTCGCCAAGGAGGTTCCCGAGGGGCGTGCGCTCGAGGTCGTGTACGGCTTCACCTGCGCGAATGACGTGACCGCCCGCGACCTGCAGTACGCCGACGGCCAGTGGGCCAGGGCCAAGGGCTTCGACACGTTCTGCCCGCTGGGCCCCTGGATCGAGACCGATCTTGATCTGACGGATGCCCGGGTGCAGACCCGCGTGAACGGCGAGGTGCGCCAATCGGGCTCGACCGCTCAGCTCATGCACTCGATCGCGAAGATCGTGGCGCACGCCTCGCAGGCGTTCACGCTGCTGCCTGGGGACGTCATCTTGACGGGCACGCCCGCGGGCGTCGGACCCCTCGTCTCGGGCGACGTCGTCGAGGTAGAGATCGACGGCATCGGCACGCTGCGCAACACCGTCCGCTAGGGCGGCCGGTGACTGGCGACCAGCGGCCACCCGATCAACGCGACTACTTCGCGTCGCTTTCACACGTAACGGAGCGCTCACGCGCCAACTGGGGCTCCGTTACGTGAGATCACTCCGTTACGTGCAACGGCGGGTGCGCGGCCGATGGCCCCGATTACCCGGACGCCTTGCGAAAGTCCCCGGTCGGGGGAATCTGCCCCTCGTGTTCGCACACGGAACGCGGGTAGGGTGAACGCACCGGTGGATCAGTGTGGAGCCTCTTGAGTAGTTGGGGCCCCCTCGCGCGAGGAGGGCGTAGTCGTGAGCAGTTGGCGGGCGCTGCGCAGCGGCGAGTCTGTTCGGGAGCGTAGGCGGCAGCTCGAACGCGCACATGAACGCTTCCTCGATGAACGCGAGATCGCGATCGAGCCTGAGCTCGCGAAACGATTCGCCGCGCAGACTGCGATGCGCCCGGAGGTGTTCGCGTCCTGGCTACGTTCCCGCACTCGCACGATCGACCCTCATCATGCTCCTGACCGGCAGGTGCTCAGCGGCGACGAACTGCGCGAGCTGCAGCGCATCCATCCGATCGGGCTCGCGCTTCCCGTGGTGCACCGGCTGCTCCTGGACGAGGCGAAGGAGTCGGGCTTCCTCGTCGCAATCGGAGACGCGGCCGGGCGCCTGCTGTGGGTGGACGGAGACCATCAGATGCGTGCTCAGGCCGAAGACATGGGTTTCCTGCCCGGCATGGACTGGTCAGAAGAGAGCGTCGGCACGAGCGCGCCAGGAAGCGCGATCATGCTCGACCACGCCATTCAGGTGCTCGGCGCCGAGCACTACAACCGTTTCGTCCACGAGTGGAGCTGCACCGCAGCCCCGGTGCACGACCCCATCAGCGGATCCATCATCGGTGTCATCGACGTCACCGGGGGTGACGAAGTGGCAGCTCCCCATCTGCTTCCCCTGATGGAGGCGACAATCGCCGCGGTCGAGGCTGAGCTCAAACTTGAGGCGTTTCGCTCGCAGATGGCGCGTGAGCGTGGGGCCGGCGCAAGACGCCAGGCATCGCCCGCCCGCCGGCCCGGCGCTCGGCTGGTGGCACTCGGGAGGGATCCTGCGATCTTGGAGAGCACGGGAACGGTGCACGAGCTCGCCGGCAGGCATGCCGAGATCTTGCTGGCGCTCGCGGTGGCGCCCGGCGGAGTGAGCGGGGCGGTGCTCGTCGAGCAGGTGTATGGCGAGGGCGGGACCGAGCAAACGCTGCGTGCCGAGATCGCGCGGCTGCGCAAGTGGCTGAGCGCCCGGGCCATTCCGCTTGAGCTGGAGTCGAGGCCGTACCGCTTGACCCAGCCACTGCGCATCGACGCGCAGCAGACGCTCGACGCGCTCGGGCGCGGCGCGCACCGGCTCGCGCTCGCTGCTTATGAAGGCCCGGTGCTTCCCGGCTCGGACGCCCCGGTCGCGCTCGAGCTGCGGGGACGGGTGGACGCGGCGCTGCGCGAGTCGATGCTGCAGTCCGCGGCAGCCGATCCACTCTACGAGTACGCGCTGCGCTGGGCCACCGACGATGCGGAAGTCTGGGAGACGCTGCTGCAGGTGCTGCCGCAGCGTTCCCCGAAACGAGCGAGAGTGGTCACCCAACTGCTCGCCCTCGGATAGGCGGTTCTCGAGGTTGCAACGTCGACGCAACCTTGGGAGGGCTAACGTCGGGAACTACCAACGCCCCGCTCGCGGGCGGCGGAGTTCACGAATCGTCGTCAAAGGAGATGACCATGGTTGTATACGCAGCACCCGGCCAGCCGGACTCGCTTGTCCAGTTCAAGAGCCGCTACGAGCACTACATCGGCGGGCAGTGGGTCGCCCCCGTCAAGGGACAGTACTTCGAGAACACGACGCCGGTGACGGGAAAGGCGTTCTGCGAGGTCGCCCGCGGCACCGCCGAAGACATTGACGCGGCCCTCGACGCCGCGCACGCCGCAGCCCCAGGCTGGGGCAAGACGAGTCCGGCCGAGCGCGCGGTCGTGCTCAACAAGATCGCCGACCGCATGGAGGCAAACCTCGAGATGCTCTCCGTCGCCGAGACGTGGGACAACGGCAAGGCCGTACGCGAGACGCTGAATGCGGACATCCCGCTCGCGATCGACCACTTCCGCTACTTCGCCGGCGCCATCCGCGCCCAAGAGGGCGGCCTCTCGCAGATCGGTGAGGACCTCACCGCCTATCACTTTCACGAGCCGCTCGGCGTCGTCGGGCAGATCATCCCCTGGAACTTCCCCATTCTGATGGCGGTCTGGAAGCTCGCCCCGGCGCTCGCCGCAGGCAACGCAATCGTGCTGAAGCCGGCGGAGCAGACGCCGACCTCGATCCTGGTGCTGTTCGAACTCATCGGCGACCTGCTGCCGGCCGGCGTCGTGAACATCGTCAACGGTTTCGGCGCCGAGGCGGGCAAGCCGCTCGCCTCGAGCCCCCGCATTCGCAAGATCGCGTTCACGGGCGAGACTACGACCGGCCGCCTGATCATGCAGTACGCGTCCGAGAACATCATTCCGGTGACGCTCGAGCTCGGCGGCAAGAGCCCGAACCTCTTCTTCGAGGACGTCATGCAGGCGGACGACGCCTACTTCGATAAGGCGAAGGAGGGCTTCACGATGTTCGCCCTCAACCAGGGCGAGGTCTGCACGTGCCCGTCCCGTGCGCTCATCCAAGAGTCGATTGCGGGGGACTTCCTCGACGCGGTCGTCGAGCGGACCGAACTGATCGTGCGCGGCAACCCGCTCGACACGAACACGATGATGGGGGCGCAGGCGTCGAACGACCAGTTCGAGAAAATCCGTTCCTACCTCGACATCGGCCGGCAAGAGGGCGCGCAGGTGCTCACCGGCGGCGAGGTCGCCGACCTCGGCGGCGAGTTCTCGGGCGGCTTCTACATTCAGCCGACCATCTTCCGTGGCGACAACTCGATGCGGATCTTCCAGGAGGAGATCTTCGGCCCCGTGGTCGCGGCGACGACGTTCCGCGATTTCGACGACGGGATCAAGATCGCCAACGACACGCTGTACGGTCTGGGCGCCGGCGTGTGGAGCCGCAACGGAAACACTGCCTATCGTGCCGGGCGTGCGATCCAAGCGGGCCGCGTCTGGGTGAATAACTACCACGCGTACCCCGCGCACGCGGCGTTCGGTGGGTACAAGTCGAGCGGTATTGGGCGAGAAAACCACCTGATGATGCTCGACCACTACCAGCAGACGAAGAACTTGCTCGTCAGCTACAAAGAAACCGCCGACGGCTTCTTCTAAGCCGTGAACCTGAAATTTCAAGGAGCGAAAGCACACATGACTACATTTGACACCATGCGCGCTGCATCGGTTCCTGCCTTCGGGCAGCCGCTCGAGGTGGGTGCACAGCCGACGCCGACGCCGGGCCTCGGCCAGGCGCTCGTGCGCGTCCTTACCACCGGCGTTTGCCATACTGACCTGCACGCGGTCGAGGGTGATTGGCCGGTGAAGCCGTCGCCACCCTTCATTCCGGGCCATGAGGGCGTCGGTATCGTCGAGGAACTCGGCGAGGGGGTTACCAACCTCGCGGTCGGAGATCTCGTAGGCAACGCCTGGCTTTGGTCGGCGTGTGGGCACTGCGAGTACTGCCGTACCGGATGGGAGACGCTCTGCGAACAGCAGCAGAACGGCGGCTACTCAGTCGATGGCTCGTTCGCCGAATACATGCTCATCGACGCTGCCTACGCAGCTGTCGTCCCGGCAGGATCAGACCCGGTCGAGGTGGCGCCCGTGCTCTGCGCGGGTGTCACTGTGTACAAGGGGCTCAAAGTGAGCAACGTGTTGCCCGGCCAGTGGGTTGTGATTTCGGGTATTGGTGGGCTCGGCCACATCGCGGTGCAGTACGCCGTCGCAATGGGCATGCGGGTGGCGGCCGTCGATATTGCCGATGACAAGTTGGCGCTCGCCCGTAAGTGCGGGGCCGAGGTTACGGTGAACGCGTTGAACGAAGACCCGGTGGCAGCGATTCAGCGCGAGACGGGTGGCACACACGGCGTGCTCGTCACTGCAGTGCATCCGTCGGCG
Source organism: Leucobacter sp. CX87 (assembly GCF_018682295.1). Taxonomy (NCBI): domain Bacteria; kingdom Bacillati; phylum Actinomycetota; class Actinomycetes; order Micrococcales; family Microbacteriaceae; genus Leucobacter; species Leucobacter sp. CX87. The sequence continues at coordinate 10,569 of NZ_JAFIRI010000006.1, read as the reverse complement.
TTCGGGCAGGCAATAGGGATGACCAGGCGCGGTGGAACGATCGTGTTCAATGGCCTGCCGCCCGGGGACTTCCCGGCGCCGATCTTCGACATTGTGCTCAAGGGGCTCACCATTCGCGGATCGATCGTGGGTACTCGTCAGGACATGATCGAGGCTCTCGACTTCTACGCTCGCGGGCTCATTCACCCGACCGTGACGGAGCGCCCGCTTGAAGAGGTCAACGCGGTGCTCGACGAGATGCGGGCCGGCAAGATCGACGGACGGGTGGTGTTGCGCCTCGCCGAAGGGTGACGCGTAGGCCACACGTCAGCACACTGAGAAATGGGGTCGAGACATGGTGCATGAACTGGGCGGTACTGAAGGGTACGCCGAGACAGCAACAGAGTTGGGCGACGCATGCGCGGTCGGTAGTAACTCACCGCCCGTAACCGGTCCAGCTGATTCTCTCGAGATTTCCGGTGTGGTGGCGGCGCGGCCCGAGGTCGCGGGGGAGAACGTGAGTCGTCTCTCGTTCACCCCCGCGGCGCTCGCGCTCATCGAGCAACTGTGGGCGCAGCACGGGCCACTGATGTTTCACCAGTCCGGCGGCTGCTGCGACGGCAGCGCGCCCATGTGCTACCAGGCAGGGGAGTTCCGCACAGGCGGCCAGGACGTACTGCTGGGCACACTCGAGCTTCCGCCGCTTCCGCCGCTTCCGCCGCTTCCGCCGCTTCCGACCGAAGCTGGGGCGGGGACCCCGTCCCCCGTCGCGCGGGAAATCCCCTTCTGGATGTCGCGCGAGCAATTTGGCGTCTGGGCCCACACCCACCTCACCGTCGACACGGTCCCGGGCCGCGGGAGCGGTTTCTCGCTCGAGGCTCCGGAGGGCAAGCGGTTCCTCATTCGCTCACGTCTGTTGTGACCCGTTCGAATCTCAGGGAGGAGATGCGACAATAGACGCGATGGATCCCACAAAGCTCAACCATGACCAGGCCCCGGGCGAGGCAAAGTACACGAAGACCAAGCCCCGCACCGCGCCGGTCCGTCAGGTGCGCCCGCGCGCCGAAGGCTGGAAGCAGCAGACCGGCGCTGACGGTCGTCCGACGCTGCAGTTCGCCTCCCCGCGCGTCAAGCAGCCGGCGACGCACCTCGCCGACCTGTCGATGGACGAGCGTACCGAGAAGATGAAGGCGCTCGGCCTGCCGGGATTCCGCGCCAAGCAGCTCTCGAACCACTACTTCGTGCACGGCACCACTGACGCTGCGAAGATGACGGACCTTCCGAAGGACCGCGCGGCGGAGATCGTCGAGGAGTTCTTCCCGCCGCTGCTCACCGAGGTGAAGCGGCTCGAGACCGACAAGGGCGACACGATCAAGTTCTTGTGGCGTCTCTTCGACGGCGCGCTCGTCGAGTCGGTGCTCATGCGCTACCCCGGCCGCATCACGCTCTGCGTGTCGAGCCAGTGCGGTTGCGGGATGAACTGCCCGTTCTGCGCCACCGGCCAGGCGGGGCTGACCCGTAACATGTCGTCGGCCGAGATTCTCGACCAGATCGTGCAGGCGAACCGGGTCATTCTCGAGGGTGGCCTGCGCGGCGGCAAGAGCCGCCCGAAGGGTGCCGAGCCCGAGCGCGTCAACAACGTCGTGTTCATGGGCATGGGCGAGCCGCTCGCGAACTACAAGCGCGTCATGAATGCCGTGCACCGCATGGTCGCCCCCGCCCCCGAGGGTCTCGGTATGAGCGCCCGCGGTATCACCGTTTCGACGGTCGGGCTCGCCCCGGCCATTCGCAAGCTCGCCGACGAGAGCATCCCGGTGACATTCGCGCTCTCGCTGCACGCCCCCGACGATCAGCTGCGTGACGAGCTCATCCCGGTGAACAGCAAGTGGAAGGTCGACGAGGTGCTCGACGCCGCGCGCGCCTACTTCGACAAGACCGGTCGCCGCGTCAGCATCGAGTACGCGCTGATCAAGGACATGAACGATCACGCGTGGCGAGCCGAGTTGCTCGCCGAGAAGCTCAACGCGCGCGGCACGGGCTGGGTCCACGTCAACCCGATCCCGCTGAACCCGACGCCCGGCTCGATCTGGACCTCCTCCGAGCCCGACGTGACGCGCACCTTCATCAATCGCTTGATCGCGAACGGCATTCCGACGACGCTCCGCGACACCCGCGGCAAGGAGATCGACGGCGCCTGCGGTCAGCTCGCGGCCGCCGAGTAGCGAGCGTTCGTTCAGGATCCCGCCGCCCCACCCGCTTCGCGCCGGTGCGGGTAGGCGGGATCCTGCGTGTTTAGCCCCGGATCGCCGTGAGGGCCAGCTTGACGTCATCGAGCGAGTTCCAGACGTGGAACGCGACGCGGGCGCGGCCCGCGCGTCCCGACGCCGTGATGCCGGCTGCCTGGAGTTTCGCGAGGGCGCTTCCGTCCGCGTCAGCCCAGGCCACGATCGCGGAGTTCGTCTCGGGTAGGCCGAGGCCCGCGGCGAGGGCGTTCGCGAGACCGACGTTGTGCGCGCGCACGGCCTCGAGGTCGAGCGACGAGACGAACTCGAGCGCGGGCACGGTGCCGGCCCAAGCCTGCCAGGCGGGCGAAACGTCGAAGCGCTTCGCGCTTTCGGACAGCGGCGTGTGGCCCGCGTAGCACGAACCCCACACGTCGTCGGCCGAACACCAGCCGGCCGCGATGGGCACGAGCCAGGACGGGTCGAGCACCGTCATGAATGCCGTGCCGCGGGGGCTGAGCAGCCACTTGTACGCGTGGCAGAGGGTGACGTCGAACCGGCTCGCATCGTGGGGCAGCCAGCCCGCGGCCTGGGTGGTGTCGACGACGGTGCGCGCGCCGACCCGGCGGGCGGCCTCGGCGATCGCGGCGCCATCAGCGATCTCACCGGTCGCCGACTGCACGAGCGAAAAGACCACGACGTCGGTGTCCGCCTCGACCGCGTCCGCGAGCTGAGCGACGGGGACGTAGGTCACGCGCACGCCGCGGTGCGCCTGCTGCTCGAACGGGTGGGTGAGTGAGGCGAAGTCGTCGGCGGCCGCGAGCACGCGAGCGCCCGGGGGGAGCGAGGCTGCGACGATCGCGGCCAGCGATGAGACCTGCGATCCAACGCTCACCTGCTCCGGCGTGACGCCCACGAGGTCGGCGAAGAGTGCTCGGCTCCGCTCGACCTGCGCCGCCGCAGCGTTGAGATCGAGCTCGCCGGCGGCCCACTGTGCGAGGGAAGCGGTCACGGCGTCGACCGTCGCCCGAATGGGCAGGCCGGTCGTGCAGGCGGCGAGATAGCCGGGGCCCGCAAGGAACGCGTCGGCGTGTGCGGCGGGAAGAGCGAAGGCGCGAGTCATATCTCCAGGCTAGGAACCCGCGACGCATAACTAAAGAGAATGATTCTTATCTTTTGCCTACGGTTCGCTTATAGTGGGATGCATGAGCACCGCCCGCACCCCTGACCCCCTGGGATCGATCGATTCGACCGAGCTGCGCATCCTGCACGCGCTCGCCTCGACCGGATCCCTCACCGCCGCTGCCGCGCAGCTGGGCCTCAGCCAGCCGGCGGTCAGCCAGCGCCTCAAACGCGTCGAGTCCCGGCTCGCGGTACCGCTGATCGAGCGGCAGGGCCGCGGCATCCGGTTGACCCCGGCCGGCAGGATCCTGGCCGAGCACGGCCGCACCGTCGTTGCCGAGATCGACGCCGCGATTGCCGCGATCGAGGACCTGCGCGGTGACCGCGGCGGCGTGCTGCGCCTCGTCGGCTTCCCGTCCGCTTCGGCCACGATCGTGCCGACCATGATGGCGCGTCTCACCGCCGAAGCGCCCGAAGTGACCTTCCAGTACCGCGAGGCCGAGCCGCCCGAGGCGATCTCGATGCTGCGGGACGGCGAGGTCGACTGCGCGCTCGTCTTCGACTTCGCGGGCGAGCCGCTGCCGTCTGCGTGCGTGTTTACCCCGCTGTGGCGGGAAGAGCTCAAGCTCGTGGTGACCGACGAGCGCAGCGGCGGGGCCGAGAGCCTCGACCTCGCGGACTTCGACGCAGACCACTGGATCGCGGGCTGCGCCAAGTGCCGCGGACACCTCATGGCGGTCGCCCGCGAAAGCGGCTTCGAGCCCGACATCATCCAGGAAACCGACAACGTGCCGGCAATGATGGCGATGGTGGGGGCCGGCGGCGCCGTCGCCCTCGTACCCGGCCTTGGCCTTGCTGCTGCGCGCACCCTGCCCCCGGGCACCCGTGCGCTTCCGTTTTCGAAGCCCCGCTTCCGCACCATCGGCCTCGTCTCCGTCGATACCGCGAATGAGAGCCCCTCGGTGCGCCTCGCGAAGCGCCTGCTCGGCGAGATCGACGGCAGCTCATGGGGTCTGACCCCCGCGCGCCCAGCGACGCAGCGATGACCGCGGTGCACGCACGCGCGCCACGAGCTTCCGACGCTGGCGCGGCGCGGCCCGCGGCGTTCGACCAGCCCGCGCTCCAGCGCCGCACGGTCCTCGTCCTTGCCGCCGCGACCGTGCTCGGCGGGCTCGGCATCGGGGCCTCGGTCTCGGTCGGGGCGCTCCTGATCGCTTCCGTGACCGGGAACGACGCGATCTCGGGCCTGGCCTCGACCATGAATGGCGTGGGGGTCGCGCTCGCCGGCATTCCACTTGCTCGCCTCGCCGCCCGCAAGGGTCGTCGGCTCGCGCTGGCGCTCGGCAACTTCATCGCCGTGCTCGGCGCACTCCTGGTCGTCTTTTCGGCCGTGATCGGCGCGGGCTGGCTCCTGATTCCGGGCCTCGCGATTCTCGGAGTCGCGGGCGCTGCGCAGCTCCAGTCCCGGTTTGCCGCGACCGATCTTGCGGTGCCTGGTCGCCGGGCGCGCGACCTTTCGCTCGTCGTCTGGGCGATCACCATCGGTGCCGTGGCGGGGCCAAACCTCATCGGCCCGGGGGAGTGGGTCGGCACGCTGCTGCATCTGCCCCCGCTCACCGGTATCTTCGCGTTCACCGTCGCCGCCCAGCTCGCGGCCGCCGCGATCGTCTGGTTCGGGCTTCGACCCGACCCGCTGCTCACCGCGCGTGCGCTGCCGACGGTCGTCACCGCGCCGATCCGAGTCCCACTCGAGGGTGAAACGGCGGCGGAAGCGGCCGCGGCCGAGTCGGAAGCCGCAGGATCCGCCCGCTGGCGCCAGCGCCTCGTCATCGTGGGCGTCTCGGCGGCGCACGCGGTCATGGTCTCGCTCATGGCCATGACGCCGCTGCACCTCATGATGCACGGCGGCGACCCGTCGATCGTGGGCTTCACCATCAGCCTCCACATCGCCGGCATGTACGCGCTGTCGCCCGTTTTCGGGATCCTTGCGGGTCGGATCGGGAACGCCCCGGTCATGATCCTGGGCGGAGTGTTGCTCGCCGCGTCCGCAGTCGGCACCGCGGTCGCCGGGGACTCGCACGCGCTGGTGCAGGCGTCGCTCGTCATGCTCGGCATCGGTTGGAGCGCGGCCACGGTTGCCGGCTCTGCACTGCTCACCGAGGTGACTCCCGCGCGCGATCGCCCGCGTCGACAGGGCCAGTCCGACAGCATCATGAGTGCGGCCGGTGCCGCGGCCGGTGCCCTGTCTGGCCTGGTCTTCGCGTTCGGCGGATTCCCGCTGCTCTCGGCGCTCGCCGGGGTGTTCATCGCGACACTGCTGGTGGTCTCCGTGAGCCTCGCGTTCCGCCGGTAGACTTGCTCGTAATGTCACACGTAGCCACGCCCCAGTTCTCGTCCGCCACCGGAGCCGATGTTCGCGTCCGCTTCTGCCCGTCACCGACGGGCACGCCGCACGTCGGCATGGTGCGCACCGCGCTGTTCAACTGGGCGTATGCCCGGCACACGGGTGGCACCTTCGTGTTCCGCATCGAGGACACCGATGCCGCGCGCGATAGCGAGGAGAGCTACGGCCAGATCATCGACTCGATGCGCTGGCTTGGTCTGAACTGGGACGAGGGCATCGACGCTGGCGGCGAGCACGGACCGTACCGTCAGTCGCAGCGCGGTGAGATCTACCAGGGGGTCATCGAGCGACTGCGCGAGGCCGGCTACCTGTACGAGAGCTTCTCGACGTCGGAGGAGATCGACGCGCGCAACGAGGCGAACGGCCGTGCGAAGCAGCTCGGCTACGACAACCTCGATCGCGACCTGACGGACGAGCAGCGCGCGGCGTACCGCGCCGAGGGCCGCTCGCCCGCGCTCCGCTTCCGGGTACCCGAGGTCGATCTCTCCTTTACTGACCTCGTGCGCGGGGACATCTCGTTCCCCGCAGGATCGACCATCGACTTCGTCGTCGTGCGCCCGAACGGCGCGCCGCTCTACACGCTGGTAAACCCGGTCGACGACGCACTGATGGGCATTACCCACGTGCTGCGCGGCGAGGACCTCCTGTCCTCTACGCCTCGCCAGGTGGCGCTGTACCACGCCCTCGTTGCGATTGGTGTGGCCAAGGAAATTCCGCTGTTCGGTCACCTGCCCTACGTCATGGGCGAGGGCAACAAGAAGCTCTCCAAGCGCGACCCCGAGTCGAACCTGCTGCACCACAAGAACCGCGGGTTCATTCCCGAGGGGCTCATCAACTACCTCTCGCTGCTTGGCTGGTCGCTCGCGCCCGACCGCGACGTCTTCTCGACTGACGAGCTGATCGCGGCCTTCGATGTGAAGGACGTAAACCCGAACCCGGCACGTTTCGACCAGAAGAAGGCCGACTCGATCAACGCCGACCACATTCGACTGCTCTCGGAGGCGGACTTCGGCGAGCGGATCCTGCCCTACCTCGCTGCAGAGTCAGTCATCCCTGCCGAGCCGAGCGCCGAGCAGCTCGAGCTCATCCGTCAGGCGGTGCCGCTCGTGCAAAGCCGCGTTACGGTGCTGAGCGACGTCGTCGGCATGCTCGCGTTCCTCTTCACCCCGACCGACGAGCTTGAGTATGCCGAGGACGCGATGAAATCGCTGCCCGCGGACGCCCGCACAGTCCTGGCCGCAGGAATCGAGGCGCTCTCGGCTCTGTCCGACACCGACTGGAACACCGAGCAGATTCAGGCGGCGCTGCAGGCTGCCCTCATCGACGGTCTCGGCCTCAAGCCCCGCGTCGCCTTTGGGCCGCTGCGCGTCGCCGCCTCGGGACGCCGCGTCTCGCCGCCGCTCTTCGAGTCGTTCGAACTGCTCGGTCAGAGCGAGACCCTTGCACGCCTGCGCCGCCTTGACGGGCGCCTCGCCGAATAGCGATGAGTGACATGACGATGCCAGACTCGACGACTGCCGCGCAGGCCTCACCGCGCGCGGCGCAGTCTCCCGTCGACCCGAGTGATTTCGACTCGGGCGCCGAGTCGACCTCCGCGGTCGCGCCGATCGGCGTCGCCATCATTGGCGGCGGCCCGGCCGGGCTCTCCGCGGGCATCAACCTCGTGCGCGCGAATCGCCGCATCGCGATCATTGACAGCAACCGGCCGCGGCACTCCGCGACCCTGCAGTCGCACGGCTTTCTGACGCGGGACGGCGCGCCGCCCCTCGAGCTGCGCCGCCTCGGGCGCGAGGAGTTCGAGGCATACCCCTCGGCGATTTTCGCCCCCGCGATCGTGCGTGAGGTTACCCCGCTCACCGAGGCGGAGGCGCACGCGGTCGGGTTCCCCGACGGCATCGGCTTCCGCGTGCGCGGCAGCGGGATCCGCGGCGCGGCGGACGTCGAGTACGTCGCCCGGCGCGTGCTCATTACCGCCGGGCTCACCGAGCAGCTCCCCGCGCTTCCCATGATTCGTGCCTACTACGGCACGGCACTGCACAGCTGCGTCGAGTGCGACGGCTTCGAGAAGTCGGACAAGCCGCTGGCGCTGATCGGCGAGACAAGCGATGTGTTCTCGCGCGCCCTGCTGATCAGCCGGTTCAGCTCCGATCTCATTGTCTTTACCAACGGCGCCGACACCGTCCGTCCGGAGCAAGAAGCGCAGCTAGCCCGCATCGGGATCACGGTGGAACGCCGTGCCATCGACGACATTGTCGGCGAGAAGGCCGAGATGACCGGGGTGCGCCTTGCCGATGGCACGGTGATTCCCCGTGTCGGCGGCTTCGTGCGTCCGCGCTGGCAGGCACCGGTCGAGTTTCTCGGGGAGCAAGACATTGCGCGCGACGGCTGGGGCCTCATCGTGGTGGATGACCGCGGCGAGACCTCAATCCGCGGCGTGTACGCCGTCGGCGACATCGTGCCGCCCGGCCCGCAACAACTCATCATCGCGGCGGGCGGCGGCGCCCAGGTGGCGATGCGACTGAATATGGATCTGATTCGTGGCGCCCTCAACATATAACCCCCGCGTCGCCTCGGCCGGCGGTCTGTACGGCATTATCGTCGCGGTCTTTGTGGGGCTGCTGCTGATCTCGAACATCGTCGCGGTGAAGCTCATCGCGGTCGGTCCGCTCATTGTCGACGGCGGAGTGTTCCTGTTTCCGCTGGTCTACGTGATCGGCGACGTGCTCAGCGAGGTATACGGGATCAAGGGGGCGAGGCGCGCGATCCTGACGGCATTTGCCCTGTCGGCGCTCGCCTCACTGACGATTTGGCTCGCCCAGATCTCTCCTGCCGCTCCCGGCTGGGAGCAGCAAGAGGCCTTCGAATCGGTGCTCGGATTCGTGCCGCGTATTGTGCTCGCAAGTCTCGGCGGGTTCCTGGCCGGTCAGTTCGTCAACAGCTGGGTGCTGGTGCGCCTGCGCGATCGCATGGAGGGGCGGGGCCTGTGGTTCCGCCTCATCAGCTCGACCATGCTTGGCCAACTCGTCGACACCATCGTGTTCTGCACGATCGCGTTCTTCGGGGTCATCACGGGCTGGGACTTCTTCGGCTACGTGGCACTGGGCTACGTGATCAAGTGCCTCGCCGAAGTCGTCCTGCTCCCCGTGACGACCCGCGTGATTCCGTGGGTCGTCCGGAAGGAAGCGGCTTACGCCGAGGCAGGATCCGCGAGCGAGTCCGAGCGGGCGATCATGTCGCGCGCCGCGTCGGGGGAGTAGTACCGCGAGAGCACGTCCTCGCGCAGCTCGCGGAACGTTCCGTCAATCATGCTGGCCCGGATCTGGTCGACCAAACGCACGATGAAGCGCTCGTTGTGGATGGTCGCGAGGGTCGAGGAGACCATCTCCTTCGCCTTGAACAGGTGGTGCAGGTATGCCGAGGTGACGTGGGTGCACGTGTAGCAGTCGCAGCCCTCTTCAATCGGGGCGAACTTCCGGCGCTGCCCGGCTGACTTCGCGTTGATCCGGCCATTTGCGCTGTACATGCTGCCGCCGCGGGCCTGGCGTGACGGGGCGACACAGTCGAAGGTGTCGGCACCCGCGGCGATTGCCGCGAAGAGATCGTCCGGCTCGGAGATGCCGAGGAGGTGGCGCGGCTTGTTTTCGGGGAGCTCGTCCGAGACCCAGCTCACGATGCGTCCGAGCTCGGCCTTCTCGAGTGCCCCGCCGATGCCGAAGCCGTCGAAGCTCTGGTTTCCCGCCTCGGCGCCGGTCATTTCGGCGAGGCCGCGGGCCGCCTGGCGCCGGAGGTCCTCATATTGGGCGCCCTGCACGACCCCGAACAGCGCCTGATAGGGACGATGCCCCCGCGATTCGGTCTGGCGTGCATGCTCATCGAGGCATCGAACGGCCCAGCGGGCAGTGCGCTCGACCGAGTCTTCCTGGTAGTCGCGAGTGTTGAGGAGAGTGGTGCACTCGTCAAAGGCAAAGATGATGTCCGCACCCAGCTGGTGCTGCACCTGCATCGACACCTCGGGAGTGAAGTGGTGGACATCGCCGTTGAGGTAGGACTTGAACGTGACGCCGTCCTCGTTCACGTGCGCCAGGCGATCCTTGTTGCGGGCGATGACGTCGCCGGAGGTGTGCTCGGCCTCGGTCATCGAAATGACCTTCCGGAATCCGACGCCGAGCGACATCACCTGGAACCCGCCGGAGTCGGTGAAGGTTGGTCCGTCCCAGTGCATGAACTGGCCGAGCCCGCCGGCCTCGTCGACGATGTCGCTGCCGGGCTGCAAGAACAGGTGGTACGCATTGGCCAGTACTGCTTGGCCGCCGAGCTCGGTCACCGTTTCGGGGAGCAGCCCCTTTACGGTGGCCTTCGTCCCGACGGGGATAAAGGCCGGGGTCTGGATCTCCCCGTGAGGGGTTCGGATCGTGCCCACGCGGCCGAGCGCGCGCCCATCGCTTCCGACCGCGCTGCCCGCGCCCTGTGCGTGCTCGACCGAGAAGCCGAAGTCTGCAGGAGATGGGAGGGGGGAGAGGGGAGCGTTGCTTGCGTGCGGGGTTGCCGCGTTCGTTTGGGTCACCTGTCTATTCAATCAGGCAGACGCTGAAGCCCCGCCGCGCCCGGGAATCGGGCACCTTTTGCCTGTTTCGCCGGTTTTCGGGCCGATTCGGGCCGGAGGCGGGCTCCGCTCGGGTCGGTTCGGGTGTGTAACTTCCGCGTGTTTCCGGGGAGACACGCCCGGCGGCGGGGCGTGATTTGCCCGCGGGCCGGATCGAACGTAATGTTATCCCTTGTCAGCACGGCAGTGCGGGACACGGAATGTGGCCCGGTTGCGAACGTGACAATGAATTGCTGGTC
>NZ_JAFIRI010000005.1:0-452454 GCF_018682295.1 Leucobacter sp. CX87 | reverse complement strand
CCACATTCCGTGTCCCGCACTGCCGTGCTGACAAGGGATAACATTACGTTCGATCCGGCCCGCGGGCAAATCACGCCCCGCCGCCGGGCGTGTCCCCCCGGAAACACGCGGAAGTTACAAACCCGAGGCGACCCGGACGATCTGCATAAACCGTGCCAATCCGGCCCAAAGTCGCCAGAAACACCGATTTCGACCAAAATCCCGGGCGTTTTGGGCGCTCCCTCGCAACGCACTCACTCCATGCTGTCGAGAATCCCCACCAGCTGCTCATAGGTCGTGAGCGGATTGACGATCGCGAAGCGCGCGTTCGCTCTTCCGGCATGGGAGCTCGGCACGACGAACGCCTGCTGGCTTTCGAGCAAGCCGTGCGACCAGCGGTCGTAATCCGCCCGCTCCCAACCCGTTCGTTCGAAGACCACCACCGACAGCTGCGGCTCACGCACCAACTGCAGCCCGGGCCGCTGCCGAATCTCGTCGGCGATGCGTCGAGCGAGCGTGATCGAGTGACCGATCGAATCGCGATAGGCGGCAGCTCCGTACGTGGCGAGCGAGAACCACAGCGGCAGGCCGCGCGGCCTGCGCGTCAGTTGCGTCGCGTAATCGGAGGGGCTCCACTCGGTCGCCTCGGTGAGCGCGTCGAGGTACTCGGCGTGCTGCGTGTGGGCCCGACGCCCCGTTTCGGGGTCGCGGTACAGCAGCGCGCACGCGTCGTAGGGCGCGAACAGCCACTTGTGCGGGTCGACGACCAGTGAATCGGCGAGTTCGACCCCGGCGAACTGCTCGCGGCTCAGCGGCGAGAGCATCGCCGCGAGCCCGTAGGCTCCGTCCACATGCAGCCAGAAGTCGAACTCCTGCTTCAGCGCCGCGATCCCCGCGACGTCATCGACGATCCCAAAATTCGTCGTCCCTGTCGTCACGACGACGGCGATCACCCGATCTCCGTGATCCTGCAGCTGCGCTCTGACCGACTCTGCGCGCAGCACGCCATCCGCATCGACGGCCGCGGTCGCAATATCCACGTCCATGACCCGTGCCGCCGCCGCGATTGACGAGTGGGCCTCAGCGCTGCAGACGATGACCCAGCGGCCCGAAGGGGATGCCTGGCTCGCCAACTTGTCGCGCGCCACTTCCCTGGCCGCGACCAGCGCCGAGAGGTTTCCGATGGTGCCGCCCTGTACGAACACCCCGCCGGCGCCCTTCGGCAGCCCGAACTCGTTCGCCAACCAGCGAAGCACCTCGTTCTCGGCGTGCACGACCCCGGCCCCCTCCATCCAAGACCCGCCATACAGCGCGCTCGCCGAAACGACGAGGTCGAATGCGACGGCCGCCTTCGACGGGGCACTCGGGATGAATGACAGAAACTGCGGGTGGTCGGTCGTGATGCAGGCGGGCGCCAGCACGTGCTCGAAAACCGCAAGTGCACGCGCCTCCCCAATGCCGTGCTCGTCGATGGTGGTCCCCGCAAGGCGCGTGAGTTCCGCCTCGGTGGAGGGGTGATCAAGGGGCGTGTTCTCCGACAGGATCCTGCGCCGTGAGTACTCGAGTACCCGGTCGACGATGCGTTCCGTCTCCACGGAAACCTCGTGCATGCGAGTGTGGTGGCCGCTCGCCCCGGAATCTGATGTGCCGCTGTGCGTCATTGCTGGCTCCTCCGCGCTGAGTGGTGTCATTGATTGTCTCGCGCGAAGGCGTCACTCTGCCAGAGAACCGGCCGAAGATTCTCGCAGGCGCGACCGGCAACCGCTCCCCCTCGAACGCACAAGCGGCCCAGGCGCAATGCCCAGGCCGCTCGCGTCACGAGGATCACCTCGAAGTCGAGGAATCCCACTCCCGGTAGAGCTCCGGCCGGCGGTCGCGGAGGTAGTCTGCCTCGCCCGCCAAAACGGGAGCCGGATCGGGAATGTCCGCTACGAGCAGCTCGACCCCGGCGCCGGCGCGACCGAGCACGCGCCCCTCGCGCCCCGCCACCGTGCTCAACCCTGCGAACGGCAGATCTGCGTGGAACGCATGGTCCGCGTACGCGACGACCAGGGCGTTCTCGGCGGCACGCGACGGGACCGTCGTCATGGGCACGTACTCCGAGCCGGCCTCGATCGCTGTCGGCACGAGCAACAGGTCCGCGCCCTGCGCGGCGAGGAAGCGCGCGGGCTCGGGGAACTCGATGTCGTAGCAAATCTGGAAGGCCACGCGGCGTCCGTTCCAGTCCGCGACTCGGGGCGCCACCGTCGACGCGGTAAACGCGCCCGGCTCGTCCCCCCACAGGTGGACCTTCGCGTAGCGCAGCACCTCCTCGCCGCTCGCGCTCCAGAGACCAGCGGAGATGGTGAACCCGCCCTCGGGGTGCAGATCGGGGAACCCCGTGGCCACCGCGATGCCCTGCTCGGCGGCGATGAGCGCGATACGCTCGGGAATGTCGGCGACGCGATCCTGTGTGAGCCAGTCTGCGAGGAGCAGCGGCACGTGACCCGTCACGAACAACTCGGGGGCAAGGATCAGCTCGGCGCCGGCGGCGACCGCCTCCGCCGCCCCCGCCCGCAGCGCGCCGAGGTTCGTGTCGACGTCAAGCGGCGACGATGATGCTTGGAGCAGGGCGATGCGCATGATGGTTAGCCCTCGCCGCCCACGATGAGGCCCGCAAGAGTCTTCTTGCCCCGGCGCAGCACGGCGTAGGTGTCGTGCAGCAGGTGGCCCGCCACCAATTCCGCGTCGTCCGTGTCGATCGGGGCGCCGTTGATGGTGACGCCGCCCTGAGCGATCGCTCGCCGCGCCTCGCCCAAAGAGGAGACCAGGCCGGCGTCGACGAGCAGCTGGATCACGCGCGTACCGAGCTCGGCCCGCACATGCGGCAGCTCGGTGAGCGCCGCGCCCAATGTTGCCGAGTCGAGCGCGGTGAGGTCGCCCTTGCCGAACAGCGCGTCCGACGCAGCGATGGCCGCCTCGGTTGCAGTCTTGCCGTGCACGAGCGACGTGACCTCGTAGGCCAGGCGCTTCTGGGCGGCGCGACGGAAGGGCTCTTCCGCAACCTGGCGAGCGAGCTCCTCGATCTCGGCGCGCGAGAGGAAGGTGAAAACCTTCAGCCGGTCGATCACGTCGGCGTCGTCCGCGTTGACCCAGAACTGGTAGAACGCGTACGGCGAGCACATGCTCGGGTCGAGCCAGATGGCGTTCCCCTCGCTCTTGCCAAACTTCGTGCCGTCCGAGTTCGTGATCAGCGGGGTGCCGATCGCGTGCGCCGACTTGCCGGTTTCGCGGCGGATCAGGTCGGTGCCGCTCGTAAGGTTGCCCCACTGGTCGCTGCCGCCCGACTGGAGCACGCAGTCGTAGCTGCGGAACAGCTCAAGGAAGTCGTAGCCCTGCAGGATCTGGTAGCTGAACTCGGTGTAGCTGATGCCCTCTTCTGAGTTCAGGCGGGCCGCGACTGCGTCCTTCTTGAGCATCGTGCCGACGCGGAAGTGCTTGCCGATCTCGCGCAGGAAGTCGATCGCAGTGAGCTCGGCCGTCCAATCGAGGTTGTTCACGAGGCGCACCGCGTTGTCCCCCTCGGCAGAGAGGAAGCGCGATACCTGCGCCTGCAGGCGCGACACCCACTCGGCCACCGTGTCGCGGCTGTTCAGCGTGCGCTCCGCAGTGGGCCGCGGGTCGCCGATGAGTCCGGTGGAGCCGCCCACGAGGCCGAGCGGCTTGTGCCCCTTGAGCTGCAGCCGGCGCAGGAGCAAGAGCTGCACGAGGTTGCCCAGGTGCAGGCTTGGCGCGGTCGGGTCAAACCCGCAGTAATAGGTGAACGGCTCGCCCTCGAGCAGTGTCGACAACGCCTCGGCGTCGGTCGATACGTGAATGAGGCCGCGCCATTCGAGCTCGTCCCACAGCGTTGCAAAGCTGTCGTCGAGCTTTTGGGCGGCGAAGATCTCGGTGCGTTCGTTCACAGCGGGTTCGTCCTTCATCTAGTTTCTGCGCAGGATCCGGTGGGTGCTATTTTGCCGAACGGAACTCTGCGATGCGCTCGGCCAGACGCGCAAGCTGATCGTCGACCCGCACGCGAGCAGTACCGCCCGCGCCGACCCGGCTGTTCACCGAGCCCTCGATCGTGAGGACGTCGCGCACCGCAGGGGTGAGCTCCGGCGAGACGCTCTGCAGCTGCTCGTCGCTCGGTTCGTGCAGCTCGAGGCCGCGCTCCTCGCAGAACCGGACGAGCTCGCCCGAAATCTCGTGGGCGTCGCGGAAGATGACCCCCTGCTTCACGAGCCACTCGGCGACATCGGTCGCGAGCGAGAAGCCCTGGGGGGCGAGCGCCGCCATGCGCTCGGTATCGAAGCGCATCGTGGCGACCATGCCGGTGAACGCGGGCAGCAGCATCTCGAGCTGCGAGACCGAGTCGAACACCGGCTCCTTGTCCTCCTGCAGGTCGCGGTTGTACGCGAGCGGCATTGCCTTCAGCGTCGCGAGCAGTCCCGTCAGGTTTCCGATCAGGCGCCCCGACTTGCCGCGCGCGAGCTCGGCGATGTCGGGGTTCTTCTTCTGCGGCATGATCGACGACCCAGTCGAGAAGGAATCGTGCAGGCGAACGAAGCCGAACTCCTTGGTGTTCCAGAGGATGATCTCCTCCGAAAGCCGCGACAGGTCGATGCCGATCTGGGCGCAGATGAACGCGAACTCGGCGACGACGTCGCGCGCCGCGGTGCCGTCGATCGAGTTCTCCAGCGGCTCGCCGAGGCCGAGCTCGCTCGCCACCAGGCGCGGGTCGAGGCCGAGTGAGCTGCCCGCGAGGGCGCCCCCGCCGTACGGCGAGTGCTGCGCGCGGCTCGCCCAGTCGCGGATGCGCTCGAGGTCGCGCACGATCGGCCACGCGTGCGCGCCAAGGTGGTGCGCGAGCAGCACTGGCTGGGCGTGCTGCAGGTGGGTGCGCCCCGGCATGATCGCTTCGGGGTGCGCGAGCGCCTGGTCGAGCAGGGCGTCGAGCAGGTCGAGCAGCTGCACGCGAAGCACCGCCGCGTGGTCCAGCAGGAAGAGGCGCACGAGCGTCGCGATCTGGTCATTCCGGCTGCGGCCCGCGCGAAGCTTGCCGCCGAGCTGCACGCCCGTGATCTCGATCAGCCCGCGCTCGAGCGCTGAGTGCACGTCCTCGTCGGACTCTGCGGCGACGAATGCCCCGCTCGCCACCCGCGCGGCGAGTTCGTCGAGCCCGGCCCGCATTGCGGCGAGCTCTTCGGGGTCCAAGTATCCCGCGGCGGCGAGGGCCGAAGCGTGCGCCTTGGAGCCGGCGATGTCGTAGGGCGCCAGGATCCAGTCAAACTGGGTGGACTTGCTCAGCGCCTGCAGCGCGGGCGACGGGCCGCTCGCGAAACGGCCGCCCCAGAGGGCGCCATCCTCGGCTGCGCGGTTGCTCGACTCGTCAGGGCTGGCGGCGGCGAGGCTTTCGTCGGTCATGATGATCCCAATCTTTTGGCCGTTGCGGGGCCGGGTGAACAGTCTGAAAAAGTAGGTGCTAGTTGCTCTCGTCGAGCAGCCAGGACATGAGCGCCTTCTGCGCGTGGACGCGGTTCTCCGCCTCGTCCCACACGACACTCTGCGGCCCGTCGATGACGGCGGCGTCGACCTCGTACTCCCGATATGCGGGAAGGCAGTGCAGGAAGATCGCGTCGGGCTGGGCGAGCTGCATGAGCTCGGGGGTGACCCGATACGGGCCGAAACGCTCGACGCGCTCGGCCTTCTCCGCTTCCTGCCCCATCGACACCCAGGTGTCGGTGATCACGGCGTCGGCGCCGGTCACGGCGGCGACGGGATCCTGCAATACCGTCACGCTGCCGCCGGTCTGCGCGGCGATCTTCTCGGCGTCGGCGATGATGTCGGCGCGCGGGTGGAAGCCGGCTGGGCCAGCGATGCGGACGTGCATGCCAGCGGTCGCAAAGCCGAGCAGGTACGAGTGGCCCATATTGTTGGCCGAATCGCCCAGGTAGGTCGCAGTGAGGCCCGCAAGCTCGCCCTTGTGCTCACGGATGGTGAGCAGGTCGGCGAGGATCTGGCAGGGGTGGAAGTCGTCCGAGAGCGAGTTAATGACGGGAACGCTGGAGTTCGCCGCCATCTCTTCGAGTCCAGCGTGCGAAAAAGTACGCCAGACAATCAGCGAAACCATGCGCGAGAGCACCTTTGCGGTGTCTTCGATCGACTCTTTGACGCCGAGCTGTGAGGATCCGGAGTCCATGATCAGTGGCGCACCACCGAGATCACTGACCCCCACCGAGAAGCTCACCCGCGTGCGGGTCGAGGTCTTGTCGAAGATCACCGCGGCGGTCTTCGGGCCCTCGAGCGGTCGCTCCGCAAATCGATCGCGCTTCAGACGCTCCGCACGGTCGAGCACCAGAGTCTGCTCGGCAGGGGAAAGGTCGTCGTCGCGAAGGAAGTGTCTGATCACCCCTCCAGTCTATGACTGGAGGGGGCAATGCCAATTCGCGGCCGCATTCGTCACCGATTCCCGGAAACGAAGGAGGGGCCCGGGGCGCTTTCGCACCCCGGGCCCCTCAACACTCAGAGAGAGTTACTTCTGGCTCTTCAGGCGAGCCGTCGCGCGCTGGCGTGCGCCAGCTTCGAGCTCAACCTTGCGAATACGAACGACCTCGGGGGTAACCTCGACGCACTCGTCCTCGCGGGCGAACTCGAGGCACTCCTCGAGCGAGAGCTGGCGAGGCGGGGTCATCGACTCGAAGGTGTCCGAGCTCGCGGCACGCATGTTCGTGAGCTGCTTCTCCTTCGTGATGTTGACGTCCATGTCCTCGTTGCGCGAGTTCTCGCCGATGACCATGCCCTCGTAGACCTCCTGCGTGGGGCTGACGAAGAAGGTCATCCGCTCCTGCAGCTTGATCATCGAGAAGGGGGTCACGACACCCATGCGGTCCGCAACGATCGAACCGTTGTTGCGGGTGACGATGGGGCCAGCCCACGGGGCGTAGCCGTGCGAGATCGCGTTGGCGATGCCGGTGCCGCGGGTGGTGGTCATGAATTCCGAGCGGAAGCCGATGAGGCCACGCGCGGGGACGATGAACTCCATGCGCACCCAGCCGGTGCCGTTGTTCGACATGCCATCCATGAGGCCCTTACGGGTCGCCATGAGCTGAGTGATCGCGCCGAGGTACTCCTCGGGGGTATCGATGGTCAGGTGCTCGAACGGCTCGTGCTTCTTGCCGTTGATCTCCTTCGTCACCACCTGAGGCTTGCCGACGGTGAGCTCGAAGCCCTCGCGACGCATGTTCTCGACCAGAATCGACAGAGCGAGCTCGCCGCGGCCCTGCACCTCCCACGCGTCGGGGCGTCCCACGTCAACGACCTTGAGCGAAACGTTACCGATGAGCTCGCGGTCGAGGCGATCCTTGACCATGCGGGCGGTGAGCTTGTGGCCCTTCACCTTGCCGACGAGCGGCGAGGTGTTGGAACCAATCGTCATCGAGATTGCGGGTGCATCGATCTCGATCTTCGGCAGGGGACGAACGTCCTCAGCATCGGCGATGGTCTCGCCAATGGTGATGTCCTCGATACCGGCGATGGCAACGATGTCGCCGGGGCCAGCCTTCTCGGCGGGGTAACGCGAGAGCGCCTTGGTGAGCATGAGCTCGGTGATGCGGACGTTCTGCACGGTGCCGTCGTGGCGCACCCAAGCAACCGTCTCGCCCTTGCGGATCTCGCCGTGGAAGACGCGCAGCAGCGCGATACGGCCGAGGAACGGCGAGGAGTCAAGGTTGGTAACGTGCGCCTGCAGGGGGTGCTCGTCATCGTAGGTCGGTGCAGGAACGTGCTCGATGATCGCACCGAAGAGCGCCTCAAGAGTGTCGGTGTCGGGCAGCGTGCCGTTGGCCGGCTGGTTCAGGCTGGCAGCGCCGGCGCGGCCCGAGAGGTAGACGACGGGCACGTTGAGCACGGCGTCGATATCGAGATCGGGGTGCTCATCCGCCATGTCCGACGCAAGACCCAGCAGCAGGTCCTGGCTCTCGTCAACGACCTCCTGAATGCGGGAGTCGGGACGGTCCGTCTTGTTGACGGCAAGAATAACGGGGTGCTTGGCCTCAAGGGCCTTGCGCAGCACGAAGCGGGTCTGGGGCAGCGGGCCCTCGGACGCGTCGACGAGCAGAACAACACCGTCGACCATCGACAGTGCGCGCTCCACCTCGCCGCCGAAGTCGGCGTGGCCGGGCGTATCAACAACGTTGATCACGATCGGGCCGTTCTTCGCGTGCTCACCGTCATAGCTAATGGCGGTGTTCTTCGCGAGGATCGTGATGCCCTTTTCGCGCTCGAGATCGTTCGAGTCCATCACGCGGTCACTCACGTCAGCGTGTGCGTCGAACGAGTTCGTCTGGCGGAGCATCGCGTCAACGAGCGTGGTCTTTCCGTGGTCGACGTGAGCCACGATGGCGACGTTGCGAAGGTCTTCGCGGGTGGCAAGAGCCATAGAAGTATTGTCCTAACGAGGATGGTTGCGTCGCCGGCTGAGCGGGATGCTGAAGAAGCCGACGAGCTAGTTTAGCGAATCGGTGTGGGGAATCGGCTGGTAAAACCGGAAGTCAGGCTCCCAGCGGGATATTTGCGCCCGGAATTGCGGCCAAAAGATTCTTTGTGTACTCCTCGCGGGGGGTGTCAAACACCTGCTCAGTGCGAGCGTGTTCAACAATTCGCCCCTGCTGCATGACGCAGACTTCGTCCGCGATCACACGCACAACCGCAAGGTCGTGCGTGATGAAGAGATACGTCAGCCCCAGCTCGCGCTGCAGCTCTGCCAGCAATTCTAGGATCTGCGCCTGAACGAGAACGTCAAGCGCCGAAACAGCCTCGTCGAGCACCAGAATCTCTGGCTTGAGGGCGAGCCCTCGCGCCACGGCAACTCGCTGCCGCTGTCCACCGGACAGCTCGTTGGGGTATCGGGTCGCGAGCTCCCGCGGCAGGGCTACCTGGTCGAGCAGCTCGAGCATGCGTGCCTTGCGGCTGGCGCTGTCGCCCACCTTGTGGATGTTCAGCGGCTCCATGATGGTGTTGCCGATGTTGTGCAGCGGGTCGAGCGAACCGTAAGGATCCTGGAATACCGGCTGCAACGTCCGCCGCAACGCAAAGGTCTCCTTCGCATCCATCAGGCTGGTATCCCGGCCCGCGATCACGATCTTGCCGGCGGTGGGCTGTTCGAGCTGCAACACCATCTTCGCGATGGTGGACTTCCCCGACCCCGACTCACCCACCAGCGCCATCGTCTGTCCACGCTTGATGGTGAACGAGGCGTCATCCACGGCCTTGAAATCCTCGTGGCCGAAGTTGCCCTTGCGCAGCTTGTAGACCTTGGAGAGGTTCGAGACCTCGATCAGGGTCTCCCCTGCCCCGACGACCTGCGTCGACTGGGCGGCAAGCGAGGCGAGGTCGAACTCGCTCGCCGGCGCCGCGACGCTCACCCCGGCACTGATCCTGCGTGACGCGAGGCTCGGCGCGGCCGAGACGAGACGCTGCGTGTAGGGGTGCTGCGGGCGCTGCAAAATCTCCCGGCTAGGGCCCGACTCGACGATCTTGCCCTTGTACATCACAATGAGCTTCTCTGCCCGCTCTGCCGCGAGGCCCAGGTCGTGCGTGATGAACACCACGGCGGTGCCTGACTCGCGCGTGAGCTTCGCCATGTGGTCCAGGACCACGCGCTGCACCGTGACGTCGAGCGCAGAGGTGGGCTCGTCCGCGATGAGCAGCTGCGGGTTCGCCGACATACCGATACCGATGAGCGCACGCTGCTTCATGCCGCCCGAGAACTGGTGCGGGTATTGGCGCATCCGGCGCTCGGCATCGGCAAGGCCAGCCTGCTTGAGCACCTCGACTGCGCGTTCCTCGATCTCCTTCTTGCCGGTGGCGACGCCGTTGGCACGGATCGCTTCCTTGACCTGATAGCCGATCGACCACACCGGATTGAGGTTCGACATCGGGTCCTGCGGCACGAAACCGATCTCGCGTCCGCGGATCGACTCGAGGTCACGGCGGTGCAGACCGACCAGCTCACGGTCGTTCCAGCGGATGGAGCCGCCCGTGACGGCGCCCGTGCCCGGGAGCAGGCCGATCACGGCGTGCATCGCGGTCGACTTTCCCGAACCGGACTCCCCCACAATCGCGACAGTCTCGCCGGGGTAAACATCCAGGTTGATGCCGTGCAGCACCTCGTTGGTCTGGCCGCCGTTATTGAACGCGACCCGCAAGTCGCGCACGCTCAGCAGTGGTTGACGCTCGTTCATCGCTGCGCCCTCGCCTTCGGATCAAGTGCATCTCGGACGACTTCTCCGAGCATAATGAAGCCCAGCACGGTGATCGTGAGCGCCATGGACGGGTAAATCAGGGTCTGCGGGTTATTGCGCAGGTCGCCTTGGGCGGCGCTGATGTCGTTGCCCCAACTCATGAACATCGAGGTGGGCAGGCCGAGCCCCAGGAACGAAAGCACCGCCTCGGCAACGATCGCGGCCGAGAGCGAGAGCGTGGTGACGACGATCACGGGAGCGATCGAGTTCGGCAGCACATGCTTGATCAGCGTCTTCATGCGCGAGAGGCCGAGCGATTTGGACGCCATCACAAAGTCCGCGTTCTTCACGCGCAGGATCTCGGCGCGCAAGATGCGCGCCGTCACCGGCCAGGAGAAGGCCCCGATCGCGAGCGCGATGACGAAGACGTTGCGGTGCGCAGAGAAGACGCTCATCACGATCACTGCCGCGAGGATGTAGGGAATCGAGAAGAAAATATCTCCCAGGCGCGAGAGCACCGTGTCAACCCAGCCGCCGAAGAAGCCGGCGAGCGCACCCATGATGGTGCCGATAACGAAGGTCATCGTGATCACGATGAGGCCGACCGATACTGAGGTGGACGTACCGTGGATAATCCGCGAGTAGACGTCGCAGCCCTGGCGGGTGAAGCCGAGCGGGTGACCCGCGGTGGGACCGCCGTTCGAAAGAGCGAGCTGGCAGGCCCGAGGATCCACCTGGGTGAAGAGAGTTGGGAACAGCGAGACGACGATTACGAGCAGGATGATCGCGGACGAGATCCAGAACATCGGCCGCTTGCGCATATCGCGCCAGGCGTCGAGCCACAGATTGGACTTGCGTTCGGCGATGCGCACCGCGTCGACCGCGGCGACCGGGGTCTCTTCGAAGGGAGCAACAAAGTGCTCGGGGATGGGATTACTTCGCGACTCAGGCATAACGGATCCTCGGATCAAGCACGGCATACAAAAGGTCTACGACGAGATTCACGCCGAGGTAGACGAGTACCATCACGGTGACGAACGAGACCACCGTGGCGTTCTCGCCGCGCAGGATTGCCTGGTAAAGCGTGTTCCCGACGCCAGGCACGTTGAAAATGCCCTCGGTCACGGTCGCGCCCACCATCAAGATCCCGAAGTCGGCCGCAGTGTTGGTGACGGTCGGGATGAGTGAGTTCCGCAGCACGTGCACCGGAATGACGCGCCCGCGGGAGAGGCCCTTGGCGTAGGCGGTCCGCACGAAGTCCTGGTTCAGGGTGTCGATCACCGAGGCGCGCGTGAGACGCATGCTGGTGGCGTACAGGCTAATGCCGAGCACGATACCCGGGAGGAGAAGGTCCTGGATGGGGGCTCCGGTACCCACCGTTGTCCGGAACCAGCCCAGCTTGATACCGAAGAAGAACTGGGCGATGAACGCGATCACGAAGATCGGCACACTCATCATGACGAGACCGATGATGAGATTGATGTTGTCGAAGAACTTGCCCTTGCGCAGCCCCGAGATGAGGCCGATCACGACGGCGAGCGTCAGCTCGATCACGATCGCGATCGCCGCGAGCTTGATCGTCACGGGGAAGGTACGGGCCAGAATCTCATTGACCGATTGGCCCGAGAAACTCGTGCCGAAGTCGCCGACGAAGATCTTCCCGAGGTAGATCAGGTACTGGACGATAAACGGCTTGTCGAGGTTGTACTGCTCTTGCAGACGTTCAACGACCGCCGGGTTCGGGGTTTTGTCACCGAACATCGCGGCGATGGGATCGCCTGGCATGGCAAACACCATGAAATAAATGAGGAAGGTGGTGCCGAGGAGCACGGGCACGACCTGCAGCAAACGGAAGAGGATATAACGCAGCACGCCTAGTCCCCCGTTCCGTGGGTGAAGTCTGACATGGGGAAATTCTCTCGTAACTTCGAGTTCTATGGGTGGTTCGCGGCGGCTCTGTCGCAAACACGGAGCACGACGATCGGGGTGACGAGGCCGTGATGAAATCGCGGGAAGGCCCCGGGGCGGGTGAGCCCCGGGGCCTTCGCACTAGGGAACTACTTCTTGGTGATCTCGTAGTAGATCGGCACCGAGTTCCAGCCGAACTGCACGTTCTCAACCGTGTCGGCGTAGCCGCCGGTCACGTTCGAGTACCAGAGCGGGGTCGCCGGAAGGTCTGCGAGCAGCACCTCCTGCGCTTCCTGGAACTTCATGTTTGCCGAGGCGAGATCGGTATCAACCGCGCCCTCCTGCAGCAGCGTGTCGAAGGCTTCGCTCGAGTAGTCGCCGTCGTTCGAGCCAGCGTTCGTGGCGTACAACGGGCCCAGGAAGTTGAACAGGCCCGGGTAGTCCGCCTGCCAGCCGGTACGGAAGGCCGTCTGGATGGTGCGGTTCGTGACCTCGTCGCGCAGCTCAGGGAACGTCGGGTACGGCTTGCCCGCAGCCTCGATACCCAGCGTGTTCTTGATGCTGTTCGTGGTCGCGTCAACCCAGGCAGCGTGTCCGCCGTCACCGTTGTACGCGATCTCGAAGGTGCCACTCCACGGCGCGATTGCGTCGGCCTCAGCCCACAGCTTCTTCGCCTCTTCGGGGTTGTACTCGAGGACCTCAGCGCCCTTGAGCGAATCCGACCAGCCGTCGATGACGGGCGAGGTGAAGTCGCTTGCGGGGGTGCGGGTGCCCTCGAAGATCACGTCAGTGATCTCATCACGGTTGATGGACATGGAAATGGCCGCGCGGCGCAGCTTTCCCTCTTCCCCACCGAAGTGCGCGAGGCTCTCAGGAATGGTGAAGGACTGGAAAATCGCGGCGGGCTGGTTGACCGCACGATCGCCCAGGTCAGCTTCGAAGTTCGCGAGCGATGCATCAGGAATCGCGTCGATCACGTCGAGGTTGCCCGAGAGGATGTCCGAGTACGCCGCGTCCAGCGAGACGTAGAACTTGATGGTGAGGCCACCGTTCTTGACCTCGCGAGGACCGTTGTAGTCGTCGTTCTTGACGAGCGCGATCTCCTCGTTGTGCTTCCAGGCGTCCCCCTCACCGAGCTTGTAGGGGCCGTTGCCGATGGGTGCCTGGCCGTACGCCTCGAGGTCATCCCATGCCGAGTCGGGCAGCGGGAAGTATGCCGAGTAGCCGAGGCGCAGCGGGAAGTCCGAGGCCGCCTTGTTCAGCTTCACCGTGAAGGTCGTGTCGTCTACGACCTTGAGGCCCGAGAGCTCGGGAACGTTCTCGTCGTAGCTGAAGCCCTCGATGTCCTCGAAGAAGTAGCTGTTGAGCTGCGCATTGTCGAGCGCCGCACCGTAGTTCCACGCATCGACGAAGTTCTTCGCCGTGACCGCGGTACCGTCGGTGAACTTCGCGTCGTCGCGGATCGTAATCGTGTAGTTCGTCGCGTCATCGGACTCGATCGACTCGGCAATGTCGTTGTGCGGCGCACCGTCTGCGTCGTAGTAGACCAGGCCCGCGAACATGGCGTCGAGAATCTTGCCGCCGCCGACCTCATTGACCATGGTCGGGATCAGCGCGCTCTGCGGCTCCGAACCATTGGTCGTAATGACTGCCGACGTGTCTCCGCCGCTGCTACCGCCGCCGTCTCCTGCACCCTGCGAGCAACCCGCAAGTGCCAGAATGCCCGCGGTGGCCACGGCGATGACACCGAGTCCCATGCGTGAACGATTCATTTTTCCTCCTTGAAAAGGGATTCGCAGGGGTCTCGTCGACGCCCGAGTAGCGCGCCACCTTGCACCCCCGCGAGATAACGACATGAGCCTAACGAATCTGGCTCGGGGCGAACCCCACAGATGGCCACACCTGGCGCAAAGGTGACCAAACCGTAGCCAGGCGTCTCCGAAATCAACAACGTACCATTAGTTTTCTCACTCAGAATTGTGGAGAGTCCACTACTGAGATTGCCCCATACAGAGCCTGAATGCCCCCTAACGCAGGCTGTTCCATTCTGCCCGGCGAGCCGCCTGCCGGGCAGGATCCGGGACCGGCAGAGATGCCAAAAGCCGCTTCGTATAGTCGTCGGTTGGTCCTTGGAGCACCTGGACCGTGCTGCCCTGCTCACGAATCTCGCCGTTCTTGAGCACTACCACGCGGTCGGCGACCTCGTCCACTACCGCGAGATCGTGACTGATGAAAAGGCAGGCAAATCCCAGCTCACCCTGCAGATGCGCGAAGAGCTGCAGCACCTGCGCCTGGACCGACACATCGAGCGCGCTCGTCGGCTCGTCCGCAATGAGCAGCTTGGGGTCGAGCGCGAGTGCCCGGGCCAGCGACGCACGCTGGCGTTGGCCGCCCGAGAGTTCGTGCGGGTAGCGGTCACCGAACTCGATCGGCAGCCGCACCGCCTCGAGGAGTTCATTGACGCGCGGCCGGGCCGCGGTCACCCCCGAAGCGCGCCCGTGCACAATCAGCGGCTCGGCGACGCACTCGGCGATGGTGAGCAAGGGGTTGAAGCTCGTGGCGGGGTCCTGGAAGACGAATCCGATGTCGGGTCGGAGTTTCGTCAAGTGGCGCGACTTTGCGCTGCGCATCTCAGTACCGAGCACCTTCAGAGAGCCGCCCATGACCTCGGTGAGGCCGACGACGGCCCGCCCGATCGTCGTCTTGCCCGATCCTGATTCGCCAACCAGACCCAGGACCTCACCGGGAGCGATCCAGAAGTCAACTCCGTGCACCACACGGGTGCCGCCGCGTCCGAACCGGCCTGGGTACCCGATCTCGGCGCCGCTCGCCACGATGACCGCATCAACTGGAGGCACGGACGACAGAACGGCGGAGGGATCCTGACGGGAGCTCTTCCCCCGCCCCAAATGCGGCACGGCCGCGAGCAGCTGGCGTGTGTACTCCTCGCGCGGGTGCGCGAACAACTCGGCGACCGGCGCCTGTTCGACGATCTTGCCTCGGTACATCACGATGACCCGATCTGCGAGGTCGGCAACCACGCCCATATTGTGGGTGATGAGCACGACGGTCGCGCCGAACTCGTCGCGGCAGGTGCGCAGCAGGTCCAGGATCTCGGCTTGCACGGTCACGTCGAGCGCGGTCGTGGGCTCGTCCGCGATGATCAGCCGGGCGTTCATGACCAGCGCCATAGCAATCACCACGCGCTGCTTCTGTCCGCCGGAGAACTGGTGCGGGTAATGGTCCACGCGCTGCTCAGGGTCGGGGATGCCGACCCGGCGCAGCACGTCGATCGCGCGCACTCTCGCCTCGGCCTTCGAGACCTTCTGATGGGCGCGGATTCCCTCGGCGATCTGCCACCCCACCGTATAGACGGGGTTCAGCGCGGTCGAGGGCTCCTGGAACACCATCGCCGCGTCGGTGCCCCGCATGCGACGAAGTTGCGCCGGCGTCGCGTGAACGACATCGGTTTCGCGGTCACCGTGGCCGCGGATGATCACCGCACCGGTTACGCTCGCCGTTTCCGGCAGCAGGCCAAGCAGAGTCTGCGCAGTAACGGACTTGCCCGAGCCCGACTCCCCCACGATCGCGAGAACCTCGCCGGGACGGGCCGCAAGGCTGACCCCGTCAAGCGCGGTGACCGGCTCGCCGTCCGTTGCAAAGCGCACCTTCAAATCGGTAATTTCGACGACGTCTACGCCATCGGTGATATTCGTGCTCATTCCGCACCTCCCGCGCGACGGCGTGTACGCAGCCGCGGATCGCTCAAGTCGTTCAGGCTCTCGCCCACCAGTGTGATGCCGAGCACCACCAGCACGATCGCGATGCCAGCCGGCATTGCCGTCCACCACACGCCACTCGCTACGTCGGCGACTGAGCGATTCAGGTCGTATCCCCACTCGGCGGCCGAAGTTGCCTCGATACCGAATCCAAGAAAGCCGAGGCCCGCGAGAGTGAGCAGGGCCTCGGAGGCATTCAGCGTCACGACGACGGGTAGCGAACGGGTCGAGTTGCGCAATACGTGCCGAACCAGGATTCGGCCCGTCGGCACCCCCGTCACCCGCGCCGACTCGACGAATGGCTCGTTCTTTACGCGGACCACTTCGGCCCGAATCACTCGAAAGTACTGCGGCACAAACACCACCGTGATCGAGATTGCCGTGGCAAGAATGCCGCCCGCCAGGGTCGACTGGCCCCGGCTGATCACGATCGACATGATGATGGCGAGCAGCAGAGATGGGAATGAGTAGATCGCATCAGACAGCATGACCAACGCGCGATCGACCCACCCACCGAAGTAGCCACCGAGTAGACCGAGCGCGACGCCCACAAAGACGGAGAACGCGAGGGCCGCAAGAATGACCAGGAGCGCCGTCTGCGCCCCCCAGATCGTGCGCGAGAGCACGTCGAATCCACTCACTGTCGTCCCGAGCAGGTTTGTCGAGTTGGGTGCGACCGTGGTGCCGAAG
This sequence comes from Leucobacter sp. CX87, assembly GCF_018682295.1. NCBI lineage: Bacteria > Bacillati > Actinomycetota > Actinomycetes > Micrococcales > Microbacteriaceae > Leucobacter > Leucobacter sp. CX87. The sequence goes on along the minus strand of NZ_JAFIRI010000005.1, from coordinate 435,836 downwards.
CTCACCCCATCGACGGCGCGCTGGGCGAAGCCGTACGGGGCGATGAGCGGGGCGAAAACGGCAACGAGCACGAACGTGCCCGTGAGAATGAGACCGGTGATGAGCATGCCGCGCTGCAGCCCCACGCTTTGGCGCAGGTGCGATACAACTGGCAACCGGTCGCGCAGGCGTCGGCGCGGGGCCCCTCCGGCGGTCAGGATCGCTTCGGTCCTCGGGATCTGTGAGCGTGACATGTCAGTACCTCACTCTCGGGTCGATCATGGCGGCGATGACGTCGACGAGGAAGTTCGTCACGGCGACGATGACTGCGATCATGATCACGATGCCCTGCACCGCCACGAAGTCTCGCGCTTTGAGGTACTCGGCAAGCATGAAACCGATGCCCTTCCATTCGAAGACCGTCTCGGTAAGCACTGCTCCGGCGAGGAGGAGCGCGATCTGCAGACCAATCACGGTGATGATGGGGATGAGGGCGGGCCGGTAGGCGTGCTTGGTGACCAGCCGGTACTCGCTCACGCCCCTGGACCGGGCCGACGTGACGAACTGCGCGCCAAGCGTGCCGATCATGTTGGTGCGCACGAGGCGCAAGAAGATACCGGCGGTGAGGATGCCGAGCGCGAGCGCCGGCAGGATCGCGTGCGAGAGCACGTCGCCGACGGCGGATGGATCCCCGAGCCTGATCGCATCGATGAGGTAGATGCCCGTGGGGTTGTCAAGCGTCTGCAGCGAAAGCTCGGTGCGAGTGTTCGCCCGGCCTGAGACCGGGGTCCACCCGAGCCAGACCGCGAAGACGAGCTTGAGCACAATGCCGATGAAGAAGATGGGGGTGGCGTACCCGAGGATCGCGAGTATCCGCAGCGTCGCGTCCTGCCAGCGGTCGCGGCGGTAGGCCGCGATGAGGCCGAACGGAATGCCGATCAGGAAGGCCACGATGAGCGCGTAGAACGCAAGCTCAAGCGTCGCCGTGCCGTACTGCAGCAGGATCTCGACCACGGGTCGGCCATCGGTGAGCGTATTGCCGAAGTCGCCGCGGAAGACGCCGCCGATGTACTCGAGGTACTGCACCAAGATGGGCCGGTCGAACCCGGCGGCGTGCACCCGCTCGGCCAGCTGGTCGGGCGGCAGTCGTCCGCCCAGCGCCGCGGTGATCGGGTCACCGGTCATGCGCATCAGGACGAAGACGACGGTCACGAGAATAAACACCGTCGGAATAATGAGCAACAGCCGCACCAGAATGTAACGCCACATACCTCCGCGCGAGGCCTTCTGGGTGGGCGTGGGGGTCGTACTGACCGCTGTCATACCTGTTCCCTCAGTCAAAGCAGTGCGTGCGTGTGCTGCCCGGGCCTCGCCTGGGCAGCACACGCACGCGATGAGCTACTTGGTCAACGGCGCGTAGCGGAACTTGAACGAGGCGTCGAGGGTGGTGCCCTCAACTCCCGCGCCCACAACCGCGACCTGCTTGCCCTGGAGCATCGGCAGCGTCGAGAGCTCGTCCGCCATGATGTCCTGGATCTGGCCGATGATCTCGCCGCGCTTCGTGGTGTCACCCTCGATCTGCTCGGCCGTGATCAGCTCCTGAACCTGGGGGTTGTCGAAGTGGTTCACCAGGAAGTTGTCCTTGGTGAAGAACGGCGACAGGTAGTTGTCCGCGTCCGAGTAGTCCGGGAACCAGCCGAGCTGGTAGATCGGGTACACGTCAGCGCTGCGGTCCTTCGAGTACTGGCCCCACTCGGTCTGGGCCAGGTTGACCGTGAACAGGCCACCTTCTTCCAGCTGCGACTTAATGGCCGCGTACTCATCACCCGACGACGGACCGTAGTGGTCGCCGTTGTACTGGATGTTGAGCACGACCGGAGTTGCGACTCCGGCGTCTGCAAGACGCTTGGTGGCCGCGTCGACGCTGGGGCCTCCATTGCCGTCACCGTACAGCTCCTTCATCGGCTGGGCTGCGTAGTCCATGCCGTCGGGAACCACCGAGAAGAGCGGCTGGAAGGTGTCCTTGTAGACATCGGTCGCGAGGGCCGAACGGTCGATCAGGTCGGCCATCGCCTGGCGCACGGCTTGCGCCTTCGCCGGGTCGGCATCCGCCGTCTTCACGCCAAACGGCTGCGTGTCGAAGTTGAAGACCATGTAGCGGATCTCGCCGCCGGGACCGTCGACGACCTTGACCTTGTCGTTCTTCGCCAGATCGGCGACGTCGGTCGCGCTCAGGCTGCGGTAAGCCACGTCGATGTCGCCCTGCCCAACCTCGAGCTTCATGTTCGACGCGTCGGCGTAGTACTTCACCGTGACGCCCGTGTTAGCGGGGGCGCCGAGCATGCCCTGATAGTCCGCGTTCGGGCTGTACGAGATGAGCTCGTTGAGCTTGTACGAATCGATGACATACTGCCCGGCAAACGCCTTGCCCTTGACGATGTCCTCGTCGCTCGTAACCGCGTCGGCCGAGAACACGTCCTCGTCGACGATCGGGGCGACTGGGCTCGACAGGATCTGGGGCCAAATCTGGTCGTTGCCGTTGACCAGGTTGAAGACCACGGTGGTGTCGTCGACGGCATCGGTCGACTCCAGGTTGCCGAGCAGCGAAGAGGGGCCGTTCGGGTCGGCGATCTTGACCTGGCGGTCGAAGCTGAACTTCACGTCAGATGCGGTGAGATCGTTCCCATTTGCGAATTTGAGGCCCGGCTTGAGCTTCACGGTGTATTCGGTTGGGGTGGTGAACTCCGCTGACTCCGCGATATCCGGCGACACCGCGGCGCTGCCGTACTCACTGTTGAGCAGGAACGGGTAGATCTGGTTCATCACGGCGAACGAGCCGTTATCGTACGAGCCCGCCGGGTCGATGAACGTGACCTTGTCGGTGGTGCCGATCAGCAAGCTGGCATCGCCGCCACCGCCTCCCCCGCCACCGCCGGATCCGCCCGAGGCGCATCCGGAAATCAACAGGGCAGCGCCCGCAAGCGCTGCCGCGGCCATCAGAGTTTTCTTCATTGAATTCCTCCTGTGTGCTCCCCAACACGGGCGCAACATCGCACCCTCATTGGTGGATCAGTGTCGAGACGCTCTGATGCTATCGATGGCGTCCGAGCCGGGCCTAGCGCCGAGTGGCCCCGCGACTCAAAGGTGACCAAACCGTAGCCGGGCAAGCGCGATTCCCACAACAGAAGCGGCCCCTGGCTGGAGTATTTGGTAGAGAAATGCCAAGCACACGCCCTACGCTGAAGGCATGCAGCCCCTGTCTTCCGCGCCGATCCAGCAGACGCTGTCCCGAGGGCGCATTCGCGCCGAGATCGCCGTCGTGCTCGCGCTCTCGTTTGGCGCCTCGGCGATCTATGCGATCGTCTCGATCATCGAGCGCCTCACCCGCGAGGCTGCACTCGCAGAACAGACCGCGACTATCAACCGACAGCTCTCCGATCGCCCAGCGTTCGACCTGGTGTCTCAGCTTCTCGGTTTCGCCTTCGGGCTCGCTCCCGTCGCCCTCGTAGTCTTCCTCCTCTGGCAGCAGAGTCGCCCCCACCTCGGCCGGCTCGGCCTCGCCTCGCGCCCCGGTGCCTGGTGGATCCGCGACACCGGCTGGGGCGTCGCCCTCGCCGCCGCCATAGGGATCCCGGGTCTCGCCTTCTATCTCTTTGCGCGATCCATCGGCATCAACGTGAACGTCATCCCGACCGAGCTGGACGCCTACTGGTGGACCGTCCCGGTGCTGGTCTTGGCCGCGCTTCGCGCCGCGCTCGGCGAGGAACTCATCGTGGTCGCCTACCTCTTCGCCCGGCTCCGCGACCTCGGCTGGCGCCCGTGGAGCATCATCGTGACGAGCGCACTGCTGCGCGGCAGCTACCACCTCTACCAGGGGTTCGGCGGGTTCATTGGAAACGTCGTGATGGGGCTGCTCTTCGGGTGGGCATACCAGCGCTACGGCAGGATCCTGCCGCTCATCGTCGCGCACTGGATTCTCGACATTGTGAGCTTTGCGGGGTACGCCCTCGCGGTCGCGTGGTGGCCCGGCCTGTTCGGGCGGACCCCGTAGCGAACGGGACTAGGCCGGCTTGATCGCGTCGGCCATCGCCTGCATGAGGCCCCAGACCTGGTCGTACAGTTCCGGCGAGTCCGCGCATTGCCCGGCCGGCTTCACGACCTTGTAGCTGGTCCCGGCCACGCGTTCAATACCCCAGCCCGTCTTCATCGCCGCGCCGCAGCTTGCGGGGAACGAGTCAGTGAGCGCCGAGGTGATCTGCATGGTCTCCCCGTCGAAGACGTAATTCAGGGCGCCGAAGCGGCCGGACACGTCGGTTACGGCGTTCCACTGATCGATGCGCATCGAGCTCGTCGTGCCGACGTCCACCGACGGCGCGCGGTCGCTGCTCGGTGTGGGCTCGGCAGTCGGCTTGGTCGTCGGCGACGTCGTCGGCTTCGGCGAGGTGACGGCGGGCTCGGTCGTCTGGATCGGGTCAGCAGACACATCTGCCCCACCGCGCGACAGATTCATCACGAGGATCGACACGAGGATCGCCAGGACCGACGCAAGGCCCACCACGATCCATGGAATCAGCGCGGGGTTGCGGGTGTTCGTGGCGTCGTCCTGGAAGTTCGGGGTGGCGTCATTCACGTCCACCACCCTACCGGGGCTAGCCGAGCAGACCTGCCAACGCACCAATATGTGCCGGGCCGGTACCGCAGCAGCCACCGAACACGGCAAGGCTCGGCGCAGAGTTCGCGAGCGCGAGCGTGGCGGCGGCGAACGCCTCCGGCGCGTCACCGGGACCTTCGTCGCCCTCGTGCGCGGCGTTCAACCGCACGCCTACCAGCCGCTCACGGGCACCTGCGGAAGGCGCCTTCGCGAGCGCGCGTGCGGCGGCGGCGGGGTGCGCACAGTTGATCAAGAAGCCCGACGCGGCCGAGCCGGTAGCCTCGTCAACCGCCCGGATCGCGATGTCGAGGGTCGACCCGTCGGCGAGTAACCCGTCCTCCCCGACGGTGAACGACACGTACGCCGGGACCCGGGAGGCGACCGCTGCCCGGACCACGCCGATCGCCTCTGCCGCGTCGAGTGTGGTGACCGAGGTCACGCGGTCGGCACCGGCCTCGGCGAGGGCGGCAACTTGCGGCGCGTGGTAGCGCTCGGCGTCTTCTGGGCTCATCCGTGTCGCCGCGTCGAACTCGTCGAACCGGGGGCCGATACAGCCGTTCACGACGACCTCGGCCTCCGGCGCGAACGCCTCGGCTGTTGTGCGCACGAAGGCAACGGCGTCCGCGTTGACCCGCGCGAGCGACTCGGCATCGTCGCCCAGCACGCTGCCCCAGTCGGCGTTTGCGCGCCAGGTGGGGGTGTCGAGCACGATGGGAATTCCTGTGGTCTCAGCGAGCGCCATGTAGGGGCGGAAATACTCGCGCAGTGCTTCTCGCCCTGAGGCCGTTGCGAGCAACGGGTACGCCGCAAACTCGGTCAGTTCCTGCCCAAGCCGGTCCTCGAGTTCCGTCTCAATGCCGCCGTCGGCAATCATGTGGCTCACGCGGTCTCGCCTTCGCCCGCGCCACCGTGCTCGGCGCGAAAGACGTGCACGAGGGCGTTCGCGTGGCCGTGTCCCACGCCGAGCTCCTTGAGGAACGCGACCTGGTCCATGTGCTTCTTGCCGGCATGCGGGGCGAGCGTCTCGAACCACTCATCGATGCTCTTGCCGTACTTGGCTTCGATGGACGGGAAGTAGGACTTCGGTCCCTGTACTTTTTCGGTCATCGTGGCCCCTTTGCTCACCTCGCGCCGCCCATGCGACTCATGTGCGCCCAGTCTGACACAGGCCCCCGGCGTTCCCGGGCGAGTCGTGCGGGCGGATCCTGCGTCAGTAGATGAACGTTAGGCGCCGAGCTTGCCGCCGAGACGCTGCCTGATACGCGTGCTCGCCTCGTTCAGGCCGACGAGCTCCACGTCGATGCCCCGAGCGGCATACTTCGCCTGCACGCTGTCGAGGGCGGCGACCGTCGAGGCATCCCAGAGGTGGGAGCGCGAGAAGTCGATGACCACCCGGCCCGGATCCTCCGCGTAGGAGAACTGAGTCACGAGGTCGTTCGACGAGGCGAAGAACAGTTCGCCCTCGACGGTGTAGCGCGCGATCTCGCCGACTTCGTCAGTCTCGATCGCGCGGGACACCGTGCAGAAGTGCGCCACGCGGCGGGCGAACAGGATCGAAGCTGCGACGACGCCCACCCCGACGCCGATCGCGAGGTTGTGTGTCGCCACGACCGTCGCGACGGTGATGAGCATGATGGCGGTCTCGGACTTGGGCATGCGCCGAAGGGTCGACGGTCGGATCGAGTGCCAGTCGAAGGTGATCGCTGAGACGAAGATCATCACGGCGACGAGGGCGGCCATCGGGATGACCGCGACCACGTCGCCGAGCACCACAACGAGCACCAGCAGGAAAGCGCCCGCGACGAAGGTCGAGATGCGAGTGCGCGCCCCTGAGGCTTTGACGTTCATCATCGTCTGACCGATGACGGCGCACCCGCCCATACCGCCGAGGAACCCGGTCACAACATTCGCGATTCCCTGCCCCCAAGCCTCGCGCGTCTTGTTCGAGTGGGTGTCCGTGACCTCGTCCACGAGCTTCGCGGTGAGGAGCGACTCGAGCAGCCCAACGAGGGCCATCGAGACCGAGAACGGCAGGATGATCTGGAGCGTTTCGAGGGTGAGCGGCACGTCGGGCAAGAAGAAGGTCGGCAGAGCATCGGGCAGCGTTCCCTTGTCGCCCACCGTCGGGACGTCGAATCCACCCAGCACGGTGACGAGGGAGAGGACAACGATGGCGATGAGCGGGGCAGGGATGGCCTGGGTGAGCTTGCCGAAGCCCCAGATCATCGCGATGCCGGCGGCGACGAGCGGATAGACGAGCCACGGCACCCCGGTGAGCTCGGGAAGCTGCGCCATCAGGACGAGGATCGCGAGCGAGTTGACGAAGCCGATCATGACCGAGCGCGGGATAAACCGCATGAGCTTTGCGACGCCGAGCGCGCCGAAGAGCATCTGCAGGATCCCCGCCAGGATCACCGCAGCAATGAGGTACTGCAGGCCGTGCGTCGAGTTGAGCGGCGCGATGACGAGTGCCACCGCTCCCGTGGCGGCCGAGATCATCGCCGGGCGACCACCCACGATCGCTGCAGTCACCGCCATCGTGAACGAGGCAAAAAGCCCCACGCGCGGGTCGACCCCGGCGATCACGCTGAACGCGATGGCCTCGGGAATAAGCGCGAGCGCCACGACGATCCCGGCGAGCACTTCGGTCCCGAGCCAGCGCGGCGTGCGGAGGGTGCGGAGCACCGACTGTCGCTCGAGTGGGGTCGCGGATGCTCGAGTGGGGGCCATGGGGTTCATCCTCCCATGCGTGGGAAGTCGCGGCAGCGGGCCGAATCCCGTTAGCCGAGCCCGGCGACCAGGTTGATCACCGTCGCGAGGATGCCCGAGCCAAACAGGTAGGCAAGCAAGGTCTGACCGATCACGATTCTGCGGATCGCGTTGTTCGTGACTGCTGTGTCTGCAACCTGGTAGGTCATCCCGAGTCCCACCGAGAAATAGGCGAAGTCGGTGTACTGCGGGTCTGCACTCTGGTTGAAACTGATGCCGCCCTGCAGCCCGGGTCCACCCTGGTAGTACATCTGGGCGTAGTGCAGCAGGTAGTTCGTCTGAATCAAGGCCCACGATGAGACGACGCTGAGCACTGCAATGCCAGCGAGCACCAACGCTTCCACCCCGCCCGATTGCCGCCCCTGCACCATCACGACGCCGACAGCTGCGAGGCTCACGACACTGCCCAGAATGGCGACGATCCGGGCGAGGTTGCGTCCGGTGTCCTCGGCAGTTGCGTGGTCGCGAGTCTCCTCGGGGCCCATGTTCCAGACCGTCAGCAGGGTCCAGCTCAGGACCGTAATAGCAAGGGCGGTCCACCCCGCGAGAAAGCCCGCAGCGATTCCGAGCGGAGGCGCCGCTGCGGCGCCGACCGCTACGCCCACGACGAGCGACGCAATCCAACGGAGTCGCACCTGGGCGCGCACAGACAAACGGGTCATGGCCCGATCGTAGCTTGAGGTCTTATCGAGACCGGGCGCGCGACAGGATCCTGCCGGGCCTAGACCAGCTCGGTGACCGTCCCGTGATCGACGTGCCAGCGGCGGTCCAGGCGAACCGTGCTCAGCATGCGCCGATCGTGGGTGACGAGCAGCAGTGCCCCCTCGTACGTCTCGAGCGCTTGCTCGAGCTGCTCGATGGCGGCGAGGTCGAGGTGGTTCGTCGGCTCGTCGAGCACGAGCACGTTGACGCCGCGGGCTTGCAGCAGCGCCAGCCCGGCGCGCGTGCGTTCCCCTGGCGAGAGCTCACCTGCGGCCCGCATGACGTGATCGGCTTTGAGTCCGAACTTCGCGAGCAGGGTGCGCACCTCTGCCGCGGACATCTCGGGGACGAGTCCCTCGAAGACGTCGGCGAGCGGGGCAACCCCCGCGAAGAGGGATCGCGCCTGGTCTACCTCGCCGATGGCGACTGAGGTGCCGAGCGCCGCGGATCCCTCGTCGGGGGCCTGTCGACCCAAAAGCACGCGCAGCAGGGTGGACTTACCCGCGCCGTTCGGGCCGGTGATGCCGATGCGCTCGCCCGCGTTCAGCTGCACCGAGACGGGGCCGAGCGTGAAGTCGCCCTGGTGCACGACGGCGGCGTTGAGCGTCGCGACCACGGCGCTCGAGCGCGGCGCTGCGCCGATCGTGAACTCGAGCTGCCATTCCTTGCGCGGCTCCTCGACCTCGTCGAGGCGACGGATGCGGCTCTCCATCTGGCGCACCTTCTGCGCCTGCTTCTCGCTCGACTCGGTGGACGCCTTGCGGCGAATCTTGTCGTTATCAGGAGCCTTCTTCATGGCGTTGCGCACACCCTGGCTCGACCACTCGCGCTGCGTGCGGGCTCGCCCGACGAGGTCGGCCTTCTTCGCGGCGAATTCCTCGTAGTCGTCGCGCCGATGCTGGCGCGCGATCTCACGCTCCTCAAGGTACGACTCGTAGCCGCCCCCGAACACCTGGTTGCTGTTCTGCGCGAGGTCGAGCTCGAGCACGCGCGTCACGCAGCGCGCGAGGAACTCGCGGTCGTGGCTGACGAGCACGACGCCGCCGCGCAGACCCTGCACGAAGGTCTCCAGGCGGTCCAGGCCGTCCAGGTCGAGGTCATTCGTCGGCTCATCCAGCAGCACGATGTCGAAGCGGGAGAGCAGCAGCGCGGCGAGACCCACGCGTGCCGCCTGGCCACCCGAGAGCGAGGTCATCAGGGAGTCCGGGCTGACGACGTTGCTCGACGCTTCCGCACCATCGCTCAGGCTCAGGCCGAGGTCGGCGAGGGTCGCGGGAAGCCGCTCTTCGAGGTCGGCGGCGCCGCTCGCAAGCCAGCGGTCAAGGGCCGCAGCGTAGACGTCGCCGGGGTCAGGGGCACCCGGTGCCTGCGGCTCGGTGTCACCGAGAGCGGCAGCGGCCGCGTCCATCTCGGCGGTGGCGCGCGCACAGCCGGTGCGGCGGGCGACGTAGGCGGCGATGGTTTCGCCCGCCACTCGGTCGTGTTCCTGCGGTAAGTAGCCCACGAACGCATCGCTCGGGGCGAGACTGACCGTGCCGGCCTGCGGCTCAAGCTCGCCGGCGAGGATGCGCAGCAGGGTCGACTTGCCTGCGCCGTTCACCCCGACCACGCCGACAACGTCGCCCGGCGCGACGGTCAGGTCGAGGTTTTCGAAGAGGATGCGATGGGCGTAGCCGCCGGCCAGGCCGTTTGCCACGAGTGTTGCGGTCATCCGTCTAGCCTATTGAGGATTTGCGGGCGGTATCTCGCGCACCGTGTAGCTGCGTCGAATCGCCGCTGTCGCCTGACCCCACTCGCTCGCCGATGCGCGATGCTGATGCGCGCGGAACGCCGCGACATCCACGAATCTCTCGTCGACCTGCCAGATCAGCGGGTCGGGGGTCACGGCGACCTCGAACGACAGACATCCATGCTCGGCCCTGGAGAGTTCCGCATGCCGCGGCAAGTGATGCCGCACGATGTCGGCCTCAGCGGCGTGGGAGCAGATCAGCTGGCCGGTGAGCACGATTTCGTTCATGCTCCCAGTTCACCCTGTTCTCGGCTGACAGCGCAACCGGTCCCTGACTTCGCCGGGGCAGATGCCGTTTAACGGAAGCGGTCCCGCAGCGTGTCGAGTCCCTGCTGGGCGCCGCGACGCACCTCAACCATCGGGTCCTTGAGCAGCTTCCGGAGGCTGTCCATGTCTTCCGGCGATCCGACCGCGCCGAGCGCGCGCGCCGCCGCGACGCGCACGCGAGGAACTCCATCGGCAAGCGTTTGGGTCAATTCAACTACCGCGGGAAGTCCGCGCGCGGCGATCACCCGGGCGCCCATCTCGCGCACGCGCCAGGCGGGGTCGTTCAGGGAGTGGATCACCGCGGCGATGGCCGAGTCATCCCACACGTACAGCAGGGCGCGAAGACCCCAGAGCTCGGGCCAGAACAACACGGGAGCGCCGTCGAGAACGCCCTGCGCGTGCTCGCCGCCGACGTAGAGCAAAAAGTCGGCTCCCTCGTTCTTGCCGGCCATGAGCCCGAGCGCGCGGGCGATCACGTCGGCTTCGCCGTACAGCTCGATGGCGGCCCCAAGCCTCCGCTCGAGGGGAAGATCGACGGGAACCGGAGTGGGCGCTGAATCTGCTGCTGGGTTGTGAGGCACCCACCCACCCTAGGCGCTGCGGCTTGTTCCCACCTGCCAAGGAACGTAGTGAGACTGGCCCTCCCAGGAACCGTGCTCGGAAAGTGGCCGAAAGCGCAGCGTCGTGAACTCGCGGTGAAAGTCCTTGCGGTCGCGTTCGGCCATCGCCGCGGCGTGGCGGCGAGCGCCGTCGCCCGAGTCGCGGCCGGCATCGTGGGCGGCGTCGCGGCCGAACACCATGCCCGTCATGGCCCGCGCGTTCGTCCAGATCGAAAACGTTGACACGGTTCTCGGGAGCCGAATGGCGGCGAGCGCGAGCGTCGCCTCGGGGTGGTCCCGCACCTGGCGTTCCACCGGGCGGCCCCAGCGGATGAACCGCGGCAGCTGGAAGAGGCGCATGCGGGCGAGCGTCACCGCGACGACGGGCTCGTCTCGCTCGGAGCGTCCCGCCACCTCGGGCAGGTGGGCAAACTCACGCACGCTGCCCCAGCGGCGCAGGAATGTGAGCCGGACGTGCCAGCCCTCGCCGAGCTTTTGTCCGAATGGGTGCTGCTTGAGGAAGGCATCGAGCGCCGCCTCGTCATCCCACTCCGCGAACACCGACATGCGCTGCATCTGCATGCGGCGGACGGAAAACACGGGCGAACCGAGCTCCATCCCCCCGAGCACTTCGATGCGGCGCAGCCCCGGTGCGCTCGGTGCCTTCAGCAGCGCACCAGCGGCGCGGTGGAGCGGCAGGTGCGCGAGGTGGAAGGAGTGAACGCCCATGCGGCCCAGTCTGTCAGTCACGGACGCCGATCGCCCGCGAGCAGGGCGTGCAGCAGCGGCAGCACGGACAGGGCAATCACGACGGTCCCCAGCACCGCGTCGTCGGCACGCAGCACGGCACCACCGATCAACAGCGACCCGAACAGGATCCCGGAAAGGCCCCGCCTGGCGGTGCGCTCGAGCCGGGCCACCCGCTGTTCTAGTCGCGGGCTCGACACCGCGAGCTGCCCGTCCTCCGCCCGCGTGAGCACCGAGTCGATTCGCTTCGGCAGCCGCCACGCGACGCCAACCATCGTGGCGGCTTGCTGGGCGAAGTCCTGGACGACGTTGCCGCCCTCGTCACGCAGCAGCTGCGCCGCGTACGGTTCGACCGAGTCCCACAGGTTGAACTCGGCGTTGAGCGCGCTGCAGACCCCAGAGGTGAGTGACATCGCTCGGATGATCAGCATGAAGTTTTCGGGCAGCTGGAAGGGGAGCGATCGCACGACATCGCCGAACTGCACGGCGAAATCGCGGAACTCCCTGGGGTCTACGTCCTTGAGCTCGGCAAACCCCATACCCCCGAAGCGCGCGAAGAGCTGTGTCATGGCGCGCTCAAGCTCGGTCGTCTCCGCGGTGGGCAGCAGCACTCCCACCTTGCGGATCGCCTCGACGAGGCCACGACCATCGCGCGATGCAACCGCGACCAGTAATGTGCGCAGGCCCGCGCGCGTGTCGGCCGGCACCTCGCCCATCATGCCGAAGTCGATGAACGTCAGCTTCCAATCGGGGCCGCCCTCGCCAGCCTCCCCCGGGGTGACGAAAATGTTCCCGGGGTGCGGGTCAGCGTGGAAGAACCCGTGCGTGAACAGCTGGTCGAACATCACTTCAGCGAATACCGGTGCGACTGTCGCCGGATCGATGCCTGCCGCGCGCAGCGCCAACGAATCGGTGATCTTGATCGCCGTCACGTCCTCGAGCGTCAGTACCCGGCGGCTTGTGCGTTCCCACACAATCCTGGGCACGGCCACCCGCGCATTGCCTGCAAAGTTGTCCGCGAAACGTTCGGCGCTTGCCGCCTCGTGGAGATAGTCGATCTCCTCCATACTGGTCGCTGCAAACTCCTCGACCAGAGCAGGCATATCGACGCGATCGGCGACGATGCGCACCCGGCTGAGCCAGCCGCCCACCTTGCGCAGCGCCGCGAGGTCGATGTCGACGATCTCGTCGATCCCTGGCCGCTGCACCTTGATCACGACGTCCCGCAGCCCCGTGTCCGCCGCGTCAGTTGCCGCGAGCCTGGCGCGATGCGCCTGCCCGAGCGAAGCTGCGGCCAGCGGAATCTCGTCAACGCTCTCGAACGCGAGATCCAGCGAGACGCCCAGCTCCGCCTCGGCGAGCGCCCGGATCTCGCTGAACGGGACTGCCGGTACCTCGTCTTGCAGGCCCTCCAGCTCCGAGGTGATCTCCGGGGGCAGGACGTCCAGGCGCGACGACATGAACTGGCCGACCTTGATCATCAGCCCGCCGAGATCGACCGCGAGCAGGTGAAAGCGCCTAGCGAAGGTGTGCATGCGTTTCGCCCGCGTGCGTTCGGCAAGCCCTGCCAGCCCCAGCCGGGGCAGGATCAGCTCGAACCACCAGGTGACCGCCAGATGCCAGCCGGCGAAGCGGAGGATCCTGCGATACCGCGCGCGAGAGACTTTCGTGCTGGGCAGCGCGCCCTTTCGAGTGGGGAGTACCGGGGGCACTCGCGCTAGTCCTGGGCGAGAATGGCGTACAGGCGGCGGCGAGACTCGTCGAGCACCGTGACGGCCTGCTTCACCTGTTCCGGCGAGCCGGTGCGCCCGACCTGCGATGCGGCTTGTGCAAGATCGAAGCCCGCCTTGGACAGTTCAGCGAACGCTGAGCCCTTCCCCGAATCTGAGGCCTCCCACTGGGCCGGCGCCTCGAGGTCTGCGGCTTCCTCGCGCCCGGCGTCCGTCAGAGTGTAGGTCTTGCGACCGTTCGACTCTTCTGCGCGAATGAGGCCCTCATCGGCAAGCAGCTGCAGGGTGGGGTAGACGGAGCCCGCACTGGGCTTCCAACTCCCGCCGCTGCGCTCTTCGATCTCGCGGATGATCTGGTAGCCGTGCATCGGCTCTTCGCGCAGCAACGACAGGACCGCGGTGCGCACCTCGCCCCGGCCCACGCGCCCGCCGACACGCTTCTCGAACTTGGCGCGCAGCTGCTCCATCGCCTGCCACATCGTGTCAGTGTGGTGCCCTGACCCGAAGCTTCCGGTGGGGAATGAACTACTCATGATGCCCTCCTCAGTGATCGTGAACGATACCTCGAGGATATATCGCTCACTCCCTCAGCGATAGTCTCTCGCGGCGAACACTCAGCTCGGGCTGCAGGCTCTCCACGATGACGCGCGCGCCACGCTCCCCCGTCCCCGTGGGCAAAAGCGCATACACGTGCACCTGCCCCTGAGCCTCGTGCCAATCCACCGCGACCCCCGCCTCACGCGCCTGGTCGCGCAAGAGGTGCGCGTCAGGGTTCAGCACGTCGCGCGTGCCCGTCAGGATCGTCAGCGGGCCGAGGCCGGTGAGGTCTCCAAAGAGCGGACTCACCACCGGATCCTTGATGTCGTCCTCGCCACGCCACGCGTCCGCGAGCACACGCCCTCCGGGGCGAGCGAGCCACGGATCGCTCGGCTGTACGGCATCGATCCTGGGGTTCTTCCAGGTGAGATCGAGCGCGGGCGAGAGCAGCGTGGTCGACGGCAGGATCCTGCCCGCATCGCGCAGCGCGAGCGCCACGGAAAGGGCGATCTGGCCGCCAGCGGAATCCCCGGCCAACCTCACCTCGCCCTCGCCATCGAGCTCTTCTTGCACCAGCGCGACGACGCCGTCGCGCACCTCGCGCGCGGTGCCGAACGGCACGAGCGGGTAGATCGGCACGACGACTCGCTGCCCGGTCTCGCGCGCGATCCGGGCGATCAACTGCCAGTGCTGACCCGCGATCTCATTCACCCAGCCGCCCCCGTGCACGTAGACGACGACCGACGATAGCTTGGGCTCGGCGCCCGTGGGCTCGACGTCGTAGACGGGCCAGCCGAGCGGGTTCGGCACTCGGCGTCCGACACGCACGCCTGACAGGCGCTCCGGCGGCCCGTACGACGTGGGCCGCAGCGTGCGCTCGCGGATGCGGTCGTGAGCGCCCGCTGCCGTAACGAACGGCCGATTGGCCCGGATCGCCTTAAGAAAGACAGGCACGAAGGGCTCAGGCAGGCGAATCGGCATAGGGGTCTCCCGGGGTTCGACGTCGGACTGCAGCCAGGATAGTCCCCGTGCTCCGAGTGAGGCCGGGCCAACTGATGGAGAGTCGGTTACCGTCGTAGCTATGCACATCGACATCCAGACCTCGCTCGGACCAGGACGGCTCGTCGTCGATGCGGCAGCGGATCCGCGCGCGGTGCTCTGGCTGGGTCACGGTGCCGGTGGTGGGATTGACGCGGTCGACCTGTCGGCGCTCGCGGCAGCGTTGCCCGGCGCTGGCATCACCGTCGCGCGCTACGAGCAGCCATGGCGGATGGCGGGACGAAAGGTCGCCCCGCGGCCTGCGGCCCTCGACGTGGGGTGGCTGGAAGCCGCGCCGCGCGTGGCCGAGCTGGCCGCGGGTCTCCCCCTCGTTGTCGGCGGGCGAAGCGCCGGCGCCCGCGTCGCGTGCCGCACCGCAGCGGCGGTTGGCGCCGCCGCAGTCGTGTGCCTCGCTTTTCCACTGCACCCGCCAGGGAAACCCGAGAAGTCGCGGATTGACGAGCTGCTCGAGCCGCGTGTGCCAGTGTTCGTTTTGCAGGGTGTTCGGGACACGTTTGGCGATGCGGAGGAGGTGCTGACGGCGCTCGCCCCACACTCGGGCCGCAGCATTCGCGTCATCGAGGTGCCCGGCGCCGACCACTCGATGAAGGTCCTGAAGTCGTCACCGCTGGACGCGGGCGGCGTTTCGCGGCTCATCGCGGAATCGGTGCGCGAGTTTGTTGCCGAGGTTTCCTGAGCCTGACGCCTGCGCGGCATTGCAACGCCGGCCGCCCACATCCAGCGCTGCCATAACGCCGATTGCGTGTCCACGCCACGAGACTCCGTCGGCCTCACTAACCTCCCGAGGTTCCTGACGTATTTGGGGCGCCCTGAGCGTGACCCTGTTGCCTCGGCGTTCGCTACGCGCCTGCTCGACGAGGGCGGTGAGGTCTTCGATATCTGGGACCCGGAGCAGATGGATGTCTGGCGCATCCCGATCCGACGGGGCCGGTACCTGCTGATCTCCGGCGGGCACGCGCGCATGAGGCCGACCTCGTGCTCGACGACCCGATCCATTTCCCCGCGGATATTCTCGCGCACGGCACCCTCGCTGGGGAATGACTGGACGCGGGAAACGAGGACGTCCTCTTGAGGATCGACGCAGCGTATGACGCGGGCCTCTCTGCGTTCGGTCCCATACTCCGCCCTGAGGAGGCGGTAGAGCGGGCAGCCACTCAAATCCGATTGTTGGAAGATGCCGCAATTCAAGGGATCGCCTCACCCAACCTCAGGTTTGTGCATGCACTGGGGCATCCATCAAGGGCGCGTACCGTAGGGACATGGCTGAAATTCATGGACTCGACGCCCTGCTTGCGGCTCTGAACTCCGGGGAGACGATCCCCGGAGGCTCCCCGCACCACGCCGCAATGCACGCCGCGAGCCAGGAGTCGCTGCGCATCACCGCCGAGCTCAACGGGCAATATCACTCACCTGATGAGGTCAGAGCCCTACTGAGTGAGCTGACCGGACATCAGGTCCCCGACACTCTCCAGCTCTTCCCGCCGTTCAGCGCCGACTTTGGGAAGAACATTCGCTTCGGCGAGAACGTGTTCATCAACAGCGGTTGCCGCTTCCAAGACCAGGGCGGTATCGAAATCGGCGACGGGTCTCTCATCGGCCACAACGCCGTCATCACCACTCTGAACCACGACATGGCACCGAGCCGACGGGCTGACATGCACCCGGCGCGCGTAGTCATCGGCCGCGGCGTGTGGTTCGGGGCCAACGTGACGGTACTGCCTGGCGTGGCAATCGGCGATGGCGCCGTGGTAGGCGCGGGCGCGGTTGTCACCAAGGATGTGGCGCCTGGGGCGATCGTCGTGGGAGTGCCCGCAAAACAGGTGGGCACGGTGCAGGACGGTTAGATCCTGCACCAGACGAACCGCCTCTCGACCCAGCTTGCCTAGGGGAAGTCGATGATCGCCAAGTTGAGGGGCAACTCGTTCGTGCGCGCCTCGGGGCGGGAGAGCTTTCCCTGCAGGAACGTGCCGCTCAGGTAGTCGTCCGCGTCGGCGATTTGCTGCGGAGCGACCTGTCCATCGAACCCGAAGCGGTCAAACGCGTAGGGAAGAGAGTCCGCTTCGAGGAGGCTCGGCCCGTCCATCAGCTGGAAGTGGAGGTGCGAGGCGTTCGCGTTTCCGGTGTTGCCGAGATGGCCGATGACCTGCCCCCTCTTCACCTTGTCGCCCGATTTCACTTTCAGGGACCCGGAGATCATGTGCGCGTACATCGCGTACACGCCATCGCCCAGGTCGAGCACCACGTGGTTTCCGTCGACGTTCTCGACGGTCAGTTTCGCGGCGAGTTCGGGGTTGCTCGCGGGCAGCACGCCCGGAGCATTCGCTTCCATCCCGTCCAGGATCGAGACCACCGTGGCATCGGCGACGGCGAGGATGTCGTCGCCGTAGTCGACGTAGCTCTCGTTGCTGGTCTTGTCACCCGAGTAGAACTCGCCCTGGTCGTTCGTGCGCTTCCAATCAATTGCGAAGCGCTGGCTGTTGTTGAGCTTGCCATTGACCGACATCACTGAACTGCGATGCGGGAAGCCAGGCTCGCAGCAACCGTTGAGCGCGATCCAGTTCTCACCACTCAGTGGCGGCGAGATCACCGGCACGGTCTCCGTGGAGATAGCGATGGGGGTCGCCAGGTAGTCCACCGCTTTCGGTTCGCCAAAGGCGGGCGAATTCGCGCCGGTGACGTACAGGCGGTGCAGCAGTGCACTCGGTACGTCGTCGCGCGAGTCGAGTGCGAAATCGATGAACAAGACTCGGCTCTCCTGCGCCGGAATCGTCGCGCTGTCGATATAGCCCGCGGGCAGGCCTCGCAGCCGGTTGCAGTCGCCGAACGTGCAATTCGCGTCCACCAATTGCGTCCCCGAGAAGCTGGCAATGACCGCTTTCGGATCTTTGCCGTCGACTACATCGATGGCGTCCAGGCTCGCCGGCTGCTGTGTGGCATTGGTGAGTTGCAGGTCATAGACGACGTGGTACTTGCCGTCCGTGCCCAGGAACGGGAGCGGAGGGTTTCCGATCGGGGAGACGGTGATCGCGGTGAACGCGTCGGGCACCTCTACGCCGGCGACCGAGCCCGCCGGCGGCGGCGCGGTGGTCGCGGCCTTCGGCGCCGAGGAACACCCCGCAAGAAGTGCGACGGTGGCCACGAGCGCTGCGAGAACACTTGCGCGGCGGGACTGCAGGTTCTTCGACATTTCCGGAGGCTATCAGCCACCTTTTTGCACCGTCCAGCGATACAGCTGAACTCAGGACCTAGGTCCCCACCGGATGTGCGTCTGACTGCGCCACGGTTCAACACCTCAGGATTCTGCACACGGGTGATCGTTGAGCGGTAGCTCGGGCAGCAGCACGATCAGTCCGGTCGCTAGCCGATCATGTACGCGAACCCGCGATTGGACGCCGCAGCCTGCGTCGTGAACTCCACAGCGTGTTGCAGGAAGTCGAGAAGCGCGCATCCTGGCCCGTTACCCCGTCATCGCTCACAGTGTACTGAAACTCGATACCTTTGACGTACGGCCTCGGCCAGGTGCGCTCGGTGCCCCTGCTTCCAAAAGATCTGACCCCGCCAACAGGACAAAACGGGATGCGTCAGTAGCCCTAGACGTTACCGCGGAGCACCACGACGCCGCCGTCCGGCGACTCGTCTACGAACATCCCGGAGCGGGCATGCTCGCCGAGTGGTGAACGCTTCTTCTCGAACGCAAACATCAGGTCCGGGTTCGAGTCACCCTCAGCGCCCACAGCAAAGACCAGTCCATTCGGGTCAGGGTGCCCCGGGTGAAAGAACTCTACGATCTGAAAACCGCACTTGTTCACGTAGAAATGAATGTTCCTCGTGTCCTCGTAAGGCGTCAAGGTCTTCCACACCTCGACCTCAGGGTAGAGCGCCTCGATCGCCGACCAAACCCTCGCGCCGATCCCCATGCTCTGCGCACCTGTGTCGATGAACAGTAGGTCTAAAGATGCTCGACGTCCGTCATCTTCAAACGCGACGACGATTCCGCCCACACGATTCCCGCGTTCTCGAACTTCCCACGAGATCGCTCCGGGCTGATCCATCGACTCATAGATCTCCACTTCGGAGATGACCGGCTCAGTCGATTCGTCGCCAAATGACGCCGCACCGGCAGCGAACGAGGCCTGAAGACGCGCGACGAACCCGGGACGATCCGAAGTCGCAAGTCGGTGCAGCACGAGCGGACTCACTTCAGACACCCCCGCCACCCCGGCCACACCTCGATCCGCTACACGTTGAAGCGGAACTCCACGACGTCGCCGTCCTGCATGACGTATTCCTTGCCCTCCATGCGGGCCTTGCCCTGAGCGCGAGCCTCGGCGATCGAGCCGGTCTCGACGAGATCATCGAACGAAATAACTTCGGCCTTGATGAAGCCCTTTTCGAAGTCGGTGTGGATAACGCCGGCGGCCTGCGGTGCCTTCGCACCGACGGGGATCGTCCAGGCGCGCGACTCCTTCGGACCAGCGGTGAGGTAGGTCTGGAGCCCTAGCGTCTGGAAGCCGATGCGGGCGAGCTGGTCGAGACCGCTTTCCTCCTGGCCGATCGAGGCGAGCATCTCTGCAGCGTCCTCTTCGTCGAGCTCGATGAGCTCACTCTCAAGCTTCGCGTCCAGGAAGATCGCCTTCGCGGGGGCGACGAGCTTCGCGAGCTCCTCAAGCTTCGCCGCGTCACCCAAGATGCCCTCGTCGACGTTGAACACGTAGAGGAACGGCTTCGCGGTCAGCAGGCCCAGCTCGCGGATCGGCTCCATGTCGACCTTCGAGAGCGACAGCGGCGTGCCCGCGTTGAGCACATCGCGGGCCTCGATGGCGGCCGCGAGGACGGCGGGATCCTGCTTCTTCGCCTTGATTTCCTTCTCGAGGCGCGGGATAGCCTTCTCGACCGTCTGCAGATCGGCGAGGATCAGCTCGGTGTTAATGGTCTCCATGTCGCTGGCGGGGTTCACGCCACCGTCGACGTGGATCACGTCGGGATCGCTGAAGCCGCGGACGACCTGAACGATGGCGTCGGCTTCGCGAATAGTCGCGAGGAACTTGTTGCCCAGACCCTCGCCCTCGCTCGCGCCACGCACGATGCCGGCGATGTCGACGAACGACACGGGAGCCGGCAAGATCCGCTCGGATCCGAAGATCTCGGCCAGCTTGTTCAGCCGCTTGTCGGGAAGGTTCACGACCCCGACGTTCGGTTCGATCGTCGCGAACGGGTAGTTCGCGGCGAGCACCTGGTTGCGCGTCAGCGCGTTGAACAGGGTCGACTTGCCGACATTCGGGAGACCGACGATTCCAAGAGTAAGAGCCACGAGAAGCCAGTCTAGGCGAGCGCGGGCGGCCACACGCCCAGGATGAGGCTCATCACGAGAATCGTGACGAGTTCGTGGGCGCAATTCAGCACCGTCAGGCCGACTGGTCGGCCCTCAAATGCGTCATGCGTAATGAAGCGGGCGGCCGTGAGACCGGCCCACAGGATCAAACCAGTCAGGAGCGCGTTCACCAGGAAGCTGCCGCCATAGAAGTTGAACGAGAGGTAGATCGCACCAGCCAGCACCCAGGCGGAAATGAAGCTCACCACCAGGGTGACCAGGATCGGGCCGACCGCGCTCTTGCCCTCCCCCGGGGTGACCTTCGCGACGCGCATCCAGTAGGTGCCAAACACCTTCGGGGTGTACCAGATCGACCCAACGAGCATCGTGGAAAGCGTCGCGGCGATGACGGCGAAGAAGTTGATTGCGGGAATCATGGTGGCTCCTTGTGTTCGCTGAGCGGGATCGCTGTGAAGGCACACATTACTCCCGGCCGACGACATCGCGATACGCCCTGAGCTCACCGGTCGATGTCAGCGGTCTGTGCCAGGATCAATGAGTGCCAGTTGACTTCACCGCGATCGATTTTGAGACCGCGAACAGCCATAGCGCCTCCGCCTGCGCGGTAGGCCTGGTTCGCGTGCGCGACGGCGTCGTGGTCGAGCGGGCCGACTGGCTGATCCGCCCGCCCGCAGCGCACGGCGAGTTCCTGTATTGGAACATCAAGATCCACGGCATCACCCCCGATCAGGTCGCCCACGCGCAGTCCTGGGAACAGCAGTTGCCCGCCCTTCGCGACTTTGTGGGCTCGGACATCGTGGTCGCGCACAACGCCGGGTTCGACATGGGCGTGATCCGGGGCGCGTGCGCCGCGACCGTGCAGCCGACGCCGCGCATGCGGTACTTCTGCAGCGTGCAGGTCGCGCGGAAGACGTACGAGCTCGAGTCATACAAGCTCCCGCTTGCCGCGGCGGCCGCGGGCTTTCGAGACTTCCCGCACCACGACGCCCTCGCGGATGCCGAGGCGTGCGCCGCGATCATCGTCGATTCGGCGAGGCGCTTCGACGCTGACGGGATCGCCGCGCTGGCAAAGGCCACCGGCGTCAAGATCAACCAGTTGAAGGCGCAGCCACTCAAGCTGTAGGCCGGCCGTGATCGGGCCGGTGGGCCCGGCGATGTCGGAGGTTTCCAGTAGCGTCGATTTCAGGAGCTCTACTGGAAATGGGTGCATGCATGGACGCGATGATCATCGTCTTACTCGTGGCGAATTTGCTGCTGTTGATTGCCGTGTTGGTCGCGGTGATTCTGCGCACCGGGCGGTCGGGCGCGGGGGCGACGGGGCAGGATCCCTCAGCGCAGCTGCGAGGTGATCTGCGGCAGGTGGGCGACACCGTGCGGCAGGATCTCGCGCTGCAGCGCACCGAGCTCGGTCAGGCGCTCGCGCGCGAGCATCATGGGCAGACGACGGCCCAGGCGCAACTGCGCGACCTGCTCGACCGTTCGCTCACCGGCGTCAACGAGAAGCTGCACCAGTCCTCCCAGACATCGCTGCTCGCGCAGAACGAGCTGAAGACGACCGTCGAGACGCGTTTTGAAGAGTTGCGCCTCGGGAACGAGACCAAGCTCGAACAGTTGCGCCTCACCGTCGACGAGAAGCTCGAGGGCATGCGCGTGGGAAACGAGGTGAAGCTCGAGAAGATGCGCGAAACCGTCGACGAGAAGTTGCAGGGGACGCTTGAGAAGCGCTTGGGTGAGTCGTTCAAGCTCGTCAGCGACCGGCTCGAACAAGTCCAGAAGGGTCTCGGCGAGATGCAGACGCTCGCGTCCGACGTCGGCGGGCTGAAGCGCGTGCTCACGAACGTAAAGAGCCGCGGTAGCTGGGGCGAGGTGCAGCTCGCCCGCCAACTCGAGGACGTGCTCACACCCGATCAGTACGAGCAGAACGTGTTCATCACGCCGGGCTCGCGCGACAGCGTCGAGTTCGCGGTGAAGCTGCCCGGGCGAACCGAGGGCGAGCGGCCCGTGTACCTGCCGATTGACTCGAAGTTCCCGCAGGAGGACTACGAGCGGCTGCTCGAGGCGCAGGAATCCGGTGACAAGGACGCGGCCGAAGCGGCGAGCAAGGTGGTCGAGCGCGTCATCCTCACCCAGGCGAAACTCATCGCCGAGAAATACATCGACCCGCCGCACAGCACCGACTTCGCGATCATGTACCTGCCGACCGAAGGCCTCTTCGCCGAAGTAATTCGCCGGCCGGGCCTCACGAGCAAACTGCAGAACGAGATCCGCGTGATCGTCACGGGGCCGACGACGCTCATGTCGCTGCTGAACAGCCTGCAGATGGGGTTCCGCACCCTCGCGATCGAACAGCGCAGCTCGGAGGTCTGGCAGGTGCTCAGCGCCGCGAAGCAGGAGTTCCAGAAGTACGGCCAGGTCTGGGACAAGCTGGAAAAGCAACTGCAGACCGTGCAGAACACGGTGCAGCAGGGCAAGACGCGCACTCGCGCGGTCGAGCGCCGGCTGCGTTCGGTCGAGACCCTTGAGCTCGGCGGCGAACAGCTCGAGCTCGAAGATATCTTTGACGAGCTCGAAGCGGAGTAGTTCGGGCGGAAAGTCATACCCGCCAAAACGCAAACAGGGCCGCGCCAGGGTTTCCCCCGGCGCGGCCCTGTTTGCGGTGAGCGGTTACGCCCAGCGATCCGCCAGCGAGTCGCTGATGACGTGGCGGATGGTGCCCGAGTGCGAGCGCATGACGATGCTCTCGGTGCGGACGAACGGGCCGCGGCGGCGCACGCCGTCGACGAAGTCCGCCGAGGTGATGCCCGAGGCCACGAAGTAGGTGTTGTCGCTCGCGACGAGGTCGTTCGCCTCGAGCACACGGCTGAGGTCGTGACCGGCGTCGATCGCCTTCTGACGCTCGTCGTCGTCGCGCGGCATGAGGCGGCCCTGGATGACGCCGCCGAGCGCCTTCACTGCGCACGCAGTGATGATGCCCTCGGGGGTGCCCCCGATGCCAACGCAGAGGTCAATGCTCGAGTCGAAGCGGGCAGCGTTGACGCCACCAGCGACGTCGCCGTCGAGCAGCAGGCGCGTGCCGGCGCCGGCCTCGCGGATCTCGGCGATCAGCAGCTCGTGGCGGGGGCGATCGAGCACGGCGACGCGGATCTCGGACGTGTCGACGCCCTTGGCCTTCGCGAGCGCGCGGATGTTCTCGCCGATGGGCTTGCGAATGTCGACGATGCCGATGCCGTCGGGCCCGCAGACCAGCTTGTCCATGTAGAAGACGGCCGAGGGGTCGTACATGCTGCCGCGATCGGCGACCGCGATGACCGAAATCGCGCCGGGGCGGCCAGCAGCAGTCAGCGACGTGCCGTCAATCGGATCAACCGCGACGTCGCACTCGGCGCCCTCGCCGTTGCCGACCTTCTCGCCGTTGTACAGCCAGGGGGCGTCGTCCTTCTCGCCCTCGCCAATGACGACGGTGCCGTTCATGCTGACGGTCGAGAGGAACCGACGCATCGCGTCGACGGCCGCGCCGTCGGCAGCGTTCTTGTCGCCGTGACCCACGAACGGAGTCGCACGAATCGCTGCGGCCTCGGTCGCGCGGACGAGCTCCATCGCGAGGTTCCGATCAGGCTGCCAGGTACGAAGCGAGTGGCCGTCGTTCATATGGGGGTGTCTCCTTTGCTCCGCGCCGCATTTCGCGCGGAATGTAACCGGTGCGCAGGCTGGTCCCGCGAGTCCGGATCTGGGCCAATTCCTCGCCCAGCGTTTCCCACCCCAGCCTATCGCGAACTCAGTAGACTGGTGGGCCGACCCGTCTCTGAACACGAAGGAGCTGCGATGCCCGTCGCCACCCCGGAACAGTACGCCGCAATGCTCGACACTGCGAAGGCCGGCGCATTCGCTTTCCCGGCGATCAATGTCTCGAGCTCGCAGACGCTGCACGCAGCGCTGCAGG
Source organism: Leucobacter sp. CX87 (assembly GCF_018682295.1). NCBI lineage: Bacteria > Bacillati > Actinomycetota > Actinomycetes > Micrococcales > Microbacteriaceae > Leucobacter > Leucobacter sp. CX87. The sequence continues at coordinate 411,735 of NZ_JAFIRI010000005.1, read as the reverse complement.
GCCTGGCTGAGGCGGGCTCGGACGGCATCGTGCAGGTGTCCACCGGCGGCGCAGACTACTTCGCTGGGCACACCGTCAAGAACCGCGCGGGCGGCGCGATCGCGTTCGCCCTCTTCGCGGAAGAGGTCGCCAAGGCGTACCCCGTGACCGTCGCACTGCACACGGATCACTGCCCCAAGGAGAACCTCGACAACTTCCTCCTGCCGTTGGTCGCAGCGAGCGAGGAGCGCGTGCGAAACGGCGGCCTGCCGTACTTCCAGTCGCACATGTGGGACGGCTCGGCCGTGCCGCTCGACGAGAACCTCCGCATCGCGAAGGAGCTCCTCCCCCGCCTGCACGCCATCAACACGATCCTCGAGGTCGAGATCGGTGTCGTCGGCGGCGAAGAGGACGGCGTCGAGCAGGAGATCAACGACCAGCTCTATACGACCCTCGAGGACGCGATCGCGACCGTCGAGGCGCTCGGCCTCGGCGAGCAGGGCCGCTACCTCACCGCGCTGACCTTCGGCAACGTGCATGGCGTCTATAAGCCGGGCAACGTGCAGCTGCGCCCCGCGCTGCTCAAGGAGATTCAGGACGGCCTCGCGGCCCGCTACGGCACGGGACCGAAGCCCCTCGATCTGGTCTTCCACGGCGGCTCCGGCTCAAGCCCCGCCGAGATCGCCGAGGCGGTCGCGAATGGTGTCATCAAGATGAACATCGACACCGATACCCAGTACGCGTTCACGCGTTCGGTCGTCGACTCGATCCTGACGGGCTACGAGGGCCTGCTCAAGATCGACGGCGAGGTCGGCGACAAGAAGCAGTACGACCCGCGCGCGTGGGGCAAGAAGGCCGAGTCCGCGATGGGCGCCCGCGTCAGCGAGGCTGCCGCCCAGCTCGGCTCTGCCGGTAAGTCGGTGAGCGCGTAGCATGACGTCCCCGCAGGATCCTGCCGATCCGCAGCCCACCAACGCGACGCCGGCTGCAGAAACCGAAGTCAACACACCCACACCCACACCCACGGAACGCCCGCGCCCCGCGTTCGGCGAGTACGCCCCCGAGGGGTGGACCTGGGAGCCGCCGAGCGAGGCAAAGACGGTGACTCCTGGGCAGGATCCTGCGAACGCCGGCGCTGCGGCCGCGCCCGCAGAGGTTCCCGGGCCGCAGTACGGGGCGATCGTCCCCGGCGCCGCCCCGCAAGCGAACGGGGCTGCGAAGCCCGCGGCGTCGCCGTCGCTCACCGGAGTGCCGCATAACCTGGGCGTCGGGCAACAGCGGTCGGGCTCGCCGCAGCACTTCGAGGCGCCCGCCGCAGGCGTCCCCGCAATGCAGGCACCCGTCCCGGCACCGGGAGGCCCCGCGGCCGCCCCGGCGAAGAGCCGCGTCGGCGATCGCGTCGTCACGATCCTCTTGCTCGCGGCTGGCGCGTTTGGCGCGCTCAACCTTGCCAGCTCCTTCATGATGCTGCCGCAGCAGCTCGCGACCATTGCGGAACTGATCGAGCTGCCCGACTGGGTCGCTCCGGCATCGATTACGACCATCGGCACGGTCGGCACCCTGGTGACGCTCGGGCTGTACGCGATCACTCTGATCCTTTCGGTGCAGCGGATGCGCCGGCGCAAGCTCGCGTTCTTTATTCCCCTCATCGGCGGCGTCGTGGCGTTCATCGCGATGTTCATCATTCTCACCGTCGCGATGAGTCAGATCCCAGAGTTTTCCACCGAGATGACGCCCGAGCGCATGCAGCTCCTGCTCGATTCGCTTCAGGGACGCGGCATGTAGCCTCCACGCTTCACACGAGTCGCCAGAACGCCCTTCCCGACCGGGGAGGGCGTTCTGCGTGTCGGCGCAGGGCGATAGCATGCAGCCATGGTCTCAGCGTCGACACCTCCCTCCCCCGCCACCCCGCCTCGCACGACGGGCGGCCCCGCGCCGCTCGCGCGCGGCACGATCGCCCGCTACGCCGCGGGCTCGCTCGGCACGGGCGGCTTTGCGACGCTCCCCGGCCTCGTCCTCGTCTACTACTTGACCGACACGCTCGGGGTGACCGCGGCCCTCGCCGGCCTCATCGTGACGCTCGCCAAGGTGTGGGACGTCCTCATCGACCCCGTCATCGGCGGCCTGAGCGACCGCGCCCTCGCGCGGACCGGTACCCGGCGCCGCTCCATGCTCATCGGGGCGGTGACCCTGCCCGTCGCGTTCGCGCTCACCTTCGCGGTCGTCCCCGGTTTAGCCCCCGGGCTGTCGGCCCTCTGGGTGTTCGTCGCGTTCCTGGCCGCAGCGACCGCCTTCAGTCTGTTCCAGGTGCCCTACATCGCGCTGCCCGCTGAGATCGCCCACGGCTACGACGACCGCACCCGACTGCTGACCTGGCGCGTGGTCGTGCTCACGCTCGCGATCCTGCTCTTCGGCGCGGGCGGCCCCGAGCTGCGCGGGCTCTTCCCCGACAATCCGAACCTGGGCTACCTCGTCATGGCGGTGATCGCCGGGCTCGTGCTTGCCGTTGGCTTGCTCATCGGCAGCAGCACCGCACCGCGCGGACTGCACGCGGCGACGCTCCCCACACGCACCACGCTCGCCGTGTTCTACCGCGACGGCGTCACCACGCTGCGTGCAAGCCAGCCCTTCCGTGCGCTGCTTTTGACCTTCATGCTGCAGGGTCTCGCCACCGGCATCATGTTGGCCGGCGCGCAGTACGTCGCCACCTGGGTGCTGCGCGACGAGGGAGGCGTCACGCCGCTGTTCCTCGCCTTGATCGCGCCGGCCCTGCTCGTCGCCCCGCTCTGGGCGAAGCTGTCGGGCGCGATCGGTAAGGAGCGCGCGTTCGTGATCGCCAGCGCAATGTTCGCCGTCGCGGCCCTCGCCCTGACGGCGATGCTGTGGCTGCCCGGCTGGTGGATCCTGGCCCCGGTCGCCCTTGCCGGCGCCGCGTACGCCGGCATGCAGTCGCTACCGATGGCGATGCTGCCCGACGTGATTCGGCACGACGCGAGTCGACGCGGCGACGGTCGAGCTGGCGCGTTCGGCGGCGTGTGGACGGCGGGCGAGACTACCGGTATGGCGTTTGGTGCGACCGTACTCACCATCGTGCTCACGCTGACGGGGTACCTCGAGAGCACCGCCGGCGTCTCGATCGAACAGCCCGCCTCGGCCGTCGCGGGCATCGGCATCGCGTTCAGCATCGTGCCCGCCATTCTGATGGGCATCAGCATCCTCGTCTTCGGCCGCTACCGCTTGCGCAAGGCCGACCTTGAGCCGGAGGCGGCAGCATGAGTCACGATCACACCCCTCACGAAGCCCTCGGCAGCGGGCCGAGTGCCCCGGAGGTGCTGCGGCGGCTCGCCAGGCTTCGCGAACACGATGCACCGACGCACGGCGGCACCCTGCTCTCGTATGTGTACGACTCCGGGCTCGCTGAGCTCGACGAGCTGGCGGGCGACGCGGCCGGCCTCGTCCGCACCGTCAACGGCCTCGACCCGACCGCGTTCCCGTCAGTGCCCGCGATGGAACGCGACCTCATCGCCTTCGCGAAGCGCATGCTGCACGGCGGCCGCGGGGTCGTCGGGTCCATCACCTCGGGCGGCACCGAGAGCTGCCTGCTCGCGGTGAAGACCGCGCGCGACCTGTGGCGGGCCGAGGACCCGGGGTCCCGCGCGAACCTGCGCCCTCGCCTCGTCGCCCCGCTCACCGCGCACGCCGCGTTCCAGAAGGCCGCGCACTACTTCGAGCTCGACCTCGACCTGGTCCCGGTCGCGCGCGACGGGTCGGTGTCGGCCGCCGACATCATCCACCGGCTCGACGAGGACGTCGCGCTCGTCGTGGTCTCGGCGCCGTCCTACCCGACGGCGGCCCTCGACCCGATCGTGGAGGTCGCGCGCGAAGCCGGTGCGCGCGGCATCTCCTGCCACGTCGACGCCTGCATCGGGGGCTTCGCCCTGCCGTGGTGGCCGGGCCTCCCGAAGTGGGACCTCCGCACTCCCGGCGTCACGAGTATCTCGGCCGACCTGCACAAGTTTGGCTACGCCCCCAAGGGCGCCTCCGTGCTGTTGCAGCGTGGCCGCGCCCGCCAGCGCAAGCAGTTCTTCGCGACCGCCCGCTGGCCCGGCTACCCGGTGGTCAACGCGACGATGCTCGGCTCGCGCTCGGCGACCGGCCTCGCCGCCGCCTGGGCGATCGTGACCCGGCTCGGCTCGAGCGGCTACGCCGAGCTCACCGGGCGCTGCGTGCGCGCGACGGCGGCGATCCGGCGCGAGGTCGACGCGATCCCGGGCCTCACCGTGCTGGGCGACCCGACGGGGCCGCTGCTCGCGGTCGTGGCGGACGAGTCCGTGCCCGCAGCCCAGCAGGTCGACCCGCACCGCTTCGCCGACCGCATCAGCGCGCTCGGGTTCCGGGTGCAGCTACAGCCCGGAATCGATCAGCCGAGCGGCACGCGCGTGCCGCACAGCACCCACCTGACCATTACGCCGGTGACCGAGTCGGTGCTCCCTGCCCTCCTCCCCGCCATGCGGCAGGCAGCGGACGACGTGCGCGGGGTGCCGCGGGCAAACCCGCGCGTCGCGCTCGCGGGGCTCCGCGCCCTCGGACTCATGCGTGAGGGCGCACGGCTCTCGCCCGGCGCCGCCTGGGCGATGCTGCGCGTCGTCGGCGTCGGCGGGGGCGGCGACGCCCTTCCCCAAGAGATGTCGACGCTCATGGCGCTCATCGAGGCGCTGCCAGCACCCGTGGCCGAGACGCTGCTGATCGAGGTGATCGCCCGGCTGTCCGAGCCAAGCAGCACCTAGAAAGCTCTCTGCATTCGCCAGGGTATGCGCCGTACATTGGGGGGATTCACCGATTGGATGAACTCCATGAGTCGACACCGGGTCCCCCTCCTCGTGGCCACCGCGCTGGGCGTGGGCGTACTGCTCGCAGCCTGCACCCAGCCCGCAGAGGCGCCCGCCCCGACGGCGTCCGCCGAACCTGCGCCCGCCCCGGCACCCACAACCACGCCGCCAGCGGAAAGCGCTGCGCCGGTCGCGCCGGTCGGCACCCCGCAGGCGGTCACCTCGGGCCTAGACGCGCCCTGGTCGGTGGTGTTCCTCAACGAGACCGCGCTCATGAGCGAGCGCGATAGCGGGCGCATCCTCGAGCTTTTGGCCGACGGCAGGGCCCGCGAACTCGGCATCGCGCCGGGCGTGCAGCACGGCGGGGAGGGCGGCTTGCTCGGCCTCGCGATCGACGAGCAGGGCCGCCTGTACGTGTACTCGACCGGGGCCGACGGGAACCGCATTCAACGCTTCGCCGTCACCGGGGCACCCGGGGCGTACGCCCTCGGCGAGGCCTCGACCCTCATCAGCCAGCTGCCCTCGGCGCGCACCCACAACGGCGGCCGCCTGGCCTTCGGACCGGACGGCATGCTCTACGCCACGGTCGGCGACGCGAGCCAGTCGAACCTCGCGCAGGACCTCGAGTCGCTCGCGGGCAAGATCCTGCGGATGACGCCCGACGGCGCGGCGCCGGCAGACAATCCGTTCCCGGGCAGCCTCGTCTACAGCTTCGGGCACCGCAACCCGCAGGGTCTCGCTTGGGCCGCCGACGGCACGATGTTCGCGACCGAGTTTGGGCAGAACACGTGGGACGAGCTGAACGTCATCGCCCCGGGCAGCAACTATGGCTGGCCGACGGTCGAGGGCGCCGCTGGGCAGAGCGGCTTCACCGACCCCGTGCAGCAGTGGGCACCGAGCGCGGCGAGCCCGAGCGGCATGACGCGCATCGGCGGAACGCTCTTCATCGCGAACCTCCGCGGCGCAGTGCTCCGCTCGGTTCCCGTCGCAGACCCCGGCACGTCGACTGACTATTACGCGGGCGAGTACGGCAGGATCCGGGCCGTGACCGAAGCGCCCGACGGAGCACTCTGGTTCGTCACGAACAACACCGACGGGCAGCGCACTCCCGGCCCCGAGGACGACCTGATCATGAGCGTCGGGCTCGAATAGCTTTCCAGCAGGATCCTGCTGGCCCACGAAACGCTAGCGGCGACGCCCGCCGAGCGCACGCTCGTCGCGCACACCCTGGCTGTCCTGGCGAAGCTCCTTCGGCAGCGAGAACACGAGGTCCTCCTCCGCCGTGACGACGGCGCGCACCATGCCATAGCCGGCGTCGGCGAGGTCGTCGAGCAGATCCTGCACGAGCACCTCGGGCACCGAGGCGCCGCTCGAGACGCCGACGGTGCGGACGCCCGCGAGCCACTCCTGCTTGACCTCGTGCGCGTAGTCGACCAGGTGGGCGGCCTTCGCGCCGTACTCGAGCGCGACCTCCGCGAGGCGCACCGAGTTGGACGAGTTCTGCGAGCCGACGACGAGCACGAGATCGGCCTGCGGGGCGATCTTCTTGATCGCGACCTGACGGTTCTGGGTGGCGTAGCAAATGTCGTCGCTGGGCGGATCCTGCAGCTTCGGGAACTTCTCGCGCAGACGGCGCACCGTCTCCATGGTCTCGTCGACGCTCAGGGTCGTCTGCGAGAGCCAGACCAGCTTCTCCGGGTCCTTGACCTCAAGCCCAGCGACATCGTCGGGCGAGTTCACGATCGTGATGTGGTCCGGGGCCTCGCCCGCGGTGCCCTCGACCTCTTCGTGGCCTGTGTGACCGATCAGCAAGATCTCCATGTCCTGCTTCGCGAAGCGCACGGCCTCGCGGTGCACCTTCGTGACGAGCGGGCAGGTCGCATCGATCGCCTGCAGGCCGCGATCCTCGGCCTCCTGCACGACTGCGGGCGACACCCCGTGGGCCGAGAACACGACGTGGGCGCCGGTGGGCACCTCGTCAACCTCTTCTACGAAAATCGCGCCCATCGTTTCGAGGGTGCGCACGACGTGCACGTTGTGCACAATCTGCTTGCGCACATACACCGGGGCGCCATAGCGCTCGAGCGCCTTCTCGACCGCGACGACGGCGCGGTCCACGCCAGCGCAATACCCTCGTGGAGCGGCGAGGAGCACGAGCTTTTCGCCCTCGACCGGTTCGTCGCGCAGCCGCCCGGCCTGACGGCGCATGCGGGGCATTGAGAGACTCACGACGGGGGCGCCAATCGTGCGCTGATCCACAGAAGAATTGGCCATGCGCCCAGTCTACGGGCCACTCCTGACTGTCCCCTGGCTCGATAGGATCGCTGCATGAGTCCCCTCTCCGTCACCGCACCCTCCACCCGCGAGGAGCCGTGGCCGGTCGCGCTCATGAGCCAGAAGCTGCGCGACTGGATCGACCGCCTCGGCATGGTCTGGATCGAGGGCGAACTCACCCAGTGGCAGGTCCGCGGCGGCAACGTCTACGGCAAGCTCAAAGACCTGAACGAGGACGCGACGGTCAGCCTCTCGGTCTGGAACTCCGTGCTGTCGAAGCTCTCGGGCGACTTCGCACAGGGCGACCGCGTCGTCGCGCTCGTGAAGGCGAACTTCTGGGTGAAGGGCGGCAGCCTCACAGTGCAAGTGCATGACCTGCGCCACGTCGGCGTGGGTGACCTGCTCGAGCGGCTCGAGCGGCTGCGCCAGCAACTGCGCAGTGAGGGCTTGTTCGACGCCGCCCGCAAGCGCCCCCTCCCCTTCCTGCCGCACCGGATCGGCCTGATCACCGGCAAGAACTCAGATGCCGAACAGGACGTGCTGCGCAACGCGAAGCTCCGCTGGCCGGGCGTGGAGTTCCGCCTGCACTACGCCGCGGTGCAGGGAGACAAGGCGCCCGCCGAGGTCGTCGCCGGCATCGAGGCGCTTGACCGGGACCCCGAGGTCGACGTCATCATCATCGCCCGCGGAGGCGGCGACTTCCAGCACCTCCTGGCCTTCAGCGACGAACGCGTCGTGCGCGCCGCCGCCGCCGCGCAGACCCCCATTATCAGCGCGATCGGGCACGAAGCCGATCGGCCGCTCCTCGACGAGGTCGCCGACCTGCGCGCCTCGACCCCGACGGACGCCGCGAAGCGCGTGGTACCCGATGTCGGCGAGGAACTTGCCCGCATCGATCAGGCGCGCAGCCGCATGAGCACGCGGCTCGGCCAGCTCGTCTCGCACGAGATCGACCGGATCTCGCAGCTGCGCGGGCGCCCGGTGCTCGCGCGGCCCGAGCGATTCATCGACGAGCGCGCCGAGGAACTGACGCGCTGGATCGCTCGCGGCACCGAGCTCGCGGAGCGCACGGTCCGCGACTCGGGCACCGTCCTCGCCGAGCTGCGCGCCCGGCTGGGCGCGCTGTCGCCGCAGGCGACGCTGGAGCGCGGATACTCGATCGCCCAGCTGCCGAGCGGCGCCGTGCTGCGGGATCCGGCCGATGCACCGGCCGGGACCGAGCTGCGCCTTGCTGTGGCGGGCGGGCGCCTGGGTGCGACGTCCGACGGACGCATAGATCTCCCTGTCGGGACCGACGGCTAGACTTGCCCTATGGCCTCCCCCGCAGATCCCGTGACGCTGAGTTATGAAGACGCGCGCGACGAACTCGTGCAGGTCGTCGCCCGCCTCGAGCAGGGCGGCGCGACCCTCGAAGAGTCGCTCGCGCTCTGGGAACGCGGCGAGGTGCTGGCCGCGCGCTGCGAAGAGTGGCTGCTCGGCGCACGCCGCCGCCTCGAAGAAGCCCGCAAGAGCGTGGCCAACACTCCGGAGAGGGACGCAGAGTAGGCATGAGCCGCAAGACGAAGGCCGTTGTTGCCGAGCTTGGACGCCCCGAAACCGCAGCCGAGACGCACGCACGCAAGACGCGCGATAGCCGCCTCTACCGGGAGCGGAAGACGGTCAACAACCTCGTCCTTTCCCTTCTCGTCTCCCTCGGCCTCGTTGCCGTGATCTTCCTCGCGGTCCCCCGCGGTGTCGGGAACACCGAGCACCGTGACATCGACGTCGCGTCCCTCGCGGCCGCGGCCTCGGCAAGCGCCGGGCACGAGCTCATTGCCCCGAAGGTTCCGGACGGCTGGCGCGCGAAGCAGGCCGAGCTGCGCTACTCCGAAACCGACAAGATCACCTACTGGTACCTGAGCTACACGACCGATAACGAGCAGTTCGCGGCGGTCACGCAGGCGTTCGGAGCGAACGACACCTGGATCGCCGAGCAGCTTGAGAAGCAGACGGCCACGGGCGCTGCAACGATTGGCGGTTTCAACTGGACGGTCTATGACCACCACGAGGGCGCCACCGAGCTCGACAAGACGAACGCGAGCTTTGCCCTGCAGACCGAGGCGGGCGACGCCACGATCCTGGTCTACGGAACCGACACCCCCGACGCGATCAGCCTCCTCGCGGAGCGCGCCGTGGCGGGCCTCACCCCCAGCAAATAGAGGAGCACGTATGTCGAAGCAGCGCGTCACGCCACAGGTCGCTTGGGACACGCTTCGTGCCGGGAACGACCGGTTCATCGCCGGCACCTCGAACCACCCGAACCAGGACGTTGATCGTCGCTCCGAGCTCGTCAACGTGCAGACGCCCGACATCGCCCTCTTCGGCTGCTCAGATTCGCGCCTTGCGGCCGAGATCATCTTCGACTGTGGCCTGGGCGACCTCTTCATCGCGCGCAACATGGGGCACGTGGTGGCCGAGTCCATCACTGCATCGATGGAGTACGCGGTGACTGAGCTGGGCTCGTCGCTCATCGTCGTCCTTGCGCACGACTCGTGCGGCGCGGTGGCCGCGGCGATCGACCAGTCAAGCCGCACGCCGGGCACGGTCACCGATTCGGTGCGCAACACCCTGGCGCCCATCCAGCCGGCCGTGCAGCAGTACTGGCACCGCGATCACCACGAGAGCCCCTACGCCGAGGCCTCCCAGATCGACGCGAACGCGGTGGGACGCATGCACCTTGCTGCCACGGTGAACGAGTTGCTGCGAAACTCACGGGTGATTAGCGACGCTGTGGACCGCGGCGAGCTCGCGATCGTCGGCTGCCAGTATCGCCTCGTTGAGGGCCGCGCGGTGCCGTACACCGCCGTCGGCACGCTCGATATCGACATCCACGACGCGGCCTAGGCAGCTCGTCCCCGAAATTTTTCCTCCCCCGACACTCCGCCGAAACTAAGGATCAACGTGACTGAAGAGATCGAGTACCGCATCGAGCACGACACCATGGGTGAAGTTCGTGTGCCCAAGAACGCACTCTATGCCGCACAGACGCAGCGCGCAGTCGAGAACTTCCCGATCTCGGGCAGCGGCCTCGAGCCGGCTCAGATCGTCGCGCTCGCGCGCATCAAGCGCGCCGCCGCAATCGCGAACAGCGAGCTCGGCGTGCTCGACGCAGACATCGCGAAGGCCATCGTGGCCGCCGCCGACGAGATCATCGGCGGCGCACACCACGGCGAGTTCCCGGTCGACACCTACCAGACCGGTTCGGGCACCTCGTCGAACATGAACATGAACGAGGTCCTCGCGACCCTCGCGACGAAGCACCTCGGCGCCCCCGTGCACCCGAACGACCACGTCAACGCTTCGCAGTCGTCGAACGACGTCTTCCCGACCTCGGTGCACATCGCCGTCACGGGCGCGCTCATCGAGCAGCTGAAGCCCGCGCTCGCGCACCTCGCCGAGGCGTTCGAGGAGAAGGCCGAGCTGTGGGCGACCGCGGTGAAGCCGGGCCGCACGCACCTCATGGACGCGACCCCCGTCACCTTCGGCCAGGTCTTTGGCGGCTACGCCGCGCAGATCCGCTACGGCATCGAGCGCGTCGAGGCGGCTGTCCCCCGCGTCGCCGAGGTGCCCCAGGGCGGCACCGCCGTCGGCACCGGCATCAACACCCCCCTCGGCTTCCCCGAGAAGGTCATCGCCGAGATCGCGGCGTCGAGCGGCCTGCCCATCACCGAGGCGCGCAACCACTTCGAGGCGCAGGCGAACCGCGACGGACTTGTTGAAGCGTCGGGTGCGCTGCGCACGATCGCGGTCTCGCTGACCAAGATCAACAACGACCTCCGCTGGATGAGCTCGGGCCCGAACACCGGCCTGGGCGAGCTGCACATCCCCGATCTGCAGCCCGGCTCGTCGATCATGCCCGGCAAGGTCAACCCCGTCGTCCCCGAGGCCGTCCTCATGGTCTGCGCGCGGGTCATCGGCAACGACGCGACCATCGCGTGGTCGGGCGCATCGGGAGCCTTCGAGCTCAACGTGCAGATCCCCGTCATGGGCACGGCGCTGCTCGAGTCGATCCGCCTGCTCTCGAACGCGTCGATCGTGCTCGCCGATAAGACCGTCAAGGGCCTGGTCGCGAACCTCGAGCGAGCCGAGGCACTGGCTGGCATGAGCCCGTCGACCGTCACCCCGCTGAACCGCCTCATCGGCTACGAGGCGGCCGCGAAGATCGCGAAGCACTCGGTCGCCAAGGGCATCACGGTGCGCGACGCAGTAGTCGACCTCGGCTACGTCGAGCGCGGCGAGGTCACCGAGGCCGACCTCGACAAGGCGCTCGACCTGCTCTCGATGACCCACCCGGGCGTCGCAAAGTAGTTCTACACTCCGACGGCTTGCCGTCAGGGCTGGGGCCGGGATCCTGCGGGATCTCGGCCCTTTGCCATACCCGCGCCGCTCCTTGATAACGTCGGACGCATGAACCAGCAGGATGCATGGCAGCGACGGGTCGACGAGCTCTGGGACAGCGGGCAGGATCCTGCCGAGACGCTCGCCGCGATGCGGGCGCTCGCCGCGGAGCTGCCGTCCGCTGACCCGCGTGGGCCGTTCGAACTCGGCGGCGCCTACGACTCGGCCGGTCACGAGGCGGAAGCGGCGGCCGAATACGAACGGGCGATCGAGCTCGGGCTGGCCGGCCCCGAGCGCGCGCAACTCGACGTTCAGTACGCATCGACGCTCCGAAACCTCGGCCGCTTTGACGAGGCCGTTGCCGTGTTGTCCGCGTCGGAGCCCGATACGTCGGTGGGCGCCGCCCGTGAGGCATTCCTCGCGCTCTGCCTGCATTCGGCGGGCCGAGTCGAAGACGCGTTGGCCGTGGCGCTCGAGGCGCTGGAGCCGACGCTGCCGCGCTACCGCCGCTCGCTCACGGCCTATGCGGCCGAGCTGCGGGCGGGCGGTAGCGCACCCCGCTGATCGAAGCGGTCAATCCCGATCGAGGGATCGCTATCTGCCGGTGCGCATGCCTCAGCACCCACAGCTTGCGAACTCTCGATTGCGGCGGAGCGGAGCCGAGCTGCCGCGCTATCCCGCCAGCCCACGCCGCACCGTCGACGCGAGTGACGCAGCAGACGACGGGTGGAACATCCCGGCGAGCACGTCGCGGTACAGCCGGGCGAGCTCGGAGTCGGCCTGGAACCCGCGGGAGCCGACGAAGCGCATCGCGACGTCCACCGCGCGCCTCGCCTCGTCCGTCACCCGGTTCTTCGCTGCGGCGAGCGCGAGGAACCAGTCGTCGCGGTCGGCCCGCGCATCGACGTCGCGCGCGAGCACCTCGAGCGCGTCGAGGCTCGCTCGGTGCTCGAGCACCGCCTCGGTCAGGCGGGCAGCGGTGTCGGGGTCGTCGAGGCGGATCCCGTCGCCGGCCGGCCGGCGCGCCGCCTCGGTTGCAAGCTCGAGCGCGCGGTCCGCGATCCCCGCGTACACGGCGGCGGTGAGCACGGAGAACGAGGCGAAGATGCCGAGCACGATCGGGTCGGTGGGCTCGAACGGGGCGATGGACCCGGCGACGTCCTCCGCCGCGACCGGCACGCGCTCGAGCGTGGTCGCCCAGCTCTGTGTTGCACGCATGCCGAGCGGGTTCCACTGCCCCGGGTGGGAAATGCCCGGCCCACCACGATCGGCGGCACGCACCCCGGCGCCCCCGCGCCGCGCGAAGCCGAAGATCACGCGGGGCGCGTCGGGGTCGCTGTCGTCACGGGCATGCAGCCCGAGCCGCGTCCACACGGGCGACAGCGTCGTGAAGACCTTGGTGCCGCTCACGAGATAGCCGCCCGCGCCATCGGGCACAGCGCTCGAGCGTGAGTCCATCAGCACGGCGTCGTTGCCCGCCTCGGAAATGCCGAAGGCGAAGATCTCGCCCGCGACCGCGTCGCGCAGCACCCAGTCGAGGCGATCGTCGCCCCGGTCGTGGAGGAACCGCGCCACCTGTACCCAGACGAGGTGCATGTTCACGCCGAGCGCGGTCGCCGGGGCGTGCGCCGCGAGCCGTCGCTGCGACCGCACGAGCTCGGCGAGCGACAGGCCGGCCCCGCCGAGATCTTCCGGCACCGGGGCCGCGAGGTAGCCCGCCATGCCGAGGTGCACCAGGTCCTCGGCAAAGAACCGGTTGTCGGCGTCATAGCCCGCCGCTCGCTCGCGAAAGGTCTCGAGCAGCTTGTTCGTGAACGGGTCCCGGGATGTCGCAGCCATGCCCCGAGCCTACGCCCGGGCGAAGGCTCGCCGGGCAGGATCCTGTCTGGCGGGATGCTGCCCGGCAGGAGCCGGTCGGCAGGATCTGACGAGTTCAGAGCCGCCGGACCGGACCCGCCGCGCGCCGGGCGCCTAGTCCTCGAGCAGCTCCGTCACGAGCGCCGCGATCTCGCTGCGCTCGGAGCGGGTGAGCGTGATGTGCCCGAAGAGGGGGTGGCCCTTCAGCCGCTCAATGACGGCGGCGACCCCGTCGTAGCGCCCCACCCGCAGGTTGTCGCGCTGCGCGACGTCGTGGGTGAGCACGACGCGCGAGTTCCGGCCCAGGCGGCTCAGCACCGTCAGCAGCACGTTCCGCTCGAGCGACTGCGCCTCGTCGACGATCACGAACGCATCGTTCAGCGAGCGCCCGCGAATGTGGGTGAGCGGCAGCACCTCGACGAGGTCGCGCGCGATCACCTCGTTCAGCACGTTCTCCGAAACGATCGAGCCGAGCGTGTCGAACACCGCCTGGCCCCAGGGGTTCATCTTGTCCTCCTGGTCGCCGGGGAGGTAACCGAGTTCCTGGCCACCGACCGCGTAGAGGGGCCGGAACACCATCACCTTGCGGTGCTGCTGCCGCTCGAGCACCGCCTCGAGCCCTGCGGCGAGCGCGAGCGCGGACTTTCCGGTGCCCGCCCGCCCGCCGAGCGACACAATCCCGACTGACGGGTCGAGCAGTAGGTCGATAGCGAGGCGCTGCTCCGCGCTGCGGCCGTGCACCCCGAAGACCTCTTGGTCACCGCGGACGAGCTTGAGGGCGCCCGCCCCGGTGATTCGGCCAAGCGCCGAGCCGCGGTCCGAGACCAGGACGACGCCCGACCCGAGCGGCTCGCCGGCGATCGCCTCGACGTTCTCGAGCTTCTCCTCGTCCCACAGCGTCGACATCTCGGCCTCGTCAATGCGAATCTCGACGATGCCCGAGTAGCTGGCGTTCGAGGCCTGCTCATGCCGGTATTCCTCCGCGCCGAGGCCGATCGCGGCCGCCTTGACGCGCATCGGCAGGTCCTTGGACACCACCGTGACGTCGAATCCCTCGGAGGCGAGGTTCTGGGCGACGGCCAGGATGCGGGTGTCGTTGTCGCCGAGGCGGAGACCGCTCGGCAGCAGGCTCTGGTCGGAGTGGTTGAGCTCGACGCGCAGGGTGCCGCCCTGGTCGCCGACGGGCACCGGGAAGTCGAGGCGCAGATGCTTCTCGCGCAGCTCGTCGAGCAGGCGCAGCGCGCGGCGCGCGAAGAAGCCGAGCTCGGGGTCGTGCCGCTTCTTCTCGAGCTCGCTCACCACAACGATCGGCAACACCACCGAGTGCTCCGCGAAGCGGAACAGCGCCCCCGGGTCGGCCAGCAATACCGAGGTGTCGACCACATAGGTGCGCTCCGCCTGCATTGAGCGTTCGCTCGCGGCTGGGCGGTCGTCCCCCTGAGGGCGTTGTATGGACCGATCCTGTTCGCTCATCGTCGCCACGGTTCCTCCCAATCCGGGCCGCAGCCCGGGTCAGTGAGACGACCGATCCCGGTGGGTCGAGGGTTCATAGAGTCGCCTCGTCGGGCGCCCTGCCCGATGCCACACACGCTACGCCCGGCAGGTGACAATTCGAGCCGGACACGCGCGGGGATTGGGTGAACGTTCGGGGATTTTGCACCAGCCAGGTGCAGTTGTCAGACAACACCGGATTGGGCGCTCGCCCGCTCGACGCGCGGAATCTGCACGGGTGGAGTAGCCTATTCCTCGGGCGCGTCTGCGCCAGAATGACCGCCGTTGTCAAACGTCGGTGCGGGGGCCGCCACTATGCGCCCGCGCGCCACCGAGGCAACGCTTGCAGAGACGGAGAGTGCGTGCGCACTATCGACTGGGCCGACGGAGCGATCGAGCTGATCGATCAGACCCTGCTTCCCCACACCATCGAGATGCGCCGGGTCACGACCCTGGACGATCTGATCGACGACATTCAGCGGCTCGCTGTCCGCGGCGCCCCGGCGCTCGGTGTCGCAGGCGCCCTCGGCGTCGCGCTCATCGCGGCGAACGAGTCGGACGAAACCGGCACGCTGAACATCGACGAGGCGCGCCGCCAGGCAGCGCTGCTGCGCGAAGCACGCCCCACCGCGGTGAACCTCTCGTGGGGCGTCGACCGCGCACTCACTGTGCTCGAGCAGGGCGCGGGAGCCGTGCTCGCCGAGGCGCTGAACATCCGCGACGAGGACATCGCCGCGTGCATCTCGATGGGCCAGTACGGTGCTGAGCTCACCCGCGAGCTCGTCGACCGCGAGAAGCTGCGCATCATGACCATCTGCAACACGGGCGGCCTCGCGACCGTCGAGCGCGGCACCGCGCTCGGCGTGATCCAGACCCTGCTCGAACAGGACGCGCTGGAAGAGGCCTTCCCGCTCGAAACCCGCCCCCTGCTGCAGGGCGCGCGCCTCACCGCGTTCGAGCTGCAGCGCATGGGTGCGCCCTTCCGCTTGCTCATCGACTCGGCCGGCCCGTTTCTGCTGTCCCGTGGAATCGCCGACGCCGTCTTCATCGGCGCGGACCGCATCGCGGCCAACGGTGACTCGGCGAACAAGATCGGTTCGTTCTCGCTCGCGCTCGCAGCGAAGCACGCCGGGGTCCCCTTCATCGTGGTCGCCCCCGAGACCACCGTCGACATGCTCACCCTAAGCGGCACCGACATCGAGATCGAGGACCGCGGCTCCGCCGAGGTCGGCGGCTTTGGTGGCACCCGCACCGCGCCCGAGGGCACGCAGGCGGTCAACCCGGCATTCGACGTCACCCCGCACGAGCTCATCACCGCGATCGTCACCGACCGCCGCGTGATCCGCCTGGATCGCGGCGAGACGCTCGACTCGGTTCCCCTCGGCGCCACGCGCACCCCCTAGCCTCAGCAGTTTTTCCGTAGGTTTTCCCTCACAATGACCCCCATGAAAGGATCGATCGCATGATCATCTCCTCGCGCCGCGCCAAGGCGGCCCTCACTGCGACCGCGGCTCTGTCCGTCCTCGCCCTCACCGCGTGCAGCGGCGGCGGCTCGGCTGACTCGGGCGATGCAGCCCCCGCGGACGGCCCCAAGTTCGTCTACATCACGAGCGACCCCATCGGCCAGAACGCGTTCCTCCAGTCGGGCAAGGACGGCATCGAAGCTGTCGCCACCGAGTTCGAGGGCACGGCAAAGACCTTCGAGGGCAAGGACGAGGCAACTCGTCGCTCGCACCTCGAGGCCGCGATCGCCGAGGCACCCGAGGTCGTCGTCATGCTCGGCTTCCAGTTCGGCGACGTCGCGCTCGAGCTCGCTGAGCAGAACCCGCAGCAGAAGTTCCTCCTGATCGACACCTTCGTCGAGGGCGCTCCTGAGAACCTCTACCAGGCAACCTTCCGCGAGCAGGAGCCGTCGTACCTGCTCGGCGTCGAGGCCGGCCTGCTGACCGAGGCCAACAAGGTTGGTTCGGTCCTGTCGCTCGACATCCCGCTGCTCGCCAAGTACTCGGACGGCTTCGCGGAGGGCGCGAAGAGCGTCAACCCCGCAGTCGAGACCGTCGCGCCCCAGATCATCGGCGGCGACAACCCGTTCGCTGACACGGCCCGCGCCAAGGAGCAGGCTCTCGCCTATGCCGCGTCCGGCGTCGATCAGGTCTTCGCCGTTGGCGCAGCCGCCAACCCCGGCATCATGGAGGCCGCAGCCGAGAAGGGCTTCTTCGCCTACGGCGTCGACACCAACCAGTGCCCGCTGGCCCCCGGATTCGTCGTTGACGGCTCGATCAAGGCCGTGAACGCGGTCGTCGAGACCGTGGTCGGCGAGATCATGGACGGCACCAGCGCGGCAGACGCGACGACGTCCTTCGGCCTGGCCGAGGGCGGCATGACGATCGTCAGCCTCACGGACGACGCAGCTGATTCGCAGTGCACCGTCATGGAGAACCCCGAGGTCCTCGAGCAGGTCCAGCAGGCGTTCGATGACATCGTCGCCGGCAAGATCAAGGTCACGGATCCCTTGGCCTAAATCGCACCGCACCGAAGGCGCTGCCCAGGTTGTCACAGACACCCGGGCAGCGCCTTCGGTAGTGTTTTACCCTGTTCTTTCTTCCCATCCAAAGGAGCGCATGTGACCGTCGAAGTCTCGATGCGGAGCATCACGAAGCGATTCCCCGGCGTACTCGCGGACGACCAGGTCGACCTCGAGGTCGAGTCGGGCGAGATCCACGCGCTCATGGGCGAGAACGGCGCCGGCAAGTCGATCCTGATGTCGATGCTCGCCGGCGTGTACCAGCCCGATGAGGGCGAGATCTTCATTCGCGGGGAGCGCCAGCATTTCGCCTCGCCCCTCGACGCGATCGATGCCGGCATCGGCATGGTCTTCCAGTCCTTCAAACTCTTTCCCTCGCTGACGATCGCCGAGAATGTCGTCTTCCGCAGCGAACCGACTCAGCGCGGACTCATCAACCGGGCCGAGGCGAACCGCAAGGTCGCCGAGATTGCCGAGCAGTACGGCCTCGCGATCGACCCCTCCGCTCGCGTCGATTCGGTCCCCGTGGGCGTCCTCCAGCGCGTCGAGATCGTCAAAGCGCTCTACCGCAATGCCCAGGTCCTCATCCTCGACGAGCCCACCGCCGTGCTCACGCCGCAGGAAACCGAGCGCCTCTTCGACGTGCTGCGCGCGCTCAAGGCCAACGGTCGTACGATCATCCTGATCACCCACAAGCTGAACGAGGTCATGGCGATCTCGGACCGCGTCACCGTGCTGCGTGACGGCCGCAATGTCGCGAGCCTCGTCACCGCCGAAAGCTCCCCCGCGGAGATCACCCGGCACATGACCGGCCGTGACGTTGACCTCAGCACCCCGCCGCCCGCCAACGCGCCAGGTAACGTCGTGCTCGACGTCGCCGGACTCTCGGTGCCCGGCGCCGGCCGGCCCGCCGTCGCCGAGGCGAGCCTCTTCGTGCGCTCCGGCGAGGTCGTCGGCATCGCCGGCGTCGCTGGCAACGGGCAGGTCGAGCTTGCCGAGGCCATCATCGGCATGCGTGGGACCTCCGCCGGCACCATCGCCGTGCAGGGGCAGGATCTCAGCCGCGCGTCCATCGCCGATCGCCGCGACGGCGGCATCGCCTACGTCCCTGAGGACCGGCACGGGGTGGGCAGCGCTGGCACGGCCGACGCGATCGAGAACCTGGCGCTTGGGCACCACCGGAGCGCGCCGATCCTCAGCCGCGGCCTCCTGGCCCGCGGCCCCATGCTCGAGCACGCCAAGCGCCTGATCGCTCGCTTCGGCGTCAAAATCGCCGGGCCCACCACCGCGGTGGGCACACTCTCGGGCGGCAACCTGCAGAAGATCGTCGTGGCACGCGAGCTGGACTACCGCTCGCCGCTGCTCATCGCCGAGCAGCCGACCCGTGGCGTCGATATCGGCGCCATCGAGGCGATCCACCGCGAACTCTGCGAGTATCGCGACGGCGGCGGCGCCCTCCTACTCATCTCCGCGGAGCTGAGCGAGATCATGTCGCTCTCCTCGCGCATTCTCGTCATGTTCGAGGGCCGCGTCGTCGCCGAGGTCCCGAAGGCCGACGCCACCGAAGCACTGCTGGGCTTGTACATGGCCGGGCACGCCCCCGAGGCGCGGCACCGACCCGGCACGTTTGCAGCCGCGCTCAACCCCGCCACCGGCACCGCCACCGCGAAGGAGTCTGCACAGTGACCGTCCTGCGAAAGATTGGGCGCTGGGCGGCAGGCCCGATCCCCGTCTCCGTCATCCTCGCGTTCCTCATCGGCGCCTGCCTCATGCTCATTGCCGGGGTCGACCCGCTGAGCGGGTACGCGGCCATGTTCACCGGATCGTTCGGCAGCGGCGCTGGCTTCGCGAACACCCTCGCCCGCGCGATCCCGATCATCGGTATCGGCATCGCGATCGCCGTGGCGTTCCGCGCCGGCATCATCAACCTCGGCACCGAGGGCCAGGCTGGCCTCGGCGCGCTCGCGGGCGGCATCGTGGCGATCTACGTGCCCGGGCCCGCGGCCCTGATCGTCCCGCTCGCATTCGTCGTGGCGATCGCGACCGGCGCGCTCTGGGGCCTCATCGCAGCCGCCCTGCAGAACCTGCTCGGCGTCCCGATCCTGCTCTCGACCCTGCTGCTCAACTATCCCGCGCGCTACTTCTCTTCGTGGATGATCCGCTTCAAACTCGACGAACCCACCTCTGACCTCGTCGCGAGCGAGCAGGTCCGCCCCGAGGTGCAGCTCTCGATGCTCGTGCCGCGTGATTCGGCATTCGCCGAGGTGCTGCGGAACACGTTCGGACCGACGAGCCCCGTGACTGCGGTCCTCACGAGCGTCAACTGGTCGCTGGTGATCGTGATCATCGTCGTGCTGGGAGCGATCTTCGTCAACCGCCGCACGCGCTACGGCTTCGAGTCGGGCCTCAGCGGCCAGAACGCCGAGTTCGTCCGCTACGCCGGGGTCAAGCCCGGCCCGCTGGTGCTGCGCACGATGGCGATCTCGGGCGGCCTCGCCGGCATGTTCGGCATGCTGCTCGTCATCGGGGCGCCGAACACCCGCCTCATCGAGGGCCAGTTCCTGCAGACCAACTACGCCTGGACCGCGCTGCTCGTGACCTTGCTCGCGCTGTACCGGCCCACCGGCATCGTCATCGCCGGCGTCTTCTTCGCCGCCATCATGGTCGGCAGCGACGCGATGGGCCGCGAGCTCGGGCTCTCCCCGCAGATCGCCTCAGTCATCCAGGCGCTCGTCATCATCCTGCTCGCGTTCAAGGTCGCGCTCCCCCGCTTCCGCAAGAAACAACCCGAAACCACGGCCACGGAGGCGGGACGATGAATATCCTCGATGTGTTTGATCAGGACCTCATCTCGTCGGTCCTCCGCTCGCTGATCCCGATCCTGTTGGCGGCGCTCGGAGGCATGATCGCCGACCGCGCCGGCGTCTTCAACATCGGCCTCGAGGGCATGCTCCTCGTCGGCGCGTTCGCCGGCGTCGCCGCCTCGTTCTTCACGCACAACTGGCTGATCGGCGTCATCGTCGCGATGATGGCCGGTGCACTGTTCTCGCTGATCCTCGGCTACGGGGCGGTCTATCGCAAGGGCGACCCGATCGTGCTCGCGATCGCGATGAACATCCTCGCGGTCGGCATGACGAGCTTCTTGCTCGTCGCGATGTTCAAGGTGCAGGGCTCGTTCCAGGATCCGGGCATCGACAGCATCCCGGTCTGGCGCATCCCCGTGCTCGCCGACATCCCCTGGATCGGCGCGCTCTTCGCGCTGACCCCGCTCGGATACCTCGCGCTGCTGCTCGTCCCCGCCCTCTGGATCATGCTCTTCCGCATGCCCGTCGGCCTGCGCCTGCGCGGCGTCGGCGAGCGCCCCCTGGCGGCCTCCACCATGGGCGTCAACCCGCAGCGGTACCAGCTCTGGGCGGTCGTCGCTTCGGGCGCCCTCGCGGGCCTCGGCGGCGCGCAGCTCGCACTCGGAAACGTCGTCGGCTTTACCGAGAACATGTCGGCAGGCCGCGGCTGGATCGCGGTCGTCGTGGTCATGCTCGCCCGCGCGCACCCGGTCGGCGTGCTGGGCGCGGCGCTCCTGTTCGGCTTCGCCGACGCGATCGGGTTCCGCCTGCAGGCGTTTGGCCTGCCGCAGCAGCTCACCGATGCCGGCCCGTACGTCATTACGCTCATCGCGCTGATCCTGATGAGCACCCGCTTCCGTAAGTCCCGTCAGGCGCAGCTCGCGTGAGTGGCGCGGTGAACTCTGGGCAGGATCCTGCCGTCGTGACGGTCGACAACGTCGCGGCCGAGGCCGTGCAGCTACCCGCGGAGGCCGCGGCCTGGGCGGAGCGCCTGCAGCTCGAACCGCTCGAGCACGAGGGCGGGCTCTACCGCCGCACCTACCTCGACGAGCATTCGAGCGCGATCCTGTATCTGCTCGCCGACCCGGACTTCTCGGCGCTGCACAGCCTCGACGGCGTCGAGGTGTACCACTGGCACGCCGGGTCCGCCCTGCGCCTGCTGCTGCTGCACCCCGACGGGCGCGTCGAAGAACCCGTGCTCGGCCCCGACGCGGAAGCCGGTCAGCTGCCGCAGATCGTCGTTCCCGCTGGGGTGATGCAGGGATCCTCCCCTCAGGGTGAATGGTGCCTCATCGGTACGACAATGGCGCCCGCGTTCAACTGGGAGGGCTTCGTGCTCGGGGAGCGCGCGGCGCTCACTGCCGCCTACCCCGCCGCGGCCGGCCGCATCGCGGAACTCACCCGCTAGCTGTCCCACTCCGCCGCCTCGCCGGCGAGAGAATGCGAAAATGCACCCCTCCGGCAGGGTGTTGCAGCGATTGACCCTGTCGGAGAGGTGCATTTTCGGCGGCGGCGCGGCGCCGGGGCCCCGAGGACCCGAGACAGCGCGCAGCGGTGACGAACTATGCGATCAGCGCGTCGAGCGCCGTCTCGAGCGCCCCGTCAACCGCGCGGGTCACGATCTCGCGGTACGGATCGTAGTCGCCCATCGACTCGTCTGCGGCGTTCAGCGGGTTGCCGTCGATCGCGAGCACGACGCCCGCCTCGATACCGTGCAGCGACGCGATCACGAGGAGCGCCGAGGCCTCCATCTCGACCGCGACGATGCCCGCGCGCTGCCACATCTTGTGGTCGACGCCCGTGATGACGTCGCTCGGGTAGAACATGTCGCCCGTCAGCACGATGCCGCGGTGCACGCTCAGGCCGGTCTCGGCGGCGCGGGCAGCAAGCGCGATGGTGAGCTCGGGGGTCGCAATCGCCGGGAACTCGGCGGGGACGAGCTGGTGGCTGACGCCGTCGGCCCGGACCGCGCCGGTGGCGACCACGATCGCGCCGTCAACCACGTCGGGCTGCATGCCGCCGGCGGTCCCCGAGCGGATGATGCGGGTCACGCCGCCGCGCGCGAGCTCCTCGAAGCACACCGCGGCGCCGGCAGCGCCGACACCGTGCGAGGCCACCGTCACGGGGACACCGCGGTGAGTGCCCGTGTACACGTGGTACTCACGGTTGTTCGAGAGCTGCTTGACGTCGTCCAGACGGCTGGCGACGAGCGCCGCGCGCGCCGGGTCGCCCACGACGAGGGCGCGGGGGGCAAGGTCAGAGACACGGGCGCGCAGAAGCGGCAGTTCGGCATCGGCGGGAAGTCGGACGGGAGCCATGGAAGGTCCTTTCACAGGGGGTTCGGTGGGAGATGAAACGTTGAGGTGTCCGGGCAGGATCCCGGCCGCGGCGCCTAGCGGGCAGCGGCCGCCCGGATCCTGCGGGAGGCAGCGAGCGCGGCCGCCCGGACCGCGGAGGCGTCGAGCGTGAGGTGCGCGCCGTCCGCGTAGACGTGGCGGCCGCCGATGAAGACGTGGCGCACGTCGGCGCCTCGCGCGGCGAAGCCGATGTGGGAGGTGAGCGAGGGCAGCGGGGTCGCGGCGTTGCCGGTGAGATCGAGCGCGATGACGTCGGCGAGCCGGCCGGCCTCGAGAGCGCCCGTCTCGGGGAAACCGACGGCCACGGCGCCGCGGCGGGTGGCGAGCTCGATGAGATCGAGCGAGCGCACGATGGCGGCGTCCTGGTGCACCCCGCGGTGCACGATCGAGCCCGTCTTGATTTCCTCGAACAGGTCGAGCGTGTTGTTGCTGGCGACTGAGTCGGTGCCGAGCGCGATGTCCACACCCGATGCGAGCCACTCGGGCAGCGCCGCAATGCCGTTGCCGAGCTTCAGGTTCGACACGGGGTTGTGGCTGATGGCGGCGCCCGCGGCAGCAACCATCTCGAGCTCAGAGGGGGTGAGGTGCACGCCGTGGGCGATGAGTACGCGGGCGTTGAACAGGCCGAGGCTTGCGACAAAGTCCGCGGGGGTCGCCCCGAAGCGCTCGAGGATCTGCTCGACCTCGGCGGCGGACTCCGAGATGTGAATGTGCACGGGCAGGCCGCTTCGCACCGCGCGCTCCCCCACCTCGCGCAGGAACTCCGGCGGGCACGTGTAGGGCGCGTGCGGGCCATAGGCGAGCCTGATCTGCGGGTCGCCGGCGAACTGCTCGGCGAGGGCCTCGGTCTGATCCAGGGCCTCGGCACCTGTCCAGGGGCTGACGCCGGGGAAGGCGACCGCATCTGCCGCGAACGCCGCGGGGGCAGCGAGCACGCGCATGCCGGTGGCCCGCACGAGGCCCAGCAGCTCAGCATCCCAGTGGTACATGTCGGCGAAGGTGGTCGTGCCGCTCTCGATCATCTCGAGCATCGCAAGCTGCAGGCCCGTCGCTACGTCATCGTGGGTCAGGTGCTGCTCGAGCGCCTGCACCTCGTCGAGCCACGGCATGAAGCCCTCGTCGTCCGACGAGCCACGCAACAGCGTCATCGCGGAGTGCGTGTGCCCGTTCACGAGGCCTGGCATCAACGCGTGGCCGGCGAGCACGTGGTCGGCGATGCTCCCCTCGCGTCGCGGGCCGGCGTAGGTGATGAGGCCGGCGGCGTCAAACGCCAGCTCGGCGGCGGCGACGGCGCCGCTCGGCGTCAGCATCCAGTCGGCGTGGATGACCTGCGCGGTGCGCTCGGCGTGGGGCTCGCTCATGGTGTGTGCTCTCGGGGTCAGGGAAACGCGTAGTGGCAGGATCGGCTCGGCTACCAGCCGGGCGTAACGAGCATTCCGCCGTCGACGACCAGCTCGTGCCCGGTGATGAAGCTCGCGCCCGGCGAGGCGAGGAAGACGCAGGCGTTCGCGATGTCGTCGGGGCGGCCGAGGCGGCGAAGCGGGGCGGCGGCGTTCCAGCTCGCCACGCCCTCGGGCCAGTCCTGTTCGAGAGTGCCCCGGTCGATCAGGCCCGGCGAGACCGTGTTCACGCGGAGGCCGCGGGGGCCGTACTCGAGGGCGGCGGCGCGGGCGTGCATCACGACGCCGGCCTTCGCGGTCGCATAATGGGCGTGGCCGACGGCCGGCCGGGTCGCTTCGATCGAGGCGATGTGGGTGATCCAGCCACCGGGGGCCATCGCCGCGGCGGCGGCGGCGCTCACTGCGAAGACTGCGCCGAGGTTCGTGGCGAACATGCCGTCCCAGTCGGCGCGGCTCATCTCGTCGAGCGTCTGCACGGGTTGCACGCCCGCGTTATTCACGACGCCGTCGATGCCGCCGAGCGCTGCGACCGTGCGCGCGACGAGCGTCTCGGCGGCGTCAGCGTCGTCGAGGTTGCACGCGATGGCGACCGCGGCGCCTTCGCCGTGGGCGGCGCACAGTTCGTCCGCGAGCCTTTCCGCCGCGACGGCCGACGAACGGTACTGGATAGCGACCCGGGCGCCCGCAGCCGCAAAGCGACGTGAAATGCCCGAGCCGATGTCGCCGGCGCCGCCGGTGACGAGCACGCGCTGGCCCGAGATCGAGAAGGGATCAGCCTGAGCAGTGGAGCCGACTGTCGACATGTCCCCGCCTTCCGGTATGTTGTAAAACAACCCTAGTCCGGGGATGCGACGACGCCAAGACGTGTGGCCTCCTCGCGTCTTCGCCGATCGGAGCCCAGCGTTGGTCAGAGCCCTCACCCGTGTTGCCCATGTCGCCGGCGAGCTGCGCAGTGCCCTCGGGAACGGGACCTACGCGCCAGGCGAACGGTTGCCCACCGAGCACGAGCTCGCCGAGCGCTACGGCGTCTCGCGGCCCACCCTGCGCGCCGCGCTTCGAGAGCTCGAGGCGACCGGGCTCGTGCGCACCCAGCACGGCGTTGGCACGTTCGTGAGCGACCGGCCGCGCATCCGCGCCGGGCTCGAGCGGCTGACCTCAGTATCCGACTCCATTCGCGCGATGGGGCAGCAGCCCGGAATGACGTACCGCAGCCGAGTCATCCGCCCCGTCATGCCCGACGAGGCCGAGAAGATGGGCCTCACCGCAGAGGCGACGGCGCTCGAAGCGCGCCGCGCGATCCTCGCCGATGGCGAGCTCGTGGCGTACTCCTACGACCTGATCCCCGTCGGCGTCTTCCCCGAGGGCCGCCCGGCCGAGCACCTCGACGGCTCAATCTTCGGGTACCTGCGCGAGCAGCTGGGCCGCGTGCCCGACCACAGCGTGGCCGAAATTCACGCGGTGTCCTCCGCGCACGTCGCCTGGGGCCCCGACGCCGAAGACGAAGCGCTCTACCTGCTGCTCGACCAGCTCCACTACGACGCCGAGGGCGCGCTCCTGCTCTACTCCCGCACCTACTTCATCGAGGGACGCATCGCGTTTTCGATGCTGCGCACGGTCTGAGCCCGGCGAGCCGGCCCGCCTCCGCCGTCAAACATGTCGGAAACGACAATCATTTCGGATCGAACCGTCCCAAACACTCCGAAATGATTGTCATTTCCGGAATAATTCACGCGGGGCAGGATCCTGCGCGACCTAACGCAGGTAGAACGGGTCGAGCGCTGCCAGCAGAGACGCGACCCAGTGGCAGAGAAACGCCAGCACGGTGAGCGTGTGGAAGATCTCGTGGAATCCGAAGACCCCCGGGATCGGGTTCGGCCGCTTCATCCCGTAGACGACTGAGCCAATCGTGTAGAGCAGTCCACCGACGACGACGAGCACCATCGCCGCGAGGTTCGCGTGCGCGATGTCGACGATAAACGCCATCGCCGCCCAGCCGAGTCCGACGTAGAGGGCGACGTAGAGCCAACGCGGGGCGTCGATCCAGAAGACTCGGAAGGCGACGCCCAAGATGGCGCCCGCCCAGACCGCGACCAGCAGGATCAGCCCCTTGTCAAGCGGCAGCGTCAGGAGCGCGAGCGGGGTGTAGGTACCCGCGATGAGCAGGAAGATGTTGGCGTGGTCGATGCGGCGGAAGATCTGCTTGGTCGACGGCTTCCAGTTGATGCGGTGATACAGCGCCGAGTTGCCAAAGAGCAGCATGCTCGTGAGCATGAACACCGCGGACGCCCACTTCGCGACGGGGCCGTCGGCGAGGGAGATGAGCACGATGCCCGCGGCGATCGTGACGGGAAAGGTGCCCGCGTGGATCCAGCCGCGCCAGGTCGGCTTCGCCTCATCGGCCGGCACCCCCGGCAGAGCGGGGTCCGCCTCGTGGTCGATCGAGTCCTCGAGCAGCGGGATCGACAGGCTATCGGGCTCGGGAAACGGACGCGCTGAGCGTTCTGCGGCGGGGTCTGGCGTCATGTGCCGAGTCTACGGATCGCCGCTGAATTCCGAGACATACATCGGGCGGCGTCCACTGTTCTCGGGTATGCGAACCGGTACAGTTGCATGGTGATGCGAGATCCGCGCCCCAGCTCGGCGGAGCAGCCCGACGATGGTCCCCTCTACCGCCTGTACCAGCGACGCCTGCGCCGGCAGATCGACCCGGCCCGGGTGCCGCACCATGTCGCAGTCATCGTCGATGGCAACCGCCGCTGGGCGAAGCTGCGGCTGCAGGAGCGCGCCGCCTTCGGGCATCGCGCCGGAGCGCGCAAGGTCCCCGAGTTTCTCGGCTGGTGCCAGGACGCCGGCGTGCAGGTCGTCACGCTCTATCTGCTCTCCTCCGACAACCTCACGGGCCGCGACTCAGCCGAGCTCGACGAGCTGTTCAGCATCATCGCCGACCTCGCCGAGGTGCTGGGCGAGCAGCCCGACTGGCGCATCCAGCATGTGGGCTCCGGCGACGGCCTGCCCGAGTCGCTCTGCAGCGCGATTCGGCGCGCCGAGGAGCGCACCCGCGACCACACGGGGCTGCACGTCAACCTCGCGGTCGGCTACGGCGGGCGCAGCGAAATCACGGCGGCGGTGCGCAGCATCATCGAGAAGCATCAGCGCGACGGCGGCAACCTCGACTCACTCGCTGAGCGACTCACTCCCGATCAGATCGGCGAGCACCTCTGGACGGGCGGGCAGCCCGACCCTGACCTCGTCATCCGCACCTCGGGCGAGCAACGCCTGAGCGACTTTATGATCTGGCAGTCCGCGCACTCCGAGTTCTATTTCGTTGACGCGCTCTACCCTGATCTGCGCGAGATCGACCTCTTGCGCGCTCTGCGCGACTATTCCCGCCGCAACCGGCGCTACGGCAGCTAGCTCCCGAGCAGGATCCCGGAGGCGCAGACGCGCCCCCGACCCTAGCCTTCGTAGGGCGGCTCGTCGTATGGGTCGTACGGTGGCTCTTCGGGGAACTCGAAGGGCGGCTCCTCGGGCGGCGGAGCGCTCGTGACGGGCGTCCGCGTGGCGGCCGAACGACCCGGCGCCTTTCTCGCCGGAGCCGCACGGGGCGCCGCGGCGGTGGGGGGCCCCGCAGGGCTCGCGGACGCCGCGGGTTCGCCGAGCCCGGCGAGTACGGCGAGCACCGCCTCGCCATAGCGTTCCAGCTTCGCCTCGCCGATGCCGCTGATGCCGCCGAGCTCCTCAAGCGTGGACGGCCGGTGCACCGAGAGCGCCTTGAGCGTCTCGTTGCCGAACACGATGTACGCCGGGACGCCCTGCTCGCGTGCCTCTTCGGCGCGCCACGAGCGCAGGCGCTCGAATCGTTCGAGCTGATCCGGCGCCAAATCGAGCGCCGCCGCAGACGCCTTGGGAGCGCGCGGTGCCTTCACCGCGAGGACCTCTTCGCGCAGCTCGACCTTCGCGGTGCCCGCGAGTACCGCGCGGCTCTCGTCGGTCAGGGTGAGCACGCCCCACTCCCCGACCGAGGCGAGCAGCCCGGTCGCGACGCTGTGCCGGGCGACCCCGCGCCACTGGGTCGCAGTCAGGTCTTGGCCGATACCCCAGGTGCTCAGCTTGTCGAGCCCGATCTGGCTCGCGCGCGCCGAGGCGACGCCGCGCAGGACGTCGATGTGCTGGCCAGCGCCGTAGCGCTGGCCGTACTCGCGCTCGGTGCGCAGTATGGTCGAGAGGAGCTTCTGGGTCGGCACGGTCGCGTCCCAGAGCACGGGCGGATCAATGCAGACGTCACAGTTACCGCAGGCCGCGTTCTCATGCTCGCCGAAGTAGTCGAGCAGGAAGACGCGGCGGCAGGCGACTGTCTCGCAGAGCGCGAGCATGGCGTCGAGGTGACGCGACTGGTTGCGCTTCGTGGCGACGTCGCCGTCACCCGTCTCG
This sequence comes from Leucobacter sp. CX87, assembly GCF_018682295.1. Classification (NCBI taxonomy): domain Bacteria; kingdom Bacillati; phylum Actinomycetota; class Actinomycetes; order Micrococcales; family Microbacteriaceae; genus Leucobacter; species Leucobacter sp. CX87. The sequence continues at coordinate 383,373 of NZ_JAFIRI010000005.1, read as the reverse complement.
ATCATGCGGCGCTGCTGCACCACGTCAGCGAGGCCGTAGGCGAGCCAGGTGTCGGAGGGGGCGCCGTCGCGTCCGGCGCGGCCCGTCTCTTGGTAGTACCCCTCGACCGACTTCGGCAGGTCGATGTGCGCGACGAAGCGGACATCGGGCTTGTCGATACCCATGCCGAACGCCACGGTGGCGCACACCACGACGCCATCTTCACGCAGGAAGCGCGTCTGCGCCCGCATGCGCTCGGACGCGTCGAGACCCGCGTGGTAGGCGACCGCATCAATGCCCTGATCGCGCAGGAACTTCGCGGTCTGCTCGACTGATTTGCGGCTCAGCGCATAGACGATGCCGGCCTCGCCCGCGTGCTCGTCACGGATGAACGCCAGCAGCTGCTTGCGCACCTGGTCCTTCGCCCCGATCCGGTAGCGAATGTTCGGGCGGTCGAAGCTCGCGACGAAGTGGCGAGCCGCACCGAGGTGCAGCCGCTCGGTGATCTCGCGGTGCGTCTCGGGGGTCGCGGTCGCGGTCAGCGCGATGCGCGGGACGTCCGGCCAGCGCTCGGCCAGGGCACCCAGGCGCAGGTAGTCCGGGCGGAAGTCATGGCCCCACTGCGACACACAGTGCGCCTCGTCGATCGCGAAGAGCGCGATCTTGCCCGAGGCGAGAAACTCGATGGTGCCGGGCGAGGACAGCCGCTCGGGCGCGAGATACAGCAGGTCGAGCTCGCCCGCGCGGTACGCCTCGGTGACCTGGCGCTGTTCGCCAGCGTCCATCGTCGAGTTCAGGGCGCCGGCCCGCACGCCGGCGAGGCGCAGGGCCGCCACCTGGTCATGCATGAGCGCGACCAGCGGCGAGATCACGATCCCGGTGCCCTCGCGGGCGATGGACGGAATTTGGTAGCACAGCGACTTGCCGCCGCCGGTCGGCATGAGCACGACGGCGTCGCCGCCGCCGGTCACATGCCGGATGATCTCGTCCTGCTCGCCCCGGAAATCGGCGTAGCCGAAGACCTGCGAGAGGATCTGTGCCGGATCCTGCCCTGTCAGCACGAAGCTCCTTGTGTGGCCGGGCTAGCGCCCGGCGTTGTCCTGCGGGTTCTGGTCTGGGTCTGGCTCGTCGGCAGCGTCGGTCGCGACGTCCGCATCCGCGGGGGCAGGATCCACGCCGTCGGCGGGCGCTGCGTCGAGATCGGCGACCTCCTGCGCGAGTTCCTCACGAACCTGTTCGCGGAACTGGATGCGGCGGACACGGCGATTCATGTCGAGCAGGAGAAAGATCACGGCGACCGCGACGAGCGCGATCGCAGCAAAACCGAGCACTCCCGGCGTGACCTTGTCCGGGTCGTACACCGGCACTTCCTCGGCAGCGAATACGGTGACGAAGTTCACCACTTACTCCTCCTTGATTCCCTCGAACAGATCGTGTTCAAACTCAGCGGTGGGCACCCGGCTGGCCGCCAGGCGGTAGTCCTCGAATGGCCATGCCTCGCGCTGTAGGTCGTTCGGCCAGAAGAAGAACCTGCTGTCCGGCGGCACCTGGCTCGCGTGGGCACGCAGCGCGTCGTCGCGCTTCTCAAAAAAACCGCCGACGTCGACCCGGGCGGTTGCACTGTAGGGCCGGTCTCCCAGCCACTCCTCGAGCTCGGCAAACTGGCGGGCAATCTCGGAGTCGGGCTCGCGCTCGCGCACCAGCTCGCCGACGTGGCGCATGCGCTCCGAGTTGAAGATCTCTTCGTAGTACAGCTTCTCGATGTTCCAGGGCTCGCCGGCCTCGGGGAACACCTCGGGGTCACCTGCGAAGTCGTAGGCAAACTTGCTGATCTCGTGGCAGCGAATGTGATCGGGGTGCGGGTAGCCACCGATCTCGTTGTACGTGATCATGACGTGGGGCCGGAACTCGCGCACGACGCGCACGAGCGCCTCGGCGGAGAGTTCGATCGGGATCGCCGCAAAGGATCCGGGCGGTACCGTCTCGCCCTCCTCGGGCAGCCCTGAGTCGCGATAGCCCAACCAGCGGTGCTCGAAGCCCAGGATCTCGCGCGCCCGAGCCATCTCATCGCGCCGGAGGCCCGCCAGGTCTCGACGCGACTTCGGGTCGCGAGCGACGAGCTCGTTCAGAATGTCGCCGAGTTCGCCGCCGGTACAGCTGATCACGAGCACCTCGACGCCGCGATCGACGTAGTGCGCGTAGGTCGCCGCGCCCTTGCTTGATTCGTCATCAGGATGCGCGTGCACCGCGATCAGTCTGGGGGTCATCCGCATCCCTCTCTCATGGGGCGTTCGGGTGTCGCCAGGTAGCCTGGATACCGACCCCTCACTCTACTTGGTCCACATCGGAGGTTCGCGTGTCAGTTCCAGCGGAAGCCCAGGCCGCGTCCCTTGAGGACCGCTATGGCACCGGGCGTTCTCGTCGACTGGACAAACGGATCGGATACGTCGCCGGCGGGTTGCTCGTAGCGGGCGGCATCGCGTTTCTCGCCTTCAGCGGATGGAACGATTCCTCGAAGCTCGAGTTCCGCGATCTGGCGCATTCGATGCCGGACGACCAGACGGTCACGGTAACCTTCGAGGTCACCGCACCGCCCGAGACAACCGTGCTCTGCGCCGTCGAGGCGTTGAACACCTCGTACGCCACGGTCGGCTGGAAGTTCACCGAGCTACCCGCCTCCTCAGAGCGCACGCGCACCGTCACGGAGTCGCTCGTGACGACCAATCCGGCAACAACCGGAACCGTCAACCACTGTTGGATCCCTGAGCAGTCCTGATAGTCTGCTGCTGCGCTCCGGGTTTTCCCGGGGCGCATTCCGTTCGTCCCTCACACTCGTGCGAGCGAACCCGACACTGTCAAGAAAGGGGATCCCAGCATGGCCGCATTGCCCACAGCAACCTGGTTGACCCAAGAGGCGTTTGATCGTCTCCAGCTCGAGCTCGACGAGCTCACCGGACCGCGCCGTACCGAGATCGTGAAGCGCATCGAGGCTGCCCGCGAAGAGGGCGACCTCAAGGAGAACGGTGGCTATCACGCCGCCAAGGACGAGCAGGGCAAGCTTGAGGCGCGCATCCGCGACCTCGGGGAGCTGCTCAAGCACGCCGTCGTGCGCGCCGCGCCTGAGAGCCACGGCGTGGTCGAGGTCGGCACCGTCATCTCCGCAAACGTCCTCGGCGATCCCGAGAAGTTCCTGCTCGGCAGCCGCGAGCTCGCTGGCGATTCGGGCCTCGACGTCTACAGCGCGGAGAGCCCGTTGGGCACCGCGATCCTGGGCCTCAAGGTCGGCGACGAGTCCAGCTATGTCGCCCCGAACGGCAAGACGATCGACGTCAAGATTCTGGCGGTCGACACCTACGCTGGCTAGTTTTCAGTCCGGCGAACGAGATGCGGCGCGACTCCCGAGTGGGAGCCGCGCCGTATCTGTCTCAGCGCAAGGCTAGTAGCGCTCGCCGATCCGGACCTCGTAGCCCTCGGCGCGCAGGATGCGCAGCAGCTCCTCACCGTGCTCGGTGCCGCGCGTCTCGACGTGCAGCTCGAGCTCGACATCGCTGATGGGCAGCCCCGTGCCGTGCCGGGTGTGCAGCACCTCGACCACGTTCGCGTTCGCGGCCGACACGATCTCGGCGGTGCGCGCGAGCTGGCCCGGGCGGTCGGGCAGCGAGATGCGCAGCTTCATGTAGCGATCGGAGGCGGCGAGGCCGTGGCCGATCACGCGCTGCAGGAGCAGCGGGTCGATGTTGCCGCCCGACAGAATCGTCGCGGTGACGCCCGTCGCCTTGATCTTCCCCGTGATCATTGCGGCGACCCCTGCCGCGCCGGCCGGCTCGACGACCATCTTCGCGCGCTCGAGCAGGACGAGGATCGCGCGAGCGATGTCCTCGTCGCTCACGGTGACGATCTCGTCCACGAACTCGCGGATCAGTGCGAAGTTGCGCTCGCCGGGTCGCGCAACGGCAATACCATCGGCGATCGTCGAGCGGGTCTTGATCGTGACCGGGTGCCCGGCCTCGATCGAGGGCGGGTACGGGGCGGCGTTTTCCGCCTGCACCCCGATGACGTGCATCGGGCGGCCTTCGGCGCGGGCGCGCAGCTTCGCGGCGACCGCGACGCCCGAGATCAGCCCGCCGCCGCCGATCGGGACGACGAGCGTCTCGATGTCAGGGGCGACGTCGAGCATCTCTAGTGCAACCGTGCCCTGGCCCTCGATGACCGCATCGTCGTCGAACGGCGCGATGAAGGTTCCGTTCGTCGCCTGCACAAATGCCTGCGCCGCGGCGCTGCACGCGTCAAAGTCGTCGCCCTCGAGCACGACCTCGGCGCCGTAGTTCCGGGTCGCCTGCAGCTTGGGCAGCGCGACACCGCGCGGCATGAAGATGGTGGCTTTGATTCCGAGCTCACGCGCCGCGAAGGCAACGCCCTGGGCGTGGTTCCCGGCGGACGCGGCGACGACACCTGCGGCCCGCTCTGCCTCGCTCAGCTGGGTCAGGCGGTTGTACGCGCCGCGGAGCTTGTACGCCCCCGTGCGCTGCAGGTTCTCGCACTTGAGGTACACCTTGGGTACCCCGAGCACCTCGGCCAGGTAGCGCGACGACTCGAGCGGAGTCGGCTGGGTGACCCGCTCCACAATCGCGCGCGCCCGCTCAAAGTCGGCCAGTGTCGGCGTGCGGAACGCTTCGGTCATTCTGTTTCCTCCTTGGAGATCAAGCGTTTGATGCGGCGGGCTCTCGCCCGCACATCGTGCTCGCGTTTGTAATCGGCGTGGAACGCGGCGACCGGATCCGGCTCGCCCTTCCACTTCCCCGACACCAGATAATTGACGATCGAGTTCGCCGAGGCGACAAGCGGCACTGCGAAGAGCGCGCCCGGGATGCCGCCGACCAGCGCGCCGGTGGACACCGCGAGCACGACGCCAAGCGGGTGCACGCGCACCGCGTTGCCCATGACGAGCGGCTGCAGGATGTGCCCCTCGAGCTGGTTCACCAGCACAACAACGCCGAGCATGATGAGCGCGTTGACCGGGCCGTTGTAGACGAGCGCGACGAAGGCGGCCAGTGCCCCCGTCACGATCGCGCCCAAGAATGGGATGAACGAGCCGAGGAAGACGAGCACGGCGAGCGGGATCGCGAGCGGGACCTGCAACACTGCAGCGCCGATGCCGATGCCGACCGCGTCGACGAACGCGACGAGTATCTGCACACGAACGTATTGCCCGACCGAGATCCAGCCGGAGCGGCCCGCACCATCGATCGCGGCGTGTGCGCCCGCGGGAAGGAAGCCCAGCACCCAGTACCAGATGCGCTTGCCGTCGATGAGCAGGAAGATGAGGCTGAAGAGGGTGAGGAGCATCCCCGCGATCACCTGGGTAACCGTCGTGCCGACCGATAGCGCCCCACTCCAGATCACACCGGAGTCGGCCTGAATCGACGTGACGAGCTTGTCGATGTAGTCCTGCACCTGTTCGGCGCTCAGGCCCAGCACGCCGCTCTCCAGCCAGTGCGCGAGGTCATTGATGGCGCCGGCGGATCGCTTCGCGAGGTCCGAGAAGCCGCTGCGGAACTGGGTGACGATGAGGTAGACAAGCATGGACACCGCGGTGAGCAACGCAAAGAGCGCGGCTAGGATGCCCGTCCAGCGCGGCAGCCCCCACTTCACGAAGCGGTGCACGATCGGCGCGAGCAGGGCGGTAAGCAGGATCGCGACCAGCACCGGAATGACGATGAACCGTACCTGGACGATGAGCCAGATGAACACGGCCGCGGACGCGGCGATCAAGATCAGGCGCCAGGACCAGGCGGCGGCGATGCGTACCCCGAGCGGCAGCGCGCTGGCAGCGCTTTCCCCCGGATCCTGCTGGGCAGGTGTCTCGGCGCTGGGTTCCACTGACGGTGAGTCTTTCACGAGCTTCATCCTAGCGAGGCGCGTGCTACCGTACCGTGATGCGCGACTCCCTGACCCCGTCCGAGGCCCGCAGGATCGCGCTCGCCGCGCAGGGCTTTGCGGGCACGCCGAGGCTGCGCGCGAGGCGCCCGTTCGACCCGGCGCTCGAGCGCCTGCACGTGCTGCAGATCGACTCGGTCAACGTCTTCGCCCGCAGCCACTACCTGCCGGTATTCTCGCGCCACGGCGAATATTCGGCCGAGGCGCTCGATACGCTCCTCTGGAAAAGCGGTGACTTCACCGAGTACTGGGCGCACGAGGCCGCGTTCATCGCGGTCAACGATCGTCCTCTCTTTGCCTGGCGCATGGACGACTATCGGGCCCGGCACCTGCGGGAGGGCTTCCTCGAGGCACACGGGGCGACGCTCGCCCGCGTGCGCTCCGCCCTGGCGGACGGCGGGCCCCAGTTCGTGCGCGAGCTCGAGGAGGGCCCGCGCGAGTCACGTGGCCCCTGGTGGGACTGGAGCGACACGAAGCTCGCGGTGGAGCGCCTGTTCGCCTGGGGCGAGGTGGTGTCCGCGGGCCGAGAGCGGTTCGAACGCCGCTACGCCCTCGCCGAGCGCGCGTTGCCGGAGTCGGCCCTCGCCCAGCCGCCAAGCCGGGCCGACGCGCAGCGCACACTCGTCGAGCGCGCCGCCCGCTCGCTGGGGGTCGCGACCCTCGCCGACCTGGCCGACTACCACCGTCTCAAGGTCGCCGAGGCTCGAGTCGCGGCACGCGCGCTCGAGGATGCGGGGACGCTCGTCCCCGTCGCGGTAGCGGGCTGGACGACTCCTGCGGGCGCGCCGCTTCCGGCGTGGATGCACCGGGGCGCGCGAGTGCCCGCCCGGCTCGCGCCCGACGCGCTGCTCACCCCGTTCGACCCGGTCTGCTGGTTCCGCCCGCGCACCGAGCGCCTCTTCGATTTTCACTACCGCATCGAGATCTACACCCCGAAAGCACAGCGCCGATATGGCTACTACTGCCTCCCCCTGATGGTCGGGGGTCGCTTGGTCGGCCGCATCGATCTCAAGGCCGACCGGGCGGGCCGCGCGCTACTGGTCCAGGCGGCGTGGCAGGAGGACGGTGCGCCGGCGCACACCGCCGAGGTCGCGCAGGGCCTGCTGGCGCGTGCCGCGTCCTGGCAGGGCCTCGACCGGGTGAGCGTCAGCGGCGTCGGCAACCTTCCGCTCCCCGCACACTTCGAGTCGTAACCGGCAGGATCCTGCCGGGCGCATGCCCGCCCGATCAGCGCAGCTTGCCGAGCACGCGCCGCACAATCGTGTCCTTCGCCGAGGTGAAGGGCGGCATGATGGTCGGCGCGAGTGTGTCCGGGCGCAGGGGCTTAGACAGCACTGCCTTCTCGTGACTGAAGACGCGGAACGAACGCTCGCCGTGGTAGGCGCCCATACCGCTCTCGCCGACGCCGCCGAAGGGGAGCTCGGGCACGGTGAGGTGCAGCACGGGAGCGCCGAAGCAGAGCGCGCCCGAGCTCGTCTCGAGCTCCCAGCGCCTGCGCACCTCGGGCTCGTCACTGAACACGTACGCCCCGAGCGGCTTGTCGCGGCCCACGACGAAGTCGATCGCGTCGCTGAGGCCGCTGACCTCGACCAGGGGCAAGATGGGGCCGAAAATCTCGTCCGTCATGACGGACGAGTCGCGAGCCACGCCGCCGAGCACGGTCGGCTCGATGAAGCGCGTCGCCGCATCGCTACGGCCGCCCGCCAACACGGTGCCGTCCGACAGATACCCCGTGAGCCGCGTGAAGTGGCTGTCGGTCACGATACGGCCATAGTCGGGGTTTCTCTCAGCCGCGTTGCCATAGAGCTCGTGAATCGCTTCCGCGAGCAGCGGGCCGAGCGCGCGCAACACCGCCGCGGTGCCGAGCACGTAGTCGGGCGCGACGCAGGTCTGGCCGGCGTTCATGTACTTCGCCCAGGCGATTCGCTTCGCCGCTTCGGCGAGCGGGACCGAAGCATCGACGTACACCGGCGACTTTCCGCCCAGCTCGAGCGTGATTGGGGTGAGGTGCTCGGCGGCCGCCCGCGCCACGATCCGACCCACCCGGCCGTTGCCGGTGTAGAAGATGTGGTCGAACCGCTCCGCGAGCAGTGCGGTCGCGGCCGAGGCATCGCCCGTGACGACCGATACCGCGCGCCGGTCAACGTACTCGGGCAGCCGTCGCGCGATGACCTCGGCGGTCGCGGGGGCCAGCTCGCTCGGCTTCAGGATCGCGGCGTTACCGGCCGCCAGCGCACCGATGAGGGGCGAGAGGCCGAGCATAAGCGGGTAGTTCCACGGCGCGATGATTAGCGCAAGGCCGAGCGGCTCGGGGCGGACGCGGGCGCTCGCTGGCTGGATCGCCAGTGGGACAGCCACCCGGCGCGGGCGGGTCCAAGCCGCGAGATGCTGCAGCGTGTGCGAGATCTCGCTGAGCAGAAACCCGATCTCGGTGAGCTGCGCCTCTGTACCTGACTTGCCCAGGTCTTCCCGCAGCGCGCGCTCAAACTCGTCGCCGCACTCGAGCAGCATGCGACGCATTCCGTCGAGCTGGGCGCGACGCCAGGCGAGCGGCCGAGTCAGGCCGCTCGCGAAGCTCTCGCGCAGCGAGTGTACGAGTTCGGGAATTCCGGTGGTGGCATGGGCCTGGGGCGTCATGCCACCCATGCTAGCCGTGTAGGGCGGGAACGATCAGATAGATTCCACCGAGTACGCAGGCCGCCGAGAGTGCGAAGCACGTGTAGGCAGCGATCGTTGCCCAGCGGGGCCGGTCATGGTCGTCGACGTCGTCGTCCTCGTCGTCGCGCGACGGTCCGCTCGGGGCGAAGGTGCCATCCGGCTGGGGCGCTGGCGGGGTCGGAACCGCAAGGAAGCGAATCCCGAACGAGTACAACGAGACCACGACGAGCGCGGATACCAGCGCGGCGACAAACACTGCGACAAATGCCATCCAGTCGATCATCAGAGCTTCTCCTGCTCTTGCTCAGCGGCGCGCGCTTCATCAGCGGCAACTCCCGCGGCTTCCTTGGCGGCCTTGTCCTCGCGCACCGCGGTCTGCGCCAGCGAGGTGAGGGGCGGGATCGTCCCGGTCTCAGTCGGCACGCGGCGAATCTTGCGCTTGCGAATGCGGACCGCGTAGCCCGACTCCGCCACGTCCGAGATGGCGTTGGTGTGGTCGACCTTGTTTCGCGCTGAACGCCAGAAGATGAACAGGATCGCGGCGAGGCCGAGGACCGAGTCGATGACAATGCCGACCGTGCCGAGGTGGGCGATCAACGCGGCCACCGCGCCGACCGCAGCGGCGGAGGGCAGCGTGAAGAGCCAGCCGAGGCCGATCTTGCCGACGGTGCGCCAGCGCACGCTGGAGCCCTTGCGGCCGAGGCCCGAGCCGATGACCGAGCCCGAGGCCACCTGGGTGGTGGAGAGCGCGAAACCGAGGTGGCTGGAGGCCAGGATCGTGGCGGCCGTGGAGGTTTCCGCAGCGAAACCCTGGGCGGGCTTGACCTGGGTGAGCCCTGCCCCGAGCGTGCGGATGATGCGCCAGCCGCCCGAGTAGGTGCCGATTGCGATGGCGAGGGCACACGAGATGACGACCCATAGGTGCGGGCCGGTGCCCGCCTCCTGGAGGCCGGCGGCGACGAGCGTCAGGGTAATGATGCCCATCGTCTTCTGCGCGTCGTTCGTGCCGTGCGCCAGCGCAATGAGCGACGAGGACGCAATCTGGGCGTAGCGGAAGCGTCCGCGGCCGTCCTTGCGACCGTCGTTGCGCTTCGTGATGCGGTACGCGACCTTCGTGGCGATGAACGCGACGAGGCCCGCGGTGAGCGGGGCCGCGAGCGCCGGGATGATGACCTTGGACAGGAAGACGCCCCCATCGATCGCGGCGAAACCTGCGCCGACGATCGCGGCGCCGATCAGGCCGCCGAAGAGGGCGTGCGACGAGCTCGAGGGCAGGCCGTACAACCAGGTCAACAGGTTCCAGATGATCGCGCCGATGAGGCCGGCGAAGATCATCTCTGGTGAGATGAGCACGCCTCCCTCGCCCTCGCGGATGATGCCGCTCGAGATCGTCTTCGCCACTTCGGTGGAGAGGAACGCGCCGACAAGATTCAGGATCGCAGCCAGGAGAACAGCCGTCTTCGCCTTCAACGCGCCCGTTGCGATCGGCGTCGCCATAGCGTTCGCCGTGTCGTGGAAGCCGTTCGTGAAGTCGAAGAAGAGAGCTAGTCCAATGACCAGTATCACGATAAGAGTGAGTTCCACCGGCGTCTTTCGTTTGAGGTGCCTGGGGGTCCGGATCGAAGTCACGAATTCGTTTACGAAAACGTCACCGTGTGTTCACCCGGATGGGGTTGCAACCGAAATGATCCAGGCAAATCGTTTCATCTCACTCGGCGCAGGTCAAGTCAGCGCTCAGACGGCGGCGCGCCGCGCGGAATAGACTCGGGTTCAAGGCGTTGTAGTCGGCGAAGAACGCCGAAAACCGCGCGATCACGTTCAGCAAACACCCAGCCCCGACGGAGGCCCTCTTGAGCACCTCGTATATCCCCGAAGCCGGCAGCATCACCATGTTCTCCACCACGTGGTGCGGCTACTGCCGACGACTGAAGACGCAGCTGGATCGCGAGGGGATCGGCTACACCGAGATCAACATCGAAGAGGTGCCGGGAACGGCAGAGCTCGTCGAGTCGATCAACAACGGGAACCAGGTTGTCCCCACGGTGCTCTACCCGGACGGCACCTCGGCGACGAACCCGTCACTCAAGGATGTGCAGGCGGCGCTCGCCTAACCGCCTCACCTAGCCGAACAGGCGCCGGACCTCGGTGTAGCGATCCGCGGGAACTGTTTTGAGCTCGCCCACCGCCTCGGCGAGCGGGATGAGGCGCATGCGGTCGCCGTCGAGCGCCACCATGGTGCCCCAGTCCTCACTGGAGACGGCCTCAGCCGAGGCGAAGCCGACCCGGGTCGCGAGCACGCGGTCGAACGCGGTCGGCACCCCACCGCGCTGCACGTGGCCGAGCACGGTCGCTCGGGTCTCGATGCCGGTGCGCTCCTCGATGAGCGGCGCGAGCACCTCTGAGATGCCGCCGAGGCGCGGGCGGCCAAAGCCGTCGAGCCCCTGGCGCGTGACGGACGTTTCGCCCGCGAGCGTGAACCCCTCGGCCACCACCACGAGCGACGAGCGCCCGCGCTCCCCCACGTGGGTGATCCAGGCGCAAATGTCCTCGATGGACTCGGGGAACTCCGGAATCAGGGTGACCTGCGCGCCGCCAGCCATCGCCGAATGGAGCGCGATCCAGCCGGCATCGCGGCCCATCACCTCCAGCAGCATGCAGCGGCGGTGCGACTCCCCCGTCGTGCGCAGCCGGTCGATTGCCTCGGTCGCGATCGAAACGGCGGTGTCGAAGCCGAACGTGTAATCCGTGCCGCTGATGTCGTTGTCGATCGTCTTGGGCATTCCGATCACCCTGATCCCGGCGCTGTCGAGCAGCCGGGCGACGGTCTGCGTGCCGTTGCCGCCGATCAGGATCAGGCCGTCGAGGCCGTACTCTTCCATCTGGTCGCGCAGGGCGTCGTACTCCGCCTCCGTACCGCCTCTGCTCTCGAACGGCGGCACCCGGCTCGTGCCGAGCATGACCCCACCCATGGGAGAAAGGCCCCGTACCGCGAGGCGGTCGAGCGTGACCCAGTCCCCCTCGTGGAAGCCGCGCCAGCCGTCCAGGAAGCCGATCATCTCGAACCCGAGCCCGTCGACGCCGCGCAGCACCGCGCCGCGAATGGCGGCGTTCATGCCGGGGCTGTCGCCACCTGAACAGATCACACCAAGCTTCATTGCGTTTCCTCCTGTGCCGCGTCCACGGACTGCCCAGACTATCGCGGGCGAGGCTCGCGAGGCGAGACGCGAAGAGGCGGCCGTCCCGTGTCGGGAACAGCCGCCTCTGTGTTCGGAGTCGGAACTACGCTCGCGCGCGAATCGCGGTCCGGAGCACGTGCATGATCGCCTCGAGCTGCACCGAATCGGCGTCGTCGGGGCGGGCCTCCGCGCCGTCGAGCGCCCGACCGGCGAGCCCGGCCTTGCGGTCGATCAGCTCGGCGATCTTCGCGTCGATGGTCTGCGCCGCGACAATGCGCCACGCGGTGACCGGTTCTTCCTGCCCGATGCGGTGCACGCGGTCGATCGCCTGCGTCTGCTCGGCGTCGGTCCAGCTGAGCTCGGCGAGGACGACGTCCGACGCGGCCTGCAGATTCACCCCGACACCGGCGGCGGTGAGCGAGCACACCGCGATCGAGACGCTGGGATCCTGGTTGAACGCGTCAATCTGTGTCTGCCGGAACGTTGCGCTCTGGTCGCCCCGGATCGCGACGGTCTTGAGGCCGCGCTCGGCGAACAGGGCCTCGGCGCGATCCATGACGTCGATGTGCTTGGCGAAGAAGACCACCTTGCCGACCGAGTGCGCCAGCTGGGCGGTGTAGTCCGCCGCCAGCCCGGCCTTCGCCTGGCCGATCCGGCGCACCATCGTGAAGACGTTGGTGCCCGACTGCGCGTTTGACTCTTCGAGCTCCTGCGCCGAGATCATGCGGATGATCGATTCGTCGGTGAGCTCACGGCCGAGCTTGCCGCCCTTCGCCCGGTCAAAGCGCTCAAGCAGCTTGCGGGCGAGCTCGCGCTCGGCCTCGCGGATGCCGCGGCCCATGTCGTCGTCAAGCTCGACCGGCAGGTCGACCACGCGCTTTGCGGGGAGGTCGGCGGCCACATCGATCTTGCGGCGACGGACAATGCCGAGCTCGATCACGCTCTCGCGCGCTGCCGGGTAGAAGCCGGGGTCGGCCGGCGTGTAGCCGTTCGACTCGAGCGCCGCGAGCAGCTGAGGGCCGGGCTTGTCGGCGTCCGTCCACCCCAGGAAGCGCCAGATGGCGCGGAAATCGTCGATGTCGTTGATCAGCGGCGTGCCGGTCAGGGCCATGAGCAGTGGGTTCCCACCGGGGGTGTTCGCGCGGATGCGGTCGGCGATCGCAAGCACGTTGCGCGAGCGCTGCGACTGCACGTTCTTGATCATGTGCGCCTCGTCGACGACCATGCCGCGGAACCCGAAGCGGGAGATCCAGCTCAGGTGACGGTCGAGGATCTCGTAGTTCACGATGAAGACGTCTGCGAACGCATCGATGTCCTGGCCGTCGCCGTGAATGACCGTGGCGCGACGCTGCGGCGTCCAGCGCTGTACTTCGCGGGCCCAGTTCATCTTCACGACGTTCGGGACGACCACGAGCAGGGGGTACGCGTTCGCGACCGAGGCGGCGATGACCGACTGCGCGGTCTTCCCGAGGCCCGGCTCGTCGGCGAGCAAGTAGCTCCGGTGACCGGCGCGCACCGACTCAAGGAATCGTGCCTGGTGCGGCATGAGCTCCTGGCCGCGCGGGGCAAGGCGATCGGGCAGCATCGGCTCGGGCAGCGACATACACGCCTTTGCCCCACCCTGCTCGAAGGACTTGAGGAGCGGCCCAAGCAGCTCCCAGTTCGCGAGGCGCACGACCGGGGTCGGCAGTACCGCGGGCGCCGGGTGCGGCTCAAGAAACGGGTTTGAGCGGCGGCGGGCCTCGATGCCGGCGGGCTCGACCTGGCGCTCCGCCAGCTCGGGAGGCACGATCGGGGCCACCACCTCGGGGGCCGTCTCTTCCACGGGCAGCTCGACGCCAGCCGACGTCAGCATCTTCCGCTTCAGCGCGCGGGTCGCCTCGGTGATGGGCGCTGCGGGCTCGAGCAGGGTGATGAGCGAAGTGTCGCGCGCGGCCGTCTTCGCCAGGATTGACGCGACGCCGTCAAGGCGCTTCAGCGTCTCGGCGCGCTCCGCGTCGGTCAGGTCCTCCGCCGTCTTTGCCCGAGCGCGTTCCTCACGCATGAGCAGCGCGATGACGTGAAACTTGGTGCGGTTTGCGGGGGTGGCCTTGCCACGTTGGGCAGAAGCCTCTACCTCGCGCACGGCGCGCGCAAGCAGCGGGATGATGCCCTCGTTGTGGGTGTGGCGGCGCTTGCCCGAGTTCGAGCGCGCGGCGGTCGACGATGCCATGGATCTCCTGGTTGGCGGGATCGCGGGCCCGAGAGGGCCCTGCGAGCGGTGAGGCGCGTCCCGAGCCAGACGGCGTGAGTTCATTGCGAATAACGCGAACGCACGGGTGGCACGAAGAAAGCGTGTGGGCTGGGCCTCGTGATGATCCTAACAGGATGACAAGCGTGTGTTGCTAGCGTGAACCCATGCACCCGAGCACTTTCGCCCTGATCCGGCACGGCCAGACCGACTGGAACCTCGCTGGACGGGTCCAGGGCCGCACCGAAGTGCCGCTGAACGCGGCAGGAATCGCACAAGCGCACGCGGTGGCCGAGCATATCGCGGCTCCCTGGGCCGGGCCCGGCGCCCCGACGGCGCAGGGCACGGTGGAGTGGGACGCCGTGGAGTGGGGCGCCGTCCTCACCTCCCCGCTTGCTCGAGCGCGCGACACTGCCCGCATCATTGCCGCGCGTCTACAGTTGGAAACTCCGGTCGAGCACCCGGGACTCCTTGAGCGCAATTTTGGGGTCGCTGAGGGCCTCGCGGGGGCCGAACTCGTCGCGGCCCGCGCGGGCGGCGAGTACCCGGGGTCGGAGCCGCGAGCGGCTGTCGCGCTTCGGGCCGCCGCAGTGCTCGAGTCCTTACACGCGGAGGCGCCCGGGTCCGCGGCGATCGTGGTGAGCCACGGCGCCTGCCTACGCTTGCTCCTTGGACACCTCCTGGGCCACCAGATTGCCCCACTCGACAACGCGACGCTCACTGTGCTCCAACGCGACGACTCGGGCTGGTCGCTTTGTACCTTCAATGAGCCGCCTCGCGGCGCGCTTAGCTAGCTCCGGCCCGAAAGGGGCGCGCCCATCAGCTCGCGCGTCAGACGCACATCTTCGTTCATCACCGTAATCAGGGCGTCGATCCCCTCGAACGCGACCATCCCGCGAATGCGGTGCGCGAATCGCACTTCCATGGACTTGCCGTAGAGGTCGCCCGAGAAATCCAGCAAGAATGCTTCGACCCTGGACTGCCCCTCCGGGGTAAACGTCGGGTTGTTGCCGACCGAGATCGCAGCAACATAGGTTTCGCCATCGATAGTCACATAGCCCGCGTATACCCCATCGGCGGGCACGAGCCCCTCGATCTCGCCGCCGAGATTCGCGGTGGGGAAACCGAGCTCGCGGCCACGGGCGTCGCCGTGCACGACCTCGCCTCGAACCGCGACCTCACGACCGAGCATGGCTCCGGCGCCGGCGACAACCCCCGCAACGATGGCTTCGCGGATCCTGGTCGATGAGACGCGCTCGCCAGCTGGGGTGCCCACCTCGTCGATGATCTCCACGGTGAACCCGAATCGGCGACCGAACGCTTCCAGCTGCACCGTATCGCCAGCCCCGCGATTGCCAAAGTGGAAATCGGCGCCCACAATGACGTGCTTCGCGGCAAGGGTTCCGGCGAGCACGCGCTCTGCGTACTCCTCCGCTGAGGTCTGGGCGAACTGGGGCGTGAAGTCCACCATCGCTACGACGTCGATGCCGGCCCGGCCGATCTCCTCAATGCGCTGCGTCGGGCTCATGACCGGTACCGGGCACAGCTCGGGGCGCAACAGGCTCAGCGGGTTGTGCGAAAACGTAAAGACGAGCGATTCGAGACCGCGCTCGCTGGCGGCCGTGCGAAGTCGCGCGAACACGCTGCGGTGCCCGAGGTGCACGCCGTCGAACTTACCAATGGCTACCGCCGTGCCGCGCGGGAAGTCAGCGGCGTCGAGCTCGTCAATCGAGCGGAAAATACGGAGCGTCACGACGCCTCTGCCGGGGACGTGCGCGACAGCCAAATGAGCCCGAGCACGGGCAACACCAGCGGGATAAACAGGTAGCCCGCGCCGAACCACGACCAGACGGACGGGTGGGCAAACCACTGCGGGGCAAGAAAACTCAGCGCGCCAACGACGAGCACCCCGGCGAGCTCAAAACTCAGCGCGGCCCAGGCGACGCGACGCCAGGCAGCACCGCGCCGCGTCAGCGCGATCGTCGCAACAATGTAGACGACGCCCGCGAGGGCGGACAGGAGGTATGCGACCGGTGCCTCGTCGAACTTGCGCACGATTTGAAAGAGCGAGCGGAACGTCGCCGCGAGCGCCAGGATCAGGTAGACCGCCACCAACACACGCCCGAGCCCCGTGATGCGCGTGCTCGGAGCGGCGGAGCCCTGCGTCACGTCGCTCACGGGCGCGCTCAGGTGCGGCGCCTCGGCGCCGGCGGCTGCAGAAAAAGTCGGGTCAGACACGCAGGTCAGTCTACCGCCGCGCTACCCCGCCCAAATCGAGAGCATACGCAGCGTCATTACCGCGACCGCGACATTCACCACGGCGAGCACCAGGTTGGCCCAGGGGGTGCGGTCAATCAGCGCCCAGACGACAGCACCAATCGGCAGCGCGAACGCGACGATGAGGTAGAGCCAAAACTCAAGCGGGTCACCCACCGCCGGGTTGCCGGCCAGCGGGGCAACAATCGACCAGACCACTTGGACGAGCAACAAGAGCGCCACCAGGAGCGTCGCGCCCAGCGAGATGTCATTCGGCGAGCTCTTGCGCGCGAACAACACGATGCCGACGAGGGCCGCAATCGCCGCCACCCCGACGATCGCGAACGCGAATCCCGCGATCACTGGGCGCCGCCCGTCGGGAAGTTGACGACAACCCGTGTTGCGCCGCGCCGGATCTTCACGAGGCCCACGAGGCGACCGTCTGGCGCCACCGCCCCGACAACCGGGGCGTCATCCGCGTCGGGCACCGCCAACGATTTGCCCTGACTCAGGTCCGTGGTCTGCTGCTCGGTGAGATTGATGGTGGGAAACAAGGTCGCGGCAATCGCGGCCGGGCTGTGCAGCGCAGGCGGCTCGCCAGAGACCAGCTGCTCCATCGAGATCGCGTCCTCCACCGAGAACGGGCCGACCGCGGTGCGACGAAGGGCAACGAGGTGGCCCCCGACGCCGAGCGCCTTACCGAGATCCCGGGCGAGGGCGCGAATGTAGGTACCTGATGAGCAACGGACGGTCGCGTCGATATCGATGGCGGGCTCACCGCTCGGAAGCGTTGCGGGGCGCGGCTGACCGAGGGAGAACTCGTGCACGGTGACGGGCCGTTGCTTGAGTTCGACCTCCTCGCCGGCGCGCACCAGGTCGTAGGCGCGTTTCCCATCAACCTTGATCGCGCTGACCGCGCTCGGGGACTGCATGATCGCGCCGGTCAAGGGCGCTACCGCCAGCATGATTGCGGCGGCGTCAACACGCGCCAGCACGTCAGCGTCGGCGAGCTCGAGCACATCGCCCTCGCGGTCGTCGGTGACGGTGGTCGCCCCGAGGCGAATCGTCGTGACGTACGTCTTATCGAGCCCCACCATGTAGGTGAGGAGGCGGGTCGCCGGGCCGGCCCCGAGCGTGAGCAGGCCGGTCGCCATGGGGTCGAGCGTCCCGGCGTGGCCGACCTTCTTCGTCCCCAGCGCGCGGCGTGATCTCGCGACCACGTCATGACTCGTCCAGCCCTCCGCCTTATCGACGAACAGGATCCCGTTCGGTGACACTCGCCCTCCCTTCAGGCCGCGCGATGTGCGACCCATCAAGCCTAGACTGGACCGATGCCAGAGCCCGCACCCATCAGCCACCGCGCCGAGGTCGCCGAGGCCCTGATCAACTGGTTCGGCGAGACTGCACGGGATCTGCCCTGGCGTCGACCCGAAACCACGCCCTGGGCGTCGCTCGTGTCGGAGTTCATGCTGCAACAGACCCAGGTCGAGCGCGTCATCCCCCGCTACCTCTCGTGGATCGAACGCTGGCCGACCCCGTCCGCGCTCGCCGCAGATCCCGCAGGCGACGCCGTGCGCGCCTGGGACCGGCTGGGCTACCCACGCCGCGCGCTTTGGCTGCACCGGGCCGCAAGCGAGATCGCCGAACGTCACGGGGACATCGTGCCGCGAGACATCGCAGCGCTCGAGGCGCTGACCGGCATCGGCCCGTACACCGCCCGAGCCGTCGCCGTCTTCGCCTACGGCGAGCGGCACCCGGTCGTCGACACGAACACTCGGCGGGTGCTGGCGCGCGCGGTGCACGGCATTGCTGCGGCCGGAATGCCCAAGGCAACTGACCTCGACGACATGGCGGCGATCCTGCCGGAAGGACTCTCCGAGGCCGCGACGGTGAACGCGGCCGCTATGGAGCTCGGCGCCGTGGTCTGCACTGCGCGGCAGCCTCGGTGCGACGAGTGCCCGATCGCGCAGTGGTGCGAGTGGCGCGGCGCCGGCTACCCCGACAACGCGCCGGTGAAGCGCCCGAAGCAGGCAGCCTTCGCGGGGAGCGACCGGCAGGCCCGGGGCGCCATCATGGCGGTCGCCCGCCGGGCGCACGCGGCGGTCCCGCGGGCACGGGCGCTGGCGGCGGTCGAGCGGCCGGCGGATCCGGCTCAACCGCTGCGCGCCCTCGAGTCGCTCGTCGCCGATGGGTTACTTGTGGACGGCCCCGACGGGCTCACGCTCCCGTAGGCCGCGCGGTCGTGCGGAAACGACGAACGGGTGGGCCGGCGTTCGCCGTCCCACCCGTCATCGCTACCCCGCTTGGTTAAGAGCGGGCGTCGTCGTCGTCAAGAACGTCGTCGTCAAGATCGTCGTCTTCGTCGAGGTCGTCGTCTTCCTCGCCGGCCTCGTCGAGATCGTCGAAGTCATCGTCATCGTCGTCGTCATCGTCAGAGGTGACGTACGGGTTCGCGTCGCCCGCGTACTGGGCACCGACTGCAAGCGCCTGGGTCTCGGCGTCGCGCTTGCGCGCTTCCTCCAAGAGAGCCGCCATCTGGTTGGCGCTTTCCGGCAGCGCGTCAGCGATGAACTCGAGCGTCGGCGTGAGCCGAATCTTGAGTCCCTTGCCGACCTCGCGGCGGAGCATTCCGGTCGCGGCCTTCAACGCTGCGCCCGTGTCCGCGCGCTCCTTGTCGTCTCCGTAGACCGTGTAGAACACGCTCGCGTGCTGCAGATCTCCGGTGACGCGCACGTCGGTAATCGTCACGAAACCAAGCCGAGGATCCCGCAGGCCCTTTTCGAGCCGCGTCGCAATAATCTGCTGGATTCGCTCAGCAACCTTGCCTACCCGTGGGTTTGCCATATTTGTACCCTACTCGTAGCCGCGGGGTCGGGGCGCGAACGCCCCGACCCCGCGGAGGACAATGCCGTGCGTTAGCCGCGCGGCTTCTCGACCATTTCGGTGGTCTCGATCTCGTCACCGATACGAATATCGTTGAACTTGCCGAGGCCGATGCCACACTCGAAGTCAGTCTTGACCTCGGTCACGTCGTCCTTAAAGCGACGCAGCGACTCGATGGCCAGGCCATCCGCAATCACGACGCCGTCGCGAATAACGCGAGCCTTCGCGTTGCGAGTGATGACGCCGCTGCGGACGATGACACCCGCGACGTTGCCGAACTTCGAGGAAGAGAACACCTCGCGGATCTCGGCGACGCCCGAACGGACCTCTTCGTACTCGGGCTTGAGCATGCCGGTGAGGGCTGCCTCAATGTCATCGAGTGCGTTGTAGATCACGTTGTAGAAGCGGACATCGATACCCTCGCGGGCTGCCTTCTCGCGGGCCTTGACGTCCGGGCGGACGTTGAAGCCGATGACGATCGCGTTGTCGATCGTCGCCAGGTCCACATCGGACTCGGTGATCGCGCCGACACCGCGGTGCAGGATGCGCAGCTGGACCGAATCGTCGACCTCGATCTTCATGAGCGACTCTTCAAGTGCCTCAACAGCACCCGACACGTCACCCTTGATGATGAGGTTGAGCGACTCAACCTTGCCGTCCTCGAGGGCCTTCGTGAAGTCCTCAAGGCTGATGCGCTTGCGGGCCTTCGCGAGCTGAGCGTTACGCTCGGCCGCTTCGCGCTTCTCAGCGATCTGACGGGCGGTGCGATCCTCAGAGGTCACGAGGAAGGTGTCGCCGGCGCGGGGCACCGAGGACAGGCCCTGCACGAGGACGGGACGCGAAGGCGTCGCTTCCGCGACGGGCTCGCCGTTCTCGTCGACCATCGCGCGGACGCGGCCGTAGGCCGTTCCGGCAACGATTGCGTCTCCGACACGGAGCGTGCCCGACTGGATGAGCACGGTTGCAACCGCACCGCGACCCTTGTCAAGACGAGCCTCAATGGCGACACCGCGAGCAGCCTTGTCCGGGTTCGCGCGCATGTCGAGACCAGCGTCTGCCGTGAGCAGCACGGCGTCGAGCAGCTCGTCGATACCGACGTTGTTCTTGGCCGACACGTCGACGAACATGACGTCTCCGCCATACTCCTCTGCAAGCAGGTTGAACTCGGTGAGCTGCTGACGCACCTTCGCCGGGTTTGCACCCTCCTTGTCGATCTTGTTGACCGCGACGACAACGGGCACGCCAGCCGACTGTGCGTGGTTCAACGCCTCAATCGTCTGGGGCATGATGCCGTCGTCTGCCGCGACCACGAGGATCGCGATGTCGGTGACCTGCGCACCACGGGCACGCATGGCGGTGAACGCCTCGTGGCCCGGAGTATCAATGAAGGTGATCGCGCGAGGCTTGCCCTCGTGCTCAGCCCACACCTGGTAGGCACCGATGTGCTGGGTGATGCCGCCGGCCTCGCCGCCGCCGACGTTCGCCTTGCGGATCGCGTCGAGCAGTCGGGTCTTACCGTGATCGACGTGACCCATAACGGTGACGACCGGGGGACGAGGCTGCAGGACGTCGTCGCCCTCTTCCTCGAGCTCGGCCTCCAGGTCGATGTCGAAGCCCTCGAGCAGCTCGCGGTCTTCGTCCTCGGGCGAGACGATCTGGATCTTGAAGCCCAGCTCGTCACCGAGGATCTCGAACGTTGCCTGGTCGAGCGACTCGGTCGCGGTTGCCATCTCACCGAGATGGAACAGCACCGTGATCAGGTTCGATGCGCTCGTACCAATCTTCTCAGCGAAGTCCGCGAGCGATGCGCCGCGGCGCAGGCGAACCTGCGTCGTGCCGTCGCCACGGGGTACGCTCACGCCGCCGAGCGACGGAGCTTCCCGCATCTCGAACTCTTGGCGCTTCGCGCGCTTCGACTTCCGAGCCTTGCTCTTGGAGCCGCCACGGCCGAATGCGCCTGCCGTGCCAGCACCGCGTCCACCGCGGCCACCGCCGGGACGGGGCGGGCCGAAGCCACCGGGACGGGGTGCGCCTGCACCTGCTCCGGGGCCGGTGCCACCGGGACGGCCTGCGCCACCACCGGCACCGCCGGGACGACCAGCGCCAGCCGGACGGCCGGGGCCACCGGGACGACCCGTGCCGGCTGCGCCAGCTGCGGGACGCGCGGGGCGCGGGATGTTCCCCGGCGTGGGCTTGCGGCCCATGCCCTGGTTCGCTGCGAACGGGTTGTTGCCCGGACGCGGCGGGCGGGGAATGCCCATGCCCTGGCTCGTGGCGAAGGGGTTGTTGCCGGGGCGCGGGGCGCCGGGCTTGCCAGCAGCTGCCTTCGCGTCGCCAGCAGGCTTCGCCTCGGCCGCCTTCGCGTCGCCAGTCTCAGCCTTGGCCTCGGGCTTCGCGGCCGCAGGCTTTGCGGCCTTGTCGGCGGCGGGAGCCTTCGCTGCGGGAGCCGGTGCCTCGGGAGCCTTGACCTCGGGTGCGGGTGCAGCCTCGGGCTCGGGTGCCGGCTTCGGAGCCGGCTTGGGGCCGGGCTTCATACCGGGCTTTGCCGTCGTGGCAGGCTTCGCAGCCGCCGCGGGCTTCGCCGGCGCGTCGTCGGTCTTGGCGTGCACGAGGCCCTCAGCCTCAAGTGCTGCCTTCAGCTTGCGCGCAACGGGCGGCGCAATGCTGGACGAGGACGCCTTGACGAACTCGCCCATTTCTTTCAGCTTGGCCAGAGCGACCTTGCTGTCGACGCCGAGCTCGGCGGCGATTTCGTGAACACGTGGGTTTGCCACATTTCTCCTGTCTAACGTTCACGCCAGACAGGGCGAGAACGGGTAATTATTGGACGGGCCTCATTATGAGCCGCTCATTAGTTGTCCATGAGTGATTTCAGCCTGTTCTGTAGGGGACTGGTATCGAGTTTCCCCGAAGATCGCAGTGCACGCGAAAAAGCTCCGCGCTTCACTGCTTGTTCCACACACTGCACGGTCGGGTGCACCCAAGCACCACGACCCGGGAGCACCGCACGATCATCAGGCAAAACCTGACCATCACGCTGCACTACGCGCAGAAGCTCCGCACGATTTGCTCGCGCATGACATCCGACGCAGCTGCGGACCGGATCCATACTACCAGCACCTTTCCTGATTGATTCAGACACCGGATCCGCGAGGGGCTGCCACGCGGATCCGGTGCGGGGAGAACGCAGCCTGGTTAGGAATCCATGACCGAGTCGGGCTGAATATCAATCTTTGCGCCGGTCAGCTTTGCCGCGAGTCGTGCGTTCTGACCTTCCTTGCCGATCGCCAGCGAAAGCTGGAAGTCGGGCACGAGTGCGCGCACCTGCTTGAGCGACTGATCGATGACAAACGCCTCGGTCACCTTTGCCGGCGAGAGCGCGTTTGCGACGAACTTCGGAAGGTCGGGCGAGTAGTCGATGATGTCGATCTTCTCTTCGCCGAGCTCGGCCATGACGGCGCGCACGCGGCGACCCATCTCGCCGATGCAGGTGCCCTTTGCGTTGATGCTGGCGTCGTGCGAGCGCACGGCGACCTTGCTGCGGTGGCCTGCCTCGCGGGCGAGCGAGACGATCTCGACGACGCCCGAAGCGATCTCGGGGACCTCGAGGGCGAACAGGCGACGAACGAGCCCGGGGTGCGTGCGCGACAGCACGACCTGCGGGCCCTTGGGGCCCTTGGCGACGCTCGTGACGTACACGCGAATGCGGGTGCCGTGCGCGTAGGACTCGCCGGGCACCTGCTCCTCGGGAGGAATGATGCCCTCGACGACGCCCAGGTCGACGTTCACCATGCGGGGGTTCGGGCCCTGCTGCACGACGCCCGAAAGGATGTCGCCTTCCTTGCCCTTGAACTCGCCGAGCACGGCGTCATCGGCAAGCTCGCGCAGGCGCTGGTTGATGACCATCTTGGCGGCGCTCGCGGCGATCCGACCGAAGTCGTCCGTCTTGACCGGCGACTCGCCAATGATTGCGTCGTCTTCGTCACGCTCGGTGAGCATGATGTCGATGTCACCCGTCTTGCGGTTGAGCTCGACGCGCACGTCTTCGGGAGGCGTGGTGAAGCCGCGCTCGACCGCGTGCTTCAGGTATGCCGAGTGGATGGCCTGTTCGATGATCTCGGCGAGTTCCTCGAAGGGGATCTCTTGCTCGCGTTCCAGTCCACGCAGAGTGGCGAGGTCGATGTGCACAATGGCCTCCTTATTCAGATGTTGGGTGGACCGCCGACGCGGTCAACAGTCCAGGGTACCGCACTTATCCGGGTGGTTCGGGGCGCGCACCCGAGGTTTGCGCGCCTACCCCGGCGTCTGCGTCTCCTGGGTGCCGAGATCCGGCGCCGTCGACAGCTCGTTGATCGCGCGAATGAGCCGGAACAGGTCTCCGACGCGTCTGCGGGCGGGCGTGAGCCGAATACGCGGTTGTTCGAGCGCGTCGCCATCGGCCCGTTCCGTCCGCATCGGTTCCGCACGCTCGATCGCGCCGCTCGCAAGCATCCCCGCGAATCGCTCGTTGAGCCCCGCCAGGTCGGCGTCACTCGGTGTGCGGCGCAGTCGGATCACCAGGCGATCCCCCACCCAGCGCAGCGAGTGGTAGTTCCGCCAGAATCCGGTGATCTCAGCGACGGCCGCGTCCACCGAGTCGGTGACGAGTACGCGGTCGAAATCGCCCGGCGAGATGTATCGGCCGTCCTCGAGCTCCGCCTCAACGAACTCTTGTAGCCGCGTCCAGAAGCTGCCGCCCGGCCGGTCGAGCAGCACAATCGGCACCGGCTCGGCCTTGCCCGTCTGTTGCAGGGTCAGCAGCTCGAACATCTCGTCGAGCGTGCCAAAGCCTCCTGGCAGGCACACGAACCCGCTCGATTCCTTCACGAGCATGAGCTTGCGCGTAAAGAAGTACTTCATCGTGACGTGATGACTCGAGCCCGTCACCGAGTCGCTCGGCAGCTCTTCAAACGGCAACCTGATCGACACTCCGAGCGCCCGGTCGGGGCCCGCGCCCGAGGCGGCAGCTTCCATGATGCCGGGGCCGGCCCCCGTGACCGCCATCCACCCGCACTCGGACAGACGCGCGGTGACGTCGTGCGCCTGCTGGTACAGCGGATCATCGTGGGCGGTGCGCGCCGAACCGAACACGGTGACCTTCGGGACGCCGGTGTGCGCCTCGAAGAGCCGAAACGCCTCGCGCATCTCGTCGAGCGCCGCCGAGGAGATTTTGAGGTCGAGTTTGCTCGCACCGTCCCCGCCGAACCCGAGGCTCGTCGCCACCATGCGCTCGATCACCTCGTGATTGGCGACGATTCCTGCGTCCGCGACCAGCTGCGCGATGGCCTCGTCATTTCCGGCGTGCACGATCGGAGTACTCATGCCCCGAGTCTGGCACTTGTGTGGCGAACGCGCGCGGGGGCGGCCCACCTCTGCACCCAGAGAGGCTGTCCAGGCGCGTCACGGAGCTTCTCCCCCGTCGCGCCCCGAGTTGTCGGAGCGATCTGAGTTCCCGGAGTGAATATTGCCGGAAACCGCCTCCGAGAACTCGAATCGCTCCGGGAACGTCGGCGGGAGCGGAGGGGCGCCCACATTACGGCTGCGGCCCCGATCCGGACAGGATCAGGGCCGCAGCTCGCGCGTCAGTGCCTACGAAGCCAGCCAGGCCTCGACATCGCCGAGGGCGACCTTGTCCTTGGTGCCAGCGGCACGGTCCCAGACCTCGGCAAAGCCCTCGCTCGCGTCGCGCCCAACGACGACAACGCGGGGCACCCCGAGCAGCTCGGCGTCGCCGAACTTCACGCCCGGCGAGACCTTCGGGCGGTCATCGAACAGGACGTCGACGCCGGCGGCGGTGAGCGAAGCTGCCAGCGACTCGGCGATCTCGATGATCGCCGGATCCTTGCCGGTGGCTACCAGGTGTACGTCAAACGGCGCCACTGCGCGCGGCCAGATGAGACCGCGGTCGTCGTGGTGCAGTTCCGCGAGGATCGCCATGATGCGGGTGATGCCGATGCCGTACGAACCCATCGTGACGGTGACGAGCTTGCCGTTCTCGTCGAGCACCTTCAGGCCGAGCGCCTCGGCGTACTTGCGTCCGAGCTGGAAGACGTGGCCGATCTCCATGCCGCGCGCGGTCTCGATCGGGCCCGAGCCGTCGGGCGCCGGGTCTCCCTCGCGCACGTCGCCCACGTCGATGGTGCCGTCGCCGACGAAGTCGCGCCCGGCGACGAGGCCGGCGACGTGCTTGCCGTCGATGTTCGCGCCGGTCACCCAGGCGGTGCCCGGGACGACGCGGGGGTCGAGCAGGTAACGCAGGCCGGTGGTGCCCGTCTCGCCGAGCACGGGTGCGCCCTCTGCGCCCGGGCCGATGTAGCCCTTGACGAGCAGCGGGTGCTTCGCGAATTCTTCGGCCGAGGTCGCCGCGACCTCGCAGCCGGGGAAGGCGACCTCGAGACGCTTACCGTCGACCTCGCGGTCGCCGGGCAGGCCGATGACCACGATCTCCTTCGTGCCGTCGATCGCGGTGACCGTCATGACGACGTTCTTCAGCGTGTCCGCGGCGGTCCAGGCGCGCCCCTCAGGGTGGGGCAGGCTGGCGTTGATCTCGGCGACCAGGGTGTCGATCGTCGGGGTGTTCGGGGTGTCGAGGATGGCCGGCGCCGGCAGGCCCTCGATCGAGCGCGCCTCGGGCACGGGCGTCGTGTACGCCTCGACGTTGGCGGCGTAGCCGCCCGCGGAACGCACGAAGGTGTCCTCACCGATGGCGATCGGCAGCAGGAACTCTTCGCTCCGCGAGCCGCCCATGGCGCCCGCGTCTGCCGAGACGATGACGTAGTCGAGGCCGAGCCGGGTGAAGATGCGCTCGTAGGCGTCGCGCTGCGCCTGGTAGCTCGCGTCGAGTCCGGCGTCGGTGACATCGAACGAGTACGCGTCCTTCATGGTGAACTCGCGACCGCGCAGCAGGCCCGCGCGGGGGCGCGCCTCGTCGCGGTACTTGTCCTGAATCTGGTACAACGACAGCGGCAGGTCCTTGTAGGAGTTGACGATGTCGTTCACGAGCAGCGTGAACGCTTCCTCGTGCGTGGGCGCAAGCAGGTAGTCGGCGCCGTGCCGATCCTTCAGGCGGAAGAGGGCGTCGCCGTACTCTTCCCAACGGCCGGTCGCCTCGTACGGCTCACGCGGCAGCAGCGCCGGGAAGTGGACCTCGTGGGCGCCAGCGTTGGCCATCTCTTCGCGCACGATCTGCTCGAGCTTTGCCTTGACCCGAAGGCCCAGCGGCAGCCAGGCGAACACGCCCGGTGCCTGACGGCGAATATAGCCGGCGCGCACGAGCAGGCGGTGGCTCGCGACTTCGGCATCGGAGGGATCCTCGCGGAGGGTCTTCAGGAAGTAGTTACTGAGGCGGGTTAGCACCCCTCCATCGTAGACCCGCGCCTAGGGTGGGTGTGTGCCTGCGCTCACCCGAACCCTTCGCCGCGTGCCGGGCTGGGTCTGGCCCGTCGCGGTGCTGGCGCTTGCGGCGGCACTCCGCCTGATCGACCTGGGCCGACCCGGCACCCTCGTCTTCGACGAGCTGTACTACGTGCGCGACGCCGTGAGCCAGCTCACGCACGGATACCCCACGACCTGGCCCGACGATGACCCGGCGTTCGGCGGCGAGCGCAGCCGTTCATTCATGGACGCTCCGGGGCTCGCCGTGCATCCGCCGCTCGGGAAGTGGCTGATCGGGCTCGGCATGCTCGCGCTCGGGGGCGGCGACCCGCTCGGGGCCGGGATCGACTCAGGCTGGGGGTGGCGCATCGCGGCCGCGATCGCCGGGATCCTGACGGTTGCGCTCACGATGCGGATCGCCCAGCTGCTGACGGAAAGCCTGGCCACCGCGACGCTCGCCGGCCTCTTCCTCGCGATCGACGGCGTGCACGTCGTGCTCAGTCGGGTGTCGCTGCTCGACGGCTTCCTCACGCTGCTCGTCACGGCGGGGGTGCTTTGCATGGTGCACGACCACCAGTCGCTTTCCGCCTCCTGGCGCCGCGGCGGGCGCTGGGTGCAGTGGCGACGTCCGTGGCTACTCGCGGCCGGGGTGGTGTTTGGCTTGGCGGCCGGCGTGAAATGGTCCGGGATGTTCGCGCTGGCCGCGTTCCTGCTCCTGACGGTCGTCCGCGACGCGCTGGTGCGCGCGCGGCTGCACCCGGTCGGCCGCGCGCCGCGCCCCGTCCTGGGCGCCACGCTCCAGACCCTCGTCACGGGGGCCATCGCGCTCCCCGCCGCCGCCGCGGCATACCTCGCCACCTGGTTGGGCTGGATCCTGACCCCGGGCGGCTGGGCCCGGCAGGACGGCAGCAACTGGTTCGTCGCCCTCTGGCAATTCCACGTCGAGACCATCACGTGGCACGAAACTCTGTCCGCACCGCACCCCTACCGCTCGGACCCGTGGACGTGGCCGCTCGGCCTGCGCCCCACCGCGATGTACTCCGAGGAGCTGCCGGGTGGCCTTATCTCGGTCATCTCCCCCATTCCGAACCCCATCGTCACCTGGGCGGGCGTCGCGGCCCTCATCACGCTCGCGGTGTTGGTGGTGCGCGCCGCGATTCGGGCGCTCCGGCCACGCGAGGGCTCGGGGCCGTGGCCGCGCTGGCAGGCGCTGACGGCGAGCCCCCTGCTGGCGGCCGCGACGTTCGCGCTCGTGGGGTATCTCTCGGGCTGGCTCCCCTGGGTGCTCACGGTGTCACGCTCGGCGGTGTTCCAGTTCTACGCCGTCGTGCTCACGCCGTTCTCCGCGCTCGCGCTCGCCCTCGCGCTCGCCGCCTGGGTCGCGCCCCGCGTCGGCCGCTCCCCCGAGGATCTCCGCGGGCGCCGCATCGCCGCCGGGATCCTGGTGGGGGCGGCGCTCGCGGCGGCAGCATTCTTCTTCCCGCTCTGGACTGGGATGCCGATCGACCGAGGCTACTGGCAGCTCCACCTCTGGCTACCGGGGTGGCGGTAAGCGGAAGGCGGAAGGGCCGACTACAGCAGCCGCCGCGCCAGCGCCCAGGCGGTGAGCTCGTGCCGGTTCGAGAGCTGCAGCTTGCGCAGCACCCGCGAGACGTGCGTCTCGACCGTCTTGACCGAGAGGAAAAGCTCCGCCGCGACCTCTTTGTAGGCGTAGCCGCGGGCGATCATTCGCATGACTTCCTGCTCGCGCGCGGTCAGCCGGTCGAGCTCGTCGTCGGCGTCCGCGATCTCGCCGCCGCCCGCACCGAAGGCGTCGAGCACGAACCCGGCGAGGCGCGGCGAAAACACCGCGTCGCCCCCGTGCACCCGCCGGGCAGCCTCGGCCACCTCCCGGCCCGAGGCCGTCTTGGTGAGGTACCCGCGGGCCCCCGAGCGAATCACGCGGACGACGTCGTCCGCGGCGTCAGAGACGCTGAGGGCGAGAAACTTCGTGGCCGCCGCGGCGGGGTTGGCGGCGAGCCGCTGCACCACCTCGGCACCCCCGCCGCCCGCTCCACCCGGCAGGTGCACGTCGAGCAGCACGACGTCCGGGCGCAGCTCCGGGATGAGGGCCACGGCCTCGTCGACTGTCGCCGCCTCGCCGAGCACCTCGAGGGCGTCGCCGAGCTCGGCCCGCAGGCCGGCCCGGAAGATCTGGTGGTCATCGACGATCACGACGCGGATGCGCGCGGCGCCGGGAGCCCCAGGGGTGTGCTCGTTACTCATGGCTGCTCCTGAGGGTCGGTGTCGATCGGGCCAGTTTCCGCCGCGCGCTCCCGCGGCAGCGCAAGCCTGACGGTCGTGCCGGTGCCGCCAGGGCCTGGCAGGATCCGGGCGGTGCCGCCCGCCCGCGCCATCCGCCCGAGGATCGATGCGCGCACCCCCATCCTCCCATCGGGTAGGCCCGCGGCGTCGGTCTCGGCGGAGAGCCCGGCTGGGCCGAAGCCTGGAAGAACCGTTCCGAGACCGGGCCCGCGATCGGTGACATCGATGGCGTAGATGGTGGGCGTGACTTCGAGGTACACCGTGACGTCGCCGCCGGCGTGCCTGGCCGCGTTCAGCATGGCCTCGCGCGCGGCGCCAAGCAGCGAGTCGGGCACCTGCGCGCCCGCGGCCCCCACCGGGACGAGTTCGAAACGCACGGCGTGCTCCGACTCGAGCGCGACGGCGTGCGCCCGGAGCGCCGCCTCGGCCGGCTGGGTGCTCTCGCCGCCATCGCTCGAGTCTGCGCCGCGAAACAGCCAGTCGCGCAGCTCCTGCTCTTGTCGGCGTGCCAGCCGCGACACGTCCGACCCCGGCCCGGACTGCTGCTGAATGAGCGCGAGGGTCTGCAGCACCGAGTCGTGCAGGTGCGCCGCGATTTCGGCCCGCTCGGCCTCGCGGGCGCGCCCGGCGCGCTCGGCGAGCAGGTCACGGTTCAGCCGCACGAGCCACGGCGCGAGCGCGAGCGCGACACCGGCGAGCACGGCGACGGCCGCCGCGACGATGGTCCACAGGTTGGGCTCTCGCGCGGTGATGAAGAACATGAGTACGCCGGCGGCGACGAGCGCGAGCGCGCCCAGTAGTCGAATGAACGGGCTGCGCCCGGGCCCACCGCCGTCGGCGATCTGCCACCAGGCCAGTCCCACGCCGGCGAGCACCACCATGCCGGGCAGGATCACCTCGAGCGGAATGCGCACCCCCAGTTGCACAAGCACGAGGGCGACGCCGGCGACGGTGAGGCAGCCACCCAGCAGGATCTCGGCGATCGGCAGCCGCCCGCCGCGGGACGAGGCACGGGGGCCGGTGCCCCGCTCGGGCTCGGGCGCGTCAGCAAATGTCCTTGGCTGCGCAGGGTCCCGCGGAGCGGAGTCCCCGAACGCGGGATCTCGCTGCGCGGGCGGGGCGGGAGCCTGCGGTGCGGGGGCGGGCCGGGTAAGGGCGTCGCGCAGCGGAGTCAAGACGCTCGGCCCGCCCTCCCCCTGCGCCTCGGGCACCAGAATCCACAGCCAGACGTACAGCACGAGGCCCAGCCCGCCGAGCAGGGTCAGCAGCACTGTGCCGACGCGGACGCCGGCCACCGGCAGGCCCGTGTGCTCGGCGAAGCCGGCGCAGACCCCACCGATGATGCGGCCCTCGCGCTCGCGATGCATAACTGAACTCACGCCCCTATCCAAGCACTCGCGCCTCCGCCTCGGGGTCTCCCTTGGCAATGATCAGGGGCGCGTCAGGGCAAACCCCGATGGCGGCCACCCTGCTCCCGCGGGACACTCGACCTATGGATACGAACGAGACCACGCCGGAGGGCACGGGCACCGACCCCGCGGCCGAGCCAACCGCGCAGCAGGCGCCCCAGCAGGATCAGCCCCGCCCCGCGGGCGAGGGTTTCTTCAATTGGCTACGCGGCTTGGGCGTCAGCCGCCCGAACGATCGGTGGTTCGGCGGCGTAGCGGCCGGAATCGCGGAGCGCGCCGGCATCGACCCGCTGATCGTGCGCGGCATTTTTGTCGCGCTCGCGATCGTGGGCGGCCCCGGGATCCTGCTCTACGCGATCGGCTGGTTCTTGCTCCCCGACTCACGCGGACGCATCGAGGCAGAGCAGCTGTTTCGCGGCAACAGCAATGGCACGAGCATTACGCTCGCCGTCGTCATCGGCCTGTTCGTCATCTCACCGATCTTCACCGGAGTCGGCGGCCTGTTCACAGGCGGCATCGGCGGCTGGGGCGTCTGGGGCGTGCTCGGCATGCCGGAGTGGCTGATCGTGCTCTTCACCGTGCTGTGGTGGCTTGTCCTCTCCGCCGCAGTCGTCTGGATCACCCTGCTCATCATCGCCCGGAGAAATCCACACCTGTCGCGCGAGGAGGCCGAGCAGCGCGCCGCCGAATGGGGAAACCGCTTCGGCCAGCGCGCGACGGAGTGGGGAAACCAGGTGGGCGACAAGGCCACCCAGTGGGGCAACAGCTTCAGTGAGAAGGCCAGCACCTGGGGCCAGCCCACCGAGAAGCAGGACACCGCCCAGGCACCGGGCACAGCGGGTGCCGCCAGCGCACAGCCTTCCCATTGGGGCGCCCAGGCGGGCGCCAGTGTGGCCGGCGTCGCCGCGCAGGTCAACGACTGGACGGCTCGGGATATCGCTGAGCACCGCCGCACCCGACTCGATCCGGCGCACACCATCCTGACGCTCGGCGTCGCGTTGCTCGCCGCGGGTGCGGCGGCGGCATTGGCGGTCACGGCCGGGGCGGCACCGCTGCTCGCCGGAATCGTCGCGGCCGTCGCGGTGCTCGGGCTCTCCCTGATCGTCGCGGGGTTGCGCGGCCGACGCAGCGGCTGGATCGGATTCTGGTCGTTCGCCGGCGTCGTGGCCATGCTGTGGGTCGCGTTTATTCCGGCGAACACGCAGTTCGTCCCCTTCGGTGACATCGACACCCGGGTCACCTCCCTCGAATCGGGCACCCGCGCGGGCGTGGGTCTGCTCGCGGGCGACAGCACGGTCGACCTACGCGGGCTCGACGAGACCGGGGGCATACTTGACGTCTGGGTAGTCGCCGGCACCGCCGAGATCCTGCTGCCGGACCGCACCATCCCGGTGCGCGTCGAGGCGCGCACCCTGGCGGGGCAGCAGATCACGATCGACCGCGCGGGCAACGAGACACGTCTGTCGAGCCCGCTGCTCGCGCAGACGACCGGCATCGCCGCCCGCCCGGGCGACTCCACGCCGGTCACCACCGTCCGCGTCTGGATGCTCGCGGGCAATACGACGATCGACGGGGTGTCCGCTCAGTCGATCACCTCGGACACCGCGGCGACCGCGTCCGCGCGCGAGCTGAGCGCGACGATGATTCAGGAGGACGCACGATGAACACCGAACCCATCCCCGCCGCCCCGCACTCCGGCGGCCAGGCGAACGCCGACGGCCAGGCACAGCCCGTCGGGCGAACACCGGCCCCCGGTCCGGATCCTGCGAGGCCAGCCGAAGCACAACCCCGCGGTCCGCGCCCGGTGCGCAGCGGCCCCATCGTGTGGGGCGCACTCGTGCTCGTTGCCTGCGCGTTCGTCGCGCAGCAGGTGCTCGCCCCCGGCACGCTCGACGCCACCGCCTGGGTGACCGCGATCGTCCTCGGGCTCGGCGTGCTCCTGCTCGTGGCGGGCATCGCCGCCGTCGTGAAGCAGTCGCGCCGGGACCGCTAGCTACGCGAGCGGGTGGGTAACCGGGGACGCGATCCAGTGCAGCGGAATGCTGATCGCGACCCGTGTACCGCCGCCCTCGTGCGGGCCCCACTCAATCGAGCCGCCGAGCTCGCCCTGGATGAGGGTGCGCACGATCTGGGTGCCGAGACCGTCGCCGACGGTGCCACCGGGAAGTCCGGTGCCGGTGTCGGTGACCTGGACGAGCAGGCGCTCCTCGTTGCGCTCGGCGACGATGGCGACCTCGCCCTCCATCCCGGCGAGGCCGTGCTCCACAGCGTTCGTGACGATTTCGGTGAGCGCGAGCGCGAGCGGGGTCGCATACTCCGAGGGGAGCTCGCCGAAGCGACCCTCCCGGCGCAGGTGCACGGTCGTGTTGTGAATGCTGGCGACCTCGGCCGCAAGGCCGACCACCCGGTCGAATACCTCGTCGAAGCTGACGATCTGTGAGAGCCCGGTCGCGAGGGTGTCGTGCACGACCGCGATCGCGGCGACGCGGCGCATCGCCTGGCTGAGCGCCTCCTTAGCGTCCTCGCTGCGGGCACGACGCGCCTGCACGCGCAGCAGAGACGCCACGGTCTGCAGGTTGTTCTTCACCCGGTGATGGATCTCGCGAATCGTCGCGTCCTTGGTGATGAGTTCCTGCTCCTGCTGGCGCAGGTCGGTGATGTCGCGCGTCAGCACGATGCCGCCGGAGCGCGCATTCTCGAGCGTGACCGGGATCGAGCGGAGCGTCACGACCCTGCCGAGCGCCTCAATGTCCGAGCGCTTGGCAACCTTGCCCTGCGTGATGAGCGGCAGCGATTCGTTCGTGTCGAACTGACCGCGCACGACCTCGTGCACGACGTCCGAGAAGTTCTCGCCCTCCATCTCGTCGCGGTAGCCGAGCATCGTGAAGGTGGTCTGGGTGTTGGGACTCGCAAACGTAATCTCGCCCGAAGGGTCAACGCGCACCAGGCCGTCGGCGGCGCGCGGGGCACCCCGCTCACGGCCTCGGGAGCTCGCGGTAGTGGGGAACAGCCCCAGCTGGATCATCGCGAAGAGGTCATCGGCGCACTCACGAAACGCCGCTCCAATGCGCGAGGCACTCTGGCCGTCGTTCAGGCTCGTGTGGACGGTCGCGACCGCGATCGGCCCGACCTGTTCGCCCGTCTCGAGATCCTTTCGGCTCACGGAATACGCCGTGAGCTTCATGGGGTTCTCCTCGTACCACGCAGGGGAGGTCGACACGGCCGCGGCCCCGGTGCGCACGGTTTCCTCGACGAGCTCTCGCCAGTCGTCGCGCAGCAGGTCGCCGAGCACGTCCCGGTAGAACAGCGTGACCGAGCCGGCGGGGCGGCTGTGCGCGACGGCGATGTAGTCGCCGTCAATCGTCGGCGCCCACAACACCACGTCGCCGAGGGCAAGGTCAGCAAGCAGCTGCCAGTCGGCAGTCAGCAGCTCGAGCCAGTCGACATCGATGTCGGGGAGTTCGGCATAGCGGGACACAAGATTACGCAGCGTGGACACGGGGCAAGCCTAGCGCGGCACCTGGACACCGAGCAGCGTCCGCGCACTCCGGGCACGAACGCACGTTGACCTTGCACTACCGTGTGCGATTACTGTGTGCAGACAAGTACCCAGCAATGGCGCCGGGTCGGTCTCCGGGGCGATCGAATTAATTGGACCTGACCGGCGCGTTCTCCGAGAGGAACGCAATGACCGCCCCACCCCAGACTTCCGCAACCATTCGTGAACGCCGTCCCCGCACGGGCACGCCCATCATCCATCCGCGCCATGTCGCAGTGCCGGATGACCCGCCGCTGCCGGGCACGATCACGGTGCACCTGATTCGCAATCTCGCGGTCTGCGCGGTGGAGGCGCTCGATGGCGTCCGCCCGATTGAGCAGTTCTCGGCGTGGATTACGCACGAGGTCGCCGTCGCCCTCACCCTCCGCCGCCAACTGCGCCAGGAGCGACACGCGAGCTACCGAGACCGGCGCCGGCGGGTCCCCGCGCCCGGCGCCGTGCAGCTGAGTCAGCCGGCGGCCGGCGTGATCGAAGCGGCGATCGTCATCACGAGCGAGGGGCACAGCTTCGCGGTCGCGATGCGGCTCGAGTGGCTGCGCGGGCGCTGGCGAGCGACCCACTTGACCGTGCTGTAACGCACGACAGCACCGGATCCCTGCGCGAGGCGAGGATCCGGTGCTGTCGTGCGTGCGTTGCCGCGGGTCGAACCCCGGGCCGCAAGGACTACTTCGCTGGGCGCGCGCGCTCGGCGCGGAGCTTCGACACTTCGTAGAGCGCGACGCTCGCCGCGATGCCGGCGTTCAACGACTCGGTCGCTGCATTGATGGGCACCGAGACAATGGCGTCACAGTGCTCGGTCACGAGGCGGGACAGGCCCTTGCCCTCGCTGCCGATCACGATCAGCAGCGGGCGGTCGGCCAGGTCCAGGCCGGGCAGCGAGACGTCGCCGCCGCCGTCCATGCCCACGACGAAGACGCCGCGGTCCTTGAACGTCTTGATGGTCTGCGTGAGGTTCGCGGCCATAGCCACCGGCACCCGAGCTGCGGCTCCGGCCGACGTCTTCCATGCAGAGGCCGTGAGGCCGACCGAGCGGCGCTGCGGCACGATGACGCCCTGGCCGCCAAACGCGGCGACGGAACGAATGATCGCGCCGAGGTTGCGGGGGTCCGTGATGCCATCGAGCGCGACGAGCAGCGGGGTCTGGTTGCGATCGAGGACCTGGTCGAGCAGCTCCTCCGGGTGCGCGTACTTGTACGGCGGAACCTTGAGAACGATGCCCTGGTGCACCGAGTCGCGCGACACCATGCGGTCCATCTCGGCGCGCATGATCTCGAGCACCGGGATGTTGCGGCCCACGGCCAGGCCCAGGATCTCGCGCATGCGCTCGTCCATTTCGACCTTCGCCGCGACGTAGAGTGCGGTCGAGGGGGTGCGCGTACGCAGTGCCTCAAGCACCGCGTTGCGGCCGGTGACCAACTCAATGTCTTCGCTGCGCTTGCCGCTGCCTCCGCGCTGGCTGCGCTCGCCGCTCGGGCGTCCGCCCTTGCGCGGATCCTTGCCGCCGGCTGCGACGTAGCGCTCCCGCGCCAGCTTCGCCTTGCCCTTGACGTGGTAGGTGCGGTCTTCCGCCTTCGGCGTCGGTCCGCGGCCCTCGAGCGCCTGACGCCCCTGGCCTCCTGAACCGACGGCCTTGCCGCGACTCTTCTTGCGGACAGCGCCGCCGCGCCCGTGCTTGCTACTCATGTGAGACTCCAGTGGGTTCCATTTTGGGTGTCTTCCAAGGCGATCCCTGCCGCCAAGAGGCGGTCGCGGATCGCGTCGCCGGTCGCAAAGTCGCGGGCGGCGCGAGCCGTCCGTCGCTCAGCGATAAGTTCAGTGACGAGCGCGTCCAGCGCCCGGTCGGAGCCCGCGTCGGACGACTTCGTCCAGAGCGGATCGCGCGGGTCGATACCGAGCACGTCGAGCATTGCGACGACCTCGTCTGCGCGCGCAGCGGCCAATTCTTTGTCGCCGGCGTCGAGCGCGGTGTTCCCCGCGCGAATCGTCTGGTGCAGCGCCGCGAGGGCGAGCGGGGTGGCGAAGTCGTCGACCATCGCCGCGACAAACTCAGCGGGGAGCTCTGCCAGGCGCGCCCGTCCGCCCCGAGGGGCGGCGACGGTACCGAGCACACGCTCGGCACGCTCGAGGAACGCCTCGATGCGCTCAAACGCCGCGGCCGCCTCGACGAGCGCATCGGGCTGATAGTCGAGGACCGAGCGATAGTGCGCCGAGCCGAGGAAGTACCGCAGCACGACGGGCCGCGCTTGCGCCAGCAGGTCATGGGCGAAGAGCGAGTTGCCGAGCGACTTCGACATCTTCTGGCCGCCGGTGTTCACGAGGCCGTTGTGCACCCAGTACCGGGCGAACGCATCGCCCGCCGCGGTCGACTGCGCCAGCTCGTTCTCGTGGTGGGGGAAGCGCAGGTCGAGCCCACCGCCGTGGATGTCGAACTCGCCGCCGAGGTAGCGCGCGGCCATCGCCGAGCACTCGATGTGCCAGCCGGGGCGGCCGAGGCCCCAGGGCGACGGCCAGGCCGCGCTTTCGGGCTCGTGTGCGCGGTGCGCCTTCCACAGCGCAAAGTCGCGCGGGTCGCGCTTGCCGACCGGCTCGCTGTCGGCTGCGGCTTCCATCTGGTCGGCGCGCTGGCGAGTCAACTCGCCGTACTGCGGCCAGCTGCCGGTGTCGAAGTAGACGCTCGCGCTGCCGTCGGCCGCGGGGTAGGCATGACCGCGCTCGATCAGCCGCTCGATCAGCTCGACCATCTGCGCAATGTTCGCGGTGGCGCGTGGCTCGTAGGTCGGCGCCGTCACACCGATCGCGTCGTAGGCGGCGGTGAACTCGCGCTCAACACGGTAGGCGAGCGCCCACCATTCTTCGGGCTCGCCGGCCTCGGCCGATGCCTTCGCCCGATCGAGGATCTTGTCGTCGATGTCGGTCACGTTCCGAATCAGCGTGACCTGCAACCCGGTCGCGGCAAACCAGCGGCGCATCTGGTCGTACACGAGCGCGCTGCGCAGGTGGCCGATATGCGGCGCCGACTGCACGGTGGGACCACACACGTAGAGACCGACCTCGCCCGGAATCCGGGGGTCAAAGTCAACGACCTCTTGTCGTCTGGAGTCGTAAATCCGTTGTTGCACGGGTGCAAGCCTACGCGGTCGCGCTGGCGTTACCTGCGATTTTCCCCGCGGGGGCGCCACCAGGATCCGCCCCAATCAATGCCGTGGCGAGCGCCGCGAGGCCCTCGCCTCGTCCGGTGAAGCCCAGACCATCGGTCGTCGTGGCCCCAATACTGACCGGAGCACCCACGAGCGCGGTCATCGCCGCCTGCGCCTCGGCGCGACGCGGGGAGAATCGCGGGTGCTCCCCCACGATCTGCACGGTCACGTTGATCGGCCGCCAGCCGTGCTGGGCCAGGAGCGCGAGGGTGTCGGTGACAAACACGGCGCTGCGCGCCCCCGCGTACTGCGGGTCAGCGGTGCCAAACCGCGAGCCGATGTCGCCCAGGCCAGCCGCCGAGAGGAGGGCGTCGACGATCGCGTGACAGACCGCGTCACCGTCGCTGTGGCCCGCGAGGCCGGGTTCGCCGGGCCAGTCAAGGCCAGCGAGGCGAAGCGGAGACGCGGGGTCAAACGCGTGCACATCGACGCCGCTGCCGACGCGGATCTCGGGGGTCATCGGTCCTCCCCGTCACGGGCAGCGCCCGTCGAGTCCGCTCGCCCAACCGAGGCCTGCCACAGCGCCTCCAGGAGGGCGGCGTCGGCGGCGGTCGTGAGCTTGTGCGCACGCAGCTCGCCAGGGACGACGCGGACGTGGCCGCCGGCAAGCTGCACGACCTCGGCATCGTCAGTCGGAAGCGCGTGCGCTGAACCGCGTGCGCCGAGGCCGGCGTGCGCCGCCTCGAGCAGTTCGCGCGGAAAGCCCTGCGGAGTCTGCACGGCGACCAGATCGGCGCGCGAGACGGTCTCCTGGACGATGCCGTCAGCCGTGACCCGCTTGAGCGTGTCGGCGACCGGGCTGCCGGGCACGACGGCCTCGCCGGTGCGGTGCACCTCGGCGGCGACCCGCGCGAACAGCGCGCCAGAAGTGAGGGGGCGAGCGGCGTCGTGCACGAGCACGGTGTCGATCGACGGCACGAGCGCCTCGATCCCGAAGCGCACCGATTCGTGACGCTCACGGCCCCCGGCCACGACCGCCACATGCCAGCCGTGCGCCTCGGCCGGACTGGCGGCAACGAGTTCCAGTACTTCGGCGGCGCGATCCTGCGGAACGACCAGCACGAGTTGGCCGCCGCCGGGGAGCGAGGCCACAGTACAGAGGGCATGCTCAAGCAGCGAGCGCCCGCCAATGCTCGTAAAAGCTTTGGGGACGCTCGCGCCGAGTCGTTCGCCTCGGCCGGCCGCGACCACGATCACGCCCAAGCGGGCGAGCGGGTGCGGACCTGTGGCCGTCGGTTGTGTCACGGGTGCCCGAGGGAGCGAAGCTACTAGGAGGCCAGTACTTCGTCGAGTACCGCGCCCGCGCGCTCCTCGTCGGTCTTCTCGGCGAGCGCCAGCTCAGACACGAGAATCTGGCGCGCCTTCGCAAGCATGCGCTTCTCTCCAGCCGAGAGGCCGCGATCCTGATCGCGGCGCCACAGGTCGCGCACGACCTCCGACACCTTGATGACGTCGCCGGAGGCGAGCTTCTCAAGGTTCGCCTTGTACCGGCGCGACCAGTTGGTCGGCTCTTCCGTGAACGGGGTGCGGAGCACCTCGAAGACGCGCTCGAGCCCTTCCTGGTCGATGACGTCACGAACGCCGACGAGGTCGCAGTTCTCCGCGGGTACCTCAATGGTCAGATCGCCCTGGTTCACCTGCAGCTTCAGGAAGAGCTTCTCTTCACCGCCGAGCTTGCGCTTCTTGACCTCAATGATCTTCGCCGCGCCGTGGTGGGGGTAGACAACAGTCTCGCCAACCTCAAATTGCATCGAGTGAGCTCCTTTAACAGTCCAGCCCCTAGAATACCACACTCGACACGCCTTAGTTAGGGTATCCTAAGCTGCACACCATTCGCCACGGGAGATAGAATCAATCTGACTGTCATCCGCAGGGTGACTGACCCTGGAAAAGCACCAGCTTCGGAGGACCCACGTTGAACACCCGGATCGTCTCGTCTGTCGCGCTCGCGGCCGTCATCGCCCTTGGCGCGACTGGCTGCAGCCTGATCGCACACCAGGGCACCCTGACCCCCTACGCCCCGAGCGATGGCATCGATGCGAATGCTGGCGCCGTCGAGGTGCGCAACCTTCTCCTTGTCGTCTCCGAGGAGAACGGCGTCCTGAACACCGTCTTCACGGCGGTGAACTCGAGCGACAGCGTGCAGCAGCTCTCAATGACGATCGTCTCGAGCGACAGCCAGCAGACGGTGCACACCTTCGAGATCGAGCCTGGCACTACCAAATTCGGCGATCCCAGCTCGGATCTTGACCTTGCAATCGTGCAGGATCCGGCCGCACGCGCCGGCGCCCTGGCGAGCGTCTACCTGCAGTCGGGTAACTCGACCGAGGTCCAGCGCGACGTCCCCATTCTTGACGGCACCCTGGCGGAGTACGCAAACTACGTCTTGACCGCAGCCCAGCTGAAGGCCGCACTGCCCGCGACTGACGATTTGACCGGCGAAGAGGTCCCCGAGACCGACGTCGAGGCAACCACGACCACCCCGGCCGCCGAATAACCTCCGCTTTTCGGCAGTAACACGAACAG
This sequence comes from Leucobacter sp. CX87, assembly GCF_018682295.1. Classification (NCBI taxonomy): domain Bacteria; kingdom Bacillati; phylum Actinomycetota; class Actinomycetes; order Micrococcales; family Microbacteriaceae; genus Leucobacter; species Leucobacter sp. CX87. The sequence continues at coordinate 343,846 of NZ_JAFIRI010000005.1, read as the reverse complement.
AGCCCCGCTCGCCCTTCTGGGCGGCGGGGCTCTGTTCGTGTGTGGCTAGTTGAAGCGGTAGCCGACGCCGCGCACCGTGCTCAGCAAAGTGGGCGAGCTCGGCGACTCTTCGATGCGCGAGCGGATGCGCTTGATGTGCACGTCGAGGGTCTTCGTGTCGCCGTAGTAGTTGCTACCCCAGACGCGGTCGATCAGCTGGCCGCGGGTGAGCACGCGGCCAGCATTCTGCATGAGCAGCTCCAGCAGCTCGAACTCCCGCAGCGGCATCGCCACCTCCTCGCCGCGCACCGTCACTGAGTGCCGGTCGGTGTCGAGCCGAATATCGGCCACCTCAAGCACGCCAGCTTGGTCCAGCGGCGCCTCCGGCTCGATGCCCCGCCGTCTGAGCGCGGCCCGGATCCGCGCGAGCAGCTCGCGGGTCGAGTACGGCTTCGTGATGTAGTCGTCGGCGCCGAGTTCAAGCCCGACGACGATGTCGATCTCGCTGTCCTTCGCCGTCAGCATGACGATGGGGACCTGCGAGCGTGCCCGAATCGAACGGCACACCTCGGTGCCTGGCAGCCCCGGCAACATGAGATCGAGCAGCACCAGGTCGAACGTCTCCTCACCAAACGCCTGGACGGCGAGGTTGCCGTCGCCGACCACGCGCACGGAGTACCCCTCCCGCTCCAGCAGATACGCGAGTGGCTGCGAGATCGACTCCTCGTCCTCGACGAGCAGGATGCGCTGTGTCATGAGTTCTCCCCCAGTTCGCTCGGTGCGGCCCCGAGGCGCGCACCCGTGATCCCTGTCGGCTCGTCACCCTGCGCGGTGAGCGCGGGTCGTGCCGACTTCGCAGTCTTTCCGGGCTTGCGCCCCGACTTCTTTGCCTTCTTAGAACGCTTGCCTCGCCCCTCGTCGCCCCCCTCGGCGAGCGGGAAGGTGAGCGAAAAGCTCGAGCCCACCCCGGGCTGTGACCAGGCGTCGACATCGCCGCCGTGGCTCCGCAGCGTGTGCCGGACGATGCTCAGGCCGAGGCCAGTGCCGCCCTCGTCGCGACTGCGGCCGTCGTCGACGCGGAAGAATCGCTCAAAGACGCGCGGCAAGTGCTCCGCGGCGATGCCCTTGCCCTGATCGGTGACCGTCACGACCAGCGCGCGGCCCTCAAACTCCATGCCGATCCCGACTCGACCGCCGGGCGGCGAATGCTCGATCGCGTTGGAGAGCAGGTTCGCCACTGCCACACCGAGGGCGCTCGGGCGCCCCAGCATCACGGCGGCGCGCGCGGCGTCGGCGGCGTCGGACTCGATGACGACGAGCTCCACCCGGCGCTCCCCCGCGAGGATGCGGTGGGCGTCCACTTCCTGGCGCACGAGCGCGCGCAGGTCGACCCGCTCGCGCTGTTCGGGCAGCAAGGTCGACTGCGCCTCGGACAGGCGGATCACGTCGCGGGCGAGCTCGGCGAGGCGACGCGATTCCTTGATGAGCTTCTTCGAGAAGGTGCGGACCATCGCGGGGTCGTCCGCCGCCTCCTGCACGGCCTCCGAGAGGAGACCGATCGCGCTGATGGGGGTCTTCAGTTCGTGGCTGATGTTCGTAATGAAGTCGCGACGCATGGCGTTCACGCGCTGTTCTTCACCCTGATCGTCGGCGAGCACCACGACGAAGCGGTCGCCGAGGGGGAACACCCGCAGCCAGATCGCGTCGTCGCCGTCGCCGGGCTCACGGGTATAGGGCAGGCCCGTGGCCAGCACCTCGCGGGCGCGCCCCAGAAACTCGGGGGTGAGGAGCTGCTCACCGGTGATCGTCTCGTGCTCGCGCGCCGGCCGGTTCGCGAAGACGGGCGAGAGCGAGGCGTCCAGGATGACGCCGAACCCGCGGAGTTCTTCGAGGATCTTGACGGCGACCGGCGGGATCTCCGGGTGCATCGCGGCCGCGCGGCGGCGAGCAAGCGAACGGGCGATGACCACGGTACCAACGGCGAGGACGCCGAAGACAACGCCGAGCCCGACCGAGAGCAACACGAGGAGGGACGGTGACATGCCTCCATGCTAGGCCGCGGGCTGTACCGTTCCGGCAGGATCTCGCAACCCGGGCGAGTGTTCAGCTATCGTTCACCTGGGGGCCGGATCGAATTCACTCTGGCCAGGAAAGATTGCGGGTGCGAGGGCTGCGAATGCGCCGTTGCACCATCCGCCGAGAAGGGAACCGTCGCGTGCGCGAAGTATTTCAACAGGAACTGCGCGAGGTACAGGATCGCCTCGTCGAGATTTCCGAGCTTGTCGAGGTCGCCATCCAGCGCGCGACCACCGCATTTCGCGAGTCCGACGTTACGCTCGCTGAGGCCGTCATCGACGCGGACGACGAGATCGACCGCCTTGCGACCGACCTGGACGAGCTGACCATCACGATCCTCGCCCGGCAGCAGCCGGTCGCCTCAGACCTGCGCCTCGTCGTGGGGGCGCTGCGCATGAGCGCCTCGCTCGAGCGCATGGGCGACATCGCCCAGCACATCGCGCAGCTCGCCCGCTACCGCTTCCCCGAGAGCGCGATCCCGAAGGGGCTGACGAAGATCTTCTCGAAGATGGGCGATCTCGATGTGGCGATGGCCGCGAAGCTCACCCAGCTGCTGCGCGAGCAGGATCCCCGCATCATCGGCGAGATCCGCGACCTGGACGATCAGCTCGACGAGTTGCACGCCCGCGTGTTCGAGAAGGTACTCAGCGACGACCTCCGCGCGGACCGCACGAACGTCGTGGATGCGACGCTCGCCAGCCGCTACCACGAGCGCTTTGGCGACCACGCGGTGAGCGTCACCAAGAAGGTGAACTACTTCCTGAGCGGCGACTGGTCGTAGTCAACCGCCCACGAGAAAGCGGCCGGCACCCGAGGGTGCCGGCCGCTTTCTCGTTGCAGCTCTGGGTTAGGCCTTGCCCTGCGAGGCAACGGCCGCGGCGCCCGCGGCAGCGGCCTCGGGGTCGAGGTAGCGCCCCGGTCCGGTCGGCACGAAGTTGTCGTCGAGTTCGTACACGAGCGGGATGCCCGTCGGGATGTTCAGGCCCGCGATGTCCTCGTCGGAGATGCCCTCAAGGTGCTTGACGAGCGCGCGCAGCGAGTTGCCGTGCGCCGTGACGAGTACCGTGTGGCCGGCCGCGAGGTCGGGCTGAATCTCGCCCTCCCAGTACGGGATGAGGCGGTCGATAACGTCCTTCAGGCACTCGGTGCGCGGCTGCTCCCCGTCGATGCCGACGTAGCGCGGGTCACCCGCCTGCGACCACTCGCTCGAGTCGTCGAGCACGGGCGGGGGCGTGTCGAACGAACGACGCCAGAGCATGAACTGCTCCTCGCCGAACTCCTCGAGCGTCTGCGCCTTGTCCATGCCCTGCAGCGCGCCGTAGTGACGCTCGTTCAGGCGCCACGAGCGGCGCACCGGGATCCAGAGGCGATCGGCGGTCTCGAGGGCGAGGTTCGACGTCTGGATCGCGCGACTGAGCACCGAGGTGTGCAGCACGTCAGGCAGGATCCCGGCCTCGGCGAGCAACGTGCCGGCGCGGCCGGCCTCGCTGCGTCCGCGCTCAGTGAGGCGCACGTCCACCCAACCGGTGAACAGGTTCTTTTCGTTCCATTCGCTCTGGCCGTGGCGCAGCAGAATCAGGGTGTGGCTCATGCCTCCAGCGTAGCCGAAATGGCACCCCCGCTCGTCAGCTACAGGCGGCGCAGGCGAGGAATCTCGCGGGTCGCGCCCGCATCGGCCGGCACGATCTCCTCCTGGGAGCACACGATCGGGGCGAAGCCCTCGGGGCGGATCTCCACCGCCGCGTCGATCGAGGTAGACCGTTTAAGGAGCGCGAGCGCCACCCCGCCCCACTCGTAGTGGTTCGCGGCACGGGTGATGCGCCCGATGGGGCGTGCGTCGGCGTCTGCCCCCGCGAGGAACACGAGCGAGCCGTGCGGCGGGAGCGCCCCCTCCGAGCCGTCCAGGAACAGGAGGGCGAGGCGCCGCGGTGGGTGACCGAGATTGTGTACCTTCGCCACGGTCTCTTGACCTCGGTAGCAGCCCTTGGTCAGGTGCACTGCGCTGCGCAGCCAGTCGAACTCGTGCGGGATCGCGCGCTCGTCGACCTCGCCGTGACGGCTCGGGCGCCAGGCCCGCACCTCCAGCGCATCAAGGGACAGTAGGCCAGCGGCGAGCAGGGCACCGGAGCGCACTAGGTCCACGACCAAGCCGGCCGAGGCCCGCTCGAAGAGGAGATGATGTGCGCTCCAGTCGGCGCCGGGGTGCACCTCAGGGACCGCGTACTGGTGACCGCCGCGCGCCACCTCGGCCCACGGGTCTCGCCATTCGGCGAGCAGGCCGGGAACGCCGCGGAGGGCGGCAAGCGCCGGACCGTCGGATCCGGCCGGAGTGTTCGCGAAGGCGACGTAGGCGATGGTCTCTGCGGAGACGTCGGCGACCTCGACGCGCAGCGCGAACCGCATGCGAGTGAGAAAGTCGGTGAGGGCGGGCGCTTCGTCCTCGTCCACCAGCAGCCAGGCGCGCTCCCCGTCGTCCACCACACGAATGGCGTGCAGAATGCGACCGTTCGGGTCGAGGAGCAGCGTCTCAGCGCTGTCTCCCGCGGCCAGGTCGGTCAACCGCTGACTGGTCATCGAGTCCAGCCAGCGCAGCCGGTCGGGGCCGGAGACGCGCACGGCGCCCCGATGCGGAAGTTCCACTGCCGCGCGGCCCTCCGCGAGCGCGCGCTGCTCAATCAGCGGCGAACCGAAGTGAGCCGGCGCTCCCGCCTCGGCGAGGACGGCGCCGGGTAGATCCGCGAATCCGGGCATCAGACGCGCGCGAGTCGAGCGGACGCGTGACTGCGCAGCTCTTGCCCGAGCGCGGCGATGTCCCACGCCCACAGGAGGTGATTGTCGACGAGTCCGTACATGCGGGTCGACGCGGTGAGCTCCTTGGTGCCAGCGCCGCGGACGACCGCGTCGGAGGCGAGGTCGATGCGGGGGCCGCGGATCGTGCCGAGATAGAGCTCCGCCATTCCGGTCGAGTGGGCGATCGAGACGCGAAGGTCAAACGAGCCCTCAGCATTGCGCAGTTCCTCGACATCGTCCGCCGTCGCCGTGTGGGGAGGTGCAGTCGGGGGCAAGAGCCCGGGGCCGGGATCGCTGGCGCCCAGCGGGCGGGCGAGTTCCCAGAAGCCGACCTCGCTCGCGAGCGAGCGCACGGCCTGCTCGGCCTCGTCGGTTCCGGCGGAACCCAGCAGCCACGCGCTCGAGCTGTAGTTCAGTACCGGGGTGCCATCGTGAGAGAAACTGACCCGGTGGCCGAACTCGGCCGAGAGGTGTTCGCCGTCGACTTCGTAGTCAATGACGCCGACACCCTCCCAGACACCGAGCAGCCACGACAGGGGCACAAGCTCAGCGGGAAGGTCGGTGGGAATCTCGATCATGGTGTCCTCCCGGCGCGGCCGCGTGGCGGGCGCGAAATCGAATGGGCGCGAACGCTTAGCGCTGGCCCGCGAAAAGCTTGTACACCACGACGCCGGCGATCCACATGATGGAAAGCGAAGCGAGTCCCAGCAGTCCGATGAAGAAAAGTTCAAGTGCGAGCATGGTCACATCCTATCAGCGGGACTGGGCGATGATCAGTCCGACGATGTCGATCAACGCGATGATGACGGTGGCCCCCGCAACGCTAAACGCGGTGCGGGTGATAAAGCCCTCGCGCTGCGCGGTGCCCAGTTGCAGGGCGAACGTGACGAGCACGCTCGCGCCAACGGCGAGGGCGAGCCACTCGAAGCGCAAGGCTTCAGGCGCAAGCACCGAGACCAGGATGCCGCAGACCGCTGCGAAGCCCCAGGCGAAGAACATGCGACCAAAGTGCCATTTGTCGACCGGCGAAACGGGCACGGCTGGCTCGTTCGGGGCGGCGCCGCCGCCGCCAGCGGCCGGGTCAGGCGCGGGGTTCGTCATAGCGCCATTCTGTCATGACGTGGGATCGCGCGCCTGTGCTCGCTAGAATCGACGAGCGCCGACAACCGATCGGCAACGGAAGGAGCAGCGCATGCGCCTCCTCGCCCTGAGTGACGGCGACCCGAGCGTTCCGCTGCCCGCCCTCGCGCTCCTTCCCCACTCGCTGCGCCAGCTCCCGCTCGACGCCTCGCGCGCGGTCGATCTTGTCGATGTCGACGCGATCATTGTCGACGCGACCGGCGACCTGGTGCGCGCGCGCAGCGTGTGCTTCGCCCTGCGCGCCGCGGTCGCGGCTCCGGTCATCGTCGTCATGCCCGAAACCGCGCTCGCGATCCTGTCGCCCGAGTGGGGCGTCGCCGAGCTGATCCTGGCCGGGGCCGGCCCGGCAGAAATCGAGGCCCGGCTGCGGCTCGCGGCCTCACGCGAGACCCTGGCCGAGCCGCCCGCCGAGGTGCAGCAGGGGGGCGTCATCGTGGACGAGGCGAACTTCACAGCGCGACTGCACGGGCGTACCCTGGACTTGACCTACAAGGAGTTTGAGCTCCTGCGGTTTCTCGCATCGCACCCGGATCGAGTGTTTACCCGAGAGCAGTTGCTCAGCGAAGTGTGGGGCACCGACTACTACGGCGGAACCCGCACGGTGGACGTGCACGTGCGTCGGCTGCGCGCGAAGCTCGGCGAGCACGATTCACTGATCGGCACCGTCCGCAACGTCGGCTATGGGTTTACCGGATCGGAGAACGATGATGCTGAGTGAGCGCACGCTGCGCGCAGGCGCCGCCGAGGACCAGGTCGCGGCCGAGCGGATTATTGCCGCCGCGACGAGAAACGACGGGCAGTCGCCCCTCTCTGACGAGGCGCGGCTGGCCGCGGCCCACGGCACCCGGCACGCGCTATTGTTCGCCGAGGACGACACTCCCGTCGCGCTCGGCGTCGTCGGCGGCGGTGAGATCGACCTCGTCGTCGCGCCCGAGCACCGCGGGCGCGGGATCGGCTCGTCGGCCCTCGCCACGTTGCTCGACCTTGCGGGCGCCGGGCGCCAGGTCGCGTGGTCACACGGCGAGAACCCCGCGGCAGACCTCATCCTGATGCGGGCCGGCTTCTCCCCCGCACGCACGCTGCTGCGGCTCGCCCTCGATCCCGCCGCGCTTCCCCAGCCCGACGCCGATCCGGGCTTGCCCGAGGGCTTTTCCATGCGCACATACCGGCCGCACAGCGAGGACGAGTCGAACGACGCCGCCGACTGGGTGCGGGTCAACGCGCTGGCGTTCGCGGACCATCCCGAACAGGGCTCCCTCACGATCGATGACTTCCTGGCGCGCACCGGCGAGCCCTGGTTCGCCGCCGACGATCTCCTGCTGGCGCACGACGCGGCAGGCGAGCTGGCAGGATCCGCCTGGGTGAAGGCCACCCGCAGTAGCACCCCCAGCCCGGGCACCACCCCGCTCGTCGAGACCGAGCTCTACGCCATCGGCGTGCGGCCCGACGTGGCCGGGATAGGGCTCGGCGGCGCGCTGAACCGGGCTGCGCTCGCGCGCATGGCGGCGCACCACCCCAGCCGGGTCACGCTCTACGTCGAGGGCGAGAACGAGCCCGCCCTGGCGATGTATCGAAACGCCGGATACACCGAAAGTTCACGCAGCCAACAGTGGTCGCGGGACCTTTCCTTCCACTCCTAGCCCCCTCGGGTGCCAGAATGGGGGAATGACGGAGCAGAACTCGGTAACACCGGCGGACATCCCCACGACCCCGCTCCCGGCTGACCGGTACCTCGACCGCGAGCTCAGCTGGCTCGCCTTCAACCAGCGCGTGCTCGAGCTCGCGGAGGATCCGACCGTGCCGCTGCTGGAGCGGGCAAATTTTCTCGCCATCTTTGCGTCAAACCTTGACGAGTTCTTCATGGTGCGCGTCGCCGGCCTCAAGCGCCGCATCGTCACCGGTCTCGCCGTGCCGACGAACGTCGGCCGCCTGCCCGCCGACGTGCTCGCCGACATCATCTCGACAGCCGAGGCGCTGCAGCAGCGTCACGCGCGCTGCTACCGCGAGCAGGTCCGCCCGGCACTCGCCGAGGCAGGAATCAAGATCGCCGACTGGGACGAGCTCGACGAGGCCGACCAGGCGATCCTGACGGAGTACTACGAGCAGCACATTTACCCCGTGCTGATGCCGCTCGCGGTCGATCCCGCACACCCGTTCCCGTACATCTCGGGGCTCTCGCTCAACCTGTCGATCCGCGTGCTGAACCCGGGCAACGACAAGGTCGAGTTTGCGCGCCTCAAGGTGCCGCAGATGATCCCCCGGTACGTCCGGGTCGACCGCCGGGAGTCCGTCGACGCCGTGCGATTCATCCCGCTCGAGGCGCTCATCGCGAATCAGCTTGACGGGCTCTTCCCGGGCATGGAGGTGCTCGATCACCACGTATTCCGCGTCACGCGCAACGAGGACGTGGAGATCGAAGAGGATGAGACCGAGAACCTTATCCAGGCACTCGAGAAGGAGTTGCTGCGCCGTCGCTTCGGTCCGCCCATCCGGCTCGAGATCTCGAACGACATGGACCCGGCAACGCTCGAATTGCTCGTGCGGGAGTTCGACATCGACGAATACCAGGTCTACACGCTGCCCTCACCCCTCGATCTCAGCGGACTGTTCGCGCTGTCCGGGCTCGATCGTCCCGACCTGAAGTACTCGCCGCACATTCCGGTCACTCACCCGAAGTTCCGGCCGAGCACACCGAGCGAACGCCCCGACATTCTCGGCGCAATCGCGCGTCGCGAGGTGCTCGTGCACCACCCGTACGAGTCGTTCGCGACGAGTGTGCAGGCCTTCCTCGAGCAGGCCGCCACCGACCCCAACGTGCTCGCGATCAAGCAGACCCTGTACCGCACCTCGGGCGACAGCCCCATCGTGGCGTCACTGATCAAGGCGGCCGAGGCGGGCAAGCAGGTGCTCGCGCTCGTCGAGATCAAGGCCCGCTTCGACGAAGAGGCGAATATCACCTGGGCGCGCAAGCTCGAGCGTGCCGGCGTCCACGTCGTCTACGGGCTCGTGGGGCTGAAGACACACTGCAAGCTCGTGCACGTCATTCGCGAAGAACAAGGACGCCTCGCGCACTACTGCCACATCGGCACCGGCAACTACAACCCGAAGACCAGCCGCGTGTACGAGGACTTCGGCCTGTTCACCTCGTCCGAAGAGGTCGGTCGCGACGTCACCAAGCTGTTCAACGTGCTCTCGGGGTACGCGATCGAGAAGACCTACGACCGCCTCCTCGTCGCTCCCCTGCAGCTGCGTTCGGGCCTGCTCGAGCGGATCGAGCGCGAGGCAGCAGCCGCGCGCGCAGGCCTTCCGTCCGGCATCAAGATCAAGACGAACTCCATGGTCGATGAAGAGACCATCGACGCGCTGTACCGAGCCAGCCAGTCCGGCGTACCCATCGACATCTGGGTGCGCGGCATCTGCTCGATCCGGGCCGGTGTGCCCGGCTTGTCCGAGACCATCCGCGTGCGCTCGGTGCTCGGCCGCTATCTCGAGCACTCGCGCATCTTCTCGTTTGAGAACGGCGGCGAACAGGACACCTACATCGGCAGCGCCGACCTCATGCACCGCAACCTTGACCGTCGCATCGAGGTGCTCGTGCGCATCGTGGACCGCGAGCACCTGGCGCGCATCGGCCGCTTCTTCGAGTTCGCGTTCAGTAACGACGTGTCGTCCTGGCGCATGCTGCCCGACGCCAGCTGGCAGCGACGCGTCATCAGCGACGAGGGAGAAACTCTGCCCGACCTGCAAGATCTTGTGATGGCCGATCGCACCGAGGCCCGCTCGCGGCGGAACCGATGAGTGGGGCGCTACTCGCCGCGGGCACAGTGTGCTGGCGGCGGGTGACACTGCCCGACGGCGGCGAAGAAATCATGGTGCTGCTCGTGCACCGCACGAAGCAGCGCGACGTCTCGTTCCCCAAGGGCAAGCTCGACCGCGGCGAGAGCATGCCGCAGGCGGCCGTGCGCGAGACGCTCGAAGAGACCGGGCTTGCGGTGGCGCTCGGAGCGAACCTCGGCACAATCCACTACACCCTTCCGAGCGGGGTCGAGAAGACGGTGCAGTACTGGGCCGCCGAGGCGACGGAAGCGTCGGTCCAAGCGTCCACCTTCGTCCCGAATAAGGAGATCGCCGCCCTCGAGTGGCTGCCCCTCAAAAAGGTTGCGAAGAAGCTCAGCTATGCGGCTGATCGCGAACTCTTCTCAGTGTTCGAACGGCTCGCGGCCCGAGACGCGATCGACACCTTTGCGGTGATCCTGCTGCGCCATGCAAAGGCGGTGCCACGCAGCGAGGCGCACCCGGAGGACCGTCTGCGCCCGCTCGCCGACGCGGGCGAGGAACAGGCCGAGAACCTCGTCCCGTCGCTCGCCGCGTTTGGCCCAGCACGGATTCTCTCGTCGAGCGCCGAGCGCTGCATGCGCACCGTCGCGCCGCTTGCGCACTACCTGCGCAAGGGCGTCCGCGTGCACGAAGGGCTCAGCCAGGACGCGTGGGAGGCCGGCGAACAGGACGAACTCCGCCAGGTCGTCGGCAAGGTAATCCGGCGCGGCAAGAACACGCTCCTCTGCACGCACCAGCCCGTGCTTCCGGATGTCGCGCGCGAGCTCGTGCTAGCTACCGGTAGCTTGCCCGGCGGCTACCTGCGCGAGTCCACCCAGCTCCCGCCGGGCGGATTCTCCGTCTTTCACTTCTCGAAGCGCCACCCGGGCGCCGGCATTCTTTCGGTCGAGGTCTATCCCGTTGAGCACTAATTCCACGCCCCCACAGCTTCCCCTCGGCGTGGTCGTGAACCCGCACTCTGCCCTCGGCCGGGGTCGACGGGCGGGGCGCCGCGTCGCAGAGCTGCTCGCCTCACGCGGCCTCCCGGTCACCGTGTTGTCCGGCGGCGACCAGGCGGAGTGCGCGCTCGCGATCCGTCGCGCCGCCCCCAATGTCCGCGGTTTCCTCCTCGTCGGCGGCGACGGGCTGCTGAGCATGTTCTTGCAGATCCCTGAGGCACGTGAGAAGCCGTTCGCGATCATCCCCGCTGGCAGCGGCAACGACTTCGCGCGCGAGTTCGGGGTCCCGCGACATCAACCCGCGAAAGCGCTGAAGCGGGCGCTGCGCGCCGAGGCCCGGCCGCGCCACGTGGACGCGCTCGTCGTGACCTCCGCGAACGGCGTGGAGCGATGGGTTGGGTGCGGGTTCTCACTCGGATTCGACGCCCGGATCAATCGCCGCGCCAACGCGATTCGAATGCCGATCGGACCGCTGCGCTACCAACTCGCGCTGCTCGCGGAGGTGCTCGCCGGAGGGTCACGCACATTCGAGCTTGAGATTGACGGCGCGAAGCGGCGCTACCCCGGGCTCCTCACGACCGTCATGAATACGCGGACCCTCGGCGGTGGCATCCCGGTCACCCCGGGCGCCAATCCTGAGGACGGCCAATTGGACGTCATCTCGGTGGACCAGGTCACCCGGCGGCGCCTCTTGTCAGTGCTCGGGCTGCTCGCCCGGGGTAAGCACCCCGGCTTGCCGGAGGTGACGATCGAGCGCGGCAAAGAGATCACGCTCGCGTCGCCCGGCGAGATCGGCTACGCCGACGGCGAGCTCGTGGGCGAGGGCCCCTTCGACATTCGTGTCGCCGACGGGGCCCTCACCGTCTGGGCCTAGGCGTTCGGCATCACCACTGCCCGGCCCGACAGCTTGCCGTCGTGCAGGTCGTGGTAGGCCTGGAGCGCCTGATCCATGGGATAGCGCTTCACGCTGGGCGTGATTTGCCCCGCGCGGTACAACGCGGCGACCTCGTACAGCTCTTCGATCGTGCCCCAGTAGGTGTTCGTGAGCTCGGCCTCGTAGGGGTTCGAGAAGAAGTCCCAGGTGGTGGGGCCGCCAGCGACGCCGACGACCGTGATGCGTCCCTGACGGCGGACGACCTGCTGCGCCACCTTGATGGTGGCCGTGATGCCGACGAAGTCGAACACCGCGTCGACGCCCTGGCCCCCGGTGAGCGCGCGAATCCGCTCGGCCTGGTCGTCGCCTCCCGGCACCGTCACCGCGCCGTTTGCCTCGGCCTCGGCCATCGCCTCAGGCTTCACATCGGTCGCGATGACCGTCGCACCCGTGAGCGCCTTCAAGATCTGCACCGCGATCTGGCCGAGGCCACCGAGGCCGATCACCAAGGCGGTTTTCCCGCCACCCGCCAGCTTCGGGAGGGACAGTTTGATCGCGTGATACGGCGTCAGGCCCGCGTCAGCGAGCGGCGCGGCATCCACCGGATCAGCGTCCCCCAGTGGCACGAGGTTGCGCGCGGGCACCGTCATGTACTCGGCCATCCCGCCGTCACGACCGAGCCCCGTCGCGAGGTAGGGTTGCGTCGCCGCATTGTGGCAATAGGTGTCTTGACCGCGCGAACAGGCCGGGCAGGCACCGCACCCGATGGGGCCGTAAACGAGGTAGGCGTCGCCCTGCGTGATGCCGGTGACGCCCTCGCCCAGCTCTTCGACCCAGCCGGCGTTCTCGTGGCCCAGCGTGTAGCTCGGGGCCAACTGCGTGCCCATGCTCTCGTCGAACTGTTCAAAAATCGCGACATCCGAGTGACAGGCACCCGCGCCGGCGATCTTCAAAAGGACCTCGCCGGGGCCGGGAGTCGGCCGCTCAACCTCTTCGATTGAGGGAAACGTCTTCCACGCAGTGAAACGCACAGCCTTCATGATTCCTCCTCAGGACGCATGCACTGCCGGTGGCACCGAAGGAGCGCCAGAAAGCGACACTGCGTGCGTCTTCACCGTATCGGGTGAGCCCGACCGTTTCGTCAGAGAATTGGGTGGCAGCGCGAGGCGCGGCAGAGCTACCCCGCCGACTCGGCCGGGGCAACCGCGGGGAGGGGCGGATCCTGCGAGAGCAGCAACTCGTGCACGCCCGCGCCTTCCGCGCCCATCGCATTCACCGTCGCGCGCGTGCGCTCGCGCACATCCGCGTCGAAGTCGGGCGACTGGCAGACCCCCTGCGGGGCGTCACTCGCGACTGAGCACCACTTGTACCCGCCGTTTTGCAGGTTGGTCGCCGGCGCCCACGCGAGGTCGTTCGTCGTCCAGGTGCCGTCCGCCTGCTTCGCGAACTGGATGCGAAGCAGCAGGAACTCATTGTTCACCCGGTTCTCGTAGGGCGCGGACTCGCTGATGCCGTTGCCGGTGCCGTACGCGATGAACTTGCCGTTGTAGGGCTCGATCGGCTGGATCGAGTGGGTGTGGTGGTTGTAGACGAAGTCGAACAGGCCGCTGTCCATGAGCGCGTGCGCGTTACCGGTCTGCTGTACGTCGGGAACGGTCGAGTACTCGGTACCCGCGTGCTGCACACCGATCACGAGGTCGGCGCCGAGATCGCGTGCGCGCTGCGCCTTCTCGATCGAGCGCTCGGGCGCGAGCGGGTAGTCGACCTGCCAGGCCGCCTCGGGCTCGAAGCCGTTGAGCGAGAAGGTGGAGGTGATGAACGCGATCTTCGCGCCGTTCGCCTCAACGATCAGGATCTCGTTGGCCTCGGCTTCGGAACGATACGAGCCGGTGTGCTTGATGCCGTTCGCATCGAGCGTGTCGAGTGTGCGGTTCAGGCCTTCCGTTCCCATGTCGATCGTGTGGTTGCTGGCGGTCGTGCACACGTCGTAGCCGAGCTGTGCGGCGGCAACCGCGAGCTCGGGGGGAGTATTGAAGATCGGGTAGCCCGTGAAGACGCCACCGAGGGCACCGAGCGGGGTCTCCTGCTGGCAGACTGACACGTCGCTGCGGTCGAGGTACGGCTTCTGCCCCTCGAGCAGCGGGAACAGGTCGTAGTTTCGCCCCTCAGCCGTCGTCGGGATCGCAAACGGACGCCAGAGGCCCGGGTGGAACAGCATGTCACCCGTGATCGTCAGCGTCGTGCAGTGATCCGTCGGGCAGGCGGGGCCTGCGCCCGGCTGCGGCTCCGGCTCGGGGGCGGGTGGCGGGGTGGGGGCCGCCGTCGGCTGGGGCTTCGGAGCCGGATCGGGCTCGGCCTGGCAGGCCGACAGCCCGAACAACAGGGTGACGGCGGCGAGGGCCGCGAGGGTCTTCCGAATGCGCATTTCCCCATGCTATCTGTGCGCAGGATCCGCGCGGTCGCGGTCCACTGCACCATTTCGGCGCCGTTCGTTCACCCTCCGTTTACCTCCAGGCGAGACACTCGTCATGTCGGATGCTTAGCGTTTCAACCGAGGCAGTTCCGCCTCTCCCCACACGCAATCGAAATGGATACCTCTTCCGTGAAGATTTCTCCCGTTCTTAAGGCTGTTGCAATCGGCGGCCTGGCCGCCCTGGCGCTCTCCTCGTGCGCCGCGAACGAGTCGGCCACCCCCGACTCGTCGGCCGCGGCCTCGACCCTCTCCGGCGAGCTCGTCGGCGCCGGTGCATCGTCGCAGGATGCCGCTCAGCAGGCATGGATCGCGGGCTTCCAGACCGCGCACGAGAAGGTCACCGTCAACTACGACCCGTCCGGCTCGGGCGCCGGCCGCGAGACCTTCCAGCAGGGCGCCAGCGCGTTCGCCGGCTCGGATCGCGCGTTCAAGACCGACGAGATCACCGCCGGCCCCTTCCAGGGGTGCGCCGCAGGCTCGGGCATCGTCGAGATCCCCGCCTACATCTCCCCCATCGCAGTGATCTTCAACCTCGACGGCGTGGACTCGCTGAACCTGGACGCGGCCACCGTCGCCAACATCTTCACCGGCAAGATCACCAACTGGAACGACCCGGCGATCGCCGCGCAGAACGCCGACGCAACGCTGCCCGACCTGGCGATCACCGCTGTGCACCGCTCGGACAAGTCGGGCACGACCGGCAACTTCACCGACTACCTGTCGGCCGCGGCCCCCGAGGCGTGGACCGACGGATCGGTCGAGGAGTGGCCGCTCGCGAGCGGCGAGGCCGCCCAGGGCACCTCGGGTGTCGTTGACGCCGTCACGAACGGCGTGGGCACCATCGGCTATGCCGACGCATCGCGCGCCGGTGAACTCGGCACCGTGAAGATCAAGGTCGGCGACGAGTTCATTGCGTACTCGCCCGAGGCAGCAGCCTCGATCGTCGACGTTTCTCCGATCGAGGAGGGCCGCACCGCGAACGACCTCGCGATCGCGATCGACCGCACCTCGACCGAGGCAGGCGTCTACCCGATCGTCCTCGTGAGCTACCTCATCGGGTGCGAGGAGTACGCGACGGCCGGCAACGCCGAGCTGGTGCGCGAGTACTTCACCTACGTGACGAGCGAGGACGGCCAGAAGGTCGCCGCTGATGCCGCCGGCAGCGCGCCGATCTCGGCCGACCTGCGCAGCAAGGTCGAGACCGCCATCGCGGCGATCAAGTAGTCGACTCGGGGGCGGGGCGTTCCCGCCCCGCCCCCGGATCCTGCACCGCACCTCGCTTTCCCCCTGGCCCACCGCCCTACCGTCCGAGAGAAGGATCACCACTCGATGACCGTCTTGCCCGCGAAACGATCGGCCACTGGCCGCCTCGGCGATCGCGTTTTCTCGCGTTCGGCGGTGTTTGCGGGGAGCATGATCCTCGTCACGCTCGCCGCGGTCGCGCTCTTCCTCATCGTGCAGAGCGTCCCGGCCTTCTTCGCCACCGGTGAAACTGCCTCCGTCCTCACCAGCAACTTCTGGTCCTACGTCGGGCCGCTCGTCTTCGGCACTGTCTGGGCCGCGGTCCTCGCCCTCGCGATCTCGCTGCCGCTTGCCATCGGCATCGCCCTTTTCATCTCGCACTACGCGCCTCGCCGCCTCGCGCAGGCGCTCGGCTACATTGTCGACCTGCTGGCCGCCGTCCCCTCCGTCGTCTTTGGCCTGTGGGGCATCGGCGTACTGGCACCGGCCGTGCAGCCCATCTACTCCTGGCTCGTAGAGAACATGGGGTGGTTCCCGCTCTTCGCCGGCCCCGTCTCGGGCACCGGCCGCACCATCCTCACGGCGTCCGTCGTGCTCGCGGTCATGATCCTGCCCATCATGACCGCCATCTGCCGCGAGATCTTCCTGCAGGCCCCCGTGCTGCACGAGGAGGCCGCGCTCGCGCTCGGCGCCACCCGCTGGGAGATGATCCGCCTCGCCGTCCTGCCGTTCGGCCGCGCCGGCATCGTGTCGGCCGCCATGCTCGGCCTCGGCCGCGCGCTCGGCGAGACGATGGCCGTGGCCATGGTGCTCTCCGCGACCGGCACCGTGTCACTCGCCCTGCTCACCTCGCAGAACCCCTCGACGATCGCCGCCAACATCGCGCTCACCTTCCCCGAGGCGTACGGCGAGAACGTGAACGTATTGATCGCGACGGGCCTCATCTTGTTCGTTGTCACCTTCCTCGTGAACGCGGGCGCCCGCGCGATCGTGAACCGCCGCAAAGAGTTCTCGGGAGCTAACTGATGACCTCATTCGACACGCTCACTCGCGACAACTCCTCGCGCACCTCAGGCGGCTCGCTGCTCGCCAGCAACCGTCTGCCCCGCGGCACCGCCTGGGTCGTACTCGCCATCGCCCTCGCCGTCTCGTTCGCCCTGTTCGGCCTGCTCGCCGCCGCGAACGGATCGGCGCTCAGCGTGCCGGGCGCCTCGGTCGTCGGCGTGCTGCTGTACCTCGCCTCGCTCACCCTCATCTCGGGCCTCGTCGAGGGGCGCCGTCAGGCGGTCGACCGCCTGGTCACCGGGCTTGTAACCTCAGCGTTCGTGCTTGCCATGGTGCCGCTCGTGTCGGTCGCCATCACGGTGGTCAGTAACGGCGTGAACCGCATGGACCCCGAGTTCTTCAACTCGTCGATGCGCAATGTCACCGGCGAGGGCGGCGGCGCGCTGCACGCCATGGTCGGCACGCTGCTGATCACGCTCGCGGCAACCGTCATCTCGGTGCCTGTCGGCCTCATGACCTCGATCTACCTCGTCGAGTACGGCCGCGGCCGGCTCGCCAAGCTCATCACCTTCCTCGTCGACGTCATGACGGGAATTCCATCCATCGTCGCCGGCCTCTTCGCCTATGCCGCGTTCGCGATCTTCCTCGGCCCGGGTGCTCGGCTCGGCATCGCCGGTGCCGTCGCGCTCGCGGTGCTGATGACCCCGGTCGTCGTGCGCTCGAGCGAGGAGATGCTGCGGCTCGTCCCGAACGAGCTGCGCGAGGCCGCCTACGCGCTCGGCGTGCCCAAGTGGCTCACGATCGTCAAGGTCGTGCTGCCGACCGCGATCGCCGGCATTACGACGGGCGTCATGCTCGCCATCGCCCGTGTGATCGGCGAGACTGCCCCGCTCTTGATCGCCGCCGGCTTCACCGCGAGCATGAACTACAACCTGTTCGCCGACCGCATGCAGTCGCTGCCGGTCTACGTCTACACGCAGTATGCGAACCAGGGAAACCCGGCGTTCGCCTTCCTCGACCGCGCCTGGGCCGCGGCCCTCGTGCTCATTCTCATCGTGATGGCGCTCAACCTGATTGCGCGCCTCGTGGCGAAGGTATTCGCCCCCAAGACCGGGCGCTAGCCCACCACTTCAAGCAAAGGATCACACATGTCGAAGCGCATCGAGGTCAAAGACCTCAACGTCTACTACAGCAAGTTCCTGGCTGTCGAGGATGTCTCTCTCGCGATCGAGCCGCGCTCGGTCACCGCCTTCATCGGCCCCTCGGGCTGCGGCAAGTCGACCTTCCTGCGCACGCTGAACCGCATGCACGAGGTCATCCCCGGAGCCCGCGTGCAGGGCGAGGTGCTGCTCGACGGCGACGATCTGTACGGTCCCGGGGTCGACCCCGTGCTCGTGCGCCGCCAGGTCGGCATGGTGTTTCAGCGCCCAAACCCGTTCCCGACCATGTCGATTCGCGAGAATGTGCTGGCCGGGGTGCGCCTGAACAACTCGCGCATCTCGAAGAGCGACGCCGACGACCTCGTCGAGAAGTCCCTCTCGGGCGCGAATCTCTGGAACGAGGTCAAGGACCGGCTCGACAAGCCCGGCTCGGGCCTCTCCGGCGGCCAGCAGCAGCGCCTCTGCATCGCCCGCGCCATCGCGGTCTCCCCCGATGTGCTGCTGATGGACGAGCCTTGCTCGGCCCTCGACCCGATCTCGACCCTCGCGATCGAGGACCTGATCGACGATCTCAAGAAGGAATACACGATCGTCATCGTGACGCACAACATGCAGCAGGCATCGCGCGTCTCAGACCGGACTGCGTTCTTCAACATCGCAGGCACCGGCAAGCCCGGCAAGCTCATCGAGTACGACGATACGACGAAGATCTTCTCGACGCCCTCGGTGCAGTCGACCGAGGACTACGTGTCGGGCCGCTTCGGCTAGACAGTTCTGCAGTAAACGGCCAGCGCGTCCTTCGGGGCGGCTGGCCGTTTGCGTTGGGAGGGGCGCGCGGTGCGGTGCGGCGCGGCCTGGCGCGGCGCGGCCTGGCGCGGCGCGGCGCGTAAATCATGTCGGAAACGAGAAACATGTCAGAGCCTCTCGCCCGAGGCGGTGCAGCATGATTGTCATTTCCGACATGATTCACATGGCCGGGCGGCGCCACGGCAGGACCTGGCACAGACACGCCGTCAGAATCCGCCGGGCGCGGCACAGGATCCGCCAGACGCGCGGGAACGAAAAGGGCCAGGCCACGGAAACGCCTCTCGGCGGAAGGCCGCTCGCAGCGGCGAAAATTGGAGCCCGGGGTTACCGTGGCCCGGCAGCATCAATTGTAGCGCCGAGCATTCCGCCTTGCTGACTGCCCGCTGAACCCTACGCGTGCATCGCGGTGGCGCGCAGCTCCTGCGGGAACTCGGTGGTGCGATCGCCCAAGAGCGCCATGCGGTAGGTCATGCGCGCCGCCTGCTCGAGGTTCTGTGCCTTGCGGAACGCGTCGTCGGGGTCGGTGCTGAGCACCGAGCAGCCGTGGTTGCCGAGCACGATGGCGTCGCAGCCGCGCATCGCCTCGGACGCGGCCTCGGCGAGCGCCTCGGATCCGTTCGGGAAGAACGGGATCCGCCCGATCTTCGGCACGTAGGCGACGTGGTCGAGGATGTGCTGGCGGATGGGGAGCCCGAGCTCGTCGAGCATGACCGAGTACTCGGGGTGCAGGTGCATCACGACGGTCGCGTCAGGGCGCACCGCGTACACGCCGTGGTGCAGGCGCCACTCGCTCGAGGGCTTGGGGCCGTCCAGATGCTCGCCGCTCGCCGAGAGCAGCGCGAAGGTGTCGCGGGTGAGCGCGTCGAAGAAGGTGCCCGTGGCGGTCACGATGATCTCGCCGGTCTCGGGGTCGCGCGCCGAGAGGTTCCCGGCGCTGCCGACCACCAGCCCGCGCTCGACCGATGCTCGCCCGATCGCACAGAATCGTTCGATGACGCGGTCCCACTTGGGGTCTGAAATACCTGCTGCAGCTGCCCTATTCACATCTCGATGCTACCGCTGGTGTGGGAGTTCGAGCGCCCGGCAGGATCCTGCCGCTGGTCGCGCTATGCGAGCGTGCCGGAGCGCCAGCGCCGGGCGCCCGCGTGCAGGTCGCGCGCGAACTCGTCGTAGCGCAGGGCGCGCGTGGTGAGGGCGCCCGCGTGGGTGTCGTCGTGCGGGTCGCGGGAGTCCGCAAGCGCCGCCGCCCCCAGCGAGAGCAGCTTGCAGGTGCTCGCGGCGCGATCGAGCGCGGCCGCGAAGTCGCCGGTAAACACCCCGCGCAGGATCGTGTCGCACAGCCCGACAACGGCCTCGGGAGATGCGGGGGTCTCGATCCCGGCCACGATCGGGTCGATCATGTGCGCGGCTCGCTCGGCTCCCAGGCGGAAGAGCTCGGCCGTGCCCTCTGGGTCACCGGTCGCGATCCTGCGCAAGAGGTAGAGACGCCAGAGCACCCCGGCGAGGGAATGCGGGCCCGAGTCGGCCCACATCTCGGCGATGTCGTCGATGCCGGGCGCGTCGCTTAAGCGTTCGATCGGGTCGGCAATCGCGATGACGCGGGCCACGATCTCGGGGTCGGCGACGCTGCGCACGCGATCGAGCAGGGCCCAGGCCGTCTCCTGCGCCAGGCGCAGCGTGACCGCGGGGTCTTTCGCGCCGATAATCCAATCGAACTGCGCGCTCGGCTGCAGGATCGGGCGGAGATGTTCGCGAGACACTGGCTTCCCATCTGTTGAACGGTGCTGGAATCAGCCGATTCTATGCCTCGCGGCTGCATTCCCGTCGGGTGTACATGGCCGCCCGCCAAACCTCATAGAATGGTGAGGTCCGTTCGTGCGTCAGCGCGAAACGGAATGTTGGGCCTGTAGCTCAGTTGGTAGAGCATCGGACTTTTAATCCGCGGGTCGCGGGTTCGAGCCCCGCCGGGCCCACTTCGTTTCTCAGCCGGTCACCGGCTATCGCGGAGTGCGCCCTCCTCGACACGCTGCGCTCCGCGTCAGCCGAGTAGTTCGCGAACGTCCGCTGCCGTCAGCGCCTGCGCGAAGAGTTCCTCATCGTCGACGACCGCGTCGAAGAGGGCGCGCTTGCGCCGTTGCAGTTCAAGCACCTTTTCCTCGATCGTGCCCAGCGCAATCATGCGGAAGACGTGCACCGGCTTTTGCTGCCCGATGCGGTGGGTGCGGTCGATCGCCTGTGACTCGCTCGCGGGGTTCCACCACGGGTCGAGCAGGAACACCGTGTCTGCCTCGGTCAAGTTCAGGCCGACTCCCCCGGCTTTCAAGCTGATGAGGAACACGTCGGCTTCGCCGCGGCGGAAGCCCTCGATGACCGCGTCGCGGCCTCGCGTGCTCCCGTCGAGGGTCACGGTGCGCACGCCGGCAGCCTGCAAGCGCTCCCGCGCACGCTCGAGAAATGACGTGAACTGACTGAAGACGAGCGTGCGCCTGCCTTCCTTCGCCAGCTCAACGGCGTGCTCGGCAAGCGCCTCGAGCTTCGCGGACGGGAGATCGTCGTACTGCTGGTCGATGAGCGACGCGTCGAGGGCGAGCATCCGCAGCAGCGTGAGGGAACGGAACACCGTGAAGCGATTACGGTCGAGATCAGCGATCAGCCCAAAGAGCTTCTGCCGCTCCCGCTGCAGGAACGCGTCATAGAGCTGCCGATGCCCAGGATCGAGCTCGATCTCGAGGATCTGTTCCTGCTTCTCGGGCAGTTCGGTGGCGACGAGGTCCTTCGTGCGGCGCAGCATGAACGGCCGCAGCCTGCGGCGAAGTTGTTCAATGCGCTGGACGCGAAGTCGCGCCTGCACCGCCGGAGCACCACCGGCGCCGCGCCCGACCGACACCCCTGGGGCAGGTCGCTCGATCGTGTGCACATACTCTTCTGCGAATCGCCGCGCGGACGGAAAGAGGCCCGGGGCGACGATTTGCAAGATGGCGTGCAGCTCCCGCAACGAGTTCTCCATCGGGGTGCCCGTCACGGCAAGCTTCCAAGACACGGGCAGCTGCTCCGCTAGCTCGTTCCCCATGGCGCGCGCATTCTTTACGAACTGCGCTTCGTCCAGGATGAGGCCGGCGATACCGCGCTCGGGGCGTTCCGCGACCTCCTGGTAGCGCTCGTAGTCGAGCCGGAAGAGGGCGTAGCTCGTGACGATGATGTCGGCTTCGGCGGCGTCCCGCTCCACCGTCTGGCCAGAAACGGCCTCGGTCGCGGTGCGCACCCGCACCCGCAGTTCGGGCGCGAAACGGGCCGCCTCGGCCGCCCAGTTACTCATGACCGAAGTGGGCGCGACAACGAGAAACGGACGTCGCTCGGGAGCGCGAGTGCGCGATCCGTCGGGCGCAGATTCGCCCTGCTTGGCCCAGGCAATCAGCGTCAGACACTGCAGCGTTTTGCCCAGCCCCATGTCGTCGGCGAGTATTCCACCGAGACGGTTGCGCCAGAGGAAGGCGAGCCAGTGGAAGCCGGCAAGCTGATACGGCCGCAGCTCCGCGCGGATCCCGGTCGGCACGTCGACCGGCGCCGGGTACTCATTGCCGACATCCTGCACAAGGGCGCGCCATTCAACCGCAGACTCCGACTCGTCCGCGAGATCCTCGAAGTCGGCCAAGAATGCCGCCTGGTGGCGGCTGATCCGGACCCCCGTCTCCCACTCCTCGAGGTTTTGGCCCTCGGCGATGAGTTCGGCGAGCGGGGTGAACGCCGGATGATTCAAGTGCAAGTACGAATTGTCGGTGAGGAGCAGTTTCTTCGCGCCCTTCGCTAGGGCGCGAAACAGCGGAGCGAAGGGCACGGTCTTGCCGTCAACGGTGATCAGCACCCCGAGGTCAAACCAGTCCTCCGTCTCGCTGGGAACCGTCGTGACCGTGAGCGTCGGCACCCCCGACGCTTCGCGGTAGTTCGGTGAGTCGCCGGTCTTGCGAACTTCGATGCCCGGGAGCTTCTCGATCCTGGGCACGGTCTCATGGAGAAACTCGGCAGCGTCAGCGCCGCGCATCTCGACGACCGGTGGCATCTGTTCGGACTCGTCCGCCCAGGACTCTGGAATCACTCCGCCGTGAAACAGCTCGGACGGCAACAGCTCCGCGAACACGGGAGCGGAGGCGCCCGAAACCCCCTCGACCGTCCAGCTGAGCGTGAGCCGGTGCCCCCGCTGCCAGGCCGCGGTGAGCACCGCCGTTCCCGGACGCGGTGCCGGCAACGCAACCGAGTCGTCGACACTCTCCACCCGGAACCCCGCACGGAGCGCCGGCACGCCGTCGGCGAGAAATGAGTCGCGCTCTGCAGCCGGAACCGCCACGGGTATCGCTTGGTCTCCCGTTGCAAGCAGCCCAATCTCTGCCGCGCTCAACCCGCCGGCAACCGAAGCGAGATGCACTGCTCGGGCTTTGTCGCGCGCAGCGAGGTACAGGCCGTGGTCGGAGATGGCGCCGCTGTCCCGAAGCGGCACCTCCTCGCCGTCCAGCGTGAGTCGGGGGCGCAGGTGCAGCCCTCCATCCGCTTGACTTGCGGCGTCGAGGCTCAGTACCGCCCCCGCATGCAGTTGCACCGGGGTGTGACTTCCGGAGGAGACCAACTTGATGTTCAGCGCCTCGGCCTGGTGCAGCATCGCCCAGAGCGCTGGGCTGACGAAATCGTCGAGAAACACCCAGCTTGCGTCTTGGCCGACCGCCAGCGGCGCGGCGGCTCGGTGGAGCGCAAAGAACTGACGGAACCATCGCTGCTGGGACCCGTCAAGGTGCAGCCGGCCACCTTGGTGACCGATGTTCGACCACGTCAGGTTCCCGCGAGCCCAGCCCCGCTCGGTGCGCTGCGCTGGCCGCGTACCGAGACGGTACATACCGCTGCCAGGATCCTGCCCGGGTTTGATGGCCCGCGAAGTGGGCCCGTTCCAGCGCTCTGTCGTGCGCGGGATCATCTCGCGCAGTTCAAACTGCAGCGCCAGCGGCGTGAATGGCTCAGAATCCGAATCATCATTCACCGCGACGCGAGAAGTTGGAGCTGTCGCGCGGGGATCGATGAGCCTGCCCAGTTGCTCACGCCAGTCGGCGGCGGGCACCGCGAACGCCTCGGCCGCATTGCTGGGGCCCGATGCTTCTGCGGCGAGATGCCGCTGGGGTTCATTCATTGTCGATCTCATCGTAGGAGGTCCCACCGACACGGACTGACCGTCAGCGCCGAGGCACCCCGTCAACTCAGGCGGCAAATTTGAGCCGCACTCGAGACGCTTCCGCGTCGTTCTCTCGGCTAGATGACTCTCTCCGCCGCATCTCGCGCAGCAAGAATACTTCTGCCGAGTTTGCGAAGGTCGCCTGGGACCTGAAAAGCCCACGAGCTTTCGCCAGCGCCTGTCTCATGCACGGCGATCTGGCCGTCTACGTTTGGCAACTGGACGAACACCGAGGAGGGGTCGTCAACGTCGTTCCAGGCGACACCATGCTCCAGCGGCAGGAGCCACCAGTCCGGCATCCCGAAAAGCTCGCTTTCCGTCGGGGGGACGCGCCGGTAAATCCGCTCAAATTCACGAACCGTGGCAGCGGGAATCAGCGTACTGAGCAGTTTGGGGCGAGTGTCTTCTTCCCCTGCCGCGGTGAGCAGCAAACCAATTTCGAGAGTGTCGACGTCCACATGACTGTCCGTGCCGTCGTCGGCGTCATCGTGTGCGGCCGTATTGACGAACCCGACGACTTGCCCGTTCTCTCGCTCGGCGACCAACGCCACGGCCTGGCCGTCCGCGCCCGCTTCGAGGTTGCCGCGGAGCATCTCGATGAGGGTGTCGTCTTCGTCTGCTCGTTCGAAGAGCGCGAGCACCCCATCGAAATGTCGCTCGGACAGTCGCCGGATCGCTGTAGCCATGCCCACAACGATACGGGCAGGTCAGCTCGACGCTCACGTCGAGCATGTTGCACCGGCCCGAATCTACAATGCGGCGCCGTCAGGGAAGAGCGGGATGCTTCGCTACTTCACCTGCACCGACTGCACGATCCGGATCGCCTCTTGCCCGGCAGGTGAGTCGATCCACGCCAGAGCGTCGTCCATGGTCGCGCCGACGGGTAGGTCGGCCCAGGCGAATCCGCTGATGAAACCGCCCTCGGGGACCGTGATCTGTGCGCCCGGGCCACACTTCTCCCCCACGGGCGGGGTGGTCGAGAGCATCGCCAGGACCGAGGGCTGGAACTGGGTGCCCAGCGCGGAGGTCACGAGATAGAGGTTGTGCGGGACGGGAATTCCTGCCGCGCCGGGAAGCGTCTCCACCAGTACGTCCCCGCAAGGCGGACCCGACTGAACGGTCGCCGCGTTTGCCGCGCTCATGAGCAAGAAGTGAATCTTCGTCTGTTCGTCCTGCGTGATTATCGTGTACCCGCCCCCGAACCGCTGTGCGGTGCCTGGCGTCGCCAAATCTTGCAATTCAACGGCGCTCTCCATCGGAGCCAACACCGACGCGAACCCGTAGCCAAAGTCGAGCTGCGTCCACCCCTCAGGGACGGGCAGGGCAGTGGTCTCGGGGACCTCCGGGGTCTGCGTGGGGGCCGCAGACTGACTCGGCGTCGGCATCACCTCGCCAGCGGCAGCACACCCGGACAACACCAGCAAAGCCACCAACGCGGCCCCGACTCTCGCGATCTTCATGACTGGAGGCTAACGGGAATCACAAAGATTTCCGATACTCGAGAAATAACGTCTTGCCGGCTGTTCCGCTACCCCTGCACTCGCAGCCGCCACAGCGAGGTGACCTCGCGCGAGCGGGCGGCGTGCAGGATGTCCGAGGCGTCGGACGCCCGACCGTGCGTCGGCACCGTGTCGAGCCGGTCAATCACGACGAGCCCCGCCTGCTCGATCGCGTCGAGCAGCATCTGTCGACTGCGCAGCCCCAAGTGCTCCGCAAGGTCCGACAGGATCAGCCAGCCCTCGCCCTCCGCAGTGAGGTGGTCCGACAGGCCGCCGATGAACTGCAGCAGCATCTGGCTGCCCGGGTCGTAGACCGCCGCGTCGAGCGAGGTGGTCGCGGCCCCCGGCAGCCACGGCGGGTTGCAGATCACGAGCGGCGCCCGCCCCTCGGGGAACATGCTGGTCAGCTCCGCCGAGGCAAACGAGGCGATGCCGAGCCGCGAGAAGTTGTCGTTCGCGCAATCGACGGCGCGCTGGTGAATGTCCGTCCCCACGACCCGGGCGACGCCCCGGTGCGCGAGCACCGCGGCGAGCACGCCCGTGCCGGTGCCGATATCGAACGCGAGCTCCCGCGACGGCAGCGGTGCCTGCGCCACCAAATCGACATACTCGTGCCGAGTGGGCAGGAAGGTGCCATAGCGTGGGTAAATTTTTGCGCCCAGGCTGGGCACCTCGACGCCGGTCACGAACCACTGGTGCGCACTCAGTACCCCGGTGAGCTCTTGCAGGCTGACGACCGCCGGGCCGCGTCCGAACCCCGGCTGCTCGCTGTACCCGAATGCGACCGCCGCATCGACCCGCGGCGCCCGCGGCAGCGGCAAGAGGGCCGCGCCGTCGGCGTCAAACGATAGCGGCACCAGGATCAGCGACATCATGCGTGAGCGCTGGGCCCGGGCCTGGCGAATGCGATAGAACTCGTCGGCGTCGGAAGCGGCCGGCCGAGCGGCGCCCTTTTTGCCGCCCTTGGCGAGGCGGCGATCGATCGCGCTCAGAATCTGCTTGGCGTTATGGAAGTCACCGAGCCACAGCATCGCGGTACCCTGCGCCGCATACTTCACGGCCTGATCGGCGGTGAGGCGGTCGTCGACCACGACCATCTTCTTCGGAGCGGGACGATCGTTGGTGGACCACCACGCGGCCGTTTCTGCCGACCCGTCATGCTCCCAGCTCAACAGCTGAGGCTCGGATTTCGGTTCCTGTGCGATGGGAAATCACCCTTGTTTGGCGGCGGCTGGTAACCAGGCCCATCCTACCGATCGACCTTGCGCGATCCCCCGCCTTACTGCAGCCGCGGGTCCGCCGTCGGGTCGAGGTATGGCTCGGGGCAGCCGTTCGTGACTGCCTCGGGTCGCAGCTCGTAGTGCCATGACTCGTTGCTATAGGTCTGGCAGAGGCCGTATTGGCCGCCATACTGCGACAGCCAGTACGTCGCATCGAAGGGGCCAATGTCGACTGCGTCGCCCGAGACGTGTGACGAGGACTCGGCGGGCGCGACCCAGCGCGACGCTTCCTCGCGAGACCCATACGTGTCGACAGCCTGTTCGAGCAGGCTGTTTTGGAGCGCCGGTGAGCGCCACCCGCTGTTGAGGAAGAACTCGATGCCCTCGGCCGACGCGTCCGTCGCGGCCTGGCGCACCGCCGCGAGCAGCTCGGGGTTGAGCCTGGTGACGGCGGCGAGATGATCATCGAACACCGAGACGGTCAGCTCGGCGCTGACGACGCCGTCCGCCTCGCCGGGCTCGCCCCCGCCGCCGAAGTACTCGGCGACGACGGCGCCGGCGCGATCCTGCGAGAACACGGACGCGGCGAGGCCCTGCGCGAGCACCGCGATGAGCAGGATCGCGACACACGTCACCCCGACGACGATGAGATTGCGAACGGTACGCGACGTTTCTCTTGAGCGGTTCATGCTCTCGAGTGAAGCGACCCACGTGTTGCGAGGGCGTATGCGGTTTTCGATACGCCGGCGATAGGTCCGGGTGCGTAGCATCGGGGACATGAGAGTGCTGATCGTCGAGGACGAGCCGCTGCTGGCGGAGGGGATCCGCGACGGTCTGCGCCTCGAGGCGATCGCCGCAGACATCGCGGGCGACGGCAACGCCGCGCTCGATCTGCTCACCCTCAACACCTACGACCTCGCGGTACTCGACCGCGACATTCCGGGCCCGTCCGGCGACGACGTCGCCCGGTTCATCGTCGGCTCGGGAAGTGGCATCCCGATCTTGATGCTGACCGCGGCCGACCGTCTCGACGACAAAGCCTCCGGATTTGAGCTGGGCGCCGACGACTATCTCACGAAGCCTTTCGCGCTCAGGGAGCTCGTGCTGCGGCTGCGGGCACTCGACCGGCGGCGAGCGCAGTCCCGCCCGCCGATTCGCGAGATCGCCGGCCTGCGACTCGATCCCTTCCGGCGCGAGGTGTTTCGAGACCACAAGTATGTGGCTCTGACCCGCAAGCAGTTCGCCGTGCTCGAAGTGCTCGTCGCCGCGGAGGGCGGCGTCGTGAGCGCCGAGGAGCTGCTCGAACGAGCGTGGGACGAGAACGCCGACCCGTTCACCAACGCCGTCCGCATCACAGTCTCCGCGCTGCGCAAGCGACTCGGCGAACCCTGGCTCATCTCCACGGTCCAGGGCGTCGGCTACCGCATCGGCGAAGACGCGGGCGGCGAGGGCAATGCCTAGGCAGCGGGGCCTCAGCGTCCGCTTCCGGCTGACCCTCAGCTACGCGGGGTTCCTCGTGCTCGCGGGCGGCCTGCTACTCGCCGTTGTCTGGGCGTTCCTCCTGCGCTACGTGCCGGACGGCCCGATCTATTCCGATGACGGCTTCATCCCGAACCGCACCGACCTGCTGCGCGCCTTCGCGCCGGCCGCGGCCCTCGTCCTCCTGTTTCTCCTCGTCATCGGTCTCGCAGGCGGCTGGTTTCTCGCGGGGCGCATGCTCGCGCCGCTCGGGCAGCTCGCCGATGCGGCCCGCCTGGCCAGCACCGGCTCCCTGGCCCACCGGATCCGACTCGCCGGGAAGGGGGACGAGTTCCGCGAGCTCGCCGACGCCTTCGATCACATGCTCGAGCAGCTCGAGGCGCAGGCCGCGGCGCAACAGCGGTTCGCGGCGAATGCCTCGCACGAGTTGCGCACCCCGCTTGCGATCACGCGGACGCTCCTCGACGTCGCCCAGCAGGATCCTGCCCGCGACATCGACGCCCTCATCGCCCGCCTGCAGGGGGTGAACACGCGCGCGATCGAACTCGCCGACGCGCTGCTCCTACTCAAACGCAGTGGCGACGCGGTGGGAGCCCACACAACGGAAGACCTCTCGCTCATCGCGGAGGAAGCGGCGGAGAACCTGCTCCCCCTGGCGGAGCGACGGGGCATCACGCTCGAGGTCACCGGTGGCGCAGCCCACGTGCTCGGCTCACAGACCATGCTCCTGCAGATGGTGACGAATCTCGTGCATAACGCGATCGTGCACAACCTCGACCGCGACGGCTGGGTCGTCGTGGAGACGGCGCACGAGCGGGGCGCGGCCGTGATCCGGGTCTCGAACTCGGGGCCGCTCTCCGTGCCGGCCGAGATCACGGGACTCGTCGAGCCGTTCCGGCGCGGCGCGGGGCGGGCCCGTGGTTCGGACGACCACGCGGGTGCCGGGCTGGGCCTCGCGATCGTGCACAACATCGTCTTTGCCCACCGCGGCACGCTCACGATGGAGCCCCCCGCAGCTGGCGGCATGGTCGTGTCGGTGCACCTCCCCGCGGCGTAGGGTGTGACTCGTGGAAATCTTCGAGCCCCGCGAGGTGCCGCTCGGCGGCCTGCGCGCCATGGACGTGCGGCGCACCTTGCCGCGGCGCGGGAAGTCGCTGATCGGCGCGTGGTGCTTTCTCGACCACTACGGGCCGGACGATGTTGCGCTCACGGGCGGCATGCTCGTTCCCGCCCACCCGCACATCGGGCTGCAGACGGTAAGTTGGCTGTTCGCCGGCGAGATCGAGCACCGCGACAGCGCCGGATCCCGAGCCCTCGTGCGCCCGGGCGAACTGAACCTCATGACGGCAGGCAGCGGCATCAGCCACTCCGAGCGGTCGACCCCCGCGACCGCCCTGCTGCATGGCGTGCAGCTCTGGGTCGCGCTGCCCGAGCACGCCAGACACATGAAACGCGAGTTCGAGCACCATGTCCCGCCGGTGCTGAGCGGGCCGGGCTGGGCCGGGCAGGTGTTCATGGGCGCGCTGCTCGGGGTGCGCTCCCCCGTACATACGCACACCGAGCTCGTCGGCGCCGAGCTTCGGCTCGATCCCGGCACATCGATCCGGGTACCGATCGATCCGACGTTTGAGCACGGGATCCTGCTCGATACGGGAGAACTGCACCTCACGGTCGACGGGAGCACGGTCGACGTGCCGACGGCGCACCTCGCATTCAGCGCGGTCGGCCCCAGGGAGATCACGTTGACCGCGGGAGCCCCAGGCGCCCGGCTGATCCTGATCGGCGGGGTCCCCTTCGGCGAGAAGATCGTGTTGTGGTGGAACTTTGTCGGCCGCGACCACGGCGACATCGTGGCGGCCCGCGAGGCGTGGCAGCGCGAGTTCGAGCTGGCGGGGAGCGGCGATGCGGCCGCAGCCGGCGGGCCAAGCCCGCGCTTTGGCCTGCCGCGGGACGAACCGGACCCGCCGCTGCCTGCCCCCTTCCTCCCACTCTCGCGCCTCATTCCCCGGGCATAACGACGCGCGGGCAGGTTAGCCTGGCACCATGACCGATTCCACGCTGCTGTTCGACCTCCCCACCGTCACGATTCGCCGTGCCGTCGTGTCGGAGATGGAAAACAACGTCTACCTGCTCACGGCGAAACAGACCGGCACCCAGGTGCTGATCGACGCGGCCGACGACGTGCCGGCAATCGAGGCGCTCATTGCCGACGCGGCCGCTGACGCCGACTCTGAGGTCGAGCCCGAACTTGCGATCATCGCCACCACCCACAGCCACTGGGACCACATTCGCGCGCTCGCCGAGCTGGCCGACGCCTACGATGTGCCCACCGCGGCGGGGGCCGACGATGCCCCGAGCATCGAGGACGAGACCGGGGTGTCCGCCGAGTGCCTTCTCGGACACGGCGATGTGTTGAACGTCGACGGCATCGTGCTGACGGCCGTGCACCTTCGGGGCCACACCCCCGGCTCGATCGCGTATGTCCTGGAGACCCCGGGCGAGGCCACCATTATCTTCAGCGGCGACTCCCTCTTCCCGGGCGGGGTCGGCAACACCCAGGACGACGCGGAGCGCTTCACGTCCCTCCTGAAAGACGTTGAGGACCGACTGTTCGCCGCCTACCCCGACAGCACCATCGTGTTGACCGGTCACGGCGGCTCGACCACGCTCGGCGCAGAACGCCCCGCCCTCCCCGAGTGGCGCGAGCGCGGCTGGTAAGTCCCGCACACCTGGGTGGGCCACTCAGCACCCAAATCTAGACTGGCGGCATGTACTTCATTGTCGTCAAGTTCGAAACCAAGCCCGAATTCACCGATCAGTTCATGGACCTGGTGGGTCCGTTCACCCGCGCCACCCGCGAAGAGCCCGGCAACCTCTGGTTCGACTGGTCGCGAAGCGTCGAAAACCCCGCAGAATTCGTCCTCGTCGAGGCGTTCCTCGATGACGAGGCCGCGGGCGCACACGTGAACAGCGCTCACTTCGCGGCAGGCCTCGAAGCCATGCGCCCGGCGCTGGTCGCCACCCCGAAGATCGTCTCGCGCAAGGTGGAGGGCGACTCCTGGGGCGAGATGGGCGAGCTGCAGATCGGCTAGTGGCCGGGCGGTAGCATCGGGCTATGTTCCCGAACGCTGACGGCGGCGAGCGCCCGATCCTGGTGGTGGGCGCCGGCGTCGTCGGCGCATCCGTCGCATACCATCTTGCGCGCGTGGGCCACCCAGTGATCGTGCTCGAGCAGGATCAGGCCGCAAGCGGTGTGACGCGAAGCTCGTTCGCCTGGGTCGGGGTGGCCAAGAGCACCGCCTCCGCGTACTCCGATGGGCTTCGCGCGGAAGCCGCGCGCGAGTTTGCCCGCCTCGAGCGCGAGCTCCACACGCCGTTCGGGCTGCGCCGTGGCGGCGCCATCACCTGGGAGGCATCGGAGGCCGCGACGCGGGCGTTTGTCCTGGGCCACCAGGCAGTGGGCCATCCTGTCGAGTTGATCGATCGGGCCGAGGTCCTGGCCCGCGAACCGGGGCTTCGCGATTCCCCCGCTGTGGCGGCACTCTCGGCCCGCGACGCCGGGGTCGATCCGGTCGCATTCACCCGCGCCCTGCTCGACGCGGCGCGCGCACACGGGGCAAGCGTGCGGTACGGGGTTACGGTGACCTCTCTCCTCATCGAAGGACGGAGGGTGCTCGGGACACAGACCCCGGGCGGCCCGCTCCTGGGTTCGACTGTCGTGCTCGCCGCGGGGACCGCGACTGCAGGGCTCGCCGCAACCGCAGGAAGTGCCGTCGACGTCGACACGTCGC
Source organism: Leucobacter sp. CX87 (assembly GCF_018682295.1). Taxonomy (NCBI): domain Bacteria; kingdom Bacillati; phylum Actinomycetota; class Actinomycetes; order Micrococcales; family Microbacteriaceae; genus Leucobacter; species Leucobacter sp. CX87. The sequence goes on along the minus strand of NZ_JAFIRI010000005.1, from coordinate 312,324 downwards.
CGAGCTGCCTCCTCCGGTTCGCGGTTCCGCGCCCACTCGTGAACGGCATCCTGTCCACCCCAGACTTCGAGGTTCGGCAGCTCGACGACGGTACCCTCATCGCGGCCGAGGACGTCCCGCCAGGATTCGACGGCGACCCGGCCGAGCTCGCAGCACCCACACACGACGCGATCCGCCGCCTGCTCGTCGGCGGCGAGCACGCCGAGCTGATCGACGCCGTCGTCGCCGGCCGGCCGGTGCCGCGGGCGGGAGCACCGCTGCTTGGGTTCGCGCCCGAGGTGTCGGGACTGTACCTCGCGGTGGCCCACCCCGCGATCATCCTGTCGGCGGTGATCGGTGCACACACCGCGCGGGACTTCGCCGTCAGCTAGCGTGGCCGCACGGGCACCCGACGGCTACTGGCCCTGCGTCGCCGCCCACTCGGCGACGCGCTTAACGCTCTCCTCCTCCGACAAATCCTCGACCCGCGACATAATCGACCAGCGCACGCCGAAGGGATCCCGGATCGAGGCGAAGCGGTCGCCCGAAACGAAGTTCGTCGCAGGCTCGCGCACCGTGGCGCCCGCCGCGACGGCCCGCTCGAGAAGCGCGTCCACATCGGAGCAGTAGAACCCCATCGAATAACAGTCCACATCCCCCTCGGGCGGCGCGACGAGGCCGTAGGCGGGGTTCGGTTCGCCAAGCTGCATTCGCCCGTTCCCGAAGTCCACGTCGGCGTGCACGACCCTGCCCTCCCACTCGGTGACGTCAATGACGCGCGCGCCCATCACCTCTTGGTAGTACCGCAGGGCCTCCCTCGCCCGCGGGATCGCCAGGAAGGGCGTCAGCGAGGTCGATCCGTGCGGAAGCCCGTCGGTCGTGTGTGCTCCGGTAACCCCGCGCAGGGGCGTAGTGTGAGTGTCCATAACTTGACGGTAGACGAGCGGTATCTCGCGTGTCTTGGCAATTCGCGACACGTTTCACGATCGCAGGGAGCAGCGTGGTGGACGAAGCAGGGCTCGGCGGAATCCTGTACCCCACCCGGCTCCCCACATTCCATCGCGTCCCCGCTCCGACCGAGCTCGTCGAGCTCGTGCGGTGGTTCTGGATCCCGCGATGGGACCTCGCCCCCGGGCGGACGTCGCGGCAGACGATTCTGCCGTTTCCGGCCTCGAATCTCGTCGTCGGGCCCGAGGGGGTGACGCTTTCCGGGCCGACGACCGGGGTCTCGCACCGGGACCTTCGTGGGAAGGGGTGGGCGGTCGGCGCCCTGCTGCGCCCGGCCGCGGCGGCGTCCCTCTCCTGGGCGCTCGAGGACATCGCCGACACCGAGGTAGTCTTCGAAGCACCAGAGCTTCACTTGGCCGTCGCGGAAGCAATGCAGGAGGACAGCGCGGCCGCCCGGGAGCGCGCGGCCGGCGCATTCGCCGCCTGGATCACGGCACTTCTGCCGCCCCCCGAACAGGCCGATGAACTGGGCAACCGGCTCGAAGATCTCATCGCGTCCGATCGATCCATCGTCCGCGTCGACCAATTGGCCGAGCGCCTGGCGATGTCGACGCGCAGCGTACAACGACTCGCGCTGCGCACCGTCGGGCTGCCGCCCCTCGCAGTGATCCGCCGCTATCGCCTGCAGGAAGCCGCGGAACGCCTCAGATCCGCGCCCGAATTCACCATCGGACAGATCGCGGTCGATCTCGGCTACAGCGACCACGCCCATCTCACGGCAGACTTTCACCGGATCCTCGGAATCACGCCGACCGCGTACCGTCGCGACCAGGCCTAGCCCGGCGACGTCGCTGGGGCCCGCACGAGTAAGGTCGTTCCATGGGCACGCGCATCGAGCATTCCGGGGACACCCGCGCTCGCCCGCCACATCTCCGCGCGACCTTTCTCGCCAGTGTGGCGTTGGGGGGCGCCGCCGGCGCCGCCACCCGGGAGGGCCTTGCGCTCGCTATCCCGCCGCTCGGCGACGTCCCCGTCGCGATCGCGCTGATCAACGTGAGCGGAGCGTTTCTCCTGGGCTGGCTCTTCGAAGCGCTCGCGCACCTCACACCTGACGACCCGACCGCGCGACGCCTGAGGCTGCTCTTGGGCACCGGCTTCTGCGGCGGCTTCACTACCTACAGTGCGCTCGCCACCGGAACAGCCCTGCTCATCGTGGACGGGCGGCCCGGCGCGGCCGCCGCCTATGCTCTGGGCACGGTCATCGTCGGGGCCTTCGCCACCTGGGCGGGCATCGCGCTCGCCGCCGGCCTGCGTGCGCGCTCGCGGCCGCGCCCCTCTCCCGACGGGACCGCCAGGTGACGCCGCTCATATTCGCGATGCTTGCGCTCGCGGGTGGCGCGGGGTCGGCGGCCAGGTTCTGCGTCGACGGCCTCATTCGCACGCACCTCCGCACACAGTTCGTCTGGGCCACGACCATCGTCAACGTGTCGGGTTCACTCGTCCTCGGCGTCCTCACCGGCATCGCGCTGACGGATTTGGTACCTCACGAGCTCGGAGTCGTGCTCGGCACCGGGTTCTTGGGCGGTTACACGACCTTCAGTACCGCAAGCTACGAGACGGTGCACCTGATTCAGCAACGTCGCTTTGGCGCCTCGCTGATGAGCGGCATCGGCATGCTGGTGTTCTCCGTGGCCGCCGCCTTGCTCGGGTTGTGGCTCGGCACACGGTTCTAGCGCAGGATCCCTGGGCCGGTCGGGGAATACTCAGCAACGCTCCGTAGCGTGGGGGTTCCCTTCACGAGAGGAGCCTCCAATGGGCATTCTGGATAACGCAAAGGAAACCGCCGAAGCCGCCGCCAAGAAGATTGGTGACGTTGTGGAAGAAGGCGTCGACAAGCTCAAGGACAAGGCTGACGAGGTGCGAGCCGAACTCGACGTAAAGAAGGCTGAGGCCGAACGGGACGCCGTCAAGGCGCGCAACGAAGCAAAAGAGAAGCTGCGCGACGATCAGTAAGTTTTCTCCGCAAGAACTGAGTGCCTGGTCCCTACGGGGGCCGGGCACTTCTCTGTGTGGCGACTGGAACCGCGCCGCCCGCCGCTAGTCTGGGTCCCGAATCTTGGCGGCAATTCCGGCCCGGTGCGGAATGACGATCCACACACCGACGAGGACCGCGGCGATGCCGCCCGCCGCGATGATCCCCGCGAGGCGTCCAAGTACGAAGTCGAAGATCAAGAGGCTGATGCCGGTGACCGTCGTCGCCACTCCCCAGAGGGTGATCCTCGCGAAGCGATCGGCATAGGCGACGATCCAGTCCTTCGCCTTCTTCCGGAACAGATACCGGTGCAGGCTCACCGGCGCCAACCCCGCGATGGTCGTGAGCACAGAAATGACGACGAGCGCGAGGTAGACCGTCAGCTGGTAGGAATCGAGGTCGGTGAAGCGCGATTGGAACACCGCTGCCAGCAGAAAGCCCGTGATGATCTGCGTGCCGGTCTGGATGACGCGCATCTCTTGCAACAGCTCATTCCAGTTGCGGTCGAGCCGCTCTTTCGGCGTCTCATCGATCGGGTGATCCCCCTCAGGCGGCACGATGGGTCCCCTCAATGTTCTCCGACGCTGCACTGCGCCGGGCAACCCTGCTGCATGTTCATGTTCGAGCCTCGCAATGGTTGCGACCGCCTCACTCAAAAGTACTTTCCAAGATACACCGAGGTCGCCGGTACAGTGGGAAGTCAATTCGTCGACTCAACGGGGAGCCCATGCAAGAGACCGCGATCGCGCTCGTCTTTGTCGCCGCGATCGCCGTGCTTGCGCCCATTCTGGCGGCGGTTGTGCGCCGCGCCCTCCTCGTCCCCCTCGTCGTCTTCGAGATCGCCCTCGGCATGGCAGTCGGCCCGAGCTGGCTCGGCTGGGTGAGCGACTCCTCCCTTCTCGAGATGCTCTCCACGCTCGGGCTCGCCATGCTGTTCTTCATGGCGGGCAACGAGATCGCGCCTTCCGCGCTCACCGGGCGTCCCGCCGCCCGCGCCTCCCTGGGGTGGCTGATATCGCTCGGCATCGCGCTCGCGGCAGGCTTCACCCTCGGGCAGGATCCTGCCGCTTCTCTCGTCATCGCGATCGCGCTCACGGGCACCGCGCTCGGCACCATCATGCCGATCCTGCGCGATGCGGGGCTGTCCAAGGGTCCGCTGGGGGCGGTGATCGTGCCGTTCGGCGCGATCGGCGAGTTCGCTCCCCTCGTGGCGATCTCCATTTTCTTGAGCGGCCGCAGTCCGCTCGCCGGCACGATCGTGTTGCTCGTCTTCGTGGCGATCGCCGGGGTCGCGGTGTGGCTCGCGGCGACCGGGCCGCGGGACTGGCTGCACCGCTTAGTGCGCTCTACCATGCACACGAGCGGCCAGTTCGCGATTCGCTTCGTCGTGCTCGTCCTCGCAGCGCTCGTCGCGGTCGCGGTGCTACTCGGTATTGATTTCCTGCTCGGCGCCTTCGTCGCGGGCATGCTCGCGAGGCTCGCTCTGCGCGGCGGAGACCCCGAGGACGAGGCAGTTGTCGAGGCCAAGCTCGAGTCGCTCGCCTTCGGGTTCTTCGTGCCCGTGTTCTTCATCATGACCGGGGTGACATTCCCCCTCGACAAGCTGCTCGCCGACCAGCGCGCGCTCATCCTGGTGCCCGTGTTTGCCCTGGTGATGCTGCTCGCGCGCGGGGTGCCGGCGTTTCTGCTCGCTGGGCGCGGGGCCTCCGTGTCCGACCGCCGCACGGCCGCCTTGTTTACCGCGACCACTCTGCCGCTCGTCATCGCGGTCACCCAGATCGGTGTCGACGAGGAGGTCCTGACGCCGAGCCTCGCGGCCGCGATGGTGGGTGGCGGCATGCTGTCGGTACTGCTGTTTCCGATGCTCGCCCTCCTCGGTCGGTCCCGCGTCGAGCCATCGGCCGATGCGGATGCGCTCGACATCGACGCGCACGAATAGCGACCCGCGGCGACTCGATTGGCCGAAGCGCCCGCCACCTCATAAACTTGCACACAGTCCAGGTCACTGACGCTCAGGGGGAGCAGCACATCATGAACACTCCGGCACCGACGACGAGCACCACTCCCACTCCGGCGGCGGTCGTCCGCGAGGACGACGGGTATTTTGGCCCGGACAGCGTGAGCTGGCGCCTGTTCGCCGATCCGTCGGCGAAGCTGGGCGGCGTCGCGGCGATCCTGATGCAGGCACTGAACCCGCAGATGATGCGCCTCTTCGACGCGGCAAGCGGGTATGCGACCGACATGGCCGGCCGCGCCGAGCGCACGGGCCGGTACATCGACACCACCATCTTTGGTGACACAGCGCACGCGGATGCCGCGGGCGAATCGGTGCGACGCATGCACGCCGCGAGCCGCTGGACCGACCCGCAGACCGGCATCGAGCACCGCGCCGACACCCAGGCGTGGCTGGAGTGGACCCACAACACCGTCACTTGGGGAGTCCTCCGCGCCGCCGACGAGTTTGGCCCGGCGCTCACCCCGGCAGAGCAGGACGCGTTCGTGCTCGAGCAGCACGTCGCCGCCCGCCTGGCCGGCGTCGACACCGAAGGGCTCTCCGCCACCCGCGCCGAACTCGATACCTATATGGACGCGCAGCGCGGCTGGATGGCCCTGACGCTCCCCGCCGCCGAACTCGCGAAGAACCTGCGCCGCCCGGGCCTCCGCGGCAACCCCCTCAAGGTGTGGACCGGCATTGTGATCCAGGACGGGATCCTGTGGCTGCTGCCCGAGTGGGGCCGCGAACTCTACGGGATCGAGGGGCGCCCCATGAACCTGCGTGCCGCAGCCGCTACCACCAAGAAGATGATCGCAACGGCACGGCGCAGCGCGGGGTACGACCAGATCATCACCGAGATCACCGATCGGGTCGACACGCACCCGTACCGCAAGGTGCGGGCCAAGAAGGCAAACGCAGCGTGAGCCCGCGCGCACCGCGTCGACCGTTCTTCCGCTCGACCGGCCTGTTCGTCCGGGAGGCGTTTCGGACCATCCGCGCGGGCGGGTGGCGGCTCGTCGCGCTGTACGCCGGGAGCCAGCTCGCCATCATCCTCGTCGCGCTTCCCGTCATCCGCTGGCTCTTCGCCGAGGCGCTGCGGGCGAGCGGCATGGTCGGGCTCGACCTCGGAGCGCTCAGCATCGGGCCTGGACTCCCGATCACGCTGCTGCTGATCGTGGTCATCACGCTGTTCGCGTTCTGGCTGATCTCGTTGCAGCTGGCGCTTCTGATCATTGCGCTCGGCAGGATCCGGGCCGGGGAGTCGCTGCACCTGCGGGTCGTCGCGGCGGACCTCGGCCATATCGCGAAGAAGCTGGTGCGGCCCTCCTCGGCGCCGCTCGTCGGACTCTTGTTCTTCCTGATGCCGCTTGCCAACTTCGGCTTCATCTCGGTGCTCACGCGCGCGATCTCGGTGCCGGCGTTCATCACGGGAGAGCTGGAGAAAACCACGGGCGGGACGATCGCGCTCATCGTGTTCTTCGCGGCGATCGCGTTCCTGAACCTGCGCTTCGCGCTCGCGTTGCCCATCTTCGCGCTGAGCGACGCGACCGGTGGCCGTGCGATGCGTGCGAGCTGGCGGCTCACCCGCGGCTTTCTCACACGGGCCTCGGTGCTTGCGGCGGGGGCACTCGCGATCCTGTTCGGCTCTGTCGGCATTGCGCTCGTGAGCGCGTTTGCCCTCGTCCCGACGGTCATCAGCGACCTGCAGACGCCCGGCGCCTCGGTCACCGTCGCGGCCTTCAGCCTGGGCGTCTCGCAGGTCATCGCCGTCGCATTGGCAGGCATCACGGTTGCGGCGCTCGCGGCCGTCCTCGTCTCCGCCCTCGCGAGCTGGGCGGACGAGCTCCCGGCCTCCATCACGCTGCGCGAGCTGGGCGGGGGCCTCGACACACAGACCGTGGCGCACCGCACCGGGTTCACCCGGAGGTCCGCGCTGATCCTAACCGGCCTGGCCGCCGCAATCGTGCTCGTGCTCGGATTCGCGAACCTGCGCGTTGTGCAGGAGCTGAGTAGCCACCCCGACACTCTGGCACTCGCGCACCGCGGCTTCAGCCAGGAGGGCGCCGAGAACACCATCGGGGGCCTGGAGGCCGCGCACCGGGCTGGCGCGGACTTCGTCGAGATCGATGTCATGGAGACGAAGGATCGTCAGTTCGTCGTGATGCACGACGCGAACCTGTCGCGGCTCGCCGGGCGCGACGAAGCCGTCGCGGACCTCACATTTGACGAGCTCACCGCCATCACAGTGACCGATCAGTACGGCCACGAGGGGCTCATTCCCTCGCTCGAGGAGTACCTGAACCGGGCCGACGAGCTCGACCAGCCGCTACTCATCGAGATCAAGCTCCACGGGGGCGAAGCGCCCGAGCTCGTGCCCCGGCTGGTCGCAGAGATCGAGGGGCTGGGATATCTCGAAGACCACATCTACCACGGCCTCGACAAGCCCACTATCGAGACCCTCAAAGCGTTCCGTCCGAACCTGACGGTCGGGTACACCATGGCCTTTGCCGGCTCAGACGCCCCCGACACGACCGCCGACTTCATCGTCGTCGAGGGCTGGTCCTCGACCACGGCGCTGCAGCGAGCGGCACTGAACAAGGGACTCGCCTACCTGGTCTGGACCGTGAACGACCCCGAAGAACAGCGCCAGCTGCTGCGCGACGACGTCGACGGAATCATCACTGACCGTCCGGATCTCGCGATCGAGTCCCGCGGGGAAATGGACCAGGATCAGGGTGTCGCCGGGGTGCTCTCGGACGCGCTCAGCAGGTTGGTGCGGCTGGGGTAGTCGGGGTAGCTGGCTCGACTGCAGGATCCTGTCCGAAGACCGCCCCGGCTGCGGCCCGGCCAGCTATTCCGAAGCCCGCGCGCGTTTCCGGTTGCGCAACACCCGCGACACGACAAACCACGCGACGAGCGCGAGAATGATGATGACGATCAGGTCCGAGAGCACTCCACTCCATTGCTCGAGGACTGGCCGGATCGCGGGGCCGAAGGCGTAGCCGAGGCCGATCCAGAGGCCGTTCCACAACCCGGAACCGGCGAAGGTATAGCAGGTGAACTTCAACAGCGACATGCGCTCAATCCCGGCCGGGATCGAGATAAACGAGCGCACGAGCGGCACGCAGCGCCCAAAGAAGACGGCGGCGCCACCCCACCTCTGAAAGAACGCTTCGGCCCGATCGAAGTCGTCGTGCTCCATGAGCGGGATCTTGCCGACCACCCGGCGCGTGCGATCGCGCCCGAACGCCGCCCCGATCGCGTACCAGAGCCACGCGCCAATGAGCGCGCCGAGCGTGGCCATGGCCCACGCCAGCCAAAAACTCATGCGCCCCTCGTATGCGAGAAATCCTGCCCCGGGCAGCACCGCCTCGGAGGGAATGGGCGGCACAAACGTTTCGATCAGGACGGCGAGGCCGACGCCGATCTCGCCGAGCTTGTCCATGAGGTCAAGCACCCACCCAATGAATCCCTCGTATCCGGTGCTGGGATCTGTCTGAGCCAGCACGGTGGCGGCGAGGGAGAAGGTCACAGGTGCTCGGCTTTCATCGAAGATCGTGAACGGCAGGGAAAGTCTTCGGGCGCGCGAGCGCCCCGACCAGTATGCCGCGCCCCGCTGGCAGAATCCCGGTTACAGGCCGAGGACGGCGCGAGCGATCGTGAAGTACACGATCAACCCGGTCGCGTCGCAGAAGGTCGAGATGAAGGGGGTCGAGAATACTGCGGGGTCAACACGGATGGCCTTTGCGAGCAGCGGCATGGCCCCGCCAACGGTCGCCGCAAGCGCGCAGATGATGAGCAACGACAGCCCGATGATGATGCCGAAGTCGAGGCCGAACACGAGGCCCGCGAGTGCGAAGCCGAGCGTGCCGAGCAGGGCGCCCAGTAGGGCACCCACCTGCACCTCGCGCAGCAGCACCTTGCCCACGTCGCTCGGGCGCACGTCACCCACCGCGAGGGCGCGGATGACCGTCGCGGCCGCCTGCGAACCCGTATTGCCTCCCGTGCCGGTGAGCAGTGGGATGAACAGGGCGAGCACGACCTGCTGTTCAAGCGTCGCCGAGAAGATGTCGAGCACTTGCACCGTCAGCAACGCCGAGACGGCAAGCACGAGCAGCCAAACGACCCGCGAGCGGGTAATCGAGAACACCGAGGTCGACAGGTACGGGCGGCGCAGCGGCTCGGCGCCGCCGGCGCGGGCCGCGTCCTCCTCCTCCGCGTCACGCAGGATCTGGTTCGCGTCGTCGATCGTCAAGATGCCCAGCAGGCGCCGCTCGCTGTCCACCACGGGCATCAGCAGGTACTCGCCATCGCTGAGCAACCGAGCCGCTTCTTCCGCCGGGAGTGTCGCGTTGACCACTTCCGGCTCGCTCATCAGCTCAGCGATGCGAATGCCGGGATCACTCGCGATCACTTCCCGCAGGCTGACCACGCCAACGATTTCTCGCGCGCGGTCGGTGACCAGCACGGTGTAAATCGTTTCGGCATCGGCGGCACCGCGGCGCACCCGCTCCATGGTCTGCGCCACGGTCAGATCCGGGTGCGTGCTCACATACTCCGGGCTCATGCGCCGGCCCACACTGCCCACCGGGTAGCCCAGGATCGCCGCGGTCTGCTCGCGCTCGCGGCGCGGCAGGCCGTGCAGCAGACGGGTGGCGACGCTCGCGGGGAGCTCCTCGATCAGCTGCGCGCGATCGTCGGGGTCGAGCTCCGCGAAGAGCGAGGTGACCTCGTCATCGCGCAGCGCAGCGACCAGGTCACCCTGGACGGCCGACTCGAGCCGCTCGAACACTTCGAGTGCCCGATCCTTGCTCAGCAGTCGGTAGATGATCGCGGCGCGGGCCAAGCTGGTGCGCTCCACGATGTCCGCGACCTCGCGCGGGGAGAGGAGGCTCAGGAGCTCGGAGGCGGCGGACAGCCGACCCGCCGCAACTTCTTGCAGCAGGTCCTGTTCGATGCGAACCGTTTCTTCCATGAGCCTCTCCCTTCCCAGCGCGAGCCTAGCGGTGCGGGATTAGGCGGAGGCGCGCTCCGCCATCTCGACCACGTTCTGCAGCAGCAGCGCGCGCGTCATCGGACCGACTCCGCCGGGGTTCGGCGAGATCCACGACGCGACCTCGGCCACCCCAGGATCGACGTCCCCGACGACACGGCTCTTGCCGGTCTCCGGGTCAGTCTTGCGCGAAACACCCACGTCAAGCACGATCGCTCCCGGCTTGACGTTTTCAGCGGTGACGATGCCTTCGACTCCCGCGGCAGCCACGATCACGTCGGCACGGCGCAGCTCGGCGCCGAGATCCTGCGTGCCCGTGTGCGTCAGCGTGACGGTCGCGTTGAACTCGCGCCGGGTCAGCAACGGGCCGATCGGGCGACCGACGGTCACCCCGCGACCCACCACGACGACATGCTTGCCCGCCCACGACAGGCCGTTGCGCTCGACCAGTTCGATCACGCCGCGCGGCGTGCACGGCAGCGGCGTCGTGATCTCGGTGTTCGCGTTGAGCACGAGCCAGCCGAGGTTCGTCGGGTGCAGCCCGTCCGCGTCCTTGTTCGGGTCGATCTTCCCGAGGATCCGGTCGGTATCGATGTGCTTCGGCAGCGGCAGCTGCACGATGTAGCCGGTGCAGGCCAGGTCGGCGTTGAGGTCGTCGAGGACGGCCTCGAGCTCCTCCTGCGTCACCGTCTCGGGCAGCTCGCGCTTGATCGACGAGATGCCGACCTCGGCGCAGTCGCGGTGCTTGCCCGCGACGTACCACTGCGAGCCCGGGTCGGCGCCAACGAGCACGGTCGCGAGCCCGGGAACGATCCCGCGCTCGGCGAGGGCCGAAACCCGCACCCGCAGCTCGTCCTTGATCGAAGCGGCGGCTGCCGTCCCGTCGAGTTTCTGAGCGGTCAACGGCCTACCACTCTTCGAGGCCGGGGTACAGCGGGAACGCGTCGGCGAGCTTCGTGACGCGTGCCGCGAGCGCCTCGACGTCGGCACCAGGCTGCAGAGTGCGCGCGATGATGTCCGACACCTCGGCGAACTCGACATCGCCGAAGCCGCGGGTCGCGAGCGCGGGGGTGCCGATGCGGAGGCCGCTCGTCACCATCGGCGGGCGCGGGTCGAAGGGCACCGAGTTGCGGTTGACCGTGATGCCGACCGCGTGCAGCGCGTCCTCGGCCTGCTGGCCGTCGAGCTCGGAGTGGCGGAGGTCAGCGAGCACGAGGTGCACGTCGGTGCCGCCCGTGAGCACGTCAATGCCAGCGGCCTTCGACGCGTCAGAGGTCAGGGCCGACGCGAGCAGCTTCGCGCCCGAGAGGGTGCGCACCTGGCGGTCCTTGAACTCGTCGCTCGCGGCGAGCAGGAACGCGGTCGCCTTCGCGGCGATCACGTGCATGAGCGGGCCGCCCTGGTGGCCGGGGAAGACGTTCGAGTTGATCTTCTTGTGGATCTCGAGGTCGTTCGTGAGGATGAAGCCCGAGCGGGGGCCGCCGATGGTCTTGTGCACGGTCGACGAGACGACGTGCGCGTGGGGCACCGGGTTCGGGTGCAGGCCCGCGGCGACGAGTCCCGCGAAGTGCGCCATGTCGACCCACAGGGTCGCGCCGACCTCGTCGGCAATCGCGCGGAACGCGGCGAAATCGATCTGACGGGGGTACGCCGACCAACCGGCAATGATGACCTTGGGCTTCGCCTCGAGCGCCTTCTGGCGAACGACGTCCATGTCGATGAGGAACGTCTCGGGGTCGACGCCGTAGGAGGCGACCTTGTAGAGCTTGCCCGAGAAGTTGAGCTTCATGCCGTGGGTGAGGTGGCCACCGTGCGACAGTTCGAGGCCCAGGATCGTGTCGCCGGGCTCGGCGATCGCCGAGAGCACCGCGGCGTTCGCCGACGCACCCGAGTGGGGCTGCACGTTGGCGTACTTCGCACCGAACAGGCTCTTGGCACGGTCGCGGGCCAAGTCCTCGGCGATGTCGACGAACTCGCAGCCGCCGTAGTAGCGACGTCCGGGGTAGCCCTCGGCGTACTTGTTCGTGAGCACGGAGCCCTGGGCCTCGAGCACGGCGCGCGGAACGAAGTTCTCGCTCGCGATCATCTCGAGGGTGCCGCGCTGGCGGCCGAGCTCCTGGGTGAGCACTGCGGCGATCTCAGGATCGACGACCGCAAGGGGCTCGTTGAAGAAAGCGGACTGGTTCGTCAAGGAATTACCTCTTTCACTCCCACCCGGCACGCGGGTGACATCAGTTCAACGGCCCAGGCGAGCGGCCAGACTCTCGGTTCGTCGCTCCCCGATGGTGTCCATCTGTACGCCAGTCACGACTGTTCGAAAGCATATCAGCGCAGCGAGATCTACTACCCTGGGGAGCGATGAGTACCACCACCGCGCAGTCCGCGCTTTCCCCAGCCCCCGTTTCCGCTCCCCAGTGGGTCCTCACCCTGTCGTGCGTCGACGGTCCGGGAATCGTGCACGCGGTGAGCGGCGCGATCGTGGCATCCGGAGGAAACATCGAGGAGAGCCAGCAGTTCGCGAGCCACGACACCGGACGCTTCTTCATGCGCATCCAGGTCGCGGCGGTCGCCCAGCCCGAGACGTTTGAGGCGCGCTTCAACGACGCGCTCTCTTCCGTCACCCACCGCTACAACATGTCCTGGCGGCTCGACGTGGTGGGCCGCCCGGTGCGCACCCTCATTTTGGCCTCCACTGCGACGCACTGCGTCAACGATCTGCTCTACCGTCGCCGCGGCGGCCAGCTGCCCATCGAGGTTCCGCTGATCCTGTCGAACCACGAGACGGTGCGCGACATCGCCGAGTTCTATGGCGCGCCGTTCGAATACCGGGCCATCGCGGGCGCCGAGGACAAGGCGGCGTTCGAGGCCCGCGTGCTCGAAGCGGTTGAGGAGCACGACATCGAGCTCGTCGTGCTGGCCCGCTACATGCAGATCCTGTCTCCCGAGCTCTGCGAGGCGCTCGCGGGACGCGCGATCAACATTCACCACTCGTTCCTCCCGGGATTCAAGGGTGCGAACCCGTACAAGCAGGCGCACCGCCGCGGCGTAAAGCTGATCGGCGCGACGGCGCACTTCGTGACGACCGACCTCGACGAGGGCCCGATCATCGAGCAGGCCGTCACCCGCGTCGACCACTCCTACTCGCCCACCGAGCTCATGCAGCTCGGTCAGGATGAAGAGGCGCGCACCCTGCGTCGCGCGGTGACCTGGTTCGCCGAGAACCGGATCCTGTCCGACGGCGACCGCACGATCATCTTCCACTAGGCGAACCGGCAGGATCCTGCCCCTGCGCCACCCCGCACCCCGCCCGAATTCCCCGCAGTCGGGGAGCCTCGCGTGCCATCTAGTGAGCGCAAATGGCTGGTTCCCGCACCAGCAAGGGACCATTCGCGCTCATTAGATGAGCCAGAAACACCCTGCCCCGGCCTACCCCGCCGCGAGTCGCGCGCGCAGCCCGCTGATCATCACGTCGAGCCCGAGCTCGAATGCGACGTCGGCGGGTCGACGCCCGGCGATCGCGGTTCGCCGCGCCGCGTGGGCGGCCGTATAGAGCGGCACGTCCACGCGATCCCCGGGGTTGAGGATTTCGTCGTCGGCGACCGCGTCGAGCGCGGAGCCGAGGATGAACGACTCGAGCGCGACCATGACCGACAGCAGCTGGTCCACGGGCCAGCCACCCTGCTCGAGCGCGGTCAGCACCTTTTCGTACATCAAACTGATGCGCGAGTCGGGCAGCACCGGGGTGACCGCGAGCAACGCAATCGTAGGCGGGTGCGCGGCGAAGGCGTCCCGATAGGAGTGCGCCCAGACCACCAAAGCCTCGTCCCAGGGCAGCTCGTCAAACATCGCACCGTCGATGCGATCGCCGATGAGCTCGCGCACCCCGGCGATCACGTCGTCCTGCCCCGCAACGTGGTTGTACAGCGCGGAGGGCTGCACGCCGAGCTCACGCGCGATATCGCGCATGCCCGAGCCGTGCGCCCCGCGCTCATCGAGGAGCTTCAGTCCGGCCTCGAAGATGATGTCGCGGCTGAGCACGCGTTTGGGGGGCCGCCCAACACGGCGCTTGGGTACAACAGTCATGCGTGAATCTCCCTTGGTTCACTGAGGATCTCGCTTCCCCGAGCCGCACACCCCCAGTGTTGAGTTCGCGCGGCGCCCTACTTCGTACTAATGTCTATCAGCAGTGTAAAGAACACCGTTCATTAAAAGCGAACCGGGGCTTTCGCGCTCGCACGCTGAGCGCCCACACCGGGTATCAAGGGAGATAACAGTGAGTCAGACGCAAACCGTTCACCTGAAGCGGGAGCTGGGCCTCGGCGGCCTTGTCCTCTTCGGCCTCGCCTACATGGCGATCGCCACGGTATTCACCACTTACGGCATCGTCAATCAGGTGACCGAGGGTCGCCTGCCGCTCGCCTACACGGTCGCGCTGCTCACGATGCTCTTCACGGCCTACAGCTACGCCTCGATGGTGCGCCGCTATCCGGTCGCAGGATCCGCGTACACCTACGCGCAGCAGGCATTTGGCGGCGGCGTCGGCTTCATGACCGGCTGGGTGCTGCTGCTCGACTACCTCTTCATCCCGATGATCAACTTCATGATCCTCGGCCTGTACGTGAGCACGCAATTCCCGAGCATCCCCGCCTGGATCCCCTCGCTGCTCACCCTGCTCGCCGTCTTCGTGTTCAACGTGCTCGGCATCAAGCTGGTCAGCAAGCTGAACATCTTCGTCATCGCGCTGTCCGTGGCCTCGATGGCGATCTTCGCCATCTTCGCCATCAAGATGACGATCAACGACCCGAATGCCCCCGGCATCCTCGAGCCCTTCATCCCCGGTTCCGAGGGCTTCAGCCCGATCTTCGCTGGCGCAGGCATCCTCGCCCTCTCCTTCCTCGGCTTCGACGCGGTTTCGACCCTGTCGGAAGAAGCCAAGCACCCGCGGCGCGACATCCCGCGCGCCATCATGCTCACGACCCTCATCGGCGGCGTGCTCTTCATCGTGGTCTCGTGGATCGGCGCGCGCGCCTACACGCTCCCCGACTGGGCTGAGGCTCCCCGCGAGCTGATCGACGCGGCCGGCATCGTGCTCGCTCATCACGTCGCAGGCGATTGGCTCGGCGTCATCTTCGTCGTCTTCTCGGTGGCCGGCTGCTTCGGCTCCGGCCTCGCCGGCCAGGTCTCGGTCGCCCGCATCCTCTACTCGATGGGCCGTGACGGCACGCTTCCCAAGCCGCTCGGAATCTTGTCGAAGCGATTCGGCACCCCGATTATCGCCGCGACGGCAGTCTCAATCTTCGCGCTGCTCAGCCTCGTGCTGACGCTCGAGCAGGCGGCGTTCATGATCAGCTTCGGCGCGCTCGCCGCGTTCGCGATGGTGAACCTCTCGGTGATCCGCGTCTACCTGTTCCCGAAGCAAGGCGAGGTCGCCGAGCGCACCCCCCTCGGTTGGATCAAGTACGGCATCGCCCCGATCATCGGCTTCGCCCTGACGATCTGGCTGTGGACCTCACTCGATCCCGGCACCTGGGTGGTCGGCGGCATCTGGTTCGCCGTCGGCCTCGCGATCCTGCTCGCGAAGACCCGTTTCTTCACGAAGCCGGTGCCGAAGATGGACCTCTCGGAGGGCCCCGAGACGCGCGTCATCGACGCGATCGCCAAGGAAGCCCCCTTCAAGTAGGCTGCGACGGGGCGGCGCGCATGGCGTCGCCCCGTTTCCCTGCCCAGCGGTTCACATCCCACAGGATCGCCGCGGCCGCAGCATCCTCAATCACACAGCTCGAGCAACTCGGAGGTCACCGATGACCACGGTCATTACCGGCGGAACCATTCTCATTGACGCGGATCTGGACGGGTCCCCCGTCAGCACTTACGCGATCGCCTTCCGGGATGGCCGAGTTGCCGCCCACGGCGCCGAGGCCGAGGCGCTCGCGAGCGCCGCGGGCGCCCGTACGCTCGACCTCGCGGGGGGTGTGCTCGCCCCCGGACTCGGCGACGGCCACTGCCACCCGATTCTCGGCGCGCTCGAGGCGAACGGCCCGGCGGTGCGCGCCGCGGCAACCGTCGAAGAGATCGTGGAGGCCGTCCGCGTCTGGAAGGAAGCCCACCCCGACGACGAGTGGATCATCGGCGGCAGCTACGACGCGACCTTCACCCCCGGCGGCATCTTTGACGCCCACTGGCTCGACGAGGTAACGGGCGATACCCCCACGATTCTGCGCGCCTGGGATTACCACACCGCCTGGGTGAACTCAGCTGCGCTCGCGGCCGGCGGCATCACCGCCGAGACCCCCGACCCCGAGCTCGGGCGCATCGTGCGCCGCGAGGACGGCTCGCCGATCGGCACGCTGCAGGAGGCCGCGGCAAACGACTTCCTCGCGAACATCGTTCCCGAGCGCGGCCTCGCCGTCCGCGTCGACGCGATCGAGCGGGCCACCCGCGAGTTCGCCGAGATCGGCATCACCTGGATCCAGGACGCCTGGGTCGAGGGCAGCGACGTCGCCGTCTACCTCGATGCCGCCGCGCAGAACCGCCTCCACACGCGCGTGAACCTCGCGTTCCGCGCCGACCCCTTCACCTGGCGTGAGCAGGTCGCCCAGTTCCTAGCCGACCGCGAGCGCGTGATCGCTCTCGGGCACGAGCGCCTCACCGCACAGACCGTCAAGTTCTTCCTCGACGGCGTGATCGAGGGGCACACCGCGGCCCTGCTCGAGCCCTACGCCGACCGTCCCGACGACTCGGGCCTGCCGAACTGGACCGACGCCGAACTGCAGGCGGCGACCGCCGCGTTCGATGCCGCCGGCTTCCAGCTGCACCTGCACGCCATCGGCGACGCCGCGAACCGCAGCGCCCTCGATGCGTTCGAGGCGATCCGCGACAGCGGCGTCGACCCCGAGCGTGCGCGCCACCACGTCGTCGCGCACGTCGCGATGCTCGCGCCCGAGGACGTCGCCCGCTTCGCCGAGCTCGACGTCATCGCGAACTTCGAGCCCTACTGGGCCAAGTGCGATTCGGTCATGGAGAACCTCACGATCCCGCACATCGGGCAGGATCGCGACGACCGGCAGTACCTCATCGGCTCGCTCGTGCGCTCGGGAGCCACGATCTCGTTCGGCAGCGACTGGCCCGTGACCACGCTTGATTGGCGTGAGGCGTTCTCGACCGCGATCCTGCGAAACAGCCACCTCACCCCTGACGAGCCGGCCTGGCTGCCGAACGAGGTCGTGAACGCGGGCACCGCCCTCGCGGCGTACACGAAGGGCATCGCGCGCCAGGCGCTCGCGCCCGAACGCGGCACTCTGGCAGTCGGTTCGCCCGCCGACGCCGTCTGGCTCTCGGGAAACCCGCTCGAGGTCGCCGCGCACGAGGTCCCCGACCTCGCGGTGCGCGGCACCTGGATCGCCGGGGAGCCGACCTACACGGCGTAGCTCCCGAACGCCGGCACCGGCGGCCCGGCGAATTCACCGCCCGGCCGCCGGTAGACTGGCCTGGTGAGCAGCGCACCAGTCCCGGCCCCCATCCAGTCCTCGATTTTGCAGGCGGCGCGTGCCCTGTGGCACCTCCTCGCCGTCGTCGCCATCACCGTCTGGGGCTTCCTGGCGTGGCCGCTTCCGCTGCCCGGCATCTTTGTCGGCCTGGGCGCGCTCGTCTTCTCGGTACTGATCTGGGCGCTGTTCCTGTCGCCGCGCCCCGTGCTGCCGACCGACCGCTTCGGCCGCAGCCTCGTCGAGCTGGTCTTCCTCGGCTCAGCCGTCGCCGCGGCGCTCGCGATCGGTGTGCCGTGGGTCATCGCCGCCGTCTACGGCGTGGTCGGTGCCGTCTACGGCTACCTCGCGCTGCGTCCCAAGGCGTAACCTCTTCTGCAGGATCCCGGCGGAATATTGCGGCCGCGTTTCTGGTTGCACCCGGCATGGAACCTGACGCTGCTGCCCCATCCTCCCGCCTGATCCTTGGCCTTGACACTTTCGGCGACGTCACTGAGCGCGCCGATGGGAGCACCGCTTCACACGCCGAGGTTATCCGCGACGTCATCGAGCAGGGCGTCGCCGCCGAGCGCGCTGGGGTCGACGCGTTCACCCTGGGCGAGCACCACCGGGCTGACTTCGCGATCAGCTCGCCCGAGGTCATCCTGGCCGCGATCGCCGCGCGTACGGACCGGATCCTGCTGGGCACCGGCGTAACCGTACTCTCAAGCGACGACCCGGTGCGCGTCTACGAGCGCTTCGCGACGCTCGACGCGATCAGCAACGGACGCAGCGAGGTGGTGCTCGGACGCGGCTCGTTCACCGAGTCGTTCCCGCTGTTCGGGTTCAAGCTCTCCGACTACGACACCCTGTTCTCTGAGAAGCTCGAGTTGTTCTCACGGCTACGCGCCGAGGGCCCCGTGACCTGGTCGGGCCAGCACCGCAGCGCGCTCTCCGAGCAGGAGGTCTTCCCGAAGACCGAGCGTGAGGGCGGCGTAAGCGCGTGGATCGGCGTGGGCGGCAGCCCTGAGTCCGTGTTGCGCAGCGTCCGATCCGGGATCCCGATGATGCTCGCGATCATCGGCGGTGATCCCGCGCGCTTCCTGCCCTTCGTGCGCCTCTACCGGCAAACGCAGATCGACCTCGGCCGCGAGTCGATGCCGCTCGCCGTCCACTCCCCCGGGCACATCGCCGAGACCGACGCACTCGCGCGCGAGCAGCTCTGGCCCCACTTCCGGGACAACCGCAACCGCATCGGCGCCGAGCGGGGCTGGCCGGCGACCACGCGTGAGGAGTTCGAGCACGAGGCCGACAACGGCTCGCTGTATGTCGGCTCTCCCGAGACGGTCGCGCAGCGCATCGCTCAGACCGTGCGCACGCTCGGCCTCGACCGCTTCGACCTCAAGTACGCGAGCGGGCCCATGCCGCACGCGGAGCTGATGCAGTCGATCAAGCTGTACGGCCACGTCGTCGCCCCGCGGGTGCGCGAGCTGCTTGCGGCGCAGGTCTAATCGACCCCAGTAGCCGAAAACGACAGTGGCGCGTGACCGGGAAGGTCACGCGCCACTGTCGTCAGGAGACCTCGGAGACTACTGCGGCACCGTCATCTCACGCCACGCTCCGGTCGCGGCCTCGGTCGGCATTCCGTCGAGCACGCGAATCGTGCGGGTCGAAGGCTCGGTCACGATCGTGGCCAGGGTGCCCCAGCGCTCACCGAGCTGCTTGGTCATGTCGGGCACGCTGCAGAGCGGCGGCTGGCCCTCGCCGCTGAGCAGCAGCTCGACCATGGCCTCCGCGCTTGCGGGCAGCCCGCCCGCGAGACGCTCGCGCACGAGCGCGAGACGCTCGGACGAGTCGGGCTCGTAGACCTCGGTCTTCTGCGCCGCGAGCGGCGTCACGTCCTGAAAATGGTTCGTGCGCTGCACCGATCCGTCAACCTCGCCAATCACGAAGACACCGTCGGGGCTCATCTCGACCGACACGGACTGTTCGCCGTCGAGCATCGTGAATGCCGACGACGAATTGATCGGCGCCTCGCGGATCAGCTCGATCGCTTCAGCGACGCTCGCGCACTCGGAGAGAACGATCGACGACAGCACATGCATCGGCACGCCGCCCGGGCCGTCCAGGCGGTGTCCGAGAATGTTGAAGTGCAGAGCGAGACCGCGCTCGTTCATGCCGATCTTGCTGAGAATGCCCTGCTCAGTGAGCCCCGCATAGCGAAACCCCGGGCCATCAACCTCGTGCGTGTGCCAGAACTGGTCGAGCTCGATGTGCCAGTCCCAGGTCTGCACGCCGAGGCGGCGACCGTCGACGAGGGCGGCGACCGTCGAACACTCGCTCGAGCCGGTGCTGCTCAGCGCAATAATTTCGGTGCGCGCATTCAGCGCGACGATCTCAAGCAGGTCGAGGCCGGATGACTCGGCGACGGCGGTGAGCTCATCGACGATTTCGGGGCGCCAGACGGATAGGGCCTCGACAGTGCGCTGGGCGCCTTCGCGCTCCATCTCGAGGGTGACGCCGAGCTTGCGGAAGAGCTCCGCGTAGCCGGCGTAGGCGCCGGGCAGGCTGCCTCGCAGCTGCTCGCCACGGCTGCGGCCAAGTTCGGCCCAGGTCTCG
Organism: Leucobacter sp. CX87; assembly: GCF_018682295.1. Classification (NCBI taxonomy): domain Bacteria; kingdom Bacillati; phylum Actinomycetota; class Actinomycetes; order Micrococcales; family Microbacteriaceae; genus Leucobacter; species Leucobacter sp. CX87. Next base: position 292,294 of record NZ_JAFIRI010000005.1, on the reverse strand, counting down.
CCTGAGACGCGAAGGTGAAGTCGTTCGGTTTTCTGGGTCATGAAAGTACTTTCATTCGATGCCGCGCCGTTGCGGGGCATTCAGCCTATAGTGCGGTGAGGCCGGCGGGTGTTCGCCGGCGCTGAGGCGGGTGTTACGAGCTTGTGCCGAGGAGCGAGTCCCGAAGCCCGCGCTGCGGCTTCCACCCTGGCCGCGGGGCCGAGGCGATGAGCAGCTGCGTGTAGGGATCCTGCGGGTGGTCGAGCACCTGATCGACGGTGCCCCGCTCGATGATGCGACCGTGCCGCATCACGACGACGTCGTCGGCAATGTCACGCACCACCGAGAGATCGTGCGTGATGAAGAGGTAGCTCAGGCCGTGTTCGGCGCGCAGGCGCTTGAGTACCTGGAGCACCTGGGCCTGCACCGACACGTCGAGCGCAGAGACGGCCTCGTCGAGCACGATGATCTTCGGGTTGGCCGCGAGGGCGCGGGCGATCGCGACGCGCTGTTTCTGGCCACCCGACAGTGCGCCGGGCAGCGCGTCGGCGTGACGCTCGGTCAGCCCAACCTCCGCGAAAAGTTCGAGCACACGTGCCCGGCGCCCGGCGCGATCGAGGTCTGGACAGTGCGCGCGCAGCATCTCGTCGATGGTCGCCGAGACCGGCAGCGAGCGGTTGAGCGATCCCTGCGGGTCCTGGAACACCATCTGGACATACTTCGAGCGCTCGCGCAGCTGTGCCCGCGAGGTCGTGGGACGCACCTCGGTTCCGGCGATCCGGACCGTGCCGGAATCGGCGCTTTCCAGACCGACGACGACCTTCGCAAGCGTCGACTTGCCCGATCCAGACTCACCGACCACCGCGAGGCAGGTGCCTTCCCGCAGCTCGCATGTGACATCGTCGAGCGCCGCGACGCTGGCCTTGCGGCTCAGGTGGAACGTGCGCCTCAGGCCAACAACCTCAATGATGGGGGTCTCGCTCATGCTCCGGCCTCCTGCGTCGGTACGGGGTGCCCGGCCGGGTACAGCATCGGCCGGGCGGCCATCAGTTCACGGGTGTACTCGGTCTTCGGGTTGTCCCGGATCTCATCGGGCGTGCCGATCTCGAGGATCTCGCCGTTCTTCATGACCGCGAGGCGGTCGCAGACGGCGGCCGCGAGGTCGAGGTCGTGGGTGACGAAAATCATCGTCAAGCCGTGCTCGCGGCGCTTCTCGTCCAGGATCGCGACGACCTCAGCCTGCGTGGTCACGTCGAGCGCGGTAGTCGGCTCGTCGGCAAGCAGCAGCTTCGGTTCACCCGAGAGCGCGCCGGCGATGACGACGCGCTGGAGCATGCCGCCCGAGAGCTGGTGCGGGTAAGACCGCATCACGCGCTCGGTGTCGGTAATGCCGACCTCGCGCAGCAGCTCGATCGCCCGCTCACGGGCGGCGGACTTCGACATGCTGCGCGCGTCGCTCATCCCCTCGATGAGGTAGCGCTCGACGGGCAGCACCGGGTTCAGCGCGCCGTGCGGGTTCTGGGCGATGAGCGCGAGCTCGTTCGCGCGGATCCTGCGCAGGTCCTCGCCGCTCGCGTTCAGGAGGTCCGTGCCGTCGAGCTCGATCCCGCCCTCCACGCGTGCGCCGCTCGGCTCGATGCCGAGAATGCACTTGAGGGTCATCGACTTGCCCGAGCCCGATTCACCGACGAGGCCGAGGGCCTCGCCCTGCGCGAGCTCGAACGAGTTCCCGTGCAGGATCTCGGTCTCCGCACGGGTGGCGGGGTCGGTGACGGTGAGCACTAGTCCATTGATCTTCAGCATCAGCGCGTCCCTCCGACAGCCCGGCGTCCGCCCAGCTGCTCTCCGACGTAGCCGAAAGCGGCCACGGTGATCACAATTGCGAGACCGGCAAAGATGCTCTGCTCCCAGTACCCCTGCTGCAGCGACGCCTGGCCGTTCGAGACCATCAGGCCCCAGTCCGCCGCGGGCGGCTGCACGCCGAGTCCGAGGAACGAGAGCGCCGCGAGTTCGATCATGGCGGCGCCGAAGTTGATCGTCATACCGGTAAAGATCTGCGTGCGCACGTTCGGGAGGATGTGCCGAACGGTGATGATGAATCCCGAGATGCCCTGCAGTTGCGCCGAGGAGACATAGGGCAGCCCGCGCTCGCGCAGCGCCACCGAGCGGATGACCCGCGCCGAGTAGGGCGTGAACCCGATGGCCAGGGCGATCGAGGCGGTCACGAGCGAGGGGCCAAAGATCGCGATCGCGAGAATCGCGAGCAGCATGTTCGGGAAGGCGAACAGAATGTCGAGGACGCGGCTGATGAATGCGTCGACCTTGCCGCCGAACCAGACCGCGGTGAGCGCGAGCGTCGTGGCGAGGAACGCCGTGATGACGATCACGATGAGCGGGCCGAGGAGGCTGGTGCGCGAGCCCCAGATGATGCGCGAGAAAATATCGCGACCCGACTGGTCGGTGCCCATCAGGTGCGCGAGGCTCCACGCCTCGTGACGGGCGGTGACGCTGCCCACGTACGGGTCGTACGGCGCGAGCACCGGTGCAAGGATCGCCATGAGTACGACGCCCACGATGATCACGGCGCACACGATGCCGACGGCGCCGAGGCGGTTGTTCAGCCGGCGCCACCAGGTCTGGGGCAGGTCGTGGCGGTGGCGGCGGACGAGCTGCACCGCGACGGTGTCTTGAGCGGTCGTGTTCCGACTCACTTCAGTGGGCTTGTTCATCGCGCCGACACTCCCTTGTTCAGGCGGACCCGGGGGTCGATCACTGCATACAGCAGGTCGACGATGAGGTTGATGAGGCCGAAGGCGAGCACCATGATGAGCGCGATGGCCTGGACGACGGCGAAGTCCTTCTTCTGCACCGAATTCACGAGCAGCGAACCAATGCCGTCGAGGGTGAAGGCGTACTCGATGACGAAGGCGGCGGCGAGCAGGCCCGCGATGTTCGTTCCGAGCACGGTGGTCACCGGAAGCATGGAGTTACGGATGGTGTGGCGCCACAGCACGATCTGCTTGGGAACGCCACGGGCGATTGCCATCACCACGTGCTCGGACCCCTGCTCCTCGCGCACCGCGGTGCGCGTGATGCGCGCAACGATGGCGATACCGGGCAGGGCGAGGGCGATGGCGGGCAGCGTGAGGTGCCAGATCCTGTCGACGAACCCCTCACCGGATCCGGAAACCGGGAACCAGCCGAGGTTTGCGCCGAACAGCGCCATGAGCACGAGCGCTGCGAAGAAGGTCGGGACGGCGAAGCCGAGGTTCGAGCCGAAGACGACGAGCTTTTCGAAGATGCCCGAGCGGGTGGCCGAAAGCACGCCCAGCCCGACGCCGATGATCGCGATCAGCAGCGCGGCATAGGTCGCAAGGAACAGTGTGGTGGGGAGCCGTGACGCGACGAGCGCGGTCACGTCCTGCTGCGAGACGAGCGAACGTCCCAGGTCGCCCTGGAGCGCGTCGAGCAGCCAGTTCCAATAGCGGAGAAGGAAGGGATCGTCCAGACCGTACTGCGCGCGGATCGCGGCGAGCACCTCCGGGCTGACCGTGCGTCCCTGGACGAGGAACTGCTCGGGGCTGCCCGGGGCGAGGTACATGCCGGAGAACACGATGAAGCTGGAGATCAGCAACACCAGTGCCAGCGCGGCGATACGTTTCAGTACATAGGTCATGGACGATCCCTTCCTGCGGGGGTTACCGGCTACTTGGCCGAGCCGAGGTCAGCGGCCCAGGGGTAGTAGAGGTAGATGAACGACGCCGGGGCGCCCGTGATCGACTTGTCCATGTACATCCGAACCGCGAGGTCAGCGATCGGCACCCACGGCTGCTGCTCCATGACCAGGGCCTCCGCCGCGACGGTGAGCTCCGCGCGCTTCGCCGGATCCGTCTCGGCCTGCGCCGCAGCGAGTGCCGCGTCGACTGCCGGGTCCGAGAAGTTCGAGTAGTTCTGGTCACTGCCGGTCTGAGCGACGCTCGCCAGGTGCAGCAGGGGGTCCGGTGCACTCAGGTAGTTCGTCGTGACGAAGCCGTCGTAGCCCTCGCGCGCCTCGGGATCGGAGAAGAACGCACCGAACTGGGCGCTCGGAATGCCGGTGGGCTCGAGGGTGATTCCGAGTTCCTTCGCGCCGTTCGCCATCTCATTGAGGATGTCGGCGTAGAAGCTACGCTCGCTCGGGTAGACGATCTTGATCGGCTGAGTCAGGTCGACCTTGGCCGCCTTGAGCTCTTCCTTCGCGGCTTCGATGTCGTAGCTGAGGTCGGGCAGTTCCTCGTCGCGCAGCTCGGCGACATCGGGGAACTGGTTCCACGGCGACTGCGGGACGACCGAGCGCGACGGCGTTCCCGTGCCCTCGTAGACGGTCTCGCTGATGGCTTCACGGTCGGTCGCGCGGGTCAGCGCACGACGCACGGCAGGATCGCCGAACGCGCCATTGCCGGTGGCGATGATGGCCATGATCTGCATGCCCTCGCCGTAGTACAGGTTGCCCTTCTCGCTGGTCGAGAGCTGGCTCAGCGCGGGAAGCGGCACGTCGTACGAGCCCTGGATCTCGCCGGTGGCGAGGCCGTTCGCGATGGCGGTCGGATCGACGACGAAGCCGATCTCGACCTGCTTGGCCTTGGCCGCGCGGTCCTGGTTCCAGTAGCCGTCGTAGCGATCGAGCGTGATCGACTGACCCTGCTTCCAATCGCCGACCTGGAACGGACCGGTGCACATGACGCCAGCATCGGGGTTGCCGTAGTTCTCGCCTGCGGCCTCGCGGAACTCCTGCTGCACCACGACACCGATGATGGTGGCAAGCGACGAGGGAAGCGCACTGTCGGCCTCGTTCAGGGTGACCGTAATCTCCCAGTCGCCGGTCTGCTCGACCGAGGCGATGTTCGACACGACGCCGCCGCCCCAGTAGCTGCCCTCAGCGGGGTCAATGTGGCGGTTGATCGAGTAGATCACGTCGTCGACGGTCATCGGCGTGCCGTCCCAGAACGTCACCTTGTCCTGGATCCCGAAGACCCAGGTCTTGCCGTCTTCGGTCTTCGAGTCGGTCGCGAGGTTCGGCTCGATCGAGAAGTCGGGCTGAATCTGGAAGAGCGACTCGCACAGGTTCGAGACGATGGTGTTCTCGGGGTAGTTGAACGCCTTGATCGGGTCGAGCGAGGCGAGTTCACCGTAGGTCGAGTTCCAGGTGACCTTGTCGATCTCACCGGTCGCTGCGGGGGTGACCTGCAACAGCTCGTTCTCGGAGGCGTTGCCACCGCCTTCGCCACCGCGTGCGCCTGAGGCACAGCCAGCGAGTGCCACACCGGACACTGCGAGGAGGGCGATTGACGCTCTCATCTTTGCGAGTTTCACGTAGTTCTCCATTCGGATTCGTCATTGAATCTCTTCCCGCGGGTCGCGCGGGAGCTGATCCATGCACGATCCTACGTTTTCCAAATCGATTTGTGCAAATCGATTTGTTTTGCCCCAGAATCCCGGCGCTCTCGGCCGGTTCACCCGGACCCCGCGCACGGGGCAGGCGAAGCGCGGGCTATGCTGAGGCCGTGCAGGCGGATCGACGTGCGACCATCAAAGATGTGGCAATTGCCGCTGGAGTGTCCCCGACGACCGTTTCGCACGCGCTGAACGGCAAGGGCGTTGTCCGGAAGGCCACCGTCGAACGCATCCAGAAAATCGCAGATGAGGTCGGGTATCGGCCGAGCGCCCTCGCCCGCGGACTCCGCGAGTCGCACATGGGCCTCATCGGGCTCATCATTCGCCCGCTGGACAGTCTCGAGACGTTCCTCCCCGAGGGCGTGGACTACTTCATGCGCTTCGCCGGATCCGCGGCACTCACCGCCATGGAGCGGGGCTATGGGCTCATGCTCGTCTCCGACCCGACCAAGCCGGGCGCTCCCGTGAGCACCCTCGCCGCCGACGCCTGCATCGTGACCGACCCCGTCGAGAACGACCCCGTGCTCACGCTCTTGCAGCGCCAGCGCATCCCCTCACTCTCGGTGGGCGCGGATCCTGCCCGGCCCCACGCGTTCCCTTCGATCGGCTCCAGCACAGCCCTCGAGACCACCCGCGTGCTCGACCACCTCGAGTCCGCGGGCGCGAGACGGGTCGCGATCGTCGTCGGCACTGACCGCAACGAGTGGAATCTCACCTCGCGCGCGAGCTACGTTGCCTGGTGCATTGAGCACGGGCAGGAACCACTCGTGCTCGAACAGGCCGAGACCATCGGCGAGGCGGCCGGAGAGGTCATCGCGGCCGAGGTCCTTGATACGAGCCCTGCGGACACCCGGCCTGACGCCGTGTACTGCCTCACCGGCAGGCATGCCGCGGGCCTCGTCGCCGCGGCTCAGGCGCGTGGCATTCGGGTACCGACCGACTTACTCGTCGTTGGCGGTTCAGACGCCCTGCAGAATCGGGTGGGCAGCCCGACGGTCACCGCCGTCGATCTGCGTCCCGAGTTGCTCGCCCGCAGCGCGGTTGAACTCGCGGTCCGACTCGCGGAGGGCCAGCCCGTAGAGCCGCTGATGCACGGGCCGCAGGGGGTCCTGCACATTCGAGAGTCAACGACCCGCTAGGAGCGTTCGGGGCGCTTCGCACGCGGGTTCTCGCCACCAACGTTGCCCCTGACCAGGCAGTGCTCACGCCTGCGCGAGGAATAGTACGCACCGCACGCGCGTTGCTGCTTGTATGCAGCAGACCTCACTCACGGCAGACGCCGACTCAACGGGTCTGCCGGCCTCTCAGGCAATCAGCGATCGTGATACGGCGATCGAACGCGTCATTTCTAGCATCGACGCGCGGGTGCGTCGTCAGCATCGCATGACGATGCGTCCTGGAGAAGTGATCGCCATTCCGAAGAACGGTGTCACGCTCGTGTACGTGATCAAAGGGGCGCTCGGCATCGATGCACCGCCTGCTGGGTCGCCAGGGACTCCAGAACAGGTCACCGCCGGAGACGCGCTGATGTTCACCGGCCAGACTCGTCGCTCGCTGAGGGTCACCGATCACGCGTTCGTCCTCGTATCATCGCTCGACTTCACTGAGACCTCGACGCACATCTTGGATTTGCTTCCCGCGTCACTTTTCGTCCGAGACCTGCCGGGAAGTGACCCCGCGGTTGCGGCACTCGCGTCGTGGCTCGGCCCTGAGCTGGGCAGCGCAGAGCGAGATGAGGCCGACGGACGCCTCTCGCAAAAGAGCGGAAGCGCAGTCGTCTGCCGCATGATGGCAAACACCGTCATCGTCTCGGTCATACGCGCATGGGTCGTGCGGGGCTGCGCTCCGGAAGGTTGGCCATCGCTCACCAACGATCCCTACCTGGATCGCGTCGTCGATGCCATCCAAGCGGATCCCAGCCGAGAATGGACCCTCGACAGCCTTGCGCGTGCGGGGGCGATGTCGCGTTCAGTGTTCGCCGAACGCTTTCGCTCCGCCACAGGGAGCTCACCCGCGAACTACGTCGCCGAAGTACGAATTCGCGCTGCTCAAGGCCTCCTCGCCCGCGGCGGAGGGGTCTCAGAGGTCTCTCGAGCAATCGGCTACGCGTCCGATGACGGATTCAGTCGGGCCTTCCGGCGCCGCGTCGGCCAGACACCGTCCGCCTGGCGCACGAATGCGATGCGCACGGACGTGTAGTACACGTAGACGTGCATACGGGCATCAGGGACGAGTCCCCGATGCCCGTATGCACGTCTACTCAGCGAGCGAGCGGAGCGGCAGCGATCCGGTTCGAAACCCCAAACAGGATCGCGCCAACCAGCAGGATCAAGGCGCCGCCGGCGAACACCGGAGCGATCCCCAATGCATCAACGAGGATGCCGCCCACAGCGGCCGCAACCATGATCCCGCCCTGAAAACCGACGACGATGAGGCTGCCGCCCGCCTCAAGCAGGTCTGGCATCCGCTTCCCCGCCCAGGTGTTCGCGATGAGCAACCACGACGCGAAGAAGAATCCCCAGACGAACACCACTCCGCCAGTCGCCCACACCGAGCCCGCCGCGGCTACGACTCCGAGCAGCAGACCAGCAATGATCAGCGGCGTCAAGACGGCGAGCACGCGATAATTTCGATCCACGACGAGGCCGATTACCAGGTTGCCGATCAGGCCGCCGACCCCGAATAGCGCCAGCAGCACGACAATGGTGTCGGCGCCGACCGGGACACCCTGTTCGCTGACCCGCTCGAGCGCGACCCTCACGTACGTGTAGGCAAGGAAGTGGCCGGTGACGACGAGCGCATGGGCGATTACTCCAAGCCCAATCCCGGGGCGGCGGAGCGCGCCGAGCAAGAGTGACAGCGTCGCAGGGTGATCAGCGGGCACTCCCGGCAGCAACGTTCGCAACAGCACGGCGAGCACCAGGCTTGCGCCCGCCGCAACCCAGAACACCCCACGCCAGTCGATGAATTCGGCGAGCATCACTCCGAGGGGCACTCCCGCCACCGTGGCAAGCGAGACCCCCGCGGAGGTGAACATCACGGCCCGCCCCAACCGCTCCGGCCCCGCGAGCTTGGACGCTACCGTGATCGACATCGCCCAAAACCCGGAGATTGCGGCGCCCAACAAAAACCTGGCGACGATGACCAGCAAGAGGCCCGGGGCGACGGCGACAAGCGCATTCGAGACTGCTGCCGCAATTGCGATCCACACGAGCAGTGTTCGTCGGTTGAGGCGGGGGAACATGAGACCGACGGTTGGCGCAGCAAGCAACCCCGCGAACGCCGTGACCGTAACCATCTGTCCGGCCTGTCCGGAGCTAATGTCGAGTCCCTCAGCGATTCGGGTGAGCATTCCGCTGGGCAAAAACTCGGCCGTGACAAGCACGAAGCCCATGAGCGTCATGACGATCAGCGCGCCGTAGCGCGTCCGTTGGGGATTCGCCGAGGCCGGCAGAGCACCGTTGGGAATTGTGGGGGTCGGTGCAGTCGTTGTCATGGTTCCATGCTGCAGGCTAGCCGGAGCCTGCACCCGACTCCCCGTCCGATCCACCCGACACATCGTCTGGGCATCTCACCACCGGGCCATACGTCCGACGCACGGACAGCCGCCTACCTCCCCTCGAGCGCCCGGCTGATCCCTTCGAACAGGGCAGCATGCGCCCGGGTGTCGTCCATGGACGTGGGTGCCGGCGCCGTCGAGAACTTGGTGATGACGGTGTCGGTGCTTGGGTCCAGCCAGATGTACTGGCCGTGAATGCCGACTGCGTAGACGTTGCCACGCGCATTTCCCGTCGACCACCACTGGTTGCGGTACGACCCTCCGGGGAACACCGCGATTTTGGCACAGCCGAGCCACTTCTCGTGATCGCCCCCGGCCATCGTCTCAGCAACCCAGCGTTCAGAGATGACGCGTCGACCGTCGATCTGTCCGCCTCCCAGCATCAGCCGCCCCACTCGCGCAAGGTCCCTCGCGGTGCATGAGATGCCGGCGTTGGCGATCGCGCAGCCGCCCCGGTCGACCGCGATCCGCGCATCGGCGCTCGCCCCGAGGCGGGACCACAGTCGGTCCGACAGCACCTCGGCGTAGCGCAAACCAGTCACCGCCTCGATGATCCAGCCGAGCGCGTCGGTTGTCGCCGAGCAGTACTCGAACTTCTCACCGTGCTCCCGGCTGCGCCGCAACCGGCTCAGAAACTCGTAGGTGTCGCTCGCGTCGCCCGTAATCGGGGTGCGCCAGCCCGCGGCGCGATCCTGTGCCTGCACCTCCGAGCTCGAGTCGGTGTAGTCCTCGCTGTAGTCCGCAGCCGCCGTCATGTCCAAAAGCTCCCGCACCGTTGCGTCGCCGTACGCGCTGCCAACCAGTTCGGGGACGTACGTCTCGGCAGTTCGCGCAGGATCAATGAGGCCGTCGTCGATTAACGCCGCGACGGTGATCGAGCAGAGCGACTTCGAGACGCTCATCAGCAGGTGCGTGCTATCCGGGCCAAACCCCGCGGCGTAGTACTCAGCGACGATCGCGCCGCGATGCTCGACGACCAAGCCATCCGTGAACAGTGAGTCAAGGTGGCGCTCGAGGCCCGCTTCGTCGAGCCCTGGAACGGCGCCGGTGACGCGTCCGAGCCCGAGCGAGCGCGGCACATCTTCCTGGCGGGCGCGCGCTACCACGGCTGACGGCAGCAGCTCCTCAATGTGCCGAAATGCCCAACGGTTGTCAATCGGCAGCTGCCAGCTGTCGAGGGTCGGCGCTGCCGTCAGCCCGAGCGCGGCACGGCGCTGCTGAGGAACGGTGTGAAACGAAGCCGAATTGGTCACGATAGTGCGTCTCTTCCTGGAGGGGTATTCGTCGATACGGAGGGAGCTGGCTGCTCAGCGGGGTGCGGCGGCGTGTAGAGGGATCGCCCCGGGCGTCTCGGGCATTGCCGCGAGCAGCTGCTGGGTGTACTCGTGCCGCGGCGCAACGAGCACCTCGCTCGCCGGCCCCGACTCGACAAGCTGGCCCCGGCGCATGACCCCCACCTCGTCGCTCATGTAGCGCACGACATCAAGGTCGTGCGAGATGAGGAGGTAGCTCAGGTCGTGTTGGGCGCGCAGGTCTTGCAACAGATTCAGCACCTGTGCCTGCACCGAGACATCGAGCGCGCTCGTCGGCTCGTCGAGGACGAGCAGCCGGGGCCTCGTCGCGAGCGCCCGCGCGATGCCGACCCGCTGGCATTGCCCTCCAGAGAGCTGGTGCGGGTAGCGTGCCGCGTGCGTACGACTCAGCCCGACCTCGTCGAGCAGCTCGTCGACCCGCGCGGCGATCGCGCGCTTGCCGGAGCGGGTATGCGTTCGCAGTGGTTCCGCGATGGAATCGCGAATCGTCATTCGCGGGTTCAGCGCGGCCACCGGGTTTTGGAAGACCATTCCCGCAACGGCCCGCATGCGCCGCAGCTCCCCGCGGCTCATAGCCGAGACGTCGGCGCCCTCGATGATGCTGGTGCCGGACGTGACGTCGATGAGCCGCAGCGCGCAGCGCGCCACGGTCGACTTGCCCGACCCCGACTCCCCCACCAGTCCGAAGGTGGTGCCCTGCGTCACCGCGAAACTGACTCCGTCGACAGCCCGAGTCTCTCGCCCGCGGGCCGAGAACACTTTGACAACGTTTTCGACTTTCAGGATCTCGTTCATTTCTCTCCCACTCGAATGCAGGCCGCGCGGTGGTTCTGACTTGTTGGTACGTCCTCGAGCAGCGGATCGGTCGTCGCGCAGGCGGGGATCGCTATCGGGCAGCGCTCCGCAAAGGCGCAGCCCGTGATGCCGAGCAGTCGCGCAGGGACCGACCCGGCGATCGCGGTGAGCCGCTCGTCGCTGCGGTGCCTCGCGGGAAGCGCACCGAGCAGGCCTCGGGTATAGGGATGTGCCGGGCGCGCGAGCACCTCGGCGGCCACGCCGCTCTCGATCACTCGCCCTGCGTAGAGCACGGCGACCCGATCACAGACCTCGCGCACCACGCCAAGGTTGTGCGTGATGAGCATCACCCCGAAACCGAAGCGGTCCCGCAGAGAGAGCACGAGGTCGAGGATTTGTTTGGCGACCGTGACGTCGAGCGCAGTCGTCGGCTCGTCCAGAATAAGCAGCTGCGGTTCACACACGAGCGCCATCGCAATCATCGCGCGCTGCAGCATGCCGCCGGACAGCTCGTGCGCGTAGCTGTCGTATACGCGCTCCGGGTCGGGGAGACCCACCTGGCCGAGGTACTCGAGCGCTCGTGTCCGCCGCTCGGCGCGCGACAGACCGCGATGCCGGCGCACGACATCGTCCATCTGCGACCCCAGCGTGAAGACCGGGTTGAAGGCGGTGCCCGGGTTCTGAAACACAATTGAGATGGAATCCCCGCGCTGCGGGGAGGGTTCGCCCAACACCTGCGGGACGCCGCCCACAGTGATGCTGCCCTGGGGCCGCGCGCCGCTCGGCAGCAGGCCCAGTACGGCGAGGCCGGTCAGGCTCTTGCCGCAGCCAGTTTCGCCCACCACACCCAGGATCTCACCGGGCGCGATGCTCAGCGTGACGCCGCGAAGTGGCTGGTTCGTCACCTCGCCGCGTTCGACGAACTCAACGTGCAAGTCTTCAATTTCGAGAATCGCGTTCATCGCTTCACCTGCCTGGGGTCGAGAATGTCACGGAGCGAGTCGCCGAGCAGGTTAAAACCCAGCACGGTGATGAAGATGGCGAGGCCGGGGAAGGTCGAAATCCACCAGTGAGTGAAGATCGTCCCGCGCCCCTCGGCGACCATGAGCCCCCAGTCGGGCTCCGGCGGTTGCGCCCCGAGCCCGATAAACGCGAGCGAGCCGGCGGCGAGCACGACGGTGCCGACGTCCACCGTCGCCTGCACGAGCACCGGAGTCAACGAGTTGCGCAGAATATGCCGCAGCAGAATCCTCCAGGTCGGCACCCCGATGGAACGCGCGGCCTCGACGAAGGAGCGCTCCCGCAGCGAACGCGCCTCGGCGCGAATCAGGCGGGCGTACCAGGGCCACCACGAGATCGCGAGCGCGATTCCCGCATTGAGCAGACTCGGGCCGAGAATCGCCACCATCACCATCGCGAGCAGCAGCGGCGGGAAGGCCTGAAAAATCTCGGTGATGCGCATCAGGACGTTGTCGACCCAGCCACCCCGATAGCCTGCGATTGCGCCCAGCGGGATCCCGATGAGGGCTGCGAGGGCCACCACCCCGAGCGCGATCGACAGTGCCGGCTTCGCACCCAGCAGGATCCTGCTGAGGATGTCGCGCCCGAGCTGGTCGGTGCCGAGCCAGTGCTCGGGGCTGGACGCGAGGTTGCGGTTGGGCACGTTTGTCGCGCCGAGGCCCTCGAGCGGGTACGGGGCGATCCACTGACCGAAGACGGCTGCGAGCAGCACGAGAATGATCAGGACCGAGCCGAAGAGCGCGAGCCGGTCCTTCGACAGGATCCGAGAAATCCTCGTGAACGCACCCTGCCGCAGCGGGACAAAGTCGGGAAGCTTGGTCGAGGTCGTGAGCGGAGTACTCATACTGAGGCCCCCTTCCGGGTGAGGCGAACACGGGGATCGATACGCGCCTGGCACACGTCCACCACGAGGTTGGCGAGGAGGTAGCCAAGTGCCCCCAGCATGGTGATCGCCATGATCGCCGGATAGTCGACCGCCAGCATGGCGTTCGCGGCGAATTGCCCGATACCTGGCCAGTTAAAGACGATCTCGACGAAGAAGGTGCCCGTCAACGCGTAGGCCGCGGAGAGTCCGGCCACGGTGAGGGTGGGTGGGAGCGCGTTCTTGAGGGAGAGGCGCCAGCGGATGGAACGGTCGCGCAGCCCGTAGGCACGGGCGGTGAAGATGTACTCCTGGGACTGCACCTCAAGCATCGATGCCCGGGTCATGCGAGCGACAAGGCCCAGCGGATAGGCCGCAAGCGTCAGCATCGGGAGCACGAGGTGCGCCATCCCGTCCGACCAGGCCACCCAGTTGCCCGTGATCAGGCTGTCAAAGAGGGGAAATCCGGTCACCGACGTGATGGGGCTGACGTAGGCGAGCTCGGTGCTGAATTGCCCAGTCGCGGGCAAAATCCCAAGCCTGCCGACGAAGAGCACCTGCAGGAGCAGACCGAGCCAGAAGACCGGCATCGAGATGCCGCCGATGGCGAGAAAGCGGATCACTCCGTCGAGCGGGCCGCCGGGGCGGCGGGTCGCTAGGACGCCGAGCGCAACCCCGGCGACGAGCGCGAAGCTCATCGCCGCGAGGAGCAGCTCCAGCGTGGCGGGAAGGCGAGTTGCCAGCTCCAGTAGGACGGGACGCCGGGTCGACAGCGAGTTGCCCCAGTCGCCGCTGAGAAGCCCACCGAGGTAGTCGAAATACTGCATTGGCAGCGGGCGGTCGAACCCGAGCGCTTCGCGCACGCGCGCGAGTTCCTCCGGCGGGGCTTTCGGGCCGGCGAACACGACGGCCGGGTCGGACGGGATGACACGCGTCAGCACGAACACCACGATGGTGAGTGCCAGCAGCACGAACAGTGCGCTCCCGATCCTGGAGGCGAGAAAACGCCACATGATGATCTCCTGAGGTTGGTGCGGGGGCCGGCCTCCCGGCCCCCGCCGAGAGCCGCTAGGCCTTCGGTTTGATCGAAGCGAAGAAGGTCGTGAACGGGTAGTTCTCGTTGAACTCGCCCACCTCGAGATCACTCGGCACCACCATGACCGCCTCTGGGTCGTAGAGGAACGCGCCTGGCGCCTCGTCCACGAGCAGCGCCATCGCCTCTTCGTACTTCGCCTGCGCCGCCTCGCGGTCGCTGCCGGTCAACGTGCCGGCCTCGGCGAGCAGCGCCTCGTACTCGGCGTTCTGCCAGTAACTGAGGTTGAAGAACGGCTCCTCGGTGAACGCGAACAGCGAGTTCAGATTGTCGACACCGGCGTCGCTGTAGGTCGGCCAGTAGTAGACCACGAAGATGTCCTGCGCGCTCGCCGGGTCGGCCTTCGCGGTCTCCCACTGCTGGTTGAAGAGTTCAGCGCGGACGGTGAGGTCGACACCGATCTGTGCGAATGCGTCCTTGATGAGCGGAACGAATCGTGCCTCCGAGGGGTTCTCCGAGGCGTAGCTCAGGGTCAGCTCGAAGCCGTCGGACAGGCCCGCCTCGGCGAGCAGCTCCTTGGCCTTGTCGAGATCCTGCGTGTACTGCGGCACGTCCTCCGAGTACGGGAAGATGCCCTTGGGCACCGGGCCGTGCGACTGCGTGCCGTAGCCGTAGCCGCCGACCTCGATGAGGTCCTCATAGGGGATCGCGTAGCTCAGCGCCTGGCGCACGCGGACGTCGTCGAGCGGCGGACGCTCGGTGTTGAAGAACGCGAGGAAGTTGAACGGCGAGTTCGCGGTCTGCACCTCGGCACCCATGTCCTTGGCGACCGATTCGATGTTCTCCATCGGCAAGGTAGTCGCGAGGTCGATCTCTCCGGCGGTGAGCATCTGCTGCGCGGTCACCGCATCGGGGGTGATCGCGATGTTCACGGTCTCGTAGTACGGGGCGCCCTCGGCGTTCCAGTAGTCATCGTTTGCCTGGAGCACGACTTCCTTGCCCGGCGTGTAGTCAGCGACCTCGTAGGGGCCGGTGCCTGCGCTCAGGCCGTCGGCGAAGTAGTCCTCGTCGTCAGCCGAGGCCGCGAGCGCCTTCGGCGAGACGATCCAGGCGCCGTAGGTCGACGCCGCGATGAGGTCGGCGGGCGCCGCGTAGCTGAGCTGCATCACGACCGTGCGCTCGTCCGGGGTCTCGATGGACTCGAGCGGCGCCCAGATGAACGATGCGGCGGCATATTCCTTCGCGGCCTCGATGCTCTGCTTCACGGCCTCGGCGGTCACCGGTTCGCCGTCCTGGAACGTCACGCCCTCGCGCAGCGTGAACGTCCAGGTCTTGCCGTCTGCGCTCGACTCCCAGGACTCGGCAAGCACGGGGGTGAAGTCCTCCGCCGCACCTTCAGGGTTCTTCTTGAGCAGCGTCTCGTAGACGTTGCCGAGGTACAGCGCCTCGGTCGAGAAGGACCGCACGGGGTCCCAGGTGGTGATGGCAGCGGAGGCCGCGACCGACAGTACGGCGGGAGCATCGGCGCTCCCCCCGCCCTGTTTTGCGACGGTGCAACCGCTCATAGCGAGGGTGGCGGCGACGGCAAGCGCAAGTACGCTCGCTGCGGTTCTGGGCCGGATCGGGCGAACTTCCATGTTGACCTCCGAGGTGAGCGCCGCCGACGTTGGCTGGCATGCGAAAGCCTAGGGAAGCGGCGATATTCGCACAAATACTCAGATTCGATTACTCTGATGCCCAGGAGGCATCACATGGACCTACGTTTGCTCCGCTACTTCGCCGCAGTGTGCGAGGCAGGCTCGTTGCACGGCGCCGCCGACATCGTGCACGTGGCGCAGCCCTCGCTCAGCCGCCAGATTCGCGCTCTTGAGCAACAGCTCGGCTTTGCACTGTTTCACCGGGCGCCCCGCGGACTCGTACTCACCCCAGCCGGACGGGCGTTCCTGCCCGTGGCCGAGGACCTCCTGGTGCGGGCAGACCAGGCCACGTCGGCCGCGCGCACGATCGCGCAGGGGACCGTCTCGGGACTCACGGTCGTCGCCGCGTCGACAACCGTGACGGACATCGTGGCCCCGTTTGTCGCCGAGGCCGACCCCGACGGGGTGATCGGCAACGCGCTGGAGGCCACCCCTGAGCAGGTGTACGGGCACCTCTCGCGTGGCGAGGCCGATTTCGCGATCGGTACGCTCGCGCCGCCGAAGGAGTTGCGCTGGACCGTGCTCGGGCGGGCCTACATCTGGGCGATGATGCCGCCGGATCACCCGCGCGCCGCGCAGCCCAGCATCGACATGACGGAACTGGTGCGCGAGCCCCTCCTGGTCATGGACCGCGCGCATCGGGCGCGGCAGAGTTTTGACGTCGCCGTGTCGAACGCCGGACTGAGTTACACGATGGCGGTGGAGGTCTCAGCGCCGGCGCTCGCCCAGGGCCTCGCCGCGGCCGGGCGCGGCATCGCGGTACTTTCTGACGACCCGCGGTTTGGCCTCAGCACTGTACCGATCTCGACCGGATCCGGTGACCTCGCGATCACCTTGTACGGGGTCTGGGACGGAAGCCACTACGCGTCCGATTCCATCGAGCGTTGCCTCGAGGCACTAAGCACCTTTAACCAGCAGGTCTACCCGGCAATCAACCCGATCACCGAGCCACACCTGCGGGGGCTCGCGCCAGCCTAGGACTACGCCACTGGGCTTGCGACGATGATGTCGTTCTCGTCGAAGGTCATCGTCTCAAGGTTCAGGATGCAGGTGATCACGACCACTCGGCCGGGCACGTGCTCCCAGATGGGCTGCGCGCCAATGTCGGCCTTGTTGATCTCGAGCTTCTGTTCGACGACGTACTGCGCGCCGCGGTAGGCGAAGTGATCCCCAGCGACGAGCGCGCGAATGCCGTCTCCGGCGCAGCCGCCCTGCTCGCACGCGTGAGCGAGCAGGTAGTCGGTCCCGCCGTCCTCGGGGTACCCGTTCGCGGGGTCGACGATCTGCCAGAAACTCTCACCCTCGTCCGGCGGGTTCCAGACCTCGGAGTATGGCATGACCTGGGTCGTATCGATGACGACCTCGGCTGCCGGTGTGGGCGCGGGCGCGGGCGCCGGAGTCGCCTGGGGTGTCGGGGTCGCGGTGATGGTGGAGGTCGGCTTCGGCGCCGCCTCACCCACGGGTTCACTGAAGACCCCCATCAACGCGGCCGTCGTGAATCCCCCGGCAACTAGGAGGACCAGCCCACCTGCGGTGAACCATTTCCAGTGCCGTCGAAGGCTGGTGGTGAGCGTCATGTGCGTTCCTGAGTTATCGTGCCGCGAAAAAAGAACGGCGGCTCCTCGGGCATCGAGAAGCCGCCGTCAGTACCTGCAGTCTAGGCGTCCTTAATGCCGGTCTGCACCGAGACCGGGGGCTTCGGCTTGCCCGTCGCAGGCGGGGTGACCTCGCTCGAGCAGCCGGTGCCGAACGAGTAGGTATTGCCGGCAAACGTGATCGAGTTGACGATGGCTCCGTCCGAGCCGGTCATACCCACGCCGAGGATCTCGAATACGTCGTTGTACTGGTCGATATCACTCTGCATGGACGCAAGCAGATCCTGCGTATCGCCGCCATTGAAATACTCACTCGAGTCCGTCAGCTCCATGCCACTCAACGTGTGCACACCCGGGCCGAAGCCGGCCAGGTTGTACACCGTGGTGAACTCTTCGAGCTCGTGTTCTGCGCCCTCGCCGCCCTCGTAGTAAATGAAAGTGGGAAGTTGAATAGTCACGTCGCCCTGTGCGACATCGATCGAAATCGAATCAATCAAAGCCTGCAGGCTCGCGGTACCGCTCGCGGCGTTCGCAGTCGGGCGCCCGTCTACCGGGAAACCCTTGAGCAGCTGCGTCACGTCTGCCGTTCCGACCGACGGCAGGAACGACACCGAGCAGGCGTTGAACGTCAGGCTGTCCGAAACCGGGACGCCCGGGTCCTCCGTGTTCCCGATGTGCCACGTGTCGTAGTTATACCCGGGGGCACCCTCAGCGCCGTTCTCGAACCCAGCGACGTCGTTCGGCCCCACCACGGATCCGGCCGCGGTGGCGGGCGAAAGCCCGGTGAAAGTCAGTGCGGCAACTGCCAGTGCGGCAAAGCCGAATCGCAAGCCCGTGATGCGCTTCGTCATGTACGTTCCTCTTCATTGAAGTGTCTTGACCGACAAACTCGGCAAGCCCCGAATTCAGGCACATTCGCCAGAGTTGGATGTGATCCAAAGTTAATCTATGTCAGATGTTGGGGGATGGCAAATTCACCGTCCAGTCATGGCGCACAACACAAAACGGCCCGGATCGAAATTCTCGATCCGGGCCGTTTTCGTGAGGACACGTTACGCGAGTCGCGCCTGCAGGTTCTCGTCGATCGTCGCGAGGAACTCCTCGGTCGTCTGGTAGCCCTGCTCGGGGCCGACCAACGCAGCGAGGTCCTTCGTCATCTTGCCCGACTCAACCGACTTGATGACGACGTCTTCAAGGGTGAGCGCGAACTCAATGAGGGCCTGGTTCCCGTCGAGCTTGCCGCGGTGCGCGAGGCCGCGCGTCCAGGCGAAGATCGAAGCGATCGGGTTCGTCGAGGTGGGCTTGCCCTGCTGGTGCTGGCGATAGTGACGCGTGACGGTACCGTGCGCCGCCTCAGCCTCGACGACCTTTCCGTCAGGCGTCGCCAGCACTGAGGTCATGAGGCCGAGCGAGCCGAAGCCCTGGGCAACGGTGTCGGACTGCACATCGCCGTCGTAGTTCTTGCACGCCCAGACGTAGCCGCCCTCCCACTTCATGGCCGAAGCGACCATGTCGTCAATGAGGCGGTGCTCGTAGGTGAGGCCCGCGGCCTCGAACTGCGGCTTGAACTCGGCGTCGTAAATCTCCTGGAAGATGTCCTTGAAACGACCGTCGTAGGCCTTCAGGATCGTGTTCTTCGTCGAGAGGTAGACCGGGTAGTTGCGGCTCAACCCGTAGTTCAGCGAGGCGCGCGCAAAGTCGCGGATCGAGGCGTCAAGGTTGTACTGCACCTGGGCGATTCCGTCACCCGGCGACTGGAAGACCTCGAACTTCTGCGGCTCCGAGCCGTCCTCGGGCGTGAACTCCACCGTGAGAGTTCCCTTGCCCGCGAAGCGGAAGTCGGTCGCACGGTACTGGTCACCGAACGCGTGGCGGCCGATGATGATCGGCTTGTTCCAACCGGGCACGAGGCGCGGGATGTTCGAGATGATGATCGGCTCGCGGAAGATCACGCCGCCGAGAATGTTGCGGATGGTGCCGTTCGGGCTCTTCCACATCTTCTTGAGGCCGAACTCTTCGACGCGGGCCTCGTCTGGGGTGATGGTGGCGCACTTCACACCAACACCGTGCTTCTGAATCGCGTGTGCCGCGTCAATCGTGACCTGATCGTCCGTCGCGTCGCGGTGCTCGATGCCCAGGTCGTAGTACTCGAGGGTCAGGTCGAGGTAGGGGTGGATCAGGCGATCCTTGATGAACTGCCAGATAATGCGGGTCATCTCGTCGCCATCGAGCTCGACTACTGTGCCTTCAACCTTGATCTTCGCCAAAGCAACTCCAGATTCTTATCGCTCCTCCGGGCCCGGTGGGACCCTCGGGTAGTCTACCCTGCCTTCCGTAAAGTACTTCGACGTCGAGATAAATGCGGTTGAATCTGCGGCGCCCACCAGGGAGTTGCCCGAACGGTATTGCGAATCGGCGCGGGTCAGCTAGCCTGAGAGCATGAGCCAGCTACGACTAGAAGAACTGTCGGCGGCAACGATCGTCGCGGTGAACTCGCTCGGCCTGAAGCCGGGCCAGGAGTGGTTCGTCACGCCGGTCTCGTATTCGGCAGCGGCGGCGGTCATTCCCGTCGGTTCCACCTGGCAACGCGTCATCCTCAGCGAAGAGCGCGTCGTCGGCTTCATTCACGGCAACTTCGACCCCGATGCTGCGCAGGAGGAGTTCCGCGCGGCGCTCTGGCGCATCAACGTCGACGCCAACGCCCAGGGCATGGGCGTGGGTCGATTCGCAGTCGAGGCCATCAAAGACGAGGCCCGCAGCCGCGGCGTGAGCCGCCTCACGGTCATCTGGGAGCAGGGCGAGGCCGGCCCCGAGGAGTTCTTCCTTCGCGTCGGGTTCACTCCCATCGGCGAGACCCAGTACGGCGAGATCATCGGAGCGATCGAACTCTGAACGCAGCACCCACGCTCGGCCGCGGCACACTCGCTTCGGTCGGGTCGTCCCTCAGTTTTGGCGCGCTCTTTTTCTTCATGCCATTGCTCGCCCCCATGTCGGGCGAGGGCCTCTGGGCAATCCGCTCGCTGGTTGCCGTCCCCAGCATCATCCTGGTTGTCATTCTCTTGCGAGATTGGCACCAGGTTGACGCGCTGTGGCGCAGGATCCGGCAGAAGCCGGTTCTCGCACTGGGGCTGCTCGCCTGCGGGCTCATGCTGGCCGCCCAGATCTGGGTATTTGGTTGGGCCCCGGTGTACGGACGCGGGCTGCAGGTGGCTCTGGGATACTTCCTGCTGCCCCTCGTGCTCGTGGTGGTCGGCCGCCTGCTGTACCGCGACCGTCTCGCCTGGTGGCAGTGGCTCGCGGCGGGGGTGGCCGCGATCGGTGTCGTCGCCGAGATCATCCGCGTCGGCGGCATCTCCTGGGAGACGCTGCTCGTCGCCCTCGGCTACCCCGTCTACTTCATCGTGCGGCGGTGGCTTGGTTTCAATAACATGGGCGGCACCGTCGGGGAACAGGTCATCGTATTACCGATCGCGATCTACTTCGTCGTCGTTGAGATCGTTGACGGCCGAGCGTTGCGCGAGAACCCGGCCATCTGGTGGCTCGGACCGATCATCGGCGTGGTCGCCTCACTGGCGCTCTTGCTCTACTTGATCGCCTCAAAACTGCTTCCCCTCAGCACGTTTGGCCTGCTCAGCTATCTCGAGCCGGCGCTGCTCATGATCGCGGCGCTGATGCTCGGCGAGGCGATCGCTCCCGAGGAGTACACCACTTACGCTGCCATCTGGGTCGCCGTCCTCATCGTCATTATCGGCGGCGTCGTCCAGCTGGCAAGGAGCCGCAAGCCACTTGCCTGATACCCCCCGGGGGCATATGGTACAGGGAGTGGCTCAGTCACTTTTGCCGCAGTTTTCACGGAAGGTCACCGCAGTGCACGGCTACTCGGATCACAAGAATGAGCTCCTCAAGCGGCTTCGTCGCGCCGAAGGCCAGGTGCGCGGGATCCACCGCATGATCGAGGAGGACACGTACTGTATCGACGTGCTCACCCAGGTGTCTGCGGCGACCAAGGCGCTTGAGCGGGTCGCCCTTGAACTGCTCGACGACCACCTCAGCCACTGCGTCGCCGAGGCCGCCCGCGAGGGGGGCGAGGTCGCCGACGAGAAGCTGAAAGAGGCCTCGGCCGCGATCGCTCGCCTGGTCCGCTAGCCTCACTACCCGGCAGAATCCGCCCGCTCGGCGAGACCGGTCATGGCCTCGAGCACGAGTAGCGCCGCTAAGCGGACCGTGCGGCCGTCCGCCGAGTCGGCCGTCGCGTCGATCTCTGCGAGATCGAACGACGCGACGCGGGCATCCCGCGCCAGGAGTCGTGTCATTCGGCGCAGCTCTGCGGCAGAAATTCCGCCCGGCACCGCGGCTGGGCACGCCGGCACCACCGCGCGGTCGCAGACGTCGACGTCGAGGTCGACGTGGATCGGACCGTCACCGTCCCCCGCGATCGCGAGCGCCTCGGCCACGATCTCTCTGAGTGGTCGGTCGAAAAGTTCGTCGCGGTGGATCACCCGAATGCCGAGGTCGCGCGCGCGGTCGCGATATGCCCGGGAGTTCGCGAAGTCGGCGATGCCGATTTGGACGATACGACGCGGGTCAAGGCCGGCCTCGACCAGGCGACGAACGGGCGATCCGTTGCTCCGCCCATCGCGCAAATCGTGGTGCGCGTCGAGGGTGATCAGCCCACCCACCCCGATTGCGCCAGCAGCCAACGCCGCCGAATCAAGCTGCGCTCCGAGCACGCCTCGAGCGGCGGGCACCGTGAGCGAGTTGTCGCCACCGAGCGCGATCACGAGGCGGGAGTCGCGAGCGAGTGCGGCAATCGCTGCGGTTGCCGCCAGCTCACCCTCCACACTGTCGGGGTCTGCGAGGTCTCCCGCGTCGCGAATACTCAGCACCTGGCTGAGTTCGAGCTGCGCCTCCTCACCCCGCACCCCCGGGGTGCCGGGCGCGACCGCATGGCCCGAGTAGCGCCGGAGGGCCTGCCGAATTGCGGCGGGGGTCTCGTGCGCGTTCGTCGCCGAGATTGAGGTGCGCGACGTCGGTACCCCGACAATCACCACGTCCACGGCCTCGCCGCCAAGCGGGGCGGCCCAACTGCCGGCGCGCGGCCAGAGCGGGTCGACCGGAAGCCCGGGGGCCACGCTGGTCGTCGCCGGGGTGAAAGCGGGCGCCGGGGAGGAGGAGGGGAAAGACGATTGGTCGACCATATCTCGACGCTAGACGGCTCAGGCGCCGAGAAACAGCGCACCGATTGAGTCGCGTCCGGGATACCAGACAGTAGTGACTCGTGGCCGCTGCCCTGCACGCCGTCAATGCGGTGCAATCAGAGCATGAGCACTCTCACAACCGTCACCCTCGGCGAATCTCCCCTCAGCATCGACGATGTGGTCGCGGTTGCGCGTCACGACGCAGCCGTTGTCCTCGGCGATCGCGCCCGCCACCGTATCTCCGCAGCCCGGGCCGTCATCGAGACGCTCGCGAACGACTCGCGCCCGCACTACGGCGTCTCGACCGGCTTCGGGGCGCTCGCAAAGGTGCAGATCCCCGCGGAGAAGCGCGCGCAGCTGCAGCGGTCCCTCGTCCGCTCACACGCCGCCGGCACCGGGGCCGAGGTCGAGCGGGAGGTCGTGCGTGCCCTAATGCTCCTGCGTCTCAACACGCTCGCGAGCGGCCACACGGGCGTGCGCCTCGAAACCGCTGAAACCTATGCCGCGGTACTCAACGCCGGAATCACCCCGGTCGTGCACGAGTACGGCTCGCTCGGCTGCTCGGGCGATCTCTCCCCCCTCGCGCACTGCGCCCTCTCGGTGATGGGCGAGGGCGACGTTCGCCTCCCGGACGGATCCCCCGCCTCTGCCGCAACCGCCCTCTCCGCAGCGGGCATTGTCCCCGTCGTACTCGCCGAAAAAGAAGGCCTCGCCCTCATCAATGGCACGGACGGCATGCTCGGCATGCTGTGCCTCGCCCTCCACGACCTGGGACAGCTCTTCCGGGTTGCCGACGTCGCCGCAGCGGCAAGCGTCGAGGCGCTGACCGGCACCGACTCGGTGTTCGCTGCCGAGCTACACACGATTCGACCCCACCCCGGTCAGGCAGCGTCCGCCGCCAACATGGCCAAGGTACTCGCCGGTTCCGGCCTCATTCAGCGCCCGACCGAGGGCGAGTTCACCCGCGTGCAGGACGCGTACTCGTTGCGCTGCTCCCCGCAGGTGCACGGCGCCGCCCGCGATACCGCCGCGCATGCCGCGAGCGTCGCCGCAATTGAGCTGCGCTCGGCGATCGACAACCCCGTCGTGCTCGACGACGGCCGGGTCGAGTCGAACGGAAACTTCCATGGCGCCCCGGTCGGCTACGTGCTCGACTTCCTCGCGATCGCCGTCGCCGATGTCGCGAGCATCTCCGAGCGGCGCACCGACCGCTTCCTCGACACGGCCCGCAACCATGGGCTGCCACCCTTCCTCGCGGCAGACCCAGGCCTCGACTCGGGCCTCATGATTGCGCAGTACACCGCGGCCGGCATCGTCTCGGAACTGAAGCGACTCGCGACGCCGGCCTCGGTCGACTCCATCCCGTCCTCTGCCATGCAGGAGGACCACGTGTCTATGGGATGGGCTGCTGGCAGAAAGCTGCGTCGCTCGGTCGACGGGCTTGCGCGCGTGCTCGGCATCGAACTGCTCGCGTCCACCCGGGCACTCGATTTCCGTGAGGCGGCAGGTGCGGGCACCCCGGCACCGGCAACGCAGGCCCTGCACGGCCTGTTCCGCACCCGCATTTCGGCCCCCGACACCGACGCCTTCCTCTCCCCCGACATCAACACGGCGCACGAGTTTGTCCGCTCGGGCGCAGTGCTCGATACGGTGGAGGGGGCGATCGACGCCCTTCGGTAGTCAGCGATGAGGGGAAGTACGGTGACCGCACCCGCAAAGGTTCCCGCGGCCGACCACACGCTGCGCATCCTGAAACTCCTAGCCGCCTCCCGCGGGCCACTTCCCGCGAGCATGATTGCCACCCAGCTGGAGCTCCCGCGTTCCACCGTGTACCACCTGCTCGAGGCCCTGCAGCAGCACGGTTTCGTGATGCACCTCGCCGAGGAGCGCCGCTACGGGCTCGGGCTTGCTGCGGTCGAGCTGAGCTCGGCGTACGCCCGGCAGGATCCGCTCGCCCGACTCGGCAAGCCGCTGCTCGCGGCGCTCGTCGACCGGATCCGGGTGAGCGCACACCTCGCGCTGCTGCACGGAAGCGACGTGCTGTACATCGTGGAGGAGCGCGCTCCGGGGTCACCGGCACTCGTGACGGGGGTCGACGTCCGGCTGCCTGCGCACCTGACGGCTTCAGGGCGCGCGATCCTGTCGGCCATGCCGCGCGCGCAGGTGCGGGCGCTCTACCCGGGCGCCGATGCGTTCGTGCACCGCGATGGTCATTCGGACACGATCGACCGCTACTCGAGGTTGCGCGCCGTGCTCGACGAGACCATCGCCCGGGGATTTGCCATCGAGGAGGGCGCGATCACGCCGGGGTTCTCGTCGATCGCGCAGCCGGTACTCGATCACCGGGGCTGGCCGGTCGCGGGCCTCGCGATCACGTTCCCCTCCGACTCCTTGCCTGTGGATCGCTGGGAGCAGCTCGCTGCCGCCGTCGGCGAGGCCGCGCTGACACTCTCGACACGGATCCACGGACGCCGCGCCGAGAGCTGACCGGCACGCGTCGCGCCGCGGGGCCCTATGCGCCGCGCGCCGCGGTGAGCTGAAATTCGACCTGACCACTCGGCTCGACCGCAACAAAGCCCAGATTCGGAGCTTCAACTCCAAAGTCTGCGAAGGTGATCGGAATCGACCCGGCAATCTCGGCAGAGGTTCCGTCGCTCTTCACTTGCACATCGAAGGTGACCGGGCGCGAAACCCCCGCAAGGGTCAGCGTGCCGGCGGCAGCGGTCTGTACGATTTCGTTCGCGCCCGGGGCAGCGTCGAGCGTGACCGCCTCAGTGAGGGTAAACACTGCGGTCGGGAACTCGCCCACTCGCATTGCTTGATCGCGGAAGTATGCGTCACGGTTGTCACTGTCCGTCGCAATTGACGCGACGTCAACCGTGAGTTCGGCCGCCTCGAGGGTCAGGCCCGAGTCTCCGATCATGAACGTGCCGCTGACGTCGCTCGTGCGGCCGGTGACGGTGACGGGGGTCCCGTTCAGCACCTCGTTCACTCGATACCCGGCCTCTGATCCGTCGCCCACGATCCAGCTGCCAGCCAGGGCCGACGGATCCAGTTCTGTGGACGCAGTCTCTTGCCCAGCACCATTGCTCCCCACTGAGGGGGCCTCGGCCGCCGGGGCTGAGATGAAGTCTCGGTAGATGACCGGACCTGCGATGGCCGCCACCGCGCCGAGCACCAGGACGCAGATGCCCGAGACAATGAGTACTTTCCGAGATGTGTTCATGCTGCCCTAGGCGGTGAGCACGCCTGAAAACTCTGGCGTGTAGGCGGCCGACAACAGGATCGGGAGATGGTCCGAGGTGCCGCGTGCGAGGGTGCGCACGCTGCCGATGTCAAAGCCCACTGAGGTCGCGAAGTCAAAGTGTCCGCGGAAGAACTTGTAGCGAGTGTAGGTGCGGCGGTCACTGAGCGAGAGTTTGAAGCCGGCATCCTTCACGTGCGCGTGCAGGCCGCCCTTGAACACCGGGTAGTTAAAGTCGCCGATCATGATGGTGGGCAGCTCAGGGCCGAGCTCTCCAAGCTCTGCGAGCGCCGCGCTGATCTGGTGCCGGCGGAGCGAGTTCGAGGCGGTGAGGGGCGCCGCGTGGAATGAAGCGGCAACGAGCTCCCGGCCCGTCTCATGGTCGAGTAGACGCGTGCCGAGCAGCCGCTCGTGAGCGGGCGCGAGCACCCGGTCGTGCAGCGACTTCTTCAGGGCAACCGTGCGGGTTTCGATCGTCTCAAAGCGCTCGTCGCTGACGTACAACGCAAGACCCAGTCGATTCTGCTCGGTTGCGCCCGCGAGGCGCAGGTGCCCGAGCGTGGTGGGGAGGGAAAGCGGGTCAGCCTCCTGCAGACAGAGAATGTCGCTGCGGTGGCGTTCTGCCAAAGCGTGGACCTCGCCGAGCGCGCGATTCTTGCGCAGGTTATAGCTGATGACCTTCATGGTCCCCCTCTGTCAGCGGATGAACTGCCCGCCCACTCACACTAGGCTTTCGCGGCCGCAAACGCACTGACTGTCAGAGAACTCTCTGCCCCGCTCGCCATACGGCGTACGTCAGCGGCATACCGGGGCGGTATGCAAGGTGCGTGACCGACGGCGCATCCAACAGCTGCAGGTCCGCTCGGGCGCCCTCCGCGATGATTCCTCGTGCCGGGCCGTGCGCGCCCGCGCGATCGAACCCCAGCGCGGCCGCGCCGCCCAGGGTAGCGGCGCGCACCGCCTCGGGGACGGTCAGCCCCATTTGGAGCACGGCTGTCGCGACGCCGAACCCCATTGACGAGGTGTACGACGTGCCGGGGTTGCAGTTCGAGGCGATCGCGAGCACCGCGCCGGCATCGATCAGGCGGCGCGCGGGGGCGAGCGGCATGCGCGTGGACAGGTCGCAGGCGGGAAGCACCGTGGCGACCGTGCCGCGCGTTCCGTTCGCCCAAGAGCCAGCGATCGCATCGACGTCGGCGTCGCTCAGAAAACCGAGGTGGTCGACACTCAGCGAGCCGTACTCGACCGCGAGCCGTGCACCCGGGCCCTCGCCCAGCTGATTGCCGTGTACTCGGGTCGCCAGCCCCTTCTCCACCGCGCTCTCGAGCACCTGACGGGTCGCGGCCTCATCGAACGCTCCCCGCTCGCAGAACACATCGACCGCACTCACGTGCGGGGCGATCGCGTCGAGCATGTCGCCCGTGACGAGGTCGAGGTACGCCGCAGGGTCGGCCCCGGCCGGGACGAGGTGCGCCCCCAGGAACGTGACCGCGTCGACGTGCCGCCCGGCGATTCGGGCCGAACGAACCTCGTCCTCGACAGTCAGCCCGTAGCCCGTCTTCGTCTCGAGAGTGGTCGTACCCCCGCGCCGTGCCTCGCCCACGAGCCGCACGAGATTCGCTTCGAGCTCGGCGTCGCTCGCGGCCCGAGTGGCATTGACGGTGACGTTGATGCCGCCAGCGGCATACGACTCGCCCGCCATGCGTGCCTCAAACTCCGCGGTGCGGTCGCCCGCGAAGACCAGGTGCGTGTGGGAGTCCACCCAGCCCGGCAGCGCCGCGCGTCCCCCGCCGTCGACGCGGTGATCGGCGGCCGGAGCGTCCGCCTCAGCACCTACCCAGGCAATCCGGTCACCCTCGAACACGACGGCAGCGCCGCGTAGGCGCCCGCCGTTCGCTTCGTCGTTCGTGGTGAGCTCGGCGATGCCCGTGATCAGCGTGCTGCTGGCGTCCGCGCCGGCCGAGTCACTCACTGTGCGACGCCCGCCGCGGCGCGTGCGGACGCGCCACCGTCACGCACAACGGGCTCCATCGGGATCCGGACCCCACGCTCGGCCGCAACGTCGACTGCGCGCTGGTAGCCGGCGTCGACGTGGCGGATCACGCCCATGCCCGGGTCGTTCGTGAGCAGGCGCTCGAGCTTTTCGGCGGCGAGAGCGGTGCCGTCGGCAACGCTCACCTGGCCCGAGTGGATGGAGCGGCCGATGCCGACGCCGCCGCCGTGGTGCAGCGACACCCAGGTCGCGCCCGAGGCGGTCGCCGTGAGGGCATTGAGCAGCGGCCAGTCAGCGATCGCGTCCGAGCCATCAACCATGCCCTCGGTCTCGCGATAGGGAGACGCGACCGAGCCCGAATCGAGGTGATCGCGGCCGATCACGATCGGCGCCTTGAGCTTGCCCTCGGCTACCAACTCGTTGAACTTCACGGCCGCGCGGGCGCGCTCGCCGTACCCAAGCCAGCAGATGCGGGCGGGGAGGCCCTCGAACTCGACCCGATCCTGCGCGGCCCGGATCCAGCGGTGCAGGTGCTCGTTCTCGGGGAAGAGCTCGAGGATCGCCTCGTCGGTGACGCGGATGTCCTCGGGGTCTCCCGAGAGTGCGGCCCAGCGGAACGGGCCGAGGCCCTCGCAGAAGAGCGGGCGAATGTAGGCCGGGACGAAGCCGGGGAACTCGAACGCACGGTCGTAGCCGCCCTGGCGGGCCTCATCGCGGATCGAGTTGCCGTAGTCGAAAACCTCGGCGCCCGCGTCTTGAAACTCGACCATGGCCTGCACCTGTGCGGCCATCGCGGCACGGGCGGCGAGCGTGAAGCCCTCGGGGTCGGTGGCCGCGCGATCCTGCCACTCGGCGACCGTGTACCCGATCGGCAGGTATGCGAGGGGGTCGTGCGCGCTCGTTTGATCGGTCACGATGTCGAACGTCACCTCGCCAGCGTTGTGGCGGCGAAGGAGCTCGGGAAACACCTCCGCGGCGTTGCCGACGAGGCCCACCGAGAGACCGCGTCGTTCGGCCTTTGCCTGGTTGACCCGGGCAATCGCGTCGTCGATGTCAGTGGCGAGCTCGTCCAGATAGCGTTTGCCGATGCGGCGCTGCAGCCGGGTCTCGTCGACGTCGACGATCAGGCACGCGCCGTCGTTCATGGTCACCGCGAGTGGCTGGGCGCCGCCCATGCCGCCGCACCCGCCGGTCAGCGTCAGTGTGCCGGCGAGGGTGCCGTCGAACTGCGCGCCGCGCTGCTCGGCCAGGAACTTGCGCCCGATGGCCGCGAACGTCTCGAAGGTGCCCTGCAGGATCCCCTGGGTGCCGATGTAGATCCACGAGCCGGCGGTCATCTGGCCGTACATCATGAGGCCCTCGGCCTCGAGCTTGCGAAACTCGGGCCAATTCGCCCAGTCGCCGACCAGGTTGGAGTTTGCGAGGATGACGCGCGGAGCCCAGACGTTCGTGCGGAACACCCCGACCGGCTTGCCCGACTGGACGAGCAGCGTCTCGTCGTCCTCGAGATCGCGGAGCGTGTCGACGATCGCGTCGTACGCGGCCCAGCTGCGCGCGGCGCGGCCGGTACCACCGTAGACGACGAGGTCGTCGGGTCGCTCGGCCACCTCGGGGTCGAGGTTGTTCATGAGCATGCGCAGCGGCGCTTCGGTCTGCCAGCTCTTCGCTGAGATCTCGGTGCCGCGGGCTGCGCGGACGGGACGGGCTCCGGGGAGTGCCATTGACGGCGTCCTTTCGTTGGGTACTGTCCCTATTGCATCGTGCCCGAGCGCGCGCGACAACGGGGAACTTGCCGTGTCTGTCCGGTATACCGGACCAGCCCGTTGGGTGAAGCGGACACCTAGGATGGGAGGGACTCAAACCTCAACGAAGTGGAGCATCATGGCTGTGACCGGCGACGTCCAGATCGACAACGGGACCTTCACGGTCACGAAGTGGACCATTGACCCTGGCGAGGCGATTCCGATGCACGTGCACGAGTACGAGTACGTCGTCGTGCCGCTCGTCGACGAGACCATGCACGTCACGAGCATCGACGGGTCTGAGATCGTCGCAGAGCTCCGCATCGGACAGAGCTACACCCGTCCGGCAGGTGCCGAGCACACGGTCGCGAACCGTGGCACCCGCCCCGTCGTCTTCGTCGAGATCGAGAAGATCCAGTGAGCGCGGCAGCCAGCGTCACTGTCCGCGCGGTCACCCCGGCCGACGAGTCCGCCTGGCGCGAGCTCTACCGCGGCTACCGTGACTTCTACGGCGCCCTGCACTCCGACGCGGTGCTCGACACCGTCTGGTCCTGGCTGCACGACACCTCCCACGAGACGCGCGGGCTGGTCGCCTGCGTCGACGGCGTGCCGCTCGGCCTCGCCCACTTCCGCACGTTTGCGCGGCCACTGAGCGCCTCGCACGGCCTGTTCCTGGACGATCTCTTCACCGCGCCGGCATCGCGCGGCCTCGGCCTCGGAAGCGCGCTGCTCACCCGCCTCGCCGAAATCGCCCGCGACGAGGGCGCGACGGTCGTGCGCTGGATCACGGCAGGCGACAACGCGACGGCCCGCTCGCTCTACGACTCGGTGGCGCAGCAAACGCCGTGGGTCACGTACGACCTCGGGCCGGCAAGCAGCGAGACCGCGGCTACCCTGGGTACATGAGCGAATCAACCATCACCTGCCCCGAGTGCGCAAGCGAGTACACCTACGAGATGGGCGATCTCACCGTCTGCTCGCTGTGCGCGCACGAGTGGATTGCGGGCGCCGCAGCTGACTCCGGCGAGGACGCACCCGCCGCCGAGGCAGTCATTCGTGACTCCGTGGGCAACGTCCTCGCGAATGGCGACGCCGTCACGATCGCGAAGACCATGAAGGTGAAGGGCGCCCAGGCCGCCCTCAAGGTCGGCACGAAGGTGCGCAGCATCCGCTTGATTGACGATGTGGGCGACGGTCACAACATCGAGGCCAAGATCGACGGTTTCGGCCCCATGCTACTCAAGGGCAGCGTCGTGAAGAAGATCGTCTAGGCACTCCCCGCAGAAACACGAAACGCCCAGGTGATTCACCTGGGCGTTGTGTTTCGAGTTGTGTCTCAACCACTCTCGAGTGGATCTTAGGAGATTCGAACTCCTGACCTCTTCGATGCGAACGAAGCGCTCTACCAACTGAGCTAAAGACCCGAACAACTCGTCCAGCCTAGCAGAGTCGGCACGGCTGAAACTACCGCGAGCACGCGCAGGATCCGCAGCGCGAGTCGGGCTTAGCCCACCTCGCGCCGTCGACGCATCGCTGCGTCGAGGTCAGGCATGCCCACGCTCGTGTCTTCGACGACGCCCATGCGCTTGAGGCGCGCCGCGGCCGCGAGCTCCTGCGAGCGCTGGGCACTGTGCGTGCGCTTGGGGGGCGTCGTGCGCGGCCGGTGTGCGGCTTCCACGGGGGCCGACGAGTGATGAGTCGGCTCAGGGGATGCAGGTGCAGCGGCAGGGACTCCCGCGGCGGCATTCTTCGCAGCCTCCGCCAGCAGGATCGAGTGCTCTCGCGGCTCGCGGGCGACTGGCGCGGCGGGAGCGGCGGCCCGGGCCCGGGCCTGCGCACGTGCACGGGCGATGCGCTCAGCTGCCGCGGACTGCACGGCGGCGTGCTCTTGGGGAGTCCGCCCTGAGACCGGAGCCTCGGGAGCCTCCTCCTCGGTCGTCGCGACAACCACCGCTGGAACTTCGGGGAGTCGCCGCGCAGCTTCGTCTTGCGCCCGACCCGGGGCCAGGAGCACGAGGGCCCCGGTGGCAGCGAAGAACACCAGCACAGAGCTACCGAGCACGACGGCGCCCATACCGACGATGGCCATACCGGCTCCGAGCAGGCAACCGACCAGCGCCAGTAGCGCGATCAGCGCTGTGACCGAGCGCACTCGCCGGGCGAGCGGCGTGCGACGACGCGCGGCGCGGCCAACTGCGGCCTCACGCCGCTTGGCCTCCGCTGCGAGCAGCTCTGCCCGACGCTCGGACGCGCGGGCATCAGAAAGCGCCGCGGCGCGCTCCGATTCCTGACGCCGTTCGGCCGACAACAAAAGCTTCTCGTGTGCGACGGCTTCACGGGCATTCGCCTCGAGCCGGACCTCGTGCGGAATCTCGGAAGATTCGGCGAGGACGCGAAGGGTGCGC
The DNA here is from genome assembly GCF_018682295.1 of Leucobacter sp. CX87. Lineage (NCBI taxonomy): Bacteria > Bacillati > Actinomycetota > Actinomycetes > Micrococcales > Microbacteriaceae > Leucobacter > Leucobacter sp. CX87. The sequence goes on along the minus strand of NZ_JAFIRI010000005.1, from coordinate 260,426 downwards.
TGGAGGCGGAGGGCGTTTTGCTCCGCTACCCGAAACTCACGGCGACGCATCCAGGTGGGCACTAATACGGCGGCCCAGAGCACCGCGGCGACGACGAAGATCACCCCGCCGCCAAGGACCCCGCCACCGCTCATGTCGGCTAGGTTACGGTGTCGCCGCGCCGGGGTTCGGATCGGCACGCCGTACCCCAGCGACAATCCGTGAGATGACGCCGTCCCGTGCCTCCTCGCTCGTCAGGGCGAAGCAGTCGTGGTCACGCCACGCGCCGTCTATATAGATGTAGCGCTCGCGTCTTCCCTCGTAGCGGAAGCCCAGCTTTTCGACGACCCGCAACGACGCCTGGTTCTCGGGGCGAATGCAAATCTCGACCCGGTGAAGCCCCCGCGCGCCCAGGAGATGGTCGGTGACGAGCGCGACCGCGGTGGGGGTGACACCTCGTCCCGCCACCGCTTCGCTCACCCAATACCCGATCTGGCAGGATCTGAGGGCGCCGCCGCTGATCTCTGAGACGCTCAGCTGCCCGACGACGCGATGGTCGTAGCGGATCACGAAGGGCAGCCCGGTGCCGCGTTTCCAGGCGGCACGCATCGACTTGATGCCCGGCTTCATCGAGGTGCTTCCGGGGACAACGCCGAGCCCCGACGGGTGACTCGCCTCCCACTGCTGGAGCCAGCGCCGGTTCTCGCGGAGCAGAAACTCCAGTTCGGCCGCGTGGGAGGTGCGGATCACTTCGAGCGAGACGCGCCCGTTCTCGAGCAGGGGTCGGTGCGGCATCGCCACGTCGACCGTTCCTAGCGCCCGGTGCTCGTGCCGGATCCGGGCCGCAGGGTCTCGGCGAATCCGATGATCCAATCACGCAGCTCGGTTCCGATCTCGGGGTGCTCGACGCCGAGCTTCACGTTCGCCTTGATCCAGTCAGCGCGGTCGCCCGTGTCATAGCGGCGCCCACGGAAAATCACGCCGTAGACGTTGCCGTTGCCGCCGTCCGCGAGACGGTTCAGCGCATCCGTCAACTGAATCTCCCCGCCTCGTCCGGGGGCCTGGTTGGCAAGCACATCGAAGATGTCGGGGCGCAGCACGTACCGACCGATGATCGCCAGGTTCGAGGGTGCTTCCGCTGCCGCGGGCTTCTCGACGAGCCCGCGGATCCGCACGACATCAGGATCGTCCGTCAGCTCGACGTCGGCGCAGCCGTAGAGGTGAATCTGAGAGGGTTCGACCTCCATGAGGGCAATCACCGTCGACTCGCGGCGATCGTGCTCCGCGATCATGTGGGTCAGCAGCGGGTCGCGCTCGTCGATCAGGTCGTCGCCCAGCAGGACCGCGAACGACTCGTTGCCGACGTGATTGCGGGCGCGACCGACCGCGTGGCCCAGCCCGAGCGGCTGCCCCTGCCGGAGGAAGTGCACGTCCGCGATCTCGCTGGCCGCGGAGACCCGATCGAGACGATCATCGTCACCCTTATTGCGCAGCGTCAGTTCCAGTTCGGGGACGCTATCGAAGTGGTTGTTGAGGTTCTCCTTGTTGCGCCCTGTAATGACGAGCACGTCGCGCAGGCCCGACGCCGCGGCCTCCTCGACCACGTATTGGATCGCCGGCTTGTCGACGATCGGCAGCATCTCTTTGGGCATCGCCTTCGTGGCGGGCAGGAAGCGTGTACCCAGCCCGGCGGCGGGGATTACCGCCTTGGTTACGCGCGAAGCCGTGTGCTCGGGGGTGCCTACCGAATTAGCCATGCGGTCAGCCTATCCGCGCGAACGTCGTTCGGCGGGGATTTGCCTGCCGGCAGCTTCGCCACGCGAAAGCAGAAAGACGGCAAACGTTCGAGTGGGAAGCCTAGACTGGCAGCATGGCCGACGACATCGACCGAACCGAAATCACCCGCGCGAAGCGCATGGTGCGTACCGAGGTACGCCAGCGGCGAGCGGAGCTCAGCGAGGCCGCACGCACGGCGGCGCGCGACGGGATCACCGCGAACCTCCGTACGCTCGTCACCGGCCGGGGCGCCAGCTCTGTCTCGTGCTACCTCGCCATTGCTGGCGAGCCCGACACGAGCGGATTTCTCGAGTGGGCCGCGACGCAAGGCGTCCGCGTGCTCCTCCCGATTGCACGTGAGGACGGCCTGCTCGAGTGGGCCGTCGCCGGCGACGGCGACATCCACGAGGGCCTCTACGGCCTCCCCGAGCCCGGCGGCGAGATCCTGAGCCCGCTGGCAGTGAATGACGTCGACCTCATGATCATCCCGGCGTGCTCAATCGACGAAACCGGCGATCGGATCGGCTGGGGCCGCGGGTACTTCGACAAGTCACTCGGCTCGATGGACCGGCGTCCACCCGTGTTCGCCGTCGTCTACGACAGCGAGTTCGTCCCCGAAGTGCCGACCGAACTGCACGATGTCCCCGTGACCGGAGTCGTCACGGAGTCCCAGGTCCACTATTTCAAGACGAGCCACTGACGCGAGTTCGCCATCTGCTCGCAGCAATCGGCACGGTTGCCCAGCTCGGCGGGGTAGCATCGAAGAACTATGCCCACGTACGCCTACCGCTGCAACGCCTGCGGACACGCCTTTGACATCCACCAGTCGTTCTCGGAGGACTCCCTGACGGTGTGCCCCGAATGCGACGGCCAGCTGCGCAAGGTGTTTGGCGCGGTCGGCGTCACCTTCAACGGCTCGGGCTTCTACCGCACCGACTCGCGCGCATCGGGCGCCGGCAAGAGCGCTTCAAGCTCGATTGCAGGATCAAGCTCGAGCTCGAGCTCAAGCTCGTCCACTGCGAGCTCAAGCAGCTCGGGAACCTCCTCCGCAGCGTAACCGCCGGCCCTCGCAGCCTCACGCCGAGTACGCTTAATTGCGTCGCGCCGGAGGTGCGGCCACCTGATCAGGGCCACGGGGGCGCTGATCGTTGACACAAGGGGGCACCATGTTTCAGGGATTTCGCGACTTTTTGATGCGCGGAAACGTCATCGATCTGGCGGTCGCGGTCGTCATCGGTGCTGCGTTCAACGCGGTGGTGCAGAAGGTCGTAGACTCGCTGATCACGCCGTTGATCAGCATGTTCTTCCAGGCCGACTCGCTCGACACCGCCCTCCTGGTGCAGCTTCCCGGCGGCGGGGCGATCGCGTTCGGCGCAGTGATCGGCGCCGTCCTCAACTTCGTGATCGTTGCAGCGGTCGTGTACTTCGTGTTCGTCATGCCGATGAACACCATGCGCGAGCGCGCCGCAAAGGCCAAGGGTGAGACGGCAGAAGAGGCCGCCGCTACTGAGACCGACCTCCTCGCGGAGATTCGCGACCTGCTCAAGGCGCAGCAGCAGCAGAAGTAGCGCTACCCCCAGTGCGGGGGCTTGTCGCCGATCAGGCGGGCGTCGTTCTCGGCGCCCCCCTGATCGGCGCCCTTCGCTGCGCTTCGACGTTTTGTACCGGCGCCGTCGCCCCAGCCCTCGGGCTGGTCTTCCGCCGCCGCCGAATCGAGCGGGTGATCGCCGGGATGCGGGTCAGTGCCCTCCGGCGCCGGGCGCGAGGCGCGGCGGGACCGCCGGGGAGCCGGCGGATCCTGGCCTGCGTGCTGAGGCACCGAGCGCCTAGGCACCGAGCTGAGAGGCCCCGGGCGCCGCGGCCTGATCCTGCGACTCGGTCTCTTCGGCAGGCGCATCAGCGTTGTACCCGATGATGCCGGCGATGCGCAGCGCCACCTGCTCGGGGTCGGCAAACAGGTCAAAGCTGTGGACGCGGTGGTAGTGCCAGCCCAGACGACGCAGCACGGTCGGCCGCAGACGCAGCGCGTCGCGCAGGCTCTCCTCGCCGCCGGCGTAGTCAAGCTCGACCGCGATCGCCCGCTCTCCGAGCGAGGCGGCGAGCGGAATCGCGCCCCGGTAGTCGAGCGTGACATTCAGTCCAAGCTCTTCGAGACGGTCGGCAAGCTCCCCGAGCATCGGGTCGCGCTCTGCGGGAAGCGCGTCTGCGGCAGGATCCGGGTGCTCGAGTGCCAGCACCTCAGCAAGCTCAACCACGCCGTGCTTCATCCGGTTCGCGTCGAGGTCATCGGCGCGGAAGCAGCTGACGATGGTCATGCCGCGGCGGGCGCGGGTCATGGCGACGGCGATCAGGCGCTCCCCACCGGGGCGACCCAGCGCACCGAAGTTCGAGAGCACGCGCCCGTGCGGGGTGCGGCCGTAGCCGATCGAGAAGATCACGCGGTCGCGGCTCTGCGCGGTCGCCTGCTCGAGGGTGAGCACGGTGAACGGCTCCGCCCGCTCCCCCAGAAGGAAGTCGCGGTGCTGCGGGTACTTCGCGAACGCCGCGAGCACTGACTGGTAAACGCGCACGGCGTGCTTTTCGCTCGCCGTGATCACCATGAGCGACTCGCGCGGGCGCTCGCTCGCGTGCTGCAGCACAAGCTGCACGACGCGCTCGACCTCAGCGTCGGTGCTCTCGACCGCGCCCGTTTGCTGGTCAGGGAGGCCCTGTCCGCCGCGCACGTACTCGTGCGTGATGCTGTGGTGGCCAAGGAAGCTGCCCGCCCACGGCAGCGACTCGATCTGCTGGTCGTAAAAGCGGTCGTTCACGAGGCTCGTGAGGTCCTCGCCACCCGCGCGGTAGCTGCGCGTCAGAGAGAGTTCCGGCAGCACGGCGCGCAGCTGCGCGTACGCGGATCCCTCATGCAGGGCGGCGTCGTCGCCCACGTGCGCTTCGTCCTCGGCGGCCTCGCGGCGCACGGCGATCGTAAAGGGAGCCGGGGTCTGCGTGACCGTGTCGCCGAACGCGACGACCTGACCCGCGCGACGGATCGCGCCCAGGTTCTCGACGAGCGTCGTCGCACCGGCGTCGACCAGCAGCACGGCGTCGAACCGCAGGTCCTCCGGCAGCATCGAGACCTCGTACGGCGAGACCGCCCACACCGGAGCGAGCACGCCCATGAGGGTCGGGGCCTTCGTCACCAGCAGGTCAATCGACGAGCTGCCCGCACGCAGGGCGTCGCGCAGCGCGACCGCCTCCTCGCGATGGTCGAGCACGGCAACGCGCCACTGGTCGGCAAGACGGGCGGCAAGCACCTGGCCATTGGCGCCCGCGTGCGCGTCGTCCACGAGGCGGAAGTCCGCCTCGAGGCGCTCGATGACGCCCGTGTTGGCGCTCAGCAGCGCCTTGTTGGTCTGCAGCATGCGCTCAAGCACGGACTGCCACCACGCCTGGTCGAGCTCGGCCGCGACCTGACCCGCGGGGACGTGCCGGGCAGAGAGGTCGTCGAGCAACGGCTCAAGGTGGGCGGCGCGCAGGCGCTCCACCAGCGCGGTGCGCTCTTGAATGTTCTGGAGTACTTCCGAGGGGCGCGCCAGCTCGGTAACCCGGCGGGCGAGGTCGGTGAGCGGCACGTTCTTCAGGCGGTCGGGCTCTGCCGTGGTGCCGAGCACCCGGTCGAGCTCTGCCAGGTCCTGGTAGGCGGCCTGGAACGCGGTGATGACGTCGCGGGTGCCCACCGGAACCTCGGGGCGGGCGCCGACGACCGACGTGTAGCGCTGCCAGAGCACGCGCTGCTGCTGGATCTGGGTGAGGCGCTCGTACATGTCGGTCACGTGGCCACCGGGGCGCACGTACTCGCGGGCGAGCTTGCGCAGGCGCCGCTTGTTCGGACCTGACATGTCGTCGCTCGAGCGCGGCGCGTGGGCAGCGATGACCTCGGTGAGCGAACGGTCGTAGACCTCGGGGGTGAACTTGTCGAGGGTCTCGCGAATACCCATGAGCAGGCGCAGATACACGCCGAGCTCGGCAACCGTCTCGTACGGCCGCATCGAGGTCTGCGTGATGACCTCGTTGGCCTTCGAGATGAGGCGCGGCAGCTCGGACTCGGCCAGCTTGACCGCGAGGGAGTAGGCGCTGCGCGCCTCCTCGGTCGTGGTGAAGGTCACCCCATACCAGGGGGACTCCTCAGGGCCGTACTGGAACTGGCCCAGGCGAGCGACCTCGGTGAGCGCCTCGGCGATGCCTGAGCGATCGAGGGCGAGCGAGTTGAGGGCGACATCGTCGAGGCGCACCGTCGTGGTGGGCGAATCGTCGGCGAGCGCCAGTCGGGTGAGTTCACGGACGGCCTCGAGCGGGGCCACGCCAAAGCGGCCGTCGCGGGAGTCGAGGGCCGTCTGGTAGTCAATGAGCACACTGCGCAGACGCGAGAGCGCGTCGTCGACGTCGCGCAGGTTCGTTTGCTGGGCGCCCTCGTTGCGACTGATCGCCTCAACAAGGTTTCGACGAATGACCCGCGGGGAGATCGCGAGGCCCGCAAGGCCCACCCGGCTCAGCCGGTGCGCGATTCCGTCAAGCGTGGCGCGCCGCGGCGAGACGACCAGCACGCGCTTGCCGGCGCGCACCAGGGCGCCGATCGCGTTCACCACCGTCTGCGTGCCGCCGGTGCCCGGCAGCGTGCGGACGACGAGCGAGTGACCGGCCTCGATCTGCGCGAGCACGTCGTCCTGCTCGGCGTCGGCGTCGTGCAGGTGGCGATCCGTCTCGGGCGGACGCGTGTTCGGCGAGATCGCCGAAACGGGCCGGTACCCCGCTGCGAGACTCGACCGAGCTGGCTCACTGCCGCAGATGGCCGCAAGGATGGGGGAATCGAACGAGCGTGCGTCCGTGAGCATGCGCTGCGCAACGTCCAGGAAGGAGGAGACAACGAGGCGCGGCTGCACAACGAAGTCGGCGACGCCCGCGACCACCTGGCGCAGCCGGTCGATGACGGGCTGCGGCTTGAACACTCCGGAGGCCTGCGAGAGCTCGAGCAGCGAGCGCGCATCGAGCCTGATCCCGAACTGCTCGTAGAGCGCGCGGGTCAGCGCCGGGTTCACGTAGGGGCGCTGCTTGAGCTTGAGCTCGAAGTCGCGGCCGTACCGGCGGATAGCGAGGGGGCGCAGCAGCACGGGGCCGCAGAAGTCCGCGCCCTCGAAGTTCCACTTCGCAATGCCGATGCCGAGGTGTACGGTCTCGAGGCCGCGCACGGTGCGCATTTCGATGGCCTTGTCCGTGATCCTGCCCGCGGCGATGCGCGCGTTGCGCAGCGCGAGGTCGTCACGAATCAGGGTCGAAAGCAGAATCTTCTGGCCCGTAATGAACTGGGGCAGGCCACCCGGGTGCGTGGTGGAGAGCTCGATCCGGCTGAGCGCGGAGTCTTCGAAGTGGAGTAGCGAGCTCTTGCCGCCGATTGCCGAGAGCTGAGCGCGCCAGGCGGCGTGATCCTCCGCGAACGGCTCGACCGCGGACAGCGATCCGGCGCTGTCGCTCACGGGGAGATCCGGGCCTCCAGCCACGCGGGGCGTCGGGTGCGCCAGGCGGGGCAGGGGGTTCGAGAGCCTCGGGGCGAGCGATCCCTCGACCACCGGCTGGCCGATTTCGGGCTCACCGGCGCGCTGTTCGGGCGCGACGTTCGTTGACGTCGCTCCGCTATTGCCGGTCTTCCGGCGTCGATCTGCACTCCACACACCGCCACCCTACGGCGCGTCCCCCGCAATCGCGCGGAGGACGGCCGGAGTTTTGCGGCGCGGCGCGGCTAGCGGGTGCCGCGGGCCTTGCCGATGGTGTTCATCAGGTGGTAGACGCAGATTGCGGCGACCGTGCCGAGCGCGATGCCATTGAAGACCACGTTGCCGATCTGCAGGGTGAAGTCGGCGATTCCGACGATCAGCGGGATGGCCGCCGTGAACTGATTGATCGGCTTCGAGAAGTCCACCTTGTTGTCAATCCAGATCTTCACACCGATGAGCGCGATCAGACCATAGAGCGCCACGGTGACGCCACCGAGCACACCGGCGGGCACCGAGAAGATGAGGGCGCCGACCTTGGGCGAGAAGCCGAGCAGGATCGCAATGATGCCCGCGACCCAGTAGGCCGCGGTCGAGTACACGCGGGTGGCTGCCATCACGCCGATGTTCTCGCCGTAGGTGGTGGTGGCCGAGCCGCCGCCGAAGCCGGCGAGTACCGTCGCGATGCCGTCGGCGAGGAGGGCGGGGCCGGTCTTCGCGTCAAGGTCGCGATCGATCATGAGGCCGACGCTCTTCACATGGCCAACGTTCTCGGCGACGAGCACGAGCACGACGGGGAGGAACGCGGGCAGGATCCCCCAGAGCGACGGGTCGGCGAACGGGTTCGCGGGCAGGTGGAAGTCGGGCAGGCCGAACCAGGCGGCTTCAGCGACCCCGTCGAAGTTGACGATGCCCATGAGGACCGCGGCGACGTAGCCGACGACCATGCCCAGCACGATCGACAGGCGACCGAGAATGCCGCGGAAGACCACGGTGATCAGCAGCACCGCGACGATTGTGATGAGCGCGGCCGTCGAGTGCAGGCCCTGGTTCACGTCGGGGTTGTTGGCCGGGTTGCCCAGCCAGTTGTTCTTCACCGCGGGGGCGAGGTTCAAACCGATCAGCGCGACGATCGAGCCCATAACCACGGGCGGCATGAGTGCGTTGATCCAGCCGGCGCCGAAGCGCTGGACAATGAAGCCGACGACGGCGAGCAGCACGCCCATCGCGAGGATGCCGAACGAGGCCCGGGCGAGACCGACCGGGTCCCCGTATTCGAAGCCCGAGGTCGCAACCGCAATCGGGGCGAGGAACGCGAACGACGAACCGAGGTAGCTCGGCAGCCGGTTGCGTGTGAGGAGCAGGAACAGCAGCGTGCCGAGGCCCGAGAAGAACAGGGTCGCCGTGGGCGAGAAGCCGGTGATGAGCGGTACGAGGAACGTCGCGCCAAACATGGCGACAACGTGCTGCGCGCCGAAACCGATCGTGCGCGGCCAGCTCAGGCGCTCTTCGGGGAGCACCAGCTCATCGGTCGAGACAATCTTGCCGTCTCCGTGCAGCTTCCAGGGCAGCGCCATGCGCGATCTCCTCGGGTCAAGTGTGCGTGCCTCCCTGTGCGGGGGCCCTGCGCGATTCTAGCGCCAAGCTGGGATTCAGCTGGACAGCCCCGGGGCGCATTCACCTGCCGTCTCGCCTGCGTGGCGACGGGCTCGGCACGGGCGTCCCGAACAGCAAAAAGACCCCAGCGCCGAAGCACCAGGGTCTTTCTGCACCAACTAACCCGCGAGGTACACCTTGCGGATGTGGTCTTCCACGATCCAACGGGTGCGGGTGCCCGCGACCAGGCGCATGACGTCGCCCGCCTGCACCTCGACGCGAGATCCCTCGTCAAGAAGCTCGATCACGGCCGAGCCCGAAAGCACAACGAACAACTCGTCCACTTCGGTATCCGTGACCGTGCCGGTACGGAGCTCCCAGATGCCAGCCTCGCAGCCGCCGATCGCGCCAAGCTCGACGATGCCCTGGCTCGGCGTTCCTGCCTCGACCTCGTCGGCGGGAACCGCCTCGAGCTCGATCGAAGCGGTCGCGGCTGCGATCACTCGGTTTTCCCCCTCGGGAAGCGCATATTCAGTCATCGTCAGTCCCTACGAATCGAAGCCGAGGCCGAGCGCATCAAGCGTCTTGAGCAGGATGTTGCGCTTGCCCTCGTTGTGGTCGGCGCGGTCCATGGACCAACGCGTGAAGTTGATGCCCATCGATGCAATCGGCTCCGGCGGGAAGGGCACCGGCACCTGGCGAACCATCTCGAGTTCGGTGCGCTCCGTCTTGCGACCGTTCAGGCGGTCGACAATCACGTCGGCGGCGAAGTGGGTCGCGCCCACGCCCAGGCCGGTGAAGCCCGCGACGTACTGCACGCGTCCGCCCAGCGCCGATCCGAAGAACGCACAGAAGCGGGTGCTCGAGTCGATCGCGCCGGCCCAGCGGTGCGAGAACTTGACGCCCGCAAGCTGCGGGAATGTCGTGAAGAAGTGGCTGGCCAGCTTCTCGTGGCTCTCCATGCGGTCCTCGTACTCGGCGCGGACCTTCCCACCCGTGTAGTAGATCGCGTCGTAGCCGCCCCAGAGAATGCGGTTGTCCGCCGTGAGACGCGAGTAGTGGAACTGGTTCGCCATGTCGGCGAGGCCTTCGCGGCCCTCCCAGCCAATCGATGCGAGCTGCTCGTCGGTCAGCGGCTCGGTCACCAGCACGTAGTCGTACACGGGAATGGTGTGCAACGCGTACCGCTTCAGCAGCGAGGGGAACACGTTGGTGCAGAGTGCCGCGCGCTTGGCCCGGACGGTGCCCTTGGGCGTCTGCAGCACGATGGGCTGGTCGGCCTTGCCGTGCAGGTCCTGGACGAGGCTGTGCTCGTAGATCTCGACGCCGAGCGAGGCTGCGTGGCGGGCCAGCTCTGCAGCGAGCTTCGCGGGGTGGATGTTCGCGTTTTCGCGCGCCGAGAACGTGGCTCCGAGGAACGTGGGCGACTTGATACGCGCCTGCGCTTCCTCCTTGCTCAGCACAACGGAGTCTTCGCCCGCTTCGAGCCACGCGACCTGGTGGGGCGCGTTCGCGACCGACAGCACGCCGTTGCGCTCGAACTCCGCGTCGAGGTTGTTCTCGGCGATGAACTGCTCCATCGCGTCGAGGTTCTCGTGTCCCATGCGGAACAACTTCTCGGCTTCCTTCGGCCAGCGCGACTCGCCGTTCGATTCGCCGTGCGTGATGCTGGCTTCGCAGAATCCGCCGTTGCGGCCTGATGCGGCCCAGCCGACCTGCTTGGCCTCGAGCAGCACCACACGGTGGTCGGGGTGCTCGGTCTTGAGCTTGATCGCGGTCCAGAGCCCGGCGAAGCCACCGCCGACGACGGCATCGTCGACAACCTGGATACCGGTCAGCTCCGGGTAGCGTGCCACGGAATCGGCGATGTCGTCGATCCAGAAGCACTCAAGCTTGGTGTCGCGAAGCGACTCGGCAACGATCTTCGCTGCGGGTCGATTCTTTTCAAAAACGGTCTGATGCATGATGTCCTCACTCGCTATGTCAATGATCCTGACATACGAATGCAACTTCCGCATCCTCTGTTTTTCTGAGAGCGCCGTTCGCGCCGGACAGGCTGTCCGAAAAGAGCGGAATCTCGCGGTGCTACTCGGCCGGCGGCTTGATGATCACGCCCGACGCCAGCCCGAGCGCGAGCCCGGCCGGCAGCCAGAGCCAAAAGGCGGTCAACGCGCTCACAACGACGCCGACAATCAGGCCCATCACGAGGCCCACGATGATCTGCTTCCGTCGGGCCTTCGGATCTACTTCGCTCATGCCCCCACCCTATGCGCCTGCAACCGGGCGATGGCTGATGGACCTCCCGAGAGCGCCGCGGCGGCCTCGTCGCGCACCCGTCGCGCCAGGCGCCCTGCGAGCTCAGCCGTCGCAGCGTGCGGCTCGTCAGCACCGTCGACGGGCTCCGTGAGCGCCTCCAGATGCTCGGCGAGCACGACTAGGTCCCGCGCCTCTCCCAAGAGGTCTTGCACCGCGTGTGCATCCTTCGCGAGCCCCGCACTCAGCGGCGCGGGCAGCGGATCGGGGGCTCCCGAGCGCTCCCCCAGCGCCTCGACGGCGTAGCGCACGCGGCGAGCGCGCTTGCGAATGCCGTGGAGGCGGCTCGCGCCCTCGAGGTCGGTGAACGCGTCGGCGCGCTTCGCCGCCGCATGGGCGAGGCGGTCGAGCAGCCCGTCCAGGCGCTCGGCGATCACTTCGGCGGGCGGCGCGGGCGGCTCACCCGGGTCCGCGGCTCCCGCGGCGGGATCCTGCTCGGCCGCCAAATATCCGAGCGCACGGAGGCGGTTCGCGACCAGGCGCAGTGAGAGCGGGTCGCCCGGATCGACCGCCTCGCTCGAGGGGTTGCCGTCGGACTCGATGCGCTCCCGCAGCTCGGCAAGGGCCGCGGCCCGCTCGGTCTGCGCGGCCCCGACGAGCAGGCGGTTAACCCGGCGAAGGCCGGCCACGGCGGGTTCCTGGGCGAGCAGTCGCTCGGCGTGCTCGGCCAGCACCTCGGCGTCGCGCACCGCGCCTAGTAGGGCGCCGAGGCCTCGAAGCGCCTCGACCGCCGGGGCTGCATCCTCCGATGAGACCCCGAGGTCCGCGCGAAACAGCGTGATGAGGTCGCGCGCACGGCGCACCAGGATGCGGGTCTGGTGCACCGCGTCCGGCTCGTCGCCGCGTACGGCGTCGCCAGCGGCCGCGATGCGGTCGGCGAGGTCGATGAGCGCGCAGGCGATCAGCTCGGGAAGCGGAGCGCTGCGGCGCCAGGCCGCGGGCACCGTCTGACCCAGCGTCCGCTGAATCTTCGCTTCACTCAGCGAGGCCCGCGCGCCCGCCGCCAGCAGCTGCGGTTCGGCCAGTTCGAGCAGCGATGCGGCGGCGCCCTCGCCGAGCTCCGCTTCCCACTCGCGCCAGGCCCGCACGGCGCCCCCGTCGTGGTCGGTGGCCAACACGTGGTCGTCTGCCAACTCCATCAGGAGGCGACCCTGGGTGTCGAGCAGGCGGCGCACGGTGCGATCGGTCTGCACGGTCGCCACCGGCACGAGCTCCGGGGTCGCCGCCTTGAACCGCTCGCGCAGCACGTTCACGGCTCCCTCCGGGATCTCCTCCGCCGCGGGCCAGTGCAGCTCGCGGACGCCGTTCGGGCCGCGCTCCTTCAGGTGCCAGCCGGCGTCAGATCCGCCCGAGCGCGAGCGCAGCGCGAGGCCCGCGCGTCCGAGATCCCGATCAGCGGTGTCCCAGTAGCGCGCGACCATCTGGGCGCGAATCTCGGCCACCGAGGCCGCCCCGGGCAATTCGATGCGCGGCAGCGGCTCGTCGCCGAGCACCTCGTACTTGCGTTCGATCTCGAGCGATGCTGCGCCGCCGTGGTCCGTCATGGGGTCGCCTTTCCTGGGTCGGAGTCAGCTGAAAGTGGGAGTGTGACAAGCTCGCCGGGATCCTGCGGGGCGGCACGCGCCCCCGCCAGCCAGACGATCCCCGCGCCTGCGCCGACCACAAGCACGATGCCGCACACCGCGAGCGGGGTGAGCGTCTGCCCCAGCCAAAAGTACCCGATGAGCGTCCCAATGACCGGGTCAAACGCAAACAGCACGCCGACCACGCGCGCGGAGGTGAGCCGCGCGGCGAGGGTGTCCACGAAGAACGCGAGCGCCATGCCGAGCAGCGCCGAGACGATCAGGATGCCCCACTGCGCCGGCTGCACCGAGCCGACGACCGGGACGGCGAAGGGCAGCGTGAGTACCGCGGAGAACGCGACCGAGAGCGCTACCCCGCTCATGCCGCCCTCCGACTTGCCGACGTGCGCGGCGAGCAGCGTGTACAGGCCGAAACTCACCGCTGCGCCAAGGGCGAAGAGGTAGCCGATTAGGTCGAACTCGCCGCCGAGCCCCACGATCAGCACGACGCCGATGAGGGCGATCACCGCGAGCCCTGCCTCACGCACCCGGCGCGATGCGGCGAGCGCGACGGCACACGGTCCGAGGAAGTCGATCGTGGTGGCGACGCCGAGCGGGATCCGGTCGATCGCGAGGTAGAGGAAGATGTTCATCATCGCCATCGAGACGCCGTAGACGCCGATCCCGATCCACTCTTCCTTACTGCGCCCGCGCAGTTTCGGACGCAGCAGCGCGCAGAGCGCGATGCTCGCGATAATCATGCGCAGCGCGCTGGTGCCGAGCACACCGATCGAGTCGAACAGGCCGAGCGCGAGCGCGGCCGACACCTGGACACCGATCGAACCGGCCATCACGAGCAGGACGGCGCGCAGCGCTTCGTTGCGAGTGCCGTTGGCCTGGATCATGAAACTCCTTGGTCGCCTGTGCGTGCCCGGGCCCGGTGACACTTGCCGGCGCTACACTGGCCGGGTGCACGAGGGAGGGGCGGCAGCCCGCATTACAGACGCCGGGATTCAGGCTATCAGCGCGCTGCATGCGGCCGGGATCGCGCCCGAGGCGCTTGCCGAGCTGATCCCCGAACATCGTCGCTTCCTCCGCAGGATCCCGCCCACGATGCGTCCGACGGGCGCGGTCTGGCGGCTCGGCGTGCTGCTGTTGGTCTCGCCCGAAGACCACGTATCACCGGCTCAGAAGACTCGTCGCCGGCAGGATCCTGCCCCGTCTCTTCCCCTCTGGCTTGTCGCGGGCCCCTCGACCCGATCGGCCGAGCGCGGCAGGCCGAACTTCCAGTCGGAGTCGCGTGAGCAGCGCCGCGAGATCGCGGCGGCCGCTCTGCGCGGCGGGTACCCCGTCGGCACGATCGTGCACTTCGACGCGGAGGCGCTGCCGTCGGATGACGCCGGTCTCGCGGTGCTCGGCGACGATTCCCCCGTCGGCCTGCACGACGGGGTGCCGCGCGTGCGCTGGCGCGCGGGGATGCCGCTCGCCTCGTCCGGGGAGTTCGAGCGCTACGTGTCCGAACGGGTCGGACTGCTCGTCGAGCCGCCGCTCGGCGCAAGCTGAGCCTGGGGCCGCAGCACATAGGCCACGCTGAGCCAGATCGGCCAGCCGACCAGCCACACCCCGGTGACGAGCCACACCCGCCTCAGCCACCCCCAGAGCTCGACGGTGCGCGCGGCGTCACCCACCAACCGCACCATGGCAAGCAGCACCGCGCTCGCTACCACCGCGCACAGCAGCATGCGCAGCCATTCGCGCCACTCATACTGCAACTGCGCCAGGCCAGATTTCGGTGGCCTCACCGGCTGCGGTCCCCCGGCGAAGCGATGCGCAACCCAGGCATCCACTCGGGCAATGACCTGATGCCCAAAAGCCACTGTGAAGCCGAGGTAGACGGCCCCGAGGCCGTGCGCGAAGCTCGCCTTCGCGCCATTCAGCACCAGGTCCCACCCGATCAATGCAAGCAGCAGCAGGTCGAGCACGGGGGCGCACAGCAGCAGCAGTGATGACAGCCTGCGCCTCCGGAAGAGGTACCGAGCGACGAGTCCGGCGCTGAGCACGACCCAGAACCCGACCTCGCAGGCGACGATTCCAATGACGATGAGATCCATGATTCCAGCCTGAAGTTGCGGCGAGCGCAGCGGATCCTCCTCCAGGCCGCCTCGCCTCCTCCGACCGGATGAGACGGGGCGACGAGCGTTCCGACAGACTGGGGGGCATGGTGGCACGCTGGTGGAGGGCGCTCGAGGCGAACCCTGGACGACGCGACCTAATCGTCGCCGGCTGCTGGCTGCTGCTTGGGTTGCTGCTCACCTCCGCGGGGATCGTCCGGCTCTGGGCAAGTCTCGCGGTTGTGGCGGTGCCGAACTGGGCGTTCGTGCTTCCCCTAGTCGGGATATGCGGCGCCACGATCCTGCGCTCACGGAAGCCACTCGTGGCGCTCGGGCTCGGCGTCGCCCTGACGGTCGTGGACCTCAGCTTCGGCGGCAGCCTCGCCGTGATCTTTATCTTGACTGACCTGATCTATGCCGCCGTGAAGTACGGCAGCGAGCGCGCCATCCGGGTGCTATTGGGCTGTGGGATCGGCTGCGCCGTCGTGCTCGGCGCGGTGCTCATTTGGAGCCCGCTCCACGACACCACCGTGCCGATCTTCTGGGTGCAGTGGGTACTCATCGTGGCGGTTCCCGCGATGTGGGGGTGGAGCGTGCGCAGCGAGCGCATGCGCACGCGCTCCGAGATGGCGAGGCAGCACGTCCTGTCGGCGCGCCAGCTGCGCGGTCGCATTGCGCACGACCTGCACGATCTCGTCGCGAATCAGATCGCGGTGGCTGGCCTGCACGTTGAGGCGGCGAAACTTGTCGCTGCGCGCGATACACCGAACACCGCCACGCTGATGCGCAGCCTGGAGCAGGCGAAGCGCGGCACCGACGAGGCGCACCACGAGTTACGCCATCTGATCGCAGTGCTCAGCGCGGTCGATGGCCTCGATGAGCCGGAGGCACCGGCTCTCGTGGACGAACTGCGCGAACTCGCGCGACTCGTGCCGTCCGGGCGCGCACTTGAGTATTCCGGCGAAAGCGACAAGATCCTGCGCGAGGCGCTGAGCAACGCCCCTCCCTCGCACCAACAGGTCCTGCTGCGCGCGTTGCAGGAGCTTGTGGTCAACGCGGCGAAACACGGCTCGGGTGACGTACAGATTCACGCTCATATTGAGCCCAGCGACGGGCTGCACATCAGCGTGGCCAACGACGTCCCGCCGAAGCGCAGCAGCGCCCTGGGCTCGGGCCTGGGCATTCGCGGCACCGAGCTGTTGCTCGGCA
Source organism: Leucobacter sp. CX87 (assembly GCF_018682295.1). Classification (NCBI taxonomy): domain Bacteria; kingdom Bacillati; phylum Actinomycetota; class Actinomycetes; order Micrococcales; family Microbacteriaceae; genus Leucobacter; species Leucobacter sp. CX87. The sequence goes on along the minus strand of NZ_JAFIRI010000005.1, from coordinate 244,352 downwards.
GCATCGGGGCGCGCCTGGAATCGGCGGCTCGAGATCGTCAGGGTGGCTGGTGCGCCAACATCGTCGTCCCCCTGCCACGCACGAATCGGAGAACCGTATGACTCGTACCGTCCGAGTAATTATTGCCGACGACCACGAAGCCGTGCGCAGCGGGGTCGCCGCAATCCTGAGCACTGACACCTCGATCGAGGTCCTCGCCGAGGCAGAGAACGGCTTCGATGCCCTCGCCGCCGCCCACCGGCACTCCCCCGACGTCGCGCTCGTTGATCTGCGCATGCCCGGCACCGACGGCATCTGGGCGATCTCGCGCATCACCGGCGAAACCGGCACTCGCGTGATTGCCCTCACCACCTTCGATTCGGACGACCTGGTCGCCGCGGCGCTCGCCGCCGGTGCACACGGCTATCTCTTGAAAAGCACAAGCGGCGTCGAGCTCATCCAGGCGGTGCATCACGTGGCGGCGGACCGCCACGTGGTGGATCCTGCGATTACCGGCGGACTCATCGCCCGAGCCGCGACGGCGCCTCAGGCCCCGGGCACGGACTCCGCGGGGCGCTCGCCCGTCCTCGCTGATCTCACCACCCGCGAACGCCAGGTGCTTGAGCTCGTAACCCGCGGCCTGGGCAATCAGGCGATCGCCGCCGAACTCCACATCGGGGTGACCACGGTGAAGACCCACGTGGGCTCGCTCTATGCAAAGAGCGGGGTCGACTCCCGCGTGCGGCTCGCGCGCTGGGGCGAATCGATCCTGCCCCGCGGATGACTAGCCAAACAGCGCCTGCCCGAGGAACTCCCCCTTTGCCACTCCCCGCGGCACCGCCCAGAGCCCCGAGCCGATGTGGCGAATGTACTCGCCCATGAGGTCCGGCTTGAGCGAGCGCTGCACCCTCACGAAGATTTCGGGGTCGTTCTGGAACGAGATGAAGAAGAGCCCGGCGCCCATCTGTCCGAGGTTGTTCGAACCATCGACGTAGTTGTAGCCGCGGCGCAGCATGCGCGCCCCGTCGTTATTCTTCGGGTGCGCGAGGCGCACGTGCGCCGCCATATCCATGACGGGCTCGCCGTCCTCGCCGCGCAGCCCGAGCTTCGGCTGCGAGAACTCGTCGCCTCCGGTCACCGGGGCGCCCGTGCGCTTGGTGCGCCCGATGATCCTCTCCTGCTCGCCCAGCGAGGCCCGATCCCAGGTCTCAATCGTCATCATGATTTTGCGGGCCACCAGGTACGTGCCCCCACGCATCCAATCAGGGCCCTCATTCCCGACCCAGACGAAGTCGCTGAGTGCCGCGGACTCGTCCGACATGATGTTCATCGTGCCGTCCTTGAACCCGAAGAGGTTGCGGGGCGTCTCTTGCTCGCGGGAGGTCGAGGCGGTGCGCCCGAACCCGAGCTGGCTCCACGAGAGGTGGGCGCGACCAACCGCGATGCGCGCGAGGTTTCGGATCGCGTGTACCGCGACCTGCGGGTCGTCGGCACAGGCCTGCACGCACAGCGCCCCGCCGCTCTGCGCCTGCTCGAGCAGATCGAAGGCGAACGCGGGAAGCGGGGCGAACTCCGCAGGCAGCTGCGCACGCAGCCCAAACGGGTCGCTGTCGCCGTCGTCGCCGACGAAGAGCTCGCGGCCGAAGCCGAAGGTGATCGTGAGTCGGCCCGCGTGCAGCCCCTCGGCCTCGCCCGTGTCGTCGGGCGGAAGGAGCGTGTTGTCCGGCTCGAGCCCCGTGCCGAGCGCCTCGCCGCGCGTCAGCGATTCAGCGGCCGCTGTCCACTCGCGCAGCAGCTCGATGAGGTCGTCCCGCGTCGTGCCGCGCACGAGTTGGAACGAGGCGAAGTGGAGGCGATCCTGCGCGGGCGTGACGATGCCCGCCTGGTGCGCGCCGTGAAACACGACCGTGCTGGTGGCAGCTGCGACAGACGGTCGGGACGCGGCTGCACTCGCAATCGCCGCCCCCGCGAGCCCGCCGCCAGCGAGGCCGGCAGCTCCGGCCCCGAGCATGCCGAGCAGCGCCCGCCGGCTGGGCCGGATCCCTGCGGGCGCGGGCGCGCCCTCAGGTGCCTGGTCAGGTCGATCCATGGGATTAGCCCGTGACGACGGCCGCGGTCAGGCGCGACATCGGCTCGCTCAGCGCGTTCAGCTGGGCGGCAAGCTCGTTGCGCTCGGTGTCGCCGACGGTGTCGTAGAAGACAAATCCCGCGTCGTACGACCCATACTCGGCCAGCAGCGCGAGCATCGCGGCAAACTCGGTGTCGAGCTCGGCGACGAGATCCTGTTCGCCGTTCGCCACCGCAAGCTCGCGCACGGTATCGAACGCTACCTGCGATCCCTCGACGTTGGCGGTGAAATCGTAGAGGTCGGTGTGCCCGAACTCGTTCTCTTCGCCCGGGAGCTTCCCGTCGGGCGCCGCGATCTCGTCGAGCAGGCCCTTGGCCCCCTCGGTGATGTCCGCCAGGGTGAGGGTGAAGTCGGGGGACGCGACCTTGTCTGTGAGCTCGGTGATGTCGGCGATCAGCTGGTCGCCGATCTCGGTGCGCTGCTCGGCCGTCATCGGGACGAGATCGTCCTTGGCGTAGTGGTCCTTCTCGGGCGTCGAATAGTTGGCGATCGCCTCGTCGAGCCACAGGTCCTGCTCAATGCGGTGGAAGCCCGTGAACGGCAGGCCCTCCTCAATCGCGCCGGGCTTGCGGTAGTCGATCTTGGGGTCGAGGTCGCCGAACTGCTCGGCGGTCGGCTCGATCCGCTCGTACGCGATGCGCGCGATCGGGAACAGTCGACGGGCCTCGTCGACATTGCCCGCCTGGAACGCCGCGACGAACTCCTCGACCGCCGGCACGAGCTCTTCGGTCTGCGACTTGACGTAGCCGATGTACTGCGCGACGACGGCGTCCGCCTCGGGCGTCGTCTTGACCGCATCACCGGTAACGGTGAAGAGTGCCTGGCCGACACCGGCGCCGATCATGCCCGGCTTGCAGCTCGTGTAGTAGGTCCCCGGCCCCACCTGCACGGTGAGCTCGCGGGTTGCCCCCGGCGCGATGTTCTCGACCTCACCGACGATCGTGAGTTCGTTCTCGCCGAGCACATAGAACTCGTTCACCTTGTCGCCGTCGTTCGTCACGGCGAACGTGACGGTGCCGCTCGCGCTCTCGGGCGTCGATACCACGCACGAGTCGTTCGCGGCGCTCACCGTGATGGACGCGGCGCTCGGGGCGGCGTTGGGCACGCACGCGGTGAGCGTCAGCCCGATCGCGGCGACGGCGGTGACCGCCAGCGCGGAGCGGAGGAATGCGGGTGTTCGAGTCATGAGGGTCCTTTGTCAGTGGTTCGAGGGAAGTTACGGGGTGACAGGGGCGTCGCTCGGCAGCGGGGCCGGCACCGCCTTGGGCGCGCTCGCGGTGCGAGACGAGCGTCGGAGGAAGATGACCAGTGTCGGCACGAGGTAGAGCGCCCAGGCGAGTACCTCGAGCTTCGTCATCTCGGGCGAGAACCCGATGGTGCCCTTGAGTAGCACGCCGAGCACCCCGTCAGGCGCGATGAGGTGCGAGAGCTGGAACGCCCAGGCGCTCTCGCCGAACCACGCGGCGACGAACGGGCTCGCCCCGACGGGCGCGGCGACGAATGGGCCGGGCAAGACACCTGCCTCCTGCAGATCGTGGACGCCGTACGCGAGCACGCCCGCGGCGAAGATGATGAGGAGCACCCCGGACCAGCGGAAGAACTTCCCGAGATCGATGCGCAGCATTCCACGGTAGAGCGCCCATGCGAGCGCGGCCGCGACCAGGATCCCGGACACCGCGGAGGCGAAGCCGAGGAGCGGGGAGACACCGCTCGAACGCGTGGTGGCCCAGATGAAGAGAGCGGTCTCTAGTCCTTCGCGGCCGACGGACACGAAGCCGAGCACCGCGAGGCCCCAGCCGCTGCCGAGCAAGGCCGTGTCCACCTGATCCCGCAGCGCGCCGCTGATGCCGCGCGCCATCTTCAGCATCCAGAACACCATCCACGTCACCATGGCGACTGCCAGGATCGAGAGGCCGCCGCCGATGAGCTCCTGCGCGCGGAAGGACAGCCCGTACGCGCCGTACGTGAGCGTCGCGCCGATACCCAGCGACACGACGATGGCGAGCACCACGCCGAGCCAGATCTTTCTCGCCGCGTCGGGGCGGCCGATCCGGTGCACGTAGGCGAGCAGCACGCTGACGACCAGCGCCGCTTCGAGGCCCTCGCGCAGTCCAATGAGCAGCGTGGCAATCATCGCCGGGCACCTCTTCCGATTCATCTGATCTTGGTAAGGGCACCCTTACTGAATCAAGTTATCACAGATTCATCAGATCAATGATCGGCCCCCGAAAATGCCAGATGGCCCCGACCGTGTGGTCGGGGCCCATCCAAGTTGTACTGACTACAGCACCTTCGAGAGGAACGCCTGGGTGCGTCCGTGCTGTGGACGCAGCAGCACATCGTCGGGTGCACCGTGCTCCACGACGGCGCCGCCGTCCATGAATGTCACGGTGTCGGCCACCTCGCGAGCGAAGCCCATCTCGTGGGTGACCACGATCATGGTCATGCCGCTTTCGGCGAGGTTCTTCATCACATCGAGCACCTCGCCGACGAGCTCCGGGTCGAGCGCACTCGTCGGCTCGTCGAACAGCATGAGGTCAGGCTTCATCGCGAGCGCCCGGGCGATCGCGATCCGCTGCTGCTGTCCGCCGGACAGCTCTCTCGGGTACGCGTCGGCCTTGTCAGCGAGTCCGACACGGTCGAGCAGCTCGAACGCCAGGTCGGTCGCCTCCAACTTGTTCTTCCGGCTCACGTTCATCGGCGCACACGTAATGTTCTCGAACGCCGTCATGTGTGGGAACAGGTTGAAGCGCTGGAACACCATGCCGATGTTCACCCGCTGCTGCGCCGCCTCGGACGGCTTGAGCTCGTAGAGCTTATTCCCGTGCTCGCGATACCCGATGAGCTCGCCGTCCACCTCGATCCTGCCCGAATCGATCGTCTCGAGATGGTTGATGCAGCGCAGGAACGTCGACTTGCCCGAGCCCGAGGGGCCAAGCAAGCAGCTCACCTCGCCCCGCTTCACCTCGAAGTCGATGCCCTTGAGTACGTGGTTGTCGCCGAAGGATTTGTGGACCTGTTGCGCGACGAGCTTGATCTCGCTCATGACTGCCCCTCGTTCGAACCGGATCCTGCCGCTGCACCGGCGACTGCCTGCGCCCCGACCGGAGTTGTGCGCACCGTGGGCTTGCGGCGCTTCTTGCTTGCCCCACCTGACGCCCCTGCGTGGCCGCGCGAGAATCGCTTCTCGAGCTGCGCCTGGCCGATCATCATGATCGAGGTGAAGAACAGGTACCAGACAGACGCCACGAGCAGCAGCGGGATCGGGTTGAGCGTCGCTGCCGAGATGTCTCGCGTGCGGGTGTAGAGGTCCCAGCTAAAGGGGACCGCCGTGACGAGCGAGGTCGTCTTGAGCATCGCGATGAGCTCGTTGCCGGTCGGCGGGATGATGACGCGCATGGCCTGCGGAATAACGACCTTGCGCATCGTGAGCCACCAGCCCATGCCGAGCGCGCTCGCGGCTTCCACCTGGCCCTCGTCAACCGAGAGCAGGCCGGCGCGCACGATCTCGGCCATGTACGACGCCTCATTGAGCGCCAGGCCAATGACGGCGATCCAGAACACTGGCACGATGTCCATGGTCTCGATGACGAGCCAGGGCTCCTGGAAGGGAATACCAACGTTAATCGACTGGTAGATCGCCCCGAGCAGGCCCCAGAACACCAGCTGCACGTACACGGGCGTGCCGCGGAAGAACCAGATGACCCCCCAGGAGAGCGCACGAAGGACCGGGTTGCTGGTCTCGCGCATGACCGCGAGGATGATCCCGATGACGATCGCGCCAAACATCGACAAGAACGTCAGGGCGAGCGTCACACCGGCAGCGGTGATGACGCGCTGATCGAACAGGTACTCAGCGAACGCCGGCCAGTCGTAGGCCTCGCGCTGCGACGCGTCCACGATGAACGCAAGCAGCAGGAAGATCAGCGCGAACGCGAGCAGGTTGCGCCAGGGGTGCCGGAGGGGCACCGCGCGAATGGGTTTCGGCGGTGCCACCGGGACCACAGTAGTGATCGGTTGGCTCATCGACTATTCCGTGCCAGCGTTGACAGTGATCGCGTCGACGCGGCCGACCTCGACGCCCCAGAACTCCAGGATCTCGTCGTAGGTGCCATCGTCGTGCAGTTCCTGCATCGCCGCGGCGAAGGCCTCGACCAGCTCGGTGTTGCCCTTCTTGAACGGGGCACCGGCAGGCAGCGTGTCGTAAATCTCCGAGCCGACGAGCTTGCCACCGCTGTTCTTGATCGCGTAGCTCACCACGGGTGAGTCCGCGACGAACGCGTACGCACGGCCGAGCGACACCGCGGCGACCATCTCCTCGGTCGTGTCGTATCCCATGACCTCGATCTTGTCCTTGCCCGCAGCCAGGCACTCCTTCTCGATCTCGGGCAGGTAGTACAGCGGTGCGGACCCACCGTTGGGCACGGAGATCTTCTGGCCACAGATGTCGAGCTCGCTCGCGATCTCGTTCTCCTTCAGCGAGCCGAACTGGTTGCCGGCCCAGAAGAAGTCGACCATGTCGAAGCTCTCCTGACGCTTGATCGTGTCGTAGTAGCCCGCGATGCCCGAGTCGAACTTGCCGAGCTCGATGTTCGGGATGATGTTCTCGAACTTCGCGACCTGGTTGTCGGTCTCAAGGCCGAGCTTGGCGGCCGTCGCATTCATGAGGTCGACCTCCCAACCGATCGGGTTGCCCGCATCGTCCTTGAACTCGTTCGGCGGGTAGGTGGCGTCGACGCCGAGGACGAACGTCCCGCGCTCGGCGATCTCCGAGGGGAGCATCGCCGCCGCCTCTTCGCTCACCGTGATCTTGGACAGGTCGACGGCCGTGTTCGCGGGCTTTGCCGCGTCGGTGCCTGCATCGCCACCCTTGGCGTCGGCACCTCCTGCCGCGCAACCGGTGGTCAGAAGCACTGCGAGGGCGGCCGTGGCCACCAAGCTCTTCTTCATCATTCGTTGTTCCTTTGTTTGGGTGTGGATTGGAGGGGTAACAGTCAAGAGTTAGGCCGAGTAGACGAGTGCGCCGTCGCTGTAGACCCGCGCGGCGCGCGTCTCGTGAATCTCCGCGGAGCTCTTCGCGAAGGGATCCTGGTTCGTGACGACCACGTCGGCGAGATAGCCCGGAGCGACGCGACCAACCTCGCGGCTGCGCCCCATCACCTCGACGCCGCCGAGCGTGTAGGCGCGCAGCGCGGTGGCCAGGTCGAGCTTCTCGTTCTCGAGAAACACCCGCTCGTCGTAGTCGGGGTGGCTGACCGGCACTTGGCGGTTCACCGCGACGTGCATGCCGAGCCACGGGTCGGCCGAGGTCACAGGCCAGTCGGAGCCAGCGCAGAGGTGGCTGCCGCTGCGCACCAGCGACGCGAACGGGTACTGGTGGGTGACGCGCTCGTCCCCGAGGAACGGCAGCGTGAGATCGATCATCTGGGGGTCGTAGCTTGCCCAGAGCGGCTGCATGTTCGCCGACGTGTTGAGTGCGCCGAAACGCGGCACGTCGCTCGGGTTGATGATCTGGATGTGCGCGAGCTGGTGCATCACCGTCGAGGCGTCGCCGTTCGCGGCGCGTGCCACCTCAATCGCGTCGAGGGCCTCGCGCACGGCGCGATCCCCGAGCGCGTGAAAGTGCAGCTGAAAGCCTTGCCGGTCGAGCTCGGTCACGATGTCCCGCAGCTTGATCGGGTCGACGAACGAGAGCCCCGCGTTCTCCGACGATTCTCCGCTCGTCGCGCAGTCGCAGCCTGGCGCAAGATAGGGCTCGATCATCGCGGCGGTCTGATTCTCGGCGACGCCGTCCTGCATGATCTTGATGGTGTCTGCGCGGAATCGTCCGCCGTGTGCCGCGGTGCGCTTCGCCACGAACGCGGGGATCTGCTCGAGCCCCTCCTTGCGCTCCCACCAGAGCGCGCCATTGACGCGCCCGCTGAGCTCGCCGCGCTCCTCGGCGAGCCGGTACACGTCGTAGAACTTGGGGCTGTGGTTGCCGTACTGCCCGATGAGCGCGTCCTGCCAGCTCGTGATGCCGTAGGCGATCAGCTTCGCCTGACCGACCAAGAACCCGGCGTACATCTCGTCGAGGTTCGGCTGCGGGGCGTGCGAGAGGGCCAACATGCGGGCGCCCTCGTGCAGCGTTCCCGTGGGCTCCCCGTGCTCGTCGCGCTCGATGCGCCCATCGGCAGGATCCGGGGTGTGCGCGTCGATGCCGCAGCGCCGCAGCGCCTCGCTGTTGACCCAGGCGCTGTGGTGATCGCGGTTCGAAAGGATGATCGGGCGGTCGTTGCAGATCGCGTCGAGGTCTCCCTTGAGGGGCGCGCCGCCGGGGAACGCGGCCTGCTGCCATCCGGCGCCGACGATCCACTCTTCGTCCGGGTTCGCCGCGACGTACTCAGTCACGGTGGCGAGGTAGTCCTCGCGGTTCCAGCCGTCGGCGAGATTGCAGCCGAGCATCTCCATGCCCGCCTCGACCGGGTGCACGTGGGAATCGGTCATCCCGGGCAGCAACAGCTGTCCCGCGATGTCAATGACCTCGGTCGCCTCTCCGATAGCGGCCTCCACCTCATTCCCGAGCAGCAGGACCCTGCCGTCCTTGATGCCGACGTGGCAGGGGGCGGGGAGATACTCCTCGCCCGTGAACACTGCGCCGTTGAGAAATGCGAGATCGAGCCGATCGCCCACTGTTTGCTCCTTTGAAAACACTCGCTAGACTGAACTAACCGCGTGTAACTTAATCGTTTAAGTGATCTTCGGAGAATAGCTCTCCGTCGACCGCATTGTCAAAAGCGGATCATCACGGGTTGATCTCGAAGGCGTCTTGTACGCCGCCGAACTCTCCGGGTGACCCGCACGCCAGGAGGATTTTTGCCCGCGACGCTCAAAGACATCGCCGCCCGCATGGGGCTCTCTGTCGCAGCTGTCTCGATGGCAATGAACGGCAAGCCGGGGGTCTCGGAGGAGACGCGTGAGCGCGTGCACCAGGTGGCCGAGGAACTCGGCTACCGCATCAACCGCTCGGGCCGCTCGCTACGCACCTCGCGCACCGGGGCCATCGGCGTCTACTTCCCCTCAACGGTGTTGCAGTATTCGCTCTACTTCGCCGAGGTGACACGCGGCATCGCCGCCGAGCTCGCGAGCACCGACCACTCCCCCATCTTGCTGCCGTCGGCGCTCGACACCGGTGATGTGCAGGACTTCCCCGCGGTCGACGGCTTCATCGTCGTCGAGCCTCACTCGGACGATTTGGGCATGCGCGAGCTTCTCAAGGGCACCGTGCCGACGGTGTGCGTCGACCCGCCGCCGGCCGATGCGGCGCGGCCCTGGGGGGTCGTCGAGTCTGACACCCAGGCGAGCACGATCATCGCGCTCGACCGCATGCTCGAGCGCGGCACGGGAAGCCCCAGTCGGCCCGGCCTCCTCACCGTCGAACGCGTCTCCGAGTGGACACTCACGATCGAGGCGGTCTACCTCGACTGGTGCCGCAGGCGCGGGATCGAACCCGAGATAATTCTCATTTCGGCTCAGGAGAGCAACGAGAAGGTGCACCAGCAGCTCAGCGAGCGACTTACCGGGGCGCCGGGTGCCTGCGACGGCCTCTTCGTGTGCGGCGAGGGCGTCGCAGTGCGCATCGCGGGCGTGCTACGCACTATGGGGCACACGGTCGGAGAGAGCGTGCTGCTCGTCTCTGGCGTCGACAGCACGATGATGCAGTTCCACACCCCGTCGATCACGTCGGTCGACATGAACCCGTTCGTGTACGGGCAGCGTGCGGCCCAGATGATGGTGGAGCTGCTCGCAGCACCCGAGCGCCCGGCGCAGACGCGCACCGAGCTGATCGAGTCACCGCTGGTCGTGCGCGAGAGCTGCTGAACTGAGGCCCAAGCGCCCTGGCGCCACGTATGGTGCCCCAGATAGGAATCGAACCTACGACACCTTCTTTAGGAGAGAAGTGCTCTATCCACTGAGCTACTGGGGCGAAAACTGCGCGGTCACCATGCTATCGCGCGCGTGCGGCGGCTGACGCCACCCGGCTCGCGTGCCCCGGCGCGTGGCGGCGCGTGGCGGCCCCGGTGCGCGGCGTTAAACATGTCGGAAACGAGAATTATCCCGGAAGGAAACGGCCCTGGGCGTCCGGAATGATTGTCATTTCCGACATGTGTGACAGGGGGGCGGCGGCTGACGCAGCGGCAGGGCGGGCACGCGGCGCGGCCAGGCGCAGCCAGGTGCGGCGCAGCCAGGCCGCGCAGCCACCCCACACACAGCAAACGGGGCGCCACCCGAAGGTGACGCCCCGTTTGGGAAGAAGTGCTTAGCCGATGCGGACGACGACCGGGCTCGCGTTCGGGCTCCAGGCGCCCGCAACCACAGTCTGGTTGCCGCTGTAACCACTGTGCACTGCCATGCCGTTGCCGGCGTAGATGGCGACGTGCTGGCCGGGCCAGATCAGGATGTCACCGGGGGCGTAGCCACCCGAAGTCACGACGCTGCCGTACCGGGTGTACTCGCCGACGGCGGTACCCAGGTCGCCTGCGCCGAAGCCGATCGCGCGAAGCGCGCGCTCGAGCAGGACGGTGCAATCCTGGTTCGCACCCAGCTGTGCGTACGCAGCGCCGAGGAGGCCGCTCGCGCCCGAACCGCTGGGAAGGTCAGCGCCGCCGGCGCCGCCGCCGTTGGCAACCGCCTCGGCCGCCTTGGCAGCCTTCTCTTCAGCAGCCTTGGCTGCCTCGGCCTCAGCGACCTTGCGCTGCTCGGCTGCGATTTCGTCAGCCGTGGTGGCCTGGGGAAGTTCGATGGCAACTGTCGTGTCGACGTCTACCGTGGTCAGCTGCTGGGCGGGGACCAGGTCCGGCGCACCATCAACAGTCTGAGTCGCGTACGCGGGCATTGCGAAAGTTGCGGCCAGGCCGGCGCTCAGCGCCACACCTGCGGCAACTCGAGTGCCCTTCTTCAGCTTCGAACCAATGGTCGAAATGGACTGACGCGTCACCAGTTCGGTGCCGGGGGTCTGTGCCAATGCTCTACCTCACGTTTGCTGATCGGGGATTCGGTTCCTACTGGAAGCAGGAGCCTCGACCAGCGTAACCGAAGATCACGGATATGTCACGCTCAGGCCAAGATCCGCGTAATCCTGCGGTTCCGGGGCCGAAAGTCGCTCTGGGTCGAGGCATTTCCCCAGGAAAAGCGCGTGGCCCGCGGCATCCGCCGCAGGCCCCACACCAGCAGGATCCTGCCGAAACGCAGTCAGCGCCTAGATCACGCCCTGCGCGACCATCGCCTGGGCCACCGTGACAAAGGAGGCCGAGTTCGCCCCGAGAACGTAGTCCCCCGGGCGGCCGTAGCGCTCAGATGCCGCAAAGGTGGACTGGTGCACGTCACGCATGATGCCGTGCAGGCGCGACTCGCTCTTGCCGAAGTCCCAGCGCTGGCGCGAGGCGTTCTGGCTCATCTCGAGCGCCGAGGTGGCGACGCCGCCCGCGTTGGCCGCCTTGCCGGGGCCGAACAGCACGCCGGCCTCCTGGAACGCGGCGACCGCCTCGGGGGTGGTCGGCATGTTGGCGCCCTCAGCGACCGCACGGACCCCGTTCCGGATCAGCGCCTGTGCGCCGGCAAGCGGCAGCTCGTTCTGCGTTGCGCACGGGAAGGCGAGCTCGCCCGGCACGTCCCAGACAGAACCGCCCTCGACGTAGCGGGCACTGGGCTTGCGGTCGGCGTACGCCGAGATGCGCCCGCGCTCGACCTCTTTGATCTGCTTGAGCAGCTCGAGGTCGATTCCAGCCTCGTCTACGACATAGCCCTGCGAATCCGACGCGGTGATCGCGCGGCCCCCCAGCTGCGCGATCTTCTCGATCGCGTATGTGGCAACGTTGCCCGATCCCGACACGATCGCGCGACGATCCTCAATACCCTCGCCGCGGTGCGCCAACATTTCCTCGGCGAAGTACACGGCGCCGTATCCGGTCGCCTGGACGCGCACCTCCGCGCCGCCCCAGGCCTTCCCCTTGCCGGTGAGCATGCCCGCCTCGTGGCGGTTGGTGATCTTGCGGTACTGCCCGAAGAGGTAGCCAATCTCGCGCCCGCCAACGCCAATGTCACCCGCGGGCACATCGGTGTGTTCGCCGAGGTGACGGTACAGCTCGTTCATGAAGCTCTGGCAGAAGCGCATCACCTCGGTGTCGCTCTTGCCGCGGGGGTCAAAGTCCGAACCGCCCTTGCCGCCGCCGATGCCCTGACGGGTCAACGCGTTCTTGAAGATCTGCTCGAACCCCAGGAACTTGATGATCGACAGGTTCACGCTCGGGTGGAAGCGCAGTCCTCCCTTATAGGGGCCAAGCGCCGAGTTGAACTGTACGCGGAAACCGCGGTTCACCTGCACCTGGTTCTGGTCATCGAACCACGGCACTCGGAACACGATCTGTCGCTCGGGCTCGATCATGCGGTCGAGCACTCCCGCCTCGACGAACTCAGGGTGTTCCTCCAGCACCGGCACGAGCGTGTCGAGTACCTCGTGGACTGCCTGCAAGAACTCCGACTCGTGCGGACCGCGCATCTGCGCGACCCCTGCGATCCTTTGCACATGCGCTTGGGCGGCGGTCAGCGTCAAACTGGGCTCCTCTGTATCAACTCCATTGATGATCTGCCCGGCGACGAACGCCCCGGACTACTGCTGCGCGACGAAGATGTGGGTGGCTACCTCGTGAGGAAGCTCGATGCCCGCATCGAATCCGTCGACCTCCACGAGCACGTACGCGCCCGCCGAGGAAAATGTTGCAGTGTTGCCGGGCTTCACACCCGACTGCCCCAGCTGCCGCAGCAACTCAGGATCCACCTGCACCGGTTCGGCGAGGCGACGAATAGTGGCCAAGGCGCGCGTGCGTCCGCCCGAGAGGAGTTCGGGCACGCCGATGACTCCCGCGGAGAACGATGCAGCGGGCACTTCACCCAAGTCTTCAAGTCCCGGAATCGGGTTTCCGTAGGGCGACTCCGTCGGGTGGTCGAGAATGGTGAGCAGCTTGCGCTCGACCTGCTCGCTCATGACGTGTTCCCAGCGGCACGCTTCGTCGTGCACGAACTCCCATTCGAGCCCGATCACGTCGGCGAGTAGGCGCTCGGCCAGGCGGTGCTTCCGCATCACCTGCACGGCCTTCTTGCGCCCCTCGGGGGTGAGTTCGAGATGGCGTTCGCCCGTGACGACGACCAGTCCGTCGCGCTCCATTCGCCCGACTGTCTGCGAAACGGTGGGTCCAGAGTGGCCGAGACGTTCCGAAATTCGGGCGCGCAGCGGGGTGATCCGCTCTTCTTCGAGCTCCAAGATGGTGCGGAGATACATCTCCGTCGTATCAATCAGGTCGGCCATAGCGCGCTCCCTCCTGCAGTGTTTCGCCTGTCCGCCAGCCTATCGCGCGCACGAGAGGGTTCCGAACCCGGCGTAAGATCGTGCCATGGCCGACATCACGATCCCGTCTTCCCTTATGCCCGCCGATGGTCGCTTTGGGTGCGGTCCGTCGAAGATCCGCACCGAGCAGCTGAACTTCCTGTCGCGGCTGCAGCCCGGAGTTCTGGGCACCTCGCACCGCCAGGCCCCGGTGAAAGACCTGGTTGGAAGCGTCCGCGCGGGCCTGCTCGACCTGTTCCGCGCACCTGAGGGCTACGAGATCCTGCTCGCCAATGGCGGCGCGACGACCTTCTGGGACTCGGCGGTGCACTCCCTGATCGAGCAGCGCAGCCAGCACCTCACCTTTGGCGAGTTCGGCGCAAAGTTCGCCTCCGCCGCCAAGGCTGCCCCGTTCTTGCAGGATCCCTCCGTGCGCAGCGCCGCCGCAGGATCGCGGAGCGCAGCCGAGGCCGAGGCCGGGATTGACGTGTATGCCTTCCCGCACAACGAGACTTCTACGGGTGTTATGGCGCCCGTCACGCGCGTGCACGGCGACGCCGGGGCGCTGACCGTCGTCGACGCGACGAGCGCGGCGGGCGGCATCGACTTCGAGGCCTCCGAGACAGACGTCTATTACTTCTCCCCGCAGAAGAACTTCGCCTCTGACGGCGGCATCTGGTTTGCCTTGGTCTCCCCCGCCGCGATCGAGCGCATCGAGCGGGTCACGGCGTCGGGTCGCTACATCCCCGAGACGCTGAACCTCGCCGGCGCGATCTCGAACTCGCGCCTCAACCAGACGCTGAACACCCCGGCGCTCGCCACCATCGGCATGATGGACGAGCAGGTGCGTTGGATGAATGCCAACGGCGGCCTCGCCTGGGCGTCCTCGCGCACCGCCGAGTCCTCGGGTGTGCTCTACGACTGGGCCGAGCGGAGCTCGGTCGCGCGCCCCTTCGTCGAGAACCCCGAGCACCGCTCGCAGGTGGTGGTGACGATCGATTTCGACGACGCCATCGACGCTGCGGCGATCGCGAAGGTGCTGCGCGCGAACGGCATCGTCGACACCGAGCCGTACCGCAAGCTCGGACGCAACCAGCTGCGAGTCGCGACGTTCACGGCGATCGAGCCTGACGATGTGCGCGCCCTCACGGGCGCAATCGACTACGTGCTCGAGCGCCTGGGCTAACCGCAGAAACACTGCTGGGCCCGGGAAAGCGCGTGTGCGCCTCGGGCCCAGCAGCTGGCAGGCAACGAGTTCCGTACAACGTCGTTCCGGTGAACTCCAACATTCGCCAGTCTCGCGTGTGACGTGATCGATCCTGCTCCCCAACGGGCCAACGAGCGGGGGGACACTCACTGACCCGGGTCTGTATGGCTCTGCGGATTAACCCCCCGATCCTTGGCCATCCGCGGCCCCGTGTTCGGGTGCGGAGTCTGCGTGCGGGCCGGAGCCCTTCGGGGCGATGCCCCAGCCCTGCTGCGCCGCGGCGCGCGGCGCCGGCAGCGCGCCGACCCGGCCCATGCGCCAGACGTACGCCGTCAAAAGCGCAAGCGCGACGCCGATGCCGACCGCCCACCAGGGGAACCCCGGGATGTCGGGCGCTTTCCCGGCATCATTGATCGCCCCGATGGGAGTCGGCGTGATGCGCTCACCCGTCACCAGGATCCGGTGGCTATTGATGCCGAGCGGGGTACACGTGACGAGCGTCACGAGGTCCCTGCCGTACTCGGGGTAGAGCGCCTGGGTCTCGCTGGGCTCGACCACCTGCGTCTCAACCACCTTGTAGCTGATCACCTCGCCGAAGACCTCGATTGTGAAGATCTCCCCGGCCTTGACCTGGTCGAGATGGGTGAAGAGCTCGGCGCTTGCGAGCCCGCGGTGCGCGGTGAGCACGGAGTGCTGGTCGACGCCGCCGACCGGGAGCGAGGTACCTTGCAAGTGCCCGACACCCCGCTCAAGCGTCTGGTCGGACGTGCCGTGGTAGATCGGAAGATCGACGTCAATTGCGGGAATGCGCAGGCGCGCCATCGCGCCATCAGCGCTCGCCGGCAGCAGACGGTCGTAGTCGAACTCGCCACCTTCGGTGCCTGCGCCTGTGGGGACGTTGGTGTTCGCTCCGACAAGCGCACCGCCAACGAGTGCCTCGTTGTATGCGCGCGCCCGGTCGATCTCGGCCTCGCGCTGCGTCGTCGCCGCGCTACTTGTTGAAACCTCGACGGACTTGATGATTTGCGATTGGGCGTACTGCGAGAACCACGAGGCGACGCCCGGGTAGAGAAAGATGAGCAGCCCCGTCAGCGCCAGCAGCGCCGTGAAGAACGCGAAGCGCGGGAACCGCCAGGAGCCGGCACGGGCCGGTGCGGCCTGCGGCTCCTGATCGATGATCGTGCTCATGGCGTCCTCCTGGGCGGCACTGATGCAGTCGGTGGGGGTTGGGTGAGGGCGGGGAGGCCGAAACCTCCCCACCCTCTTCTGGTGCGAGCGAGCTCGCTACTGGAAGGTGCCCTGGCGGCGACGCGAGGAGGCCACGAGGGCCACTCCGCCTGCCGTCAGGAGCAGGGCGAGCCCACCGAGCATGAACATTGTCGTGCCGGTCGAGCCGGTCAGCGGCAGGTTCGGGCCGTTCTGCTGGGTGTTGTTGATGGTGATCATTGTCGGGTCGTTCTCACCCGCGGCGTTCACCGTAACCTCGGTCCACGCGGCGTCCCCTGTGGGAAGCGCGTACCCGGCCGGGGCCTTCGTCTCGAGCAGCCAGTAGTCCTTGGTGAGGACCCCTCCGTTGCCGACCCACAGGCCATCGACGACGATCTCGCCCGAGGCATTGGTGGTGTACGTCGCGATAGCCGGACCACCCTTCGTCTCGTGCAGCGTAAACTCGGCACCGGCGAGCGTGTTGTTGGGCGCCTGCGCGGCCTTCTTCACGACCGTGAGCGGTCCCCAGTTGGTCTGCGGCATACCGGTCTCGCGAACTGAGTCGTTGACGTTCACGAAACCCTGGTTGTTGATCGTGCCGTCCTCGCCGAGCGAGATCACCTTGGTGGTGTACTCGATCGTGACGTCCGTGCCCGCGACGAGTGTGTTTCTCGTGTCCAGGTTCAGTTCGACGATCACATCGCCGCTGCGCGTGTAGCCGGCAGGACTTTCCGATATCACCACGCCGTCGACCTTCACTACCAACCCGGTCAATTCCAGCCTCGGGTCGATGGTGTCAGTGATCATGAACTTCGTGTAGGTGTCGCCTGCACCGAGTTCCGGCACCGGTGCGGTCACTGTCCAGACCACCGAGGATCCCAGGGTGAGTCCGTCAGGTGCAGAGACCGTCTTCTCGGGCACCGTGGTGTTCAGCTTGTTCTTCGGATAGACGTGCACGTTGTACAGCCAGGTACTGTTCGTCGCGTCGGGGTAGGGAACCGATACGAGGAACGGCTGCACCGGCGAGACGATCGGGTTTGCGCCCGGGCTTGTCTCGGTTACCAGGTAGAGACCGTACGGAAGATTCGGTACAACGGCGATGCCGCCAGCGCCCGTCGTCGCGGTGGTCCCAGCCGCCAGGCTGAAGGGTGCGACACTGACGTTGGCTGGTGTTGCCGCCTGTGCGACATCCCATCCGGCCGCCGTCGTCAAGTCGATCGGGGCCCCGTCGTTGCTGACTCGCTGGATGCTGAACTCAACGCCCACCAGCCCCGCGCCCAGCGCCGCGATCTGTGCCGGATCGGTAATCGCCGTCCCGTTGCCCGCTTCGCCGGGTTCTCCAGCGTGCTTGTGAATGGTGAGCGTTCCCGTGGTGCCCGTAATGTTCGAAGGGCTGGGGGCGGGGTCTGCAGCCGATGCCGCGGTGCCGATAGCCGCGGTGCCGATTAGCGCCAGAGCCAGTGCACCGATGAGGGCGACGGCTCGTCTACCGAGCCCTCCCCGTTGTGACGTGTTCATGTCTGTTACCTCTCCTCGGGGCGCATCATTGAGCACCCGGTTAGTGGAACTGCCTGTGATTGGAATTGTTGAGCTTGGTGGGGGGCTGTCGTGCGAATCACCTCATCCGCACGCCCCAGGTTTTCGGGCGGCGCGGGTCATGGCGTCATCACCGGCCTCCGGAAGCGCCTCCAGTACACGACGCTCATGAGCGCCGCCAAGAGCCCGATGCCGGTCCCCCAGAGGGTGAACAGCTCAGTACTCATTCCACCGGTGAGGGGGAGCGCGACACCGTTTTGCTGATCATTCAAGATCGACCCTGCCGCGATGATTGTCCCGGCGTTGGCTCCCGTGACGACGACGGGGAAGCTTGCGCCGCCCTGGTAGCCGGGAGGCGCCTTCGTCTCCGTGACGGTGTAGCTACCCCAGGAGAGATCGCGCAGCTCGAACTTGCCAACGGCCGGGTCCATGTCCGGCCCCGAACACGGGGCGCTTACGCAGTCGGAGATCTCGTCGGCGGGAACCACTGGCGAAGTGCCGACAATCTCCCATTCCGACCCGGCAAGCAGCTCGCTCGAGCCGGTGGCCACTTTCGACCAGCTCACCCCGCCCGGCTTGTCATCATTCACGATGGTGCAAGTCACGCTTGCGCCCATAGGGACGCTCACGCTGCCGTTTGTCACGGGAAGACTGCCCGCCGCACTCGCACAGGTCCATGCCTCCGGGGTGTACCCTGGCACCCCTTCCTCACTCAGCGTGTAGTCACCGGGAACCACGAGCCGGTTAGTGACGGTCGCTTGGGTCGTCTTGCCGCTGACATCTGCGGTCGGTCCAGCCGCCGTCAGCGTCCAGTCCGCGATCACACTGGTGCCGCCGTTGTCATTGGTCAGCGACTTCACGAGCGTGAGCTTCGTCTCGCAGGTCACCGTGTTGGTGACTTCGAAAGTGTTCGGGCCTTGAGCGAGATTCACCGTGTACGGAATCGCCTCACTGATAGTGCCAGCGTTCTGTTTTGTGACGAGCTTCGAGGTCATGGTGCAACCGGGAAGCTTCTGCGTGTCGATTGTCGCAATCTCATTGATTGTGACTGGATTGCCGGTGACGTAGTTCGCGCGCACCGTGCCCCAGGCCTGGTTTGTTGGGTTCGGGTCGGTCGGCCCGGTCAGTGTGAGTTGAGCTGCGAGACCGTCCGGCAGAGATCCCTCGTCTCCGGGGATCTGGTAGCTCTCGGAGTTGCCCAGTCCGTCCTCCACCACCCAGTTCTTCAAGACTTGAACAGTTGCGGCGAGGCTGGGGGCCCGGTTGTACACCGTACAATTCACAGCCTCGGTGCTTGGCACACTCACCCTGAACCCGTCAGCCGGATTCCCGATCGGTACGACGCTTGCTCCGGTGACCAAGTTTCTGCACACCGCGTTTTGTCCGCCAACTGGAACCAGAGAGTAGCCAGGTTGCTGGGTTTCAGTGATTGTCACATCACCGCTCAGGTTCCCTCCCGCGAAATCAAGCGGAAAGGCGACCGTCCCGGTGCCGTCAGCAACGGTCGTCTGCACCGGATCCGGTGCCGTGAGTCCGCTCGGATTTGACGCAGTGAATGTCCAACCGGCAACTGCCGGCGCAGCACCGACAATCGATCCGACCGGCGAGGTATTCGGGACCACCATTTTGGTGACGGTGAGTTGTCCAGCGCAGTTTCCGAGGGCAAGGGCGCGGAGCGCATTTCCGACTGCTGCATAGTTACTGGTTTGGAAATAGTCCGCCGAAGAGCCGTTCGACGAACCGTTGTAGGCCGTCTGGCCGGAAATGGCTCTCAGATTCAGCGCATTCGCTGCGCCTGTCGCGCCGCTACCGACGCCGAAGGCGATGACTCGAGTGCCGTTCGCCTTGATCGCGTTCGCCGAGAAGATACCGTTCTCTGTTTCGACGAACCTGGTCTCCCCGCCGCTTCCCTGCACTGGGCTCGAGAAGTATGTCGGACTGCCGTCCGTGATCACGATGACGACGTCATAGTGGTTTCCGGGAACATTTGCCGCGGCCGGCACCGCCAGCCCCCTATCCCAATTCGTCCCGCCAGTGGAGGTCCAACCGCTGTACCTGGTTTTGAAAGCGGCCGCTTGGGAGGGTGTCGCCACCGACGTCAGCGATGGATAGTTTGCTCCGCTCACGGACGGGCTATTCGTTGAGAACGAGAAGAGCGCCATGCGGGAAGGAGTACCCACGAGAGCGTCAACGAACGCGTCAGACGCGTCCTTGAGGTCCTCGATCGCACTTCCCACCGAACCCGAAGTGTCGAGCACCAGCGCGGCGCTAATGCCACACGCTTGAGTCAGGCTCGGATTCACTCGCGACTGTTGCCACGTCCCGCCCGATGCCGTGGCATCCTCATCAGTACTAAACATGAACTGGCTCGTCGAACGGTATGTCTGGCCGGCGCGAAGGAGGGTCCCCGTCTGGAATCTGTATGCAGTGGACGTACCAGCACCGGTACCATCTCCAGTCCGCAAATTCGGATTGGTGTACCACCCCGCGGGCACCCCGTTCGCGGGCTGCACCACCCAGAAACGAGCGTCTCGATTCGGGCCGCCCGTGCCGGCACCCGGGACAGCAAAGGTGCACTCACCGTTTACGTCGGACACACAGCGCGCCCAACCGGCGCCGTCGCCAGCAACCCCGTCAGGACGAGTGCCGCTCGGGGCCGATCCTCCGGTGTTCAGGTAGAGCACCACTCCCGCCAGGTTAGTCACTCCGCTGACCCCGGTCCGATCTCCGCCAACCTTGACGATGATGTTCGCCGGTGTCGTGAACGTATGGGTGAACGTGCAGTACGCGTAGCGCGTCGCGGGTGTCCCGAGGTTGTTGTTGCTGCGGTACCCGAACGCGACAGTGCGGGCGTTCGTGTCTACATCGGTGGTGTTGTTCGAGTTGCCTGATGGCTCGGCCGTGGTGCAGGCGAACGTGGTGGTATAAAGCGCCTGTATTGCGGGAGTTGCGGTCGCGGTGAGGGAATACACCGCCTTCGTCGATCCGCCCACATTGCGCGGAACCGTGCGGGTCTGCCCATTCGTGAAGGCGTACTCGTCGAGGGCCGGGTTGTTCCGGACCGCCTTGAGCGCCCAGTCCGCGGTCGTTGCTGTTCCGCCGCCCGTGTTGACCACCACATTGGTCATCCGCAGCCCAGCGCAATCACTGGTGTTGCCACAGTCGGTGGCGATGAGTGCGAACGGCGTGATCAGGTCAGACTTCGCCGCTGACGGCGCCGTTGACTCGTCTACCGGTCCCTGCTTCGTTGGCACCGTCAACACCAGGGTTCCCAGCGGATCGTCCGCCGATGCTGCGCTCGCGAGTTCTTGCCAGCTCGTGGCGTCGCCGACGACAAAGCCTTCTGGGGCAGCTGCGGGCCGAACCCGGAAGTGTTCGTTCGCAAGCACATCGTGCGCGACTGCCGGGTCAAGATCGTGGGTGAGCTGTTTGACCAGGAATACCCCCGCTTCGGGGTCGAGGTCCGCGCCCACATAGTCGGGTTGCCCCGCGTTGTCCGTAACCGTGGCGGATACTACTCCCTGCCATTGGCTGCCATTGCCGTCGTCCGCTACCTCTTCGTTACGAGGACCCTCAACCATGATTGAGGTGTCGCCCACCAGCACATCGCCGTCGTCGGCGACACGCCAACGCAAGTAGGGCGGTTCCGGGACTGCGGGAGCGTCAGCTGCAGGCGCGGGATCACTCGGCGCTTGAGGTGCCGGAACTGCCGCCGGTTCGGGGGCGGGAACGGGGGCCTCAGCGGTCGGGGGTACCTCGGCCGGAGGCGTTTCTGCCGGGGGAACTTCGGCAGCTGGGGCTTCAGCCGGCGGCGCCTCCGGGGCCGGCGCTTCAGCCGGTGCCGTTACGGTTGCGTCGGGGGCAGGCTCGACGATCTCTCCCTCGGCCATCGCCGGCGACGCGCCCATCAGCACCAAGGCCACAACGGCGAGAGCCGCGGACAGCTGCCTGAATCGTCGAGGCTTTCCGCTTCCCCCTTCGAGCCCCCGAGCGGAATGCGTGCCTCGGAATGACTCATCTCGACCGGTCTCGGTCCGTCCGCCCCGGTGACGTATCGGGGTACTGGGAAGCTTCATTGCGTCCTCGTCTCCATCTGATCGGAGGACTGTGCGGAACTGATGTGCAGGTGCCCAACTGCGTGAATCCCCCGTTTGATGTGAACGCTAGGTTTGGGGGAAATCTCGGGGCATCCGTGAGGATTACGTATTTAGCCTCTGCGCGGGCGCACAAACGAAAAGGACCGCCGCATCAGCGACGGTCCTTCGCCCCGTGATTCCGGGGAAGTTCAGGCGATTCTTACTCTTCTTCGTCGTCGTCCTCGTCAGGATCGAGGCGATCCTCATCGTCGTCGTCGGAATCGTCGAGGTCACCCTCGGCTTCACCCTCGTCGTCCTCGTCGTCGTCCTCGCCGTCAACGTCGACCCCATCGATCTCGTCGTCAAAGTCGCTGAAGTCGTTCAGCAAGATGTCGCTGTCCGGGTCGTCATCGGCGTACGCGTCCCCCTCACCCTCAGCAAAGTCGGTCACGCCTGACTCGGCGTTCTCTGCCGCATGCAGTTCCTGGGCCTCGCGGTACTGCGCCAACCGCTCAGACCACGGTAGCCAGGCCGGGGCCGTGAGCGCGCCGGGACCGGGCAAAAGCTCGACCTCGAGTACGTTCACCGCGGATTCCTCGTCGACGCGCGCCACAGCGGCCGCCCAACGCCACCCCGGGTAACCCGGCATGGTGTTCTCGAAGAACAGGGTCAACACGTGAATTCCGTTGACCTCGTGCCCAGCAGGCTCGCCAATGTTTGCCGCGTCGGTAATCTCGGCAAGCGCGGCGCGCGCCTGATCGACCGCGGCGAGCAGCACCGGATCCGGGTCAATCGGCTCTGCGAGAGCTGCCTCAGCCTCGATGGGGGCAGCCTCTGTCTCTGCCGCCGCCTCTGCAGGAGCACTCTCAACGGCAACCGTCTCGATCGCCGTCTCCGCGGGAGAGACCTCGGCCGTGGCCGTCTCGTCTGTCTCTTCCGGGCTATGCATCGAAGTCGTCCGCAACTCGGCGCAGCATGGTCGCGATCGTGCGCGCCTGCGCGCCGTCCGGGTACTGCCCGCTCTGCAGCCGGCCCCCCACCGCGTCGAGCAGCTTCACGAGATCCTCAACGATCACGGCCATGTCGTCGGCAGGCTTCCGCCGAATGCGCGCGAGCCGCGGCGGCGCGTCAACAACCCGTACCGAGAGGGCTGCCGGGCCGCGACGGCCATCGGCGATGCCGTACTCCAGCTTCATACCCGGGCGCACGGTAACGCCCTCGGGCACCACGGATCCGTGCAAGTAGACCTGCTGTCCGTCGTCGCCAGCGATGAAGCCGAAGCCCTTCTCATCGTCGTAGAACTTGACCTTGCCAGTTGGCATGCGTCGTCCTTTCTTCTTGGGTGCGACCCGAGTCACCCCGGTCGCTCGCGCCCGAGGCGCGGATCGTCGTCACGCGTATCGGTGCTTGCCGTTCATCAAGTCGGTGATGAATCCGAAGCTTCGCGTTGTCTCCAGTCTATCCGCGTGGGGCTGGGGAGGTAGGCTAGAAGAGATGTCTGCTGAGACCAGTTCCCCGTCGCGCCTCGAGCGCGTCCTTGCCTATGCCGCCGTGACCATCGTGGCGCTCGCCGTGCTGGCGTTTTTCGTGACGCTGATCATCGGCCTGACCGGCTCGGGTCGCGAGATTCTCGCTTCGGGCGGCTGGCCCCTGGTGGTGTGGACCTCCTATATCGGGCTGCCGATCGGTTTCGTACTGATCATCACCCTGCTGATCGTGAATAATCGGCGTCGAGCCAAGGACAATCCGCGGGATGCGCGCCGCTAAGCGAAGCAGTCTTTCCCGGTGAGCGGCACACTCGCGCTCGCCGGAGCAATCGCCAGCCTGGATCGGGCGGCTTTGACCCGCCTGGTGGGCACTCGCCCGCCGTCCGGCCCGACAGCGATTCAGGATCCGATCGGACTTGCCACAGCGCTGCTGCGACCGGACTCGTTGAGCCGCGCCCTCGCCGCCGCAGACCGGGGCACCCTCGCCGACATTGCGCGCCTCGGCCGTGGCGAATCTCTCGCGGCCGACGCCGCTGAGTCACTCCGCTCGCTCGGCCTCGCCGGGCTTTTGGGCGGGGTCACCGTGCCGCTGCCCGAGGTCACCACCGCGCTCGAACGGGCACTCGCCGCTGTGACGATCGACGTGGCGGACCTTGATCATGCCGCGCTCCCGTCTCCCCCCGTCTCGGTCGAGCCGTCCGCCCCGGGCCGCGCCGACCACTGGGTCGAGCCCGCGTTTACGCTCACCCAGCGGGCGGCGGCGATCCTGCGGGCCCTCACCGGCACCCCGGGTCACGTCCGCCGACGAGGCGTTGTCGCCGCGATTACGGTGAAGGCGCTCGCTGCGGCCGCGCACACCGAGCCCTCATCGGTGATCCGGATCCTGCCGATGCTCTCGCTCGCCGGCCTCACGACCGTTCCCGAGCGGGCAGGGAACAGCGACAGCGACGGTTCTCGTCCGCTCGTCGTGACCCCGCGCGCTGCCGATTGGCTCCGGCTGCCGCACCCCGAGCGCTGGCTCGCGCTTGCGACCGCGCTGCTCGCCGGCATGCCACTCGCGGTTCGTGGCCTGCTCACCGAGCCGGGAGCCTCGCTCGACTCCGCGACCGGCTCCGGGCTCCGCGACCGGTTCCCCCTCGCTACCGACGAGGTGCGCGAAGCCGCAGCCGAGTACTGCGCCTCCGCCAATGAGGCGGGCTTCGCACCCTGGGGCCAACTGAGCGAGCCCGCCGCCGCGCTGCTCGCCGGCGACTGGGACCGCGCGCACGAGATCGTCAGCTCCGCCTTTCCCGCCCCGGTAAATGGCGTCTACGTGCAGCCCGATCTCAGTGTCGTCGCCCCCGGCCCGCTTCGCCCCGACGACGAGCAACGACTGATCGAGCTCGCCGACCTCGAACAGCTCGGCATCGCCGCCGTCTTTCGACTGTCGTCCAGCTCGCTCACCCGCGCGCTCGATCGCGGCTGGACCGGCGAGGAAGCCCGCGAGTTCCTTGAGCACCTCTCGCTGACCGGGATCCCCCAGCCCCTGGCGTACCTGCTCGACGAGGTCGAGGCACGCCACGGCAGCATCATCGTCGCCGCACACAACGGCGACGGCGCGCGCAGCCGCATCACTGCCGAGCGACCCGAGCTGCTCGACGCGATGCTGGTGGACCGATCGCTCCAGCACCTGCGGCTAACCCGGCTGGAACGTGCCGCGAAGCCGATTGCGCTCTCGCGGCTCTCGCCGGAACACGTCGCCGCCGCCCTGGCCGACGCCCGCTACCCCGTGACCGTCCCGGGCTCGCACCAGGGACCGCCGTCCGATCGCTGCGCCGCCCAGGCTGCGCCCAGGATGACGCCGTTCGCGCCCTCGGAGATTCCCGACCACGCGCCGCTGAGCCCCGCGCTCGAGGCGATGGTGTCCCGGGTGAGCGCCGCGGCAGAGAGCCAGCCCGAGGCAGGTGATTTCGTGCGCATCCTGGAGCTCGCCATTCGCGATCGCACCGTCATGGACCTCGTGGTGCACGCGAGCGGCCGAGACTGGCCGCTGCGCATGCTGCCGCACGCGGTCGCCAACGGGCGAGTCCGCGGCATCGACCCGGGCGCTGACGTCGAGCGCACCCTCCCCCTCGCCTCGCTCGTCTCCGTCGCGCCGGTGCAGGACGCGGACGGCGCTCTCTAACTCCCGTCCCGCCCGCTCTCCCCATCGAGAAGTCTCAATCTGCGGCATCCCGTGGCGCGAAGCCGCAGATTGCGACGGCTCGGCGGAGGGCCTGACGCGCGCGGGCACGCGATCAATCGGCGGGCGCGGCAGCCGGTTCACACGTGGGCCGACTAGGCTAGACCGCTATGACACTCGGCCCGCTCATCGTTCAAAGCGACCGCACCGTCCTCCTCGAGGTGGCGCACCCCGACGCAGAGGACGCGCGGCACGATCTCGCGGTATTTGCCGAGCTCGAGCGGGCTCCCGAACACATCCACACCTACCGGATCACGCGGCTCGGACTCTGGAACGCGCGCGCCGCCGGGCACACCGCCGCCGAGATCCTCGAGACGCTCGACAAGTACGCAAAGTTTCCCGTACCGAGCGCCGTCTCGGTGGACATCAACGAGACCATGCACCGCTACGGCCGCCTCACGATCGAGCGGGACGCGGAGGGCCAGCTGATCCTGCGCTCGGACGAGCCGCCCATTCTGCGCGAGGTCACGAGCGCGAAGGCCATCGCCCCGCTGCTCGGCAACCGCATCGACGACCACACCTACCCGGTCGAGGCGTGGGCGCGCGGCCAGCTCAAGCAGGAGCTCGTGAAGCGCGGCTGGCCCGCCGAGGACCTCGCCGGCTACACCCCCGGCACGCCACACCCGATGGCCCTGCAGGAGGACGGCTGGGTGCTGCGCGACTACCAGCGCCGCGCCGTGACCAGCTTCGAGACCGGCGGCTCGGGGGTCGTCGTGCTGCCCTGTGGCGCCGGCAAAACGATCGTGGGCGCCGCCACCATGGCGTCGGTGCAGGCGAACACCCTGATCCTGGTCACCAACGCGGTGTCGGCCCGCCAGTGGCGCGATGAACTCCTCAAGCGCACGACGCTCACCGAGGACGACATCGGCGAGTACTCGGGGCAGCGCAAAGAGGTCAAGCCGGTCACCATCGCGACCTACCAAATCCTCACCAGCAAGCGGAAGGGCGAGTACGCGCACCTGTCGCTGCTCGACGTGCTCGACTGGGGCCTCATCGTGTACGACGAGGTCCACCTGCTCCCCGCACCCGTGTTCAAGCTCACCGCCGAGCTGCAGGCGCGTCGGCGCCTGGGCCTCACGGCGACGCTCGTGCGCGAGGACGGCCGCGAGAGCGATGTCTTCTCGCTGATCGGCCCGAAGCGCTACGACGCCGCCTGGAAGGACATCGAGGCCCAGGGATTCATCGCGCCCGCCGCCTGCTTCGAGGTCCGCGTCGTGCTGCCCGAGTTCGAGCGTCTCGAGTACGCGGCCGCAGAAGACGCGGACCGCTACCGGATCGCATCGAGCGCCCCCGCGAAGCAGACCATCGCACGCCGGATCATCGACAAACACCCGGACGAGCAAGTGCTGGTGATCGGCCAGTACATCGACCAGCTCGAGGCGATGAGTGAGGCGCTCGGCAGCCCGCTCATCACCGGCCAGACCCCGGTCGACGAGCGCGAGCGGCTGTTCAACGCGTTCCGCGCCGGCGAAGAGCGGATCCTGGTCGTCTCGAAGGTCGCCAACTTCTCGGTGGACCTGCCCGATGCCTCGGTCGCGATTCAAATCTCGGGCTCGTACGGCTCGCGGCAGGAGGAGGCACAGCGCCTCGGCCGGCTGCTGCGCCCGAAGGCGAACGGGGCCACCGCCTCCTTCTACACGCTCGTCACGCGCGACACCGTCGACCAGGATTTCGCACAGAATCGCCAGCGGTTCCTGGCCGAGCAGGGTTATTCGTACACGATCGTGAACGCCGACGACCTGTAGGGCGATCCGAGCAAGCTTTGCGGCTTTCAGCAAGCTCATAGCTAACGGTCAGATACTGGGACACATGACCGGTAACAAGGGACCACGTATTCTGATCGTCGACGACGAGCCCAGCATTCGGGAGCTCCTCACGACGAGCTTGCGCTTCGCCGGGTTCGGTGTGCGCTCCGTGTCAAACGGCGCGCAAACCATCTCGGCCGTGCTCGAGGAAGAACCAGACCTCATCATCCTCGATGTCATGCTGCCCGACATGAACGGGTTTAGTGTCACCAAGCGCCTGCGCTCGGCTGGCTACACCGCCCCCATCCTCTTCCTCACGGCGAAGGACGACACCGAGGACAAGGTGATGGGCCTCACCGTCGGCGGCGACGACTATGTCACCAAGCCGTTCTCGCTCGACGAGATCATCGCCCGCATTAAGGCCATCCTGCGCCGCACCATCCAGGAAGACGAGGACGCCGTCATCACGGCGGGCCCGCTCACCATGGACCAGGACACGCACGAGGTCAACATGAACGGGACGCCGATCGAGCTCTCCCCGACCGAATTCAAGCTGCTGCGCTACCTCATGCTGAACCCCAACCGGGTGCTCTCGAAGGCGCAAATCCTCGATCACGTGTGGGAGTACGACTTCAACGGCGACGCTGGCATCGTAGAGTCGTACATCTCGTACCTGCGCCGCAAGCTCGATCAGCACTCGGACGACTCGCTGATCCAGACGAAGCGCGGCTTCGGCTACATGCTGAAGATCGACCAGAAGTAACGACGGGTAGCCGTGTCGGGTCGGTCACTGAGCAAGCGCTGGGCGAATGTATCGCTCCGCGCAAAGATCACCGGGGTGACGGTATTTATCCTCACCCTGGGACTTCTCGTGGCCGGCGCCGGCACGCTCTCGTTCCTGCAGCCGCAGCTCATCGCGAAGCAGGACGCGGAGCTGCGCCAGCTCCGGGTTGACCCCACGCTGGCGCTCGGCCCGGGTGCCAACTCGGCCAGCATGACCCGCGACGACGTCCTCTACGCGCCCGACCGCTACTACGTCGCGGTGCTCGACTCGGACGGCGTACTGCTCTACGACAACTTCCGCTCACACCCCGCGGGCAGCGGGCCGACGATCCCGATGCTCACCACGAACTGGGTTGCCGAGAACGGCGACCGCAGCTTCACGATGCGCGCGGCCGACAACTCCGAGTGGCGCGGCATCGCGACCCCCATTCACTCCTCGACCGACACCGAGTCCGCCAGCGGCACCCTGATTATCGCCGCGTCCACCGCCGCCGTGAACAGCACAATGGCGCAGTTCGTGACGATCTTCTCGGGGTTCGGCCTGGCGGTGATCCTGCTGGGGGCCGCCCTCACCCGAATACTCGTGACGACCACGTTTGAACCGCTCGCGGAGGTCGAACGCACGGCGCACGAGATCGCCGCCGGCGACTTCTCCAAACGCATCACGGTCACGAGCCCGACCACCGAGGTCGGCCACCTTGGCCGCTCGCTCAACACCATGCTCGACCGCATCGACGACGCCTTCACCGATCGCGCGCGCACCATCGACCAAATGCGGCGCTTCGTCGGCGACGCCAGCCACGAGCTGCGCACCCCGCTCGTTTCGGTGCGGGGCTACGCCGAGCTGTACCGCATGGGCGCGCTGCAGACGCCCGAGCAGGTCGCCCAGGCCATGGGCCGCATCGAGGGCGAGGCCGTGCGCATGGGCTCGCTCGTCGAGGACCTCCTCGCGCTGGCCCGCCTCGACGAGAAGCGCGCCTTCGAACAGCGCGCGCTCGACCTCATCCCGCTCGCGCGAGACGCCGCGCTCGACACACAGGCGCAGGATCCGAGCCGCACCGTCACCGTGATTGTCGACCCGTCCGCCGTCGACGCCGGTGCGACGGTCGCCGCGATCGATCCGGCACCGGCAGGTGCCCGGCAACGCGGCGCCCCGAAGCGCGTCTTGCCGACCGTCCCGAGCGGCGAGGACGATGTCGTCGCTCCGGCCGAGCAGCAGAAGGCCGCCAAGGCGGCGCCCGCGACCCTCGCAACCGGCGCCATCGCATTCGGCAGCCAGGCCCTCGCTCGGCTGCGCCGGAAGGGCCCGGGCGACGGTAGCCAGCTGGCCGATGCGTCGAGCGTCATCTCCGATTCAGGCCCGCTGCCGCTCGTGTACGAGCCGCGGCGCCCCATCGTGCTGGGCGACGAGCACAAGGTGCGCCAGGTGATGTCGAACCTCATCGGGAACGCACTACGGCACACGCCCGCGGGCAGCCCGATCGACATCGTGGTGTCGGTCGCCCCGCAGCGCGGCACGGCCCGATTCGACATCGTGGACCACGGCGAGGGCATCCCCGAGCAGATCCGCGAGCGCATTTTTGAGCGGTTCTGGCGTGCCGACACGTCGCGCAACCGCGAGACGGGCGGCTCCGGCCTCGGGCTCGCCATCGTGTCGTCGATCGTCGCGGCGCACGGCGGCACGGTCGTTGCACGTGAAACTCCCGGCGGCGGCGCGACCTTCAGCGTCGAGCTTCCACTCGCGTAGCGACCACGCTCGGGCCCGGCACCGGCCTAGTCGTTGCTTTCGGGGTAGATGCTGCGGGTTTCGGTCCGCCGGTTCCGCGACGTGAAGAGGTCCGACAGGTACCACTTGGGTAGGATCTTGGCGACCGCGAGCACGGCGTACATCACGGTGTTGATCGCAACGAACGCGGCGAGCACGGCGAACCAGTCCGATTGCAGTGTCGACTCGGGCAGCAGGATCCCGGCGTGCACAGCGTCGGTCGCCCAACTCTCGATCATCATGCGTTCCCCTCGCGCTCAGACTCCGCGGCCCGCTCGGCGTTCCTGTCTGGCCCCGCGCCCTCCGCCTCACTCTCGGACGCGACCCCGTTCCCCCAGGCCGCCTTACGCCCCAGGCTGATCTCGAGCACTCCGGTGACGTACACCACGTTTAGGAACATATCGAAGAAGAGCTCGGGAAAGAGCGCCAGGGCGAGGAGCCGGGCCCGTGGCCCCCCTGCCCACACCGTCACGACGCGCTCGAGCAAGAAGAGCGAGCCGACCCCGATCCAGAACGGGAACCAGATCCAGTGGTCGAGCGAGAGGAACGTGACGATGAGGAGAAGGAAGAAGGAGCTAAGCGCGATCACGCTGTATCCGATTCCGAGCTGTTGGGCCCAATACCGGAACGTGTGCGGGGTGAGTCGGTAGCTGCCCAGGTTCTCGAGCGCTCCACGCTGCCACCGCAGGCGCTGCACCCAGAGTTCGCGCCAGGTCGGCATGAGCTCCGTCACGACCTGGCACTTCTCGGGCGAGATCATCAGCCCGCCGAGCGACTTGATCGCGAGCGTGAGCTCGTTGTCCTCCGTGAGCGCCATGGTGTCGTAGACGTCGCCGGGCCTGCCGGGAAGACCTTTACCCCGCTCGCCCGCCACAGTGCGCATTGCCGTGGCCCGAAAGACGGACGCCGTCCCCGTCAACACGAAGACACGGCCTCGGCGTCGAGCGATCTCGCGCCGATACCGCAGGTACTCGTTGCGCTGGAACTGCCCGATGAGGCCGTGCCCCTCCTCCCCGACGAACAATCCCCCGACCGCCATGAGCGCGCGGTCGCTCGTGAAGCGCTGCGTCGCGGCAGTGAGGAAGCCCGGGTCCAGCACAGTATCGGCGTCGACGACCATTACCAGGTCGTTGGGGCCCATGCCCGGCAGCAGCGTCTGCAGCGCCTGGTTCAGTGCGCCCGCCTTCTTCTCCCGGTTGCCGACCGTCGCGAACACCTCCGCGCCGTGGGCTCGGGCGACACCAGCGGTGTTGTCGGTGCAGTTGTCGGCGACCACAATGATGCGCGCAGGCAGCTCCTCCTGTGCGAGCACCGCGCTCAGCGCCGCAGCGATGATCGCCTCCTCGTTGTGCGCCGGCATCAGCACGGTCACCGTAATCGGGCCGGAGAAGACGCCGCGGGTCTGCTCCATGATGACCTTTGGGGCGAGCGGTGTGCTGACCGGGTTGCTCGAGCGCCGCGAGCGAACGGCCACGCTGCGTTCGAGGAGCGCGATGCTCGCCGCGAAAAATAGCGCGAGCGCGATGGCTGAGATCACGACCTGCGGGTCGGGCGCGGTCGTGCTGTAGAAGATCTGCCAAATCCCAAAGATTGCTCGGGTCGCAGGCTCTGAAATCGGCAACGGCTCGTCGATCGCGAGCGTGAAGAAGAGCAGCGCAGCGGCGCCGCCTGCGACCAGGAGCACCCCCACCCCCGCGAGGCGTTCAAATCCACGACCCGTCATAGAAAAATCCTAGCGATGATTGCGCCAGAGCGGAGCGTCAGTTCTGGATCTCGTCCACCGGCGCATAGCCCCGGCATACGAAAAGCGGGGCAGCGGCCCGAAGGCCACTACCCCGCTTATGCGCAGGCTGGACTAGAAGTCCATGCCACCCGTGGGGTCGCCGCCGCCTGCAGCTGCGGGCTCCGGCTTCTCAGCGACAACGACCTCGGTGGTGAGGAAGAGGCCGGCGATCGAGGCTGCGTTCTGCAGCGCCGAGCGGGTCACCTTGGCGGGGTCGAGGATGCCCTGAGCGATCAGGTCACCGTACTCGCCCGTCGCGGCGTTGAGGCCGTGACCGTTGGGGAGCTCCGACACCTTGTTCACGACAACGCCGGGCTCGAGGCCCGCGTTCATCGCGATCTGACGCAGGGGCGCCTCGATGGCGACCTCGACGATGCGAGCGCCAACGGCCTCATCACCGGTGAGGTTCAGTCCAGCGAAGACAGCCTTGCCGGCCTGGATCAGCGCGACGCCGCCGCCGGGCAGGACACCCTCTTCGACAGCAGCCTTTGCGTTGCGGACTGCGTCCTCAATGCGGTGCTTGCGCTCCTTGAGCTCGACCTCGGTAGCCGCGCCAGCCTTGATGACTGCAACGCCGCCAGCAAGCTTCGCGAGGCGCTCCTGGAGCTTCTCGCGATCGTAATCGCTGTCCGTGTTCTCGATCTCACGGCGGATCTGCGCGACGCGACCTGCGATCGCGTCTTCCTCGCCTGCACCCTGGACGATGGTGGTCTCGTCCTTGGTGATGATGACCTTGCGGGCACGACCGAGCATGTCGAGGGTCGCGTTCTCGAGCTTCAGGCCGACCTCTTCCGAGATGACCTGTCCGCCCGTGAGGATCGCGATGTCCTGCAGCATGGCCTTGCGGCGATCGCCGAAGCCGGGAGCCTTGACGGCAACCGACTTGAAGATGCCACGGATCTTGTTGAGCACGAGGGTCGCGAGCGCTTCGCCCTCGACGTCCTCGGCAATGATGAGGAGCTGCTTGCCCGACTGGATGACCTGGTCAACGACCGGGAGGAGATCCTTGATGCTCGAGACCTTGCTGTTGACGACGAGGATGTACGGATCCTCGAAGACAACTTCCTGGCGGTCTGCGTCGGTGACGAAGTACGCCGACAGGTAGCCCTTGTCGAAGCGCATGCCCTCGGTGAGCTCGAGCTCGGTGCCGAACGTGTTCGACTCCTCGACGGTGACGACGCCTTCCTTGCCGACCTTGTCGATCGCCTCGGCGATGAGCTTGCCGATCTGCTCGTCAGCGGCCGAGATCGACGCGGTTGCCGCGATCTGGTCGGTGGTCTCGATGTCCTGAGCGTTCTCGAGGAGCTGCGCCGTTACAGCGGCAACGGCCTTCTCGATGCCCTTCTTGATCGCGATGGGGTCGCTGCCGGCGGACACGTTGCGGAGGCCCTCACGGACCAGCGCCTGTGCGAGCACGGTCGCGGTGGTGGTGCCGTCGCCTGCGACGTCGTCAGTCTTCTTGGCGACCTCCTTGACGAGCTCGGCACCGATCTTCTCGAACGGGTCGTCCAGCTCGATCTCCTTGGCGATGGAGACACCATCGTTGGTGATCGTGGGGGCGCCCCACTTCTTCTCGAGCACGACGTTGCGACCGCGGGGACCAAGGGTCACCTTCACGGCGTCGGCGAGAATGTTGAGACCGCGCTCAAGGCCGCGGCGGGCCTCTTCATCAAAGGCAATGATCTTAGCCATAAGTGTTCTCGATCCTCCAGGATGTTACGAGTGGAATTAGCACTCGAGAGATCGGAGTGCTAACCACAATCTTGGCACTCGCACCCTGAGAGTGCAAGCGCAAGGAGGAGGTCCGGCGCCGCCTACTCGGCGGGCTGCTCTTCGGCAGGCGTCTCTTCCGCCGGCGCGGCGGGCGTATCGCTTGGCATCTCGACGGCGCCGGGGCCGCGGTAGTCGCTGCCCAGCAACACGATGAGCCGCGCGCCGTAGCTCGCGTAGTCCGGCTGCAGGTAGTACGAAGCGCCACCGAGCTGCTCGCCGAGGCCCTTGGCGAATGCCTCGTCCTTCGGATCAACGTAGAAGATCGCAGAGATCGTCACGTCCCGCTGATCGGCGACTCCGGCAAAAATCACGTCACCCAGCGCGCCGGTCCGGATCGCCTGATCGACGTTGTCTTCGAGTCCATCCGCGGGGCTGCCATTCAGGATCGCGATCGTCGCGGCGGGGTCGATCTCGCCGACCACCTGCACGGGCGCCGGCTTCTTGGTCTCCTCGACCGCGCCGGGCAACTGCACGTTGCCTGGCCCGATCACGATGAAGACAATACCCAGGGTGGCGAGCACCGCGGCAGTGAGCAGCACCATGAGCGCGCGCAGCCAGAACGACCCCGCCCGCTCGGGCGAACGGTGCACCCCGACACGGTGGCTGCGCTCGACCAGGTCGTAGCGATCCTGCGGGGCGCGCGTGCCTGACGCACGGGCCTCACCGCTGGATTCAGCGCTCTGCTTCTGCGCCACGCGCGTACCTCCGGATGATTGCCTTGCCGCTCGGGCGCTTGCCCGGGACCGTTTCCACCTTACTCGGCAGAACTCTGCTTCCTTGGCAGCGAATCGGGAGCGTAGAGCGCGCGGGCCAGCCCGTCGAGCACGTCGGGGATACGCGTGCCCCCCGCGAAGAGCGCGGTGTCGTCCACGTCAATGATCCGGCGATTCTTGCCGGCGGTCGTCAGCGCGACGCTCGGCACGCCCTCGAGCAGGCCGTCGACGCCACCCGCACTCTCAAGCCCCTCGGTCATCACCACGACCACGTCGGGGTCGATTGCGATGAGCGCCTCGTCGGTCATGGGCTTCATTCCCGACCAGCCGATCTCCTTCGCCACGTCGATCGCGCCCACCGCGTCGATGATCGAATCGATGCCGCTGCCCTCGCCGAAGAGGTAGTAGATCCCAGCAGTGCCACGAATGTAGAGGAACGCGACGCGCGGCTTGTCCTCAACGCTCCCGGGAACGAGCGGTGCGATCTCGAGCATCTTCGCCGCGATCGCATCTTGAATCTCGGTGACGAGCTGTTCGCCCAGCGCGGGGATGCCGAGGGCGGCCGCGACCTCGCGTGCGGACTGGTAGGTGCTCTCGAAGTCGTCGGATTTGGTCACGACCACGACGGGGATGCCGGCATCGCGCAACTGCAGGAGCACGTCGATCGGGCCGATCGATCCGTCGGTGATGATCAGCGTGGGCGAGAGCGAGATGACGCTCTCGGCATCGATAGTGTGCCCAGCCTTGGTGACCACGGGAAGATCTGCGGTGCCCTCGGTATTTGTCGAGGTATCGCGCCCCACAAGACGGTCCCCCAAGCCGTATGCGTGCACAAGGTCCGCGAGCGTGCCCGTCATGGACAACGCGATCACGCGGGAAGTGTCGGTGACCTCAATCTCGCGGTCGCCGCCGCGGTCGCGAGAGACGACCGTCGCAGGAAGATCGGCCTCAGGGTTGTCGGCGATCGGCTGCAGCGTCGGTCCGCCAATCACCGCGGTCGTCGGGCCCTGATACGCCCGGGGATCCTCGAGCGGGGTGAGCGTTGACAGCGGGGGCAAATCGATCTCGGTCGCGGTGCCGCCCGTCGCCTGCGTCGGCCCGGTTTGGCACGCCGTCAGGCCAGCCCCCATGGCAAGCACGAGAACGAGCGCGGCGGAGCGGGCGAGGCGACGATACGACATAGAGGCGAGGCGGCTTTCGATTGGTCGCCGATCGCTGCAGGATCCGGGGTGCTCCCAGACCGCACTACGCGATCCGGCGACCGCCGTGGACGCCATGCGACGAGCCAAAGTGACTCGAGAAGTTAGCCTAGCCTAAGATGGTGTGGTGGCCCCGGGATTCTCGGGGCTCACACAGCTGGCGTGCGCTTAGAGTACAGAGGGCCTGCACGCCCATTTATTCGCCAGGAAGGCAGCACCCGCCGCGTCATGAAGAGCACCGCCGTCACCGCGCGTTCGCGGCACACCGCCACGGTGTTTGCGCTGTTTACCGCGCTGAGTGTCTCGCTGCTCGTGGTCGTTCTGGTGTCGGCCGGCACGGGCCAACTGGCGATCCCGCCGGATCAGGTCCTCGGCTCGATCCTGCACCGCCTCGGCATCACCTGGCTGCCACTGCCCGAGCACCCCGCGGGCGATCAGACGCTGTGGGCGATCCGCTTCCCCCGCGTCGCGCTGGCCGTGCTCGTGGGCGCCGCCCTCTCCGTGTCGGGTCTGCTCATGCAGGCCGTGTTCGGCAACCCGCTCGCCGAGCCCGGCGTCATCGGCGTCTCGTCCGGTGCAGCCGTCGGCGCGGGCATCTGCATCGTTTTCGGGCTCACGATATTCGGTGACTGGACGGTTGCCGTTTTCGCCTTCGGGGCCGGCCTCATCGCCACGCTGCTCGTGTACTTCATGAGCCGCGCCGATGGCCGCACCGAGGTCGTCACCCTCATTCTCACCGGTATCGCGATCAACGCGATCGCGGGTGCTGGCATCGCGCTGCTGACCTTCCTCGGCGACACCCAGTCGCGTGAGCAGATCGTGTTCTGGCAGCTCGGCAGCCTCGCGGGCAGCCGTTGGGAGCAGGTCTTCGTCGTCGCCCCCGTCGTCGCGATCGGCCTCATCGTGTCTTACCTCGTCGCCCGCAAGCTCGACCTGCTGTCGCTCGGCGAGCGCAACGCGCGCCACCTCGGCGTCAATGTCGAGGCACTCAGGATCGGCGTGATCGTGCTCGTCTCGCTGCTCGTCGGCGCTGCGGTGGCGTTCGCCGGCATCATCGCCTTCGTCGGCCTCGTGGTGCCGCACCTCATGCGCATGATTCTCGGCCCCGCACACCTCCCGCTCGTCACGGCGAGCGCCCTAGGCGGCGCGCTACTGCTGTCGCTCGCAGACCTCGCCGCACGCACGATGGTGCCCATGGCAGATCTGCCGATCGGCATGCTCACCGCCCTCGTCGGCGGGCCCTTCTTCTTCTGGTTGCTGCGGCGCACCCGCAAGCGGAGCGGAGGCTGGGGCTAATGGCTCGACACCTCACCCTTCCCACGCCGGTCCCTGTTGGGACGGCAGCGTTCGAGATGCGGGGCATCACGGTGTCGCGCGGCGGGCGGCGCCTGCTCGACTCGGTCTCGCTGTCCGTGCAGGCCGGCGAAGTGCTCGCCCTGCTCGGCCCCAACGGCGCCGGCAAGTCGACGCTACTCAATGTGCTCTCGGGCGACCTCGTCCCCGACGCGGGCGATGTGGACTTCGCGGGGCAGACGCTCGACTCGTGGTCGCTCCTCGATCTCGCGCGCCGGCGCAGCGTGCTGCTGCAGGACAACCAGGTCTTGTTCCCCTTCACGGTGCACCAGGTTGTCGAGATGGGCCGAGCGCCGTGGCGACGCACTGCGCGGGAAGAAGAGGACAACTCGGCGATCTCTGACGCCATCGGGGCCGCCGACATCGCGCACCTGGGCAACCGCCGCGTCCCGTCGCTCTCGGGCGGCGAGCGGGCGCGCGCCGCGTTCGCGCGCGTGATTGCCGGTCGCACCGGAGTGCTGCTGCTCGATGAGCCGACTGCGGCGCTCGACCTCAAGCACCAGGAGGCTGTGCTTTCACTCGCCCGCTCGCGTGCCAGCGAGGGTGACGCCGTCATCGTGGTGTTGCACGACCTGAACCTTGCGGGGGCCTACGCAGACCGCATCGCGCTGCTGCGCCAGGGCTCGATCGCGGCGCTGGGCTCACCCGCCGAGGTGCTCACCGCTTCGACCGTTTCGGCCGTGTACGACTCCCCCGTCGAGGTGATCCCGCACCCGGTGACTGGCCGCGGGATTGTGCTGCCGCTGAGGTAGTTCGTCGCTGTGGCGGGTGAGCTGCGCCGGGTGGCCCTGTGCGGGGTGGCCCGAGGTCCCCTGGGCACCCTGGGCACCCTGGGCACCCTGGGCACCCTGGGCACCCTGGGCACCCTGGGCACCCTAATTTTCGCTCAGTAGTAGATCCGCCTTCAATAGTAGAAATTCGGCGTTCTCGTGGGGATTCTCGGCTTTTCTACTATTGAGTGAAAGTGTTATTGCCCGTTCACACCCGACGTCTTCAAGCAATTCTCCACAATTTCGCCCGAACACCGTTGCTGGTTGTCCCACCCAGGAACACTGGACAAATGTCCGTTCCATCTGAGGTGCGAAAGCTCGGCGGTGTCGTTCGCACAGCGACTCTGCTCAGACTGGGCTGTACGCGCTATGAGATCGCACAAGCAGTCTCGCGCTCGCTTGTCCTCCGGGTAGCGAGAGGCTGGGTTGCCCTACCCCACTCTGATCCCCTCCTCCTTCTGGCCGCACGACACAACGTCACAGTCAGTTGCATTTCCCGCGCGAAAAGGCTCGGGCTCTGGGTACTCGACAACGATCGGCCCCACGTCGCTTCCCTGCCAAACGGCCCACCCATTCGTGATCCTCATGTTGTCGTCCACCGCCACAGGCCGCTCGAGCCACGCCACCCCGACCGCCTTGAGGACTCGCTCATCAACACCCTCGTGCTGGTCACCACATGCGTGCCGCACGAAGAGGCAGTCGCCATCCGGGACTCCGCACTGAACAAGAAGCTGACCGACCTTCACGCGCTGAATCAATTGCCGCTGCCGGCCCGCGCACGACGCGTGCTGAGAGATGCGACGCCGCTGGCAGATTCTGGCCTCGAGACGTACCTCCGTCAGAGACTGGGCTGGACGGGCGTTCCCTTCAGAATGCAGGTCTGGCTGTTCGGGCACCGGGTGGACCTGCTGCTCGGGGAACGGCTTGTCCTCCAGGTCGATGGCGGCCACCATGTCGGGGCGCAGCGCGACTCAGACAACGCCCATGACGCCCTTCTCCGCCTGCGCGGATACACCGTGATCCGCATCAGCTACCGCCAGCTCATTCACGAGTGGCCGCTGATCCAGGACCTCATAACTCACGCCATCGCGAATGGGCTGCATCATGCCCGCTAGCACCCGCAGGATCCCGCCGAACCCGCGAGACGCAGAACGGCGGCGGACGCGAGTACTCGCCCCCGCCGCCGTCAGGCGTGAGTGGTTAGGCGTTCGGGTCGGTTGGCGTCTCGCCCCGGGCCTCGTCGGGCGTCGATTCCACAGCGTCGGCAGCAGCCGGCTTTCGCCCACTGCGCACGAGCGCGAGCGTGGCACCGGCGATGACCAGCAACGCAACCGCACCGATGCCGATCGGCAGCCACGGGACTCCCGGCCGCTCTTCGGTGATCACACCGGTCGCGGGTTCCGCGTCCTCGCTGGGGGTCTCGTCCGCAGCTTTGTCCGCGGCACCAGCTTCCAGCGCGCAGCCATCGGCCTGCGCCGTCAGGCTC
The DNA here is from genome assembly GCF_018682295.1 of Leucobacter sp. CX87. Lineage (NCBI taxonomy): Bacteria > Bacillati > Actinomycetota > Actinomycetes > Micrococcales > Microbacteriaceae > Leucobacter > Leucobacter sp. CX87. The sequence continues at coordinate 205,780 of NZ_JAFIRI010000005.1, read as the reverse complement.
AGCGGGTCAACTTCTTCGCCCGCCGCGTAGAAGCCGCCAAACGCCGATGCCCCCTCCGCAGTGAAGCGACCCGGGGCGTCGACGATCTCGAGCGTCACGCCATTGACGACAATCCTTCCGGCCAGGTCAAGCTTGACGGCACGCACCTGCGGCAGCGTCACGTCGGGCTCACCCGTCTGCTTGGTCGAGGCGAGGTCAAGCAGCAAGTACGCCTCGGTCGGCGAGACAAGCTCAAGTGTCGGGTTCGCCACGTCCAACTGCAGCAGCCCCTCGTGGCCGGCGAAGAGGACGCCACCGGTGAATCCGATCGACCCGCTTCCGTCGGCTTCGATCGCGCCGGATCCTGCTGCCCAGCGGAACGCCGGGGTCTCGTACTCGACTCCGTCCTTCAACGTCCAGTCACCGTTCGCGATAGTGCCGGTGATGTAGGCGCGCCAGCGCTCGATGATGCCCCACTCCAGGGATGCATCGCTCACCGTGCAACCCACGCCCATCTCAGCGGCCAACGGTCCTGCGGCGGGCGAGGCCACCAGGGGTGCGGCGACGGCGGCGGGCGCAATTGCGCAGGCGGCAACGACGCCGATGGCGGCAAAGGCCCCACTGAGCACTGCGGTCAGCTTGCGGGTGAGTGGGCGTGCATTCACGAGGGTTGCATCCTTTGTTCGCCGGTCAGAAGAGATGAATCGTGCGGGAGCGAGTTTGGCCTCCGCGGTTGGCCCAGTGGCCGTCCCCGGCGCGGGGCGGAGGCGGCGAGTTCGCCACCTTCCGTCCCCGCACCTCAGGGTTTGGACCGTACCAGCCTAATTGGCAGTCCCGGGGCCGCTCTGGCTGAGCGCCTCCGCCGATCGGCGGCGCGCAATAACGACTCCCACGAGGGAGCTCGCGACGAGCACCAGGGCGGCTGCCGCGGCCCACCAGAGAGCCGACGAGCCGGCGATGGGCAGGTCCGAGAGGGCAACTGCCGCGACCGCACCGTCCTGTGCTTCGGAGTCTGACGAAAGCCCTGACTCCTTGGCTTCCTTGGTGAGCTCCTTCGCGATCGTGATCGTCGCGCCAGCGTCGGTGCTTCCCTGCAGGGTCAGCGTGTGCGTGCCCGTCAGGTCCTTCGGCAGGGTGCCGATCCAGCGCACGACACCGTTGGCGTCGGCTCCGGCGTTGCGATCGAGCAGGATCGGGTCGGAGTAAAGCACGACCAGGATGCCGCGCTCGCCCGGCTCAAAGCCGCTTGCCTCAAACTCGATCGCGCCGCCCGCAACCAGTTCATCGGCTGGTGTCAGGACGCGGATCCCGCTGGTGGCAGGCGCCGTGGCGGCCGGCTGACGGTTCGTCTTGAGCGCAGCGGGAGACACCACCGTGGTGCCGCCGCTAATCCCGGTGTTGACGGCACCGACCGTAAAGCTCAGGCCGTCCATCGCCATGGCGTAGTTGCCGAAGGAGAAGAAGCTTGCGCCCGCTCCCGCCGGGCTGACCGGCACGCCCTTCCAGGTCACGGAGCCGTCGGCAGCAACGGTCCGGTTCGCCGCGCCGAGGTTGAGGTTCGCGAAGAGCTGGCCGTTGGCGAACAACTGTCCGGTCGTCGGCCCCGTGACACGGATCATGGGGTTTGCAACTGACAGGCTGAGCAGGCCGTGGTGCCCCGAGTAGCTGACAGAGCCCGAATACTGCACCGATCCAGTTTGGCTCGAGCGGTCCCAGGAGCTGCTCGACGACTGCGGGAAGACGTAGCCGCCCGCGCCGCCACCGGCACCCAAGGTCGTGATCGAACCCTTTGCAATATCACCCGTCACGTAGGCACCAAACGTGGAGGAGATCCCCCAGGTCAACGACCCCGGCTGCGACGGTCCGGTCGGAACAGTCGGAACCGTCGGCGTCACTGGCGGCTTGGGGTCGGGGTTCTTCCCGAACACCTGGTCCCACTGCTCTGCGCTGATCGCGACATTGCCCCGAGCGAGAATGTTGTCGCCCGTCGGCTGCGTGTGCTGCTTCCAGACGAGCACCTCGTACTGCTTGGTGCGATCAAGCTTCGCCTTCTCGGCGACCATCGACGTCTTCAGAACGCCGTCAGTGATTGTCGGGAACGGCATTGCGAAGGCGGCATACCCACCGTCTGCTCCAAGGGCTGCCTCAGTGCCGCGCTCAATCAGCGCAGCGTACGCGACGGACTCGACAAAGCCGGTTCCGTTGACGCCGACCGTCAGCGAGGTGCCGTCTGTGACCTTCGTGACGCTCGCCGTGACCGCTGGTCCTTCCAACTTGCCGAAGATCGCGTCCCAGTTCGCGTCGCTCACTTCGATATCAGCGCGCGCAAAGATGTTCGAGGCCGTCGGGGCGCTGTGCTGCTTCCAGACGAGCACCTCGTACTGCTTGGTGCGGTCGAGCTTCGCCTTCTCCGCGACCAACGAGATATCGAGCACCCCGTCGGTGATCGTCGGGAAGGGAAGAGCGAACGCGACGAATCCGCCGCTTGCGTCGAGTGATCCTTCAGTGCTGCGCTCAATGACTGCGACATAGGCGGAGTTGACCTCGAAACCAGAACCGTCCACGTCGATCGTGAGCGATTCGCCCTCGACGACGTCCGAGACCACACCAGTTACCGTCGGCCCAGCGGCCGCAAACGTCACCGGGGTAAACGTCTCGAACGGCGCATACTTCGCACCACCACCCGGATACGTCACAATGCCCCACGAACCGCCAGCCAACGCCTTCGCCTCGTTCGGCTTCAACGTCAACGTCGTCTCAAACGTGCCATCCGCGTTCAGCAACACCGCTCCCGCGGCCGCTCCACCGATCGCGTCAAAGCTCGCAGCCGGAACGGCCCACTTCTGATCCACCGCAGAACGAGCCGACGACAAGGCACCCTCGGACGGCTTCCACGCCGGGAGATACGACCCAAACACAACATACGTGCCAGCAAACTGCCCGTTCAACGGAGGACGGTTCGCACCGCTCGTCGCGGGCGCATTCGGCAGGAAGTTCTTACCCTTCACCGTCACAACCGTCGCAGCAGCAGGATCCAAACCCGAGACCGAACCCACAACCTCAACCGACGGCGCCGGAGCCGCAAACGTCACCGGGGTAAACGTCTCGAACGGCGCATACTTCGCACCACCCGCCGGGTACGTGACAATGCCCCATGAGCCACCGGCGACAGCCTTCGCCTCGTCGGGCTTCAGCGTCAACGTCGTCTCGAACGTTCCGTCGGCGTTCAACGTCACCGCGCCAGCGGCCGCGCCACCGATCGCTTGAACACTCTCCGCGGGCACCGCCCACTTCTGGTGAACCGACTTTCGAGTCGACGACGCAGCACCCTCCGACGGCTTCCACACCGGTGCGTACGATCCGAACACGACGTACGTGCCGGCAAACGTTCCCGCGAGCGGCGGGTACAGCGCGGTCGTCCCGGGGGCCGAGGGCACAAACCCTGAGCCCTTCACGGTGACCACGGTCTCGGCCGAGGCGTCAAGCCCCGTCACCGAACCCACAATTTCAACCGTCGGGACCGCAGCAACCGCGGGGGCCGCCTCGGTGGCAGCCGGGGCGGCCTCAGCAGCAGTCTGGGGGGCGGCAGGCGCGAGGGGCGCTTCCGGGGCGTCGGAACCCTCGGGCTCGACGGCATCGGTAGGTGCTTCGGGCGTCTCAGGCGCAACAGGCGCAGCAGGATCCGCACTGTCGACCGGAGCCTCAGCGGCAGGGGCCTCTGTCACGACGGGCGCAGCGGCGACCTCATCGGCTGCGTAGGCCGCGCTGCCGCCAAGCACGAGCGAGCCGGCAAAGAGGCCGGTAACGAGTGCCGCGGCGAGCGAAGCACGCGCACGACCAAGCAGCGTCCGATTGGATTCGGGCATGTCGAGGGGACCCCTTCAGAGGTACGGGCATTGCCCGAAGCGGCTCGCAGTGGCAATAATCGCCCGTGCGAGTTGGCGCCAACGCCGGCACCGAGAGTCGAACAGGCCACCCTTACTCGGAGTTAGGAGAACCTTAGTCAGATGAATTTCATCAGACCTTACGATGCCGTGTCAACTCCACGGCCAAATATCACCCGATCCTGTCCCTCGCCGTGCGAGTTTTGACACTTCGGACTCTCGAACGACCGGCGTACACTGGGCCCGTCGGCGACGACCGGCACGCGAAGCGAAAGGCACGCTCATGACAGACGCATCCCGCCAGTACCCCGTCCAACGCAGCGACGACGAGTGGCGCGAGACGCTCGGCGCAGACGAGTTCCAGATCCTGCGTCGCGCCGCGACCGAGCGCGCCGGAACCGGCGAGCTACTGGACGAGGAGCGCGATGGCATCTACCGCTGCGGGGCCTGCAAGAGCGAGCTGTTCATCAGCGGAACCAAGTTCGACTCGGGTTGTGGATGGCCCAGCTTCTACGAGAGCATCCGCCCCGAGGCGGTCGAACTCCTCGACGACACCACGCTCGGCATGACCCGCACCGAGGTGCGTTGCGCGACCTGCGGCTCACACCTCGGGCACGTTTTCCCCGACGGGTTCGGCACGCCGACCGGCGACCGGTACTGCATGAACTCGCTCGCGCTCACGTTCGAGCCCGGCAACTTCGAGGACTGATCACCATGGCTCCCGAACAGCACCCCGCACTCGACGCAGTGCGCAGCCGGCGGTCACGGTCCAAGGTCACCGACCTCGCCCCCACCCACGCAGAGCTCGCCGAGCTCGTGCAGGCCGCCGCGGGAGTTGCCGATCACTCGAAGCTGCGCCCGTGGCGCCTGATCGAGCTGCGCGGAGACGCCCGCGCACGCGTTGGCGAGGCCCTCGCGGCTGCCCAGTCCGCCCCCGAGCGCACCGATGAACGCGCGATCGAGCGCCAAGTCGCGAAGACCGAGCGCGCGCCACTCCTGATCGCGATCGTGAGCTCCCCCGTGCCGAGCCTCAAGGTTCCGCTGTGGGAGCAAGAGGCGACGGCGTCAGGCGTCGCGCACGTCCTCAGCCTCCTGCTGGATGAAGCCGGCTGGGGTGTCCTCTGGCGCACCGGGCTACTGACCCGCTCGGCCGAGGTCGCTCGCGCTCACCGGCTCGCCCCCAACGAGGTACTCCTCGGCTGGCTCTACGTCGGCGGCATGCGCCCAGACGACCGTGAGCGCAAGGACCGCTCGCCGATCGACCTGCAGGGCCGCCTCAGCGAGCTGTGAGTCACGTTCGGGCAGGATCCCGGCTGGGCAGGCAAGCGATCACGACCGCGACCAGCGCGATCCCTACCCCCAGCAGCAGCTCGCTCCCGCCTCGACCAGGGACCGGCGCCACGGCGTCGAGCACGAGGGCCCCGACCAGCTGACCGGCAACGTTGGACATGCTCAGCAAAAGCACCCCGGCCGAGCGCACGAAAATTGCGGCGAGGGCAATAAAGACGCAGCCGAGCGGCCCGCCTGCGTACCACCACCACTCCCCCGGCCAATCGGTGGGCCAGCCACGCAGCCCGACCGAGACCGCGGCGGCAACGGTCAGCGCGACCGTCCCGATGACAAAGTTGATGAACGTCGCCGTAATGGCGCTTTCCGCGACGCTTCGCACGAGGCCGTTCACTGCCGACTGCCACGACACGGCCAGCCCAGCGAGCAGCGGGAGAATGAGCAGGGCCACTCCGGAGGCCTCGCCGAGCCCGGTCCACGCCGACACGGCGACCGCGATGACGGCGAGCACTGCGCCAAACATCCGCGGAACCGTCGGCATGACACGACCCCCCGGGCCGAGGCCGATCCGGTCGAGCACAAGGCCACCCACGACCTGACCAGCAACGATTCCGACGGTGAAAAGCGCGACGCCCAGCACCCCGACGGCGACGCCCTGCGTGATCACGAAGAACGCACCGCAGAGCCCTCCCAGTAGCGCCCAGAGGGGGAAGCCACGCTCGCGCACCCCCGCGCGCACACGGCCGAGCCCCGCGCGCCCGTTGGGCGACAGCAAGATCGCGAGCACCATAACGAGCAGACCCGCCCCAAACGAGACTGCGGCAGCCAGGATCCCGTTGTCGATTGTGGCGCCGAGCCCGCCGTTCAAACGCGACTGTGTAGCGACAAGAATCCCTGCGAGACCGGAACCCAGAAGAGCCATCCAGACGGGGATTCCACGCGGCGCGTTCATCTCTCAAGAGTACTGCCGCGCGGGCCGCCCCATAGCCTGCTCAGCGCGGGCCCCCTAAGCTGGGCCTCCCGGGCATTCGCCCTAGGCAGCGCGGGAAGCGACGCGACATCGAGGGAGCACGTAATGTTTGGACGGCGATCAGATAGGCGACGAGCAGAGCAGGCATTTGCCACGGGTGCAGCCGCCCGGCAGGCACCGAGCGACGCGAACCCAGCCATCGACCGCACCCCAGAACCGCCCGTGCACCGGGGCCTCTGGAGCCAGGGATTCGGCTTCGTCGCGACCCGGTCCATCCAGATCATCGCTGTCGTGGCGTTGCTCATCGCCGTCATCTGGGGCCTGCAATCGCTCACTATCGTGGTCATCCCGATCCTGCTCGCGCTCATCATCGCGAGCGCCTTTGCGCCGGTCATGCGCTGGATGCGCGCTCACCGCGTACCGGACGCGCTCGCCACGGTACTCGTCTTGGTCGCGGTGCTCCTCATCTTGACCGGCGTCGGCTGGCTCATTGTCTCGGCCGTGCGCGACCAGTGGGACGACCTCTCCGCGCAGGCGCAGGACGGCTTCGAGCAGGTGCTCGAGTGGGGCCGCCACCTGCCGTTCGCCCCGAGTGCCGACCAGTTTGCGGACTGGCAGAAGACGGTCATCGACTTTCTCACGAGCAGCCAGTTCGGCAGCGGCGCGCTTGCCGGCGTCGGCGCCGTCTCAAACTTTGTGACCGGGCTCGTGCTCATGATCGTCGTGCTGTTCTTCTTCCTCAAGGACGGCCCCAGGATCTGGTCGTTCATGCTGCGCCCGTTCCACGACGATCACCTTGAGCGCGCGCGTCGGGTCGGGGAGAAGACAGTGCAGACCTTCGGGTCATACATTCGCGGTACGGCTGCGGTGGCGCTCGTTGATTCGATCGGCATCGGTATCGGCATCACGATCCTGCAGGTGCCGCTCGCCCTGCCGCTCTCGGTGCTCGTCTTCCTGCTCTCGTTCATTCCCCTGGTCGGCGCCACGGTCGCCGGGATCCTGGCAGCCCTCGTCGCCCTCGTCGCAAATGGGCCCGTGAACGCGCTGCTCGTGATCGGCGTCGTCGTGCTGGTGAATCAGCTCGAGGGGAACTTCCTGCAGCCCGTCCTGATGGGCCGCGCCCTCAAGCTGCACGCGCTCGTTATCTTGCTGGCGTTGACCGTCGGCACCGTCCTCGGCGGGATCCTGGGCGCCGTGCTGGCTGTCCCGATCGCGGCCGTCGCCTGGGGCGTCGTCAAGGTCTGGGATGGCCCTGACCTCGCCGCTCGTTGGGCGAGGCCCCGCAAGGAGCTCGAGCAGGTCTAGCGGCTCGCTGCGCGCGCAGGCACCTGCAGGGTAGGCGTGCCCGGGCACGCTGTTCCGGTGCGCGGTGCCGGTGCCGGTGCGCGGTGCCGGTGCGCGGTGCCGGTGCCGGTGCGCGGTGCCGGTGCGCGGTGCCGGTGCCGGCAACCCGGCCACCACATAACGGAGCAATCTGCGTTATCGGAGCCCAAAACCTGACTCGGGGGCTCCAACAACTCAGATTCCTCCGAGAAGTGCGCGCCAGCGGACGCAACCCGGCCTACACACACAAAACCGCCGGGCCCCATACGGGACCCGGCGGTTGTGGACATTTTGCAACATCACATTCGAGCCGGCTGCGGGATTTGAACCCGCGACCTTCGCTTTACAAGAGCACTGCGCTACCACTGCGCCAAGCCGGCCTGTGCCCGCCCGAGAGACCCGGGCGGGCGGTGTGGAGCGTTACTCCGACTTCTTCGTATCTGCCGCAGCACCGTTTCCGGTTACCTCAGCGTACTTCTTCAGGAGGAATTCTTCCAAAGACGTGTCGAGCGGCGCAACCTCACCGTTCACCAGCACGGTCGGGGTGCTCGTGATGCGCTGGGGCTTGTCGGGATCCTGCAGTGACCCGTCCTGCGAACCTGTCGGGAGCGCGACGCCCTCGGCGAGGTTCGGCACGGGACCGTTCAGCATGCGCTGGGTCTGCTTGTCGATGTTGGCCCCGAAACGGTTTTCTTTGACGCACGAGACAAGCGCCGGATCCAGCTTGGCGCCAGCCTTCTCGGCCTGCTTCAGCAGCTCGTCACTCGTGAGCCCCTGGGTCTGCTCCGCGGGCTGCACGTCCTTACTCATCAGGCGCTGGTTGAACTTCCAGGCGGCCTCGGGCTGCTGCTCAACGACGCACGCGAACGCATTCGCGGCACGCGTCGAGTACTTCGTTCCCGCGGACTGCGGGTCGAGGATGTTCAGCGGGTACAGCTCGACCGTCGCCTGGCCGTTGCCGGCCCAGTTCTCGAGCACCGATCCGTTGAGCTGCTCGAACTGGCCGCAGAACGGGCACATGTAGTCCTGGTAGACCACGATGTCGAGCGGGGCCTTCTCGCGGTCGACCTTGGTCGGCACGATGTCGGCGCCATCCTTGAGCGCGGGGGTCTCTTGCACGACGAGATCGGCACCGAAGACGGCACCGCCGCTGGCCATGTTCTTCGGCCCGGGGCCGATTGGGCGCATCGAGGTCGTGATGACGATCGCGACGATGGCGATGACCGCCAGGATCGCGAGCGCTACGCCACCCTGCAGGAGGCGCCGATTGCGCTTCTCCTTCTGCTGCTGCTTGGCCCGCGCCGCTTTCGCGTCGGCACGTGCCTGCTCACGGCGCTGGCTCTTCGTGGGGCGGGAATTCGCCTCATTGGACATTGATGTCTCCCGTGCTTCGTATGGTCAAGGGGCCCTGAGGGGCTACTTCTTCTTGCGGCGATCCGCGCGGTTCGTCGGAGCAGCGTCGTCGGTCGGTACCTGCTGGCCAAAGGCGCCGCGCTGGGCAGCCTGCTGCTTCGCCGTGGCGGCCTGGTTGACCCGGCCGCTCGCGCCGCGCACCTCAGCATCGCCGTCCTCGCTGGGAGCGGTGTAGCTGAGCTTCGACTGATCGATCCCCTGCTCGGTCTCTTCGATGCCGCCACCCTGGAGGTGGACGTGGCCGTCCGGGCTTTCCGCCGCGGGCCGCACCTGCACCTCGAGGTGGTAGAGCAGGCCCATGGCCTCCTCCTTGATCTGGCCCATCATGCTGTTGAACAGCGTGAAGCCCTCGCGCTGGTACTCCACGATCGGGTCGCGCTGCGCCATTGCGCGCAGGCCGATGCCCTCGCGCAGGTACTCCATCTCGTAGAGGTGGTCGCGCCAGCGGCGGTCAATCGTCGAGAGCACGACGCGTCGCTCGAGCTCGCGCATCGCCTCCGCGCCGAGGGCCGCCTCGCGGCCCGCGTACACGTGCTCGGCGTCCGACAAGATCTCCTTGCGCATGAAGTCGCGGTTGACACTGCCGCGGCTTCCGGCCTCGGCAATGACCTCGTCGATCGTCAGGCTGATCGGGTACAGCTGCTTGAAGTCAGCCCACAGCGCGTCGAAGTCCCAGTCGTCGCCGTTGCCGGTCGAGGTGTGAGTATCGAGAATCGCGTCGATGACATCGGTGCGGAACGCGTTGACGCGATCCTCGATGGCTTCGCCGTTCAGGATCTGGGCGCGGTCGCCGTAGATCGCCTTGCGCTGGCGGTCGAGCACGTCGTCATACTTGAGGACGTTCTTTCGAATCTCAGCGTTGCGCGCTTCGACCTGGCTCTGGGCGCTCTGGATGGCGCGGCTGACGACCTTGGACTCAATCGCCATGTCATCGGGCACACCGCTGCGGTTCATCAGGGCCGCTGCGGCACCCGAGTTGAACAGTCGCATGAGGTCGTCGGTCAGCGACAGGTAGAAGCGGCTCTCGCCCGGGTCACCCTGACGACCTGAACGACCGCGCAGCTGGTTGTCGATGCGGCGCGACTCGTGGCGCTCGGTGCCGAGCACGTAGAGCCCGCCGGCCTCGACGACCTTATCGGCCTCGGTCTGCACGGTCTCCTTGACCGCGGCGAACACGTCGTCCCACGCGTCCTCGTACTCGTCCGGCGTCTCGGTGGTCGAGAGCCCGCGGGCCGCCATCTCAGAGACCGCGAGGAACTCAGCGTTGCCGCCGAGCATGATGTCAGTACCGCGGCCGGCCATGTTGGTGGCGACGGTAACCGAGCCGAGCCGACCCGCCTGCGCGATGATGGCGGCCTCGCGCGCGTGGTTCTTGGCGTTCAAGACCTCGTGGCGGACGCCGGCCTTCGCGAGCAGCCGCGAGAGGTATTCGCTCTTCTCGACGCTAGTCGTGCCGACGAGCACGGGCTGCCCCGCCTCGTGACGCTCGGCGATGTCCTTGACGACCTCAGCGAACTTGACCTCTTCGTTCTTGTACACGAGGTCCGGCTGGTCGACGCGACGCATCGGCTTGTTCGTCGGGATCGAGACGACGCCCAGCTTGTAGGTGCCCATGAACTCGGCAGCCTCGGTCTCGGCGGTACCCGTCATGCCCGAGATCTTCTCGTACAGGCGGAAGTAGTTCTGCAACGTGACGGTGGCGAGCATCTGGTTCTCGGCCTTGACCTGCACGCCTTCCTTGGCCTCGATGGCCTGGTGCATGCCCTCGTTGTAGCGGCGCCCGGCCAGGATGCGGCCGGTGTGCTCGTCAACGATCAGCACCTCGCCGTTGAGCACGACGTAGTCCTTGTCGCGCGCGAAGAGCGCCTTTGCCTTGATGGCGTTGTTCAGGAACGAGATCAGCGGGGTGTTCACCGACTCGTAGAGGTTGTGGATGCCGAGGTAGTCCTCGACCTTTTCAATGCCGGGCTCGAGCACACCGATCGTGCGCTTCTTCTCATCGACCTCGTAGTCGGTGCCCGGGACGAGCTTGCGCACCAGCTGCGCGAAGTCCGCGAACCAGCGGTTGGCCTCGCCCGATGACGGTCCCGAGATGATCAGCGGCGTGCGCGCCTCATCGATCAGGATCGAGTCAACCTCGTCGATGATGACGAAGAAGTGATCGCGCTGCACACGCTCGATCGCCGACGCCGCCATGTTGTCGCGCAGGTAGTCAAAGCCGAACTCGTTGTTCGTCCCGTACGTGATGTCGGCCTCGTATTGCTTGCGGCGCTCGGTCGGATCCTGCCCGGCAATGATGCAACCGGTCGTCATGCCAAGCGCGCGGAAGACGCGGCCCATGAGCTCGCTCTGGTAGCTCGCGAGGAAGTCGTTGACCGTGACGACGTGAACGCCTTTGCCGGCCAGTGCGTTGAGGTATGCGGGGAGCGTGGCGACGAGGGTCTTGCCCTCACCGGTCTTCATCTCCGAGATGTTGCCGTGGTGCAGGTTGATGCCACCCATGATCTGCACGTCGAAGTGACGCAGGCCGAGTGTACGCTTCGAGGCCTCGCGCACCGCGGCGAAGGCCTCGGGCAGCAGGTCGTCCAGGCTCTCGCCCGCGGCGATGCGCTCACGGAACGACGCCGTTTCGCCGCGCAGCTCGTCGTCACTCAGCTCAGTGAAGGAGTCCTCAAGCTTGGCCACCAGCTGGGCCTGGCGTTCCAGCTTCTTCAGGTTGCGACCTTCGCCGAAGCGGAGGACTTTCTCGAGGACAGTAGCCACGTTGATTATCTCCTGTGCCGTGCGGGCGGCCCCACCGCGTAAGGCGGTGCGCCGGTCGTTGCCGAATTGTGACAACGCCTCAGCCTAGCAATACCGGCGGGCGGCACCACTGAGAGTCAGCGGATTCACCCGCGGCGTTCGTTGGCCGCGAAATTTGAGGGGGTGGGGTGTGCGGGGGAACGCACGATGCCCCGGGCACTGGGCCCGGGGCATCGTGTCTTCGTTATCTACTCAGCGACCGTGCGCCGACGCGCGAGCAGCAGGGCCCCCCCGCCGAGCAGTAGGAGTGCCGCTGCACCTCCGGCGACCCACAGCCCGGCGTCGTCCGAACCGGTTGACGACAGGCCCGATCCATTGCCCGTGCCCGTTGCCGGCGGCTTGGTGTCGACCGGGGCCGCGACCAGCTCAATATCGGCCCAACCAATCAAGAGTCCGATCGAGTCGAACACCGCCACGCGGTGCTTGCCCAGGGGAGCATTCGCGGGAATCTTGAACTTCGCCGCGGCCTCGGCCACCGCGCTCGCCCCGAGATCAAGGGGGTCCGAGAACAGCACACCCGTGACCGTGGTGCCGTTGTAGACATCGTTCGCGAAATCAACCGTGATCATGTCGCCGGGGACCGCCGTCGCCGGAACCACAAGGTCACCGCGGTTGCTGTCGGTGAGGTCGTCGTCGGTGATCACCGGGACCGCCGCGGTGGTGTGCGCAGTCGTGCAGGTGGTGCACGTCGATCCGAGCGAGCCGGAAGCGGTCGCGTCGAGCGCCGCACCGTAGGCGCGATCGCTGAGTTTCACGCTGAAGTTCGCCGTGGCGGCGTTCGTGCCGGTCGTCGTGGGGACCGCCCAGTTCAGGGTGGTGCCCGTCAGCGTCAGACTCGGATCGAGCGCCGCGGTGTCCAGCGTCGCGTCGTCGAGCACCCCGGCGAGGTCCACCTGCGCCGTGCCGGCAAGGTCAACCTGCCCGGCGTTCGTCGCGGTCAGCGAGTACGTGATCTCGTCACCCGGAGCGACCACTCCGTCGGCAGGATCGCTGCCGAGGCCGAGTGTCCAGAGCGACGGCCAGGCTGGCTTGTCTGTGTCGTAGATCCAGTCTTGGAAGAAGGCCGTCAGGTCCTTGCCCGACATCTCGCTTGCCAGGGAGATGAAGTTCTCCGTCACCATGCTCTTGCCGTTGTTGTTCTGCGTCCACGCCTGCAGGATCGCGAAGAACGTGTCGTCGCCGACGACCTGGCGGAGGGCCTCGAAGGTCATTCCGCCACGGGTGTACACCTGCCAGCCAAAGAGCTGCCTCTGGTCGGTCATCGCCGCGGAGGCCACCGTCCAGTTCGCGCTGCCGGGGGCCGTGCTGCGCCAGGTGTTGTGGTAGGTCGTCTTCGTCGCGGTTCCGCCGTGACCCTCGTTGTAGAGGTTCGAGGCGTAGCTCGCCTGGCCCTCGCTGATCCAGATGCTGTTCCAGTCTGCGGGGGTGACCGCGGTGCCGAACCACTGGTGCGCCATCTCGTGCACGAGGGTGCTCTTGCCCGGGGTGCTCGGGAAGTAGGAACGGTCCTGCGTTTCCAGGGCGTAGCCCACGTTCGAGATGTCCACCACGAAGCCCGTGCTGTTGCCGGGGTAGGGCCCGTACTTGCTCTCGAGGAACTGCGTGATCTCTTGAATCTCCTTGCGGCGCAGTTCGGTCGTCGCCTTGGCGCTGGTCGACAGCTCCGAGTCGACGAACGTCCACTCGGGGATCACCTTTCCGCTGAGCAAGGTGATGCTGCCCTCGGTGATGTCGTAGTTGCCAATGCCGAGCATGGCCGACATGGTGGCCATCTGGTTCTGCTGGCTCCAGTTCCACGTGGTTTCCAGGCCATCCTCCGACACCGCTTTGCCGACCATCTCGCCGTTGCTCACGGCGCCAGCGGGCTTGCCGCCGATGGTGGTCGGGACGGTCAGCGCAATATCGAAAGTCGCCTTGTCTGCGGGGGTGTTGTTGCTCGGCAGCCAAGCCATCGCGCCGACCGGCTGACCGAGCACGATTGCGCCGTCGGGGGTGTGGTACCAGCCCTCTTCTGATCCGTCGTTGTCGTTGTGCGTCACGGGAACACCCGAGTAGTTCACCACCACGGTGAAGTCGCCAACCACCGGGGTGGCGGGAACGATATGCAGCTTGTACGACTCGATCGTGCTGTCGCTCGATCGGGTGAAGGTTGCCGGGGCCCCATTGACCGTGATCGCGTCAACATTCATGCCTTCGAAGTCGAGCGAGAAACTGCCGAGCTCGACCGGCGCGTTCGCGGTGATCGTGTTCTGAGCAACGACCGATCTCGCGGCCCGGTCCGTCTTCGCATCGAATGTGTAGTTAATGTCCACGTCGTAGTGCTTGACGTCGTACCCGGTGTTCCCGATTCCGGCGAAGAGCGAGTCACCGATACTCGGTGCGCCATCAATGGGGGCCGCGTAGGCCGCGCTCATCCCCATCAGCGGCAACGTGCACGCGATCAGCGAGGCCGTCGCGATCGAGAGTCCCCTCTTGCCTCGCTGTCGCCGTGGGCTTCGATCCGGTGTGTATTCCCCGGCTATCTCCTGCTTCTGCCAAAACGCCATACTATTTGCTCCCCAAATACTCGTCACCGCTTCATTGCTTAGGTCGCCCAGAATCAGCTTTGATCTCGGATGTACGCGGCCCGCCGGGCTCCCGGCATTCCGACGAACCTAGCAATTTACTGAGGACGTTCCTAGGCCTTGCCCGGGCAGATTCGTCTCGTACTTTCTGGAGCGCTCCAGAAGAATCATGGTGGCGGCGAGCGCCTCCGCCAGACAAGGAAATGCCCCGGGCACTGGGCCCGGGGCATTTCCTTTACAGCTTCGCAGCGAACGCCGCAGCTCGGTTCTACTCGGCTTCGGCGAGGCTAATCACGCCGTAGTCCCAGCCCTTGCGGCGGTACACGACGCTCGGCTTGCCCGAGGTGTGCTCGACGAACAGGAAGAAGTCGTGTCCGACGAGTTCCATCTGGTCGACAGCTTCCCCGACGCTCAGCTTCGCAGCGGGGAATTCCTTGCTGCGGATGACGACGGGACTGTACGGAGCCTCTTCGGACGGCTGCACCGGCACGTTCCCGGTGGCCACCGCCTCGATAACCTCGAGCGGCGCCGGGGTGATGTCGACCTGCGCAAAGTCATGCTCTGCGGCCTCGCCGAGTGAGAGACGCCCACGGCCGCGGCGATCGCTGCGGCGTTCCTTCGCGCGACGGATGCGCTCGAGCACTCGGCCGTACGCAATGTCGAAGGCGGTGTACTTGTCACTGCCCTCGGATTCGGCTCGAATCACTGGCCCGGGGCCAATGATCGTCACCTCAACCCGGTCGCCGTTTTTCGGGCTTCGATCGCTGAGGCGAGAGACTCGAACCTCGAACGCTTGGGCTTTGGGAAGCAGCCCCGCGACCTTGTCGGTCTTTGCGCTCACATAACTTTCGAAGCGATCCGTGATCCCGACATTACGTCCTCGGATGTTCACGTCCATGGTGACCTCCTCATTCCGAAGGCGGGTTGCCCAAGAGGTGTGGGCGAACTTTCAGCGCCTTTCCCGCACCCTACTCGCTTGGACTGGGTGGGGGCTAGAACTACTTTCCCGGGGCGTGTCGCAGCGCCTGCGAGAGCGTCACGACGGCCACAATTTTGGCACCGTCGCGCGTCAGTACCGCGGCCGCTGCGGCCAGGGTTTCGCCCGTCGTTCGAACGTCGTCGAGCAGGACCACCTCCCGAGTTCGCACCCGCGACACCATCCGGGAACTCACGGCGATCTTTGCGGCGTTCCTGCGCCTCGCGCCTGCCCGCAGCCCCACCTGGCTCGTGCGTCCGGGCAGCGTGCGGAGCGCACGCCGCAGGACCGGCGTGCGCGCACCGGTGGCGCCGAGCGCCCGTATCGCCTCGCGCCCCAGCATCTCGACGTGCCGATACCCGCGATCACGCACGCGTTCGGGCCGGGACGGGATGGGCACGACGAGTGGCGGGTCTGGCCCGTGTGCGAGCGCCAGCGCGCGCTCGAGCGGCACCGCAAGCACCCTCCCCAGGATCGGCGCGAGGGACGTCCGCCCCGCATGCTTGAACGGTACGAGGAGGTCGCGCAGGAGCCCCTCGTGGGCGCCAGCACCGAAGACCGGCGGGCCAGCCGCGGCCGGTTCCGCAGCGGCGGGCGCCCCGATCGGCGGCGACGCGGCGTCAGCCGGCACCGCCACCTGCGGCGCTGCCGCATGCGCCTGTCGCAGCAGCCCCGCGAGACACGCGTCGCAGCACGCCCGATCAGGTCGTGCGCAGCCCGCGCACTCGACCGGCCAGACGAGCGCGGCGAGGTCGGCGGCGAGTTCGCGCAGCGCCCGCGGCAGCCGGAATGTCCAGGTCATACCCTCAGGCTGCCCGCACGCGCGAGCCGGTCGGCCTTCGGGCGCCGATCTGTGCACAACTTCGTCGTCTGCCCCTCTGTGAGGGAAAAGCTCCCCTACCCGCGCTTTGCGAGCAGTTCCACCCCGTTCGCCTGACGCTGCCAGCCACTGCCCTGCAACCCGAAGAGCGCGCCCTCCGCGTCCAGCACTCGCAGCTGCGAGCGCGACCCGGTCCCGGCGATGCTGACGCCCTCCGCGACCGATCCGGCCTCCATCGGAAAGAGCCCCGGGCCGCCGATCGTGACTCGCGCGACGCTGCCCACCTCGGTCAGCGTGACGAAGCGCGTCTCGTCCATCCAATCGAGATCGATCGGCGCGCCGGGCAGGAACATGCTCACGACTGCCGTCTCGGTGACGGCGATCGGGCGCCCCTCGCGGTCGCGCATAATCCCTCCGACGACCACCCCGCTGCTGTCTCCGTCGGCGACGAGGGCCGCGATTCGACTGCCATCGGGCGACACCCGCAACGCGCGCAGCGACAAGCCGTCGAGCCAGGGCACGGCGATCGAGACGGGGTCGCGTCCGATCCGGGTCGCCGTCACCGTGGTGGGGGTCGCCGACGAGCCGACCCAGACGTACTCGTAGCGGTCAACCGAAGGCGCGAGCACTCCGGGGCGGTCGTCCACCGGCACCGGCCCACCCGCCCCGAACACCGTCACACGGCCGTTTTCCAGCACGGCAGCGAGCACTGGCTCGTCCAGCGAGAGCGTGACGGCGCTCGGGTCGAGGGCCGCGATGGCATCTCCGATCCCCGGAAGCGGTTCAAACCCGGCAGTCGACAGGAACCCGAACCCGTCCTCGCCCATGATCACTGCCGAGAACTTCGACTTCGGCGCGCCGCTCACTGGCTGCGCCGCCACCGGCCCCTCGGCGAACCCGGGGGTCTGATTCACCGAAATCGCGAACCCGGTGACGCCGCGCACTGATCGCAGGCTCGCCGCGAGTTGCGCGCTCATGAGTTCGCGGTCGGCCGCGTCAGCATTCTCGACCTCTCCCGACAGATCGATCTTGGCAGTCCCTTCGACAATCGGCACCGCCTCGGCAGCGAGCACGGTGCCCGTCGGGAACCCGCTGCGCACGGCGCCTAAGAGCGGGTCAGCGGGGCCCGCAATGAGCTCCGCAACGATGTTGGTACTGGCGGTGGCCCGGCTGAGGAACCAGCGGGTATCGGGGACCAGCACCCCGGCGACATCCGCGAAATAGAGCTGATGCGGGGCCCACACCTCGGTGAAGATCGCTTGGTCAAGGATGATGCCGTTCGGCGCGGAGGAGATGCGCCACTCCCCATCCACCTGCACCACCTCGAAACGAACATCGGTCGTCGGCCCCTCGGGCGTCGGGGTGAGCGTGCCGTGCTCATCGAGCAGTGCGGTCGCCGAGAGCGACAGGATGGCGACGCCCTCCACCGGTTCTCGGAAGGGCCGAGACCCCTCGTAGATAAACACCCCGGCGCTCGGGTCCCACTGCTCGGCGTAGTCCGGCGAGAGAAACTGGCGCGCGATCGCGTAATTATCCGTGCTCGACGAGGCGGCGTCAACAAAGCCGCCCACGATGTCCTTCGCTGACGCTCCCTCGACGGGCCGGTTCGGGTTGAACAGCACCTGCTGATCGCTCTGTTCGAGGTCGGTCAGTCCGGCCGCGACTGGACCGCTCGAGGGTACTCCCTGGCAGCCCGCCAGCAGGATCCCTGCGGCAAGTAGGCCTGCGACGGCCCGGATCCTGCGCGAGACCCTGCGCCTGCCGGGGTGAGCGTGCATCGCAGTCATGATCGCCGCCGTTTCCCGAGATTGCGCATGGGGCGGCGCAACCAGCCGCCCGTGGACTGGGTGTCGCCCGCCGCCGTGAGGTGTTCGTCGGCGATGAGGGGTAGGGGCGACAGGAACGATGCCACGCCCTCGCTGCGGGGCAGCGTGAGCCGGAAGTTCGTGCCGACGCCGGCCTCGGACCACACCTCGAGCTGCCCGCCGTGCACCGCTGCGTCCTCGAGCGCGATCGCGAGGCCGAGGCCCGTGCCGCCGAGGGTGCGCTTGCGCGACGGGTCGGCCCGCCAGAACCGGTCGAAGACGTGCTCGGTGGCGTCGGCACTCATCCCGACGCCCCAGTCGCGCACGGTGAGCGCCACCGCGGACTGGTTCGAGTCGATCGTGACGACGACGGGGTTGCCCTCGCCGTGCTCGATCGCGTTGCCCACCAGGTTCGTGACGATGCGGCGGATGCGGCGCGGATCGACCTCGATGGGGGCGTACCCGCCCAGCGCGCGCACCTCGATGAGACTCGGTGAGAGGGGCTGCAGCCCCTCGCACACCTCCTCCGTCAGGCGCACCAGATTGGTCTGCTCGGTCTCGAGCGTGACCCGCCCGGCGTCGTAGCGCGAAATCTCGAGGAGGTCGGTGAGCAACCGCTCGAAGCGGTCTACTTGCGTGCGCAGCAGCTCGACGGAGCGCGCCTGCGCCGGGTCCATGTCGGAGGCCTTCGCGCTGAGCACCTCGCTGGCCAGCCGGATCGTCGTGAGCGGGGTGCGCAGCTCGTGCGACACGTCCGACACGAAGCGCTGCTGCATCTCCGACAGCTCGTCGAGCTCGGCGATGCGCTGCTGCAGGGTGTCGGCCATGTGATTGAAGCTGTCCGAGAGCAGGTCGAACTGCTCGTCGTTCTGCCGCGGCATGCGTACCTGGGTCTCGCCCGCGGCGAGGCGCCGGCTCGTATCGGCGGCCGCCCGGATGGGCCGGAAGACGATGCGCGTCATGGTCCAGACGAGCACGCCGATCAGCAGCATGAGGATGACGGCGGTGATCATGAGCGTGCGCTGGATGAACTCGAGCGTGCTCTGGGTCTCGGCGAGGCTGTACCCGATGTAGAGGTCGTACGTGCCCGCAGCCCCCGGGAAGGTGAGGGTCGAGCCCACGATGATGCCGGGGCCCGGCTCCCCGGAGGGGGTGTCGAGCTCGACCGGCTGCCAGTACTGCGGCGCATCGCCGCTGTGTAGCGCCGTCGCCAGGTCGGGAGTGATGAGGTCGCCGAGCGCGATCTCGGTGCTGAAGTCCTGCGGCACCTCGGCGGTCGCGGTCTGGCCCGGCTGGCGTCTCACCGCGAACATCTGGCTCGACGTCGTGTCGCTCACCGCGCGACGCATTGAGGTCATCAGCGCCGACAGCGTGCTGTGCTCACTCGCGTCCGACGCGTCGAGCAGCTGCTGGGCCGAGACGGTTGCGCGCGCCGAGTCCTGCAGCACCTGGTCGCGACGGGCCGAGTAGAGGTCGTCGCCGATGCTCGTCAAGATGAAGGTGCCGGCGATCGCGATCATGACGCCGGTCACGAGGCCGGTGACCGCCATCGTGCGCAGCTTGAGCGACCGCCGCCAGCGCTCGCGAAACGGCCCGACCACCGGATTGGTCAGTTTGACGACGCGCAGCCACGCACGACGCAGCCAGAGCGCGAGCCTTGAGCGGCCGCGACTCACCGGCTTGCCGTTCAGTCAGTCACCGCGCCGGCGCGGTAGCCGACGCCGCGCACGGTGGTGACGATGGTGGGGTAGTCCGGGTCGAGCTCAACCTTGGCGCGCAGGCGCTGCACGTGGACGTTCACGAGACGGGTGTCGGCCTTGTACTGATAGCCCCACACCTTTTCGAGCAGCACCTCGCGGCTGAACACCTGCTGCGGCTTACGGGCGAGAATGACGAGCAGGTCGAACTCGAGCGGCGTGAGCGAGATCGGCTGCGCGCCGCGGCGCACCTCGTGCGCGGCGACGTCAATCGTCAGGTCGCCCACGCGAATGGTCTCGGGGAGATCCTGCTGGGGCTCGCGCAGGCGGGCCTTGATGCGGGCGGTCAGCTCCACCGGGTTGAACGGCTTGACGACGTAGTCATCAGCGCCCGCCTCAAGCCCGCGCACCACATCGGTGGTGTCGGTGCGGGCTGTGAGCATGATGATGGGCACCCCGGACTCGGCGCGAATGCGCTCGCAGACCTGGATCCCGTCGAGGCCCGGAAGCATGACATCGAGCAGCACCAGGTCCGGGCGCCCCTCACGGAAGACCTCGATGGCCTCCGCACCGTCCCCCGAGAAGAAAGGCGTGAAGCCCTCGGCTTCAAGGACGATACCGATCATCTCGGCCAGGGCCTTGTCATCGTCGACGACCAGAATCCGTGCACTCATGCCTCCATTATGGTCACAGTCCGCCTTCCTCCCACTACCCTGAGAAACAGCACATAATACGTTCGACTTTTCGGAGGGGTTTCAATGTCGACATCCGTAGCAGTTCCCAGCACCGGAGCCCGCCTCGCGGCCGAGGCTGTAGGCACGTTCGTCCTCGTCTTTGCCGGCATCGGTGCCGCGCTCACGGCGGCCGGTTTCGCCGGTGAGCCCGGCAATCCCGTCAACATCGGGTTCCTCGGTGTCGCCCTCGCGGTCGGCGTCTCAGTCCTCACCGGCATCTACGCGTTTGGGTCCGTATCGGGCGCGCACTTCAACCCTGCCGTAACCTTCGGCCTCGCCGCCGCCGGCCGCTTCGCGTGGAAGGACGTCCTCAGCTACGTCGTCGCGCAGGTCATCGGCGGCACGATCGCCGCCGCCCTGCTCTTCGTCATCCTCGGCGACAGCCCGCAGGCCGGCAACCTCGGCAACTTCGCTTCGAACGGCTGGGGCGAGGCGTCGCCGGGCGGCTACGGCCTGCTCGCCGTGGCCCTCACCGAGCTGATCGCGACGGCCATCTTCGTCACGATCATCCTGGGCGCGACCTCGGACCGCGCCCCCGCGGGCTTCGCCGGCCTCGCGATCGGCCTCGGCCTGATGCTCGTGCTGCTCGTGTCGATCCCCGTCTCGAACGGCTCGATCAACCCGGCTCGCTCGATCGCGACCGCGGTCTTCGGCGGCGGCGAGGCCCTCACGCAGGTGTGGGCGTTCATCGTGTTCCCGATCCTGGGCGGCCTCATCGCCGGCTTCGCCTTCGGCCCGCTGTTCAACGGCACCAAGAAGGTTGCTGCCTAAGCTGCCTCACCTACTCGCGGGCGCGGACCTTTCGGGGTGCGCGCCCGCGAGTGCGTTCGGGGCCCAATAGGCCCGGCAGGATCCTGCCGCCGTGGCCGCCGCCGCCGTGGTAGTCATGGTCGCCATAGTCGCTGCGACCGCCGCGGCCGCCGCGGTCGCAGTTCCCGAAGCAATCCCACTTCACGGAGCCGAAACACCCCGTCTGCGGCTCCGTTACGTAGGATCCCTCCGTTACGTGAGGCGAGGCGAGATGAGGTGCGGTGCGGCGAGTGATGAGGCGCGGCGCGGCGCGGCACCACCGAAGTCAACGCGCGAGCGCGCTTAGAAGTGGTCGAACCGCCCCGGCAGCAATTCCCACGGGTCGCGGTCGAGGAACTCGGCGATTGCCCGGTACACGCAGTGCTCCACGAACATGCGGCGGTGTTCGTCGTCGTCGACGTGGAGCCCGCGGGCACGCTGGATCGGCAGCCGATAGAGCAGGATCGTCCGAGCGTCGCGGTCGACGGTCCAGAAGAGGGGCTCGTCACCGTCGCCAAGCTCGCGCGGCACCGACACAAAGCTCACGCTGACGCCCTGCAGGTCGGCGGGGAACGCCGCGAAGAGGAGGTCGAGGGCGCCACGCGCCTGCCGCTCGAACCGGGTGATGCGGGCGTCGGGGTTCGCGAGCCCCGGGCCGGTGATCGAGGATCGCGGCTCGCGGCGTCCGTGCCGACGGGAGGCGCGCCCGGCCGACCCGCCAGCGCCGCCGCTCACGGGCCCTGCATCGTGCCCACGCGTGCGGCCTCGTCCAAACATGTCGCCAGTCTACCGGCGCCCACACGGCGCGGGAACGGGCCGTGAACGGGCGGTTCGAATAGCCTGGATATATGCCTGCGCTTCCCGCTCCCGCCGTCGATCGCCGCTGCGCGAAACCCGCCTGCCAGCGGATCGCCGCCGCGACCTTGACGATGGATTACGCCTCGCGCATCGTCGCGCTCGGCCCGCTGAGTCCGGAGCGCACGCCCGACGGCCAGGATCTCTGCGCGGTGCACCACGACCGCCTCACTCCGCCCGGCGGCTGGGAGCTCATCCGGCACGACGGCCGGCGCGCGGCGCACGCGGCCGAAACACTGTCCGCCTAGTTCGGCGCCCCGCAACGCGGCACCCAGCAGGATCCTGCCCCTACCCGACGTGCACCCAGGGCCGACGCTCGATGTCGGGCTCGGCCTCGCGCAGCACTTCGCGCGTGAGCGTCGCGATCTGGCCCTCACCGAAGAGGAAGAGCTTGGCGAAGTTCCCGACCGGCCGACCCTCGGCCCAGCGGAAATAGACGTGGGGCATGCGTCCCGTCTCGTCTCGAATCGCGAGCAGGATCGCGGCGATCGTGTTGGGCACATTGCCGCTCGTGACCTCGAGCACCCGGTGACCGTGCTCGAGGATGCCGTGTACGTCAAGCGCCTCCTCGAAGTCTGAGCTGTCACCCGGCTGCACCTCGATGAAGAGCACATCTCCGACGGGGGTGCCCGCCGCAGGAAGATGGTTGGCGAGGCGTGCGTGCCGCAGCTTCGCCTGGTAACGCCCGCGCGTGCGGTCCGCGGGCTCGTGCGCGATGAGGCGGAGCGGGCGGTCGGCGGATCCGTCGAGGTACTCGCGTGCGGTGGCGTCGAACTTCACCTCGGTTGCGCGCACCTCGAACGACCGCTGGATCCGGCTGATGAAGCTGATGATGAGAATGCCGAGAATGAAGAGACCCGCGATCTTGATGCCCTCGGGCCGCTCGATAATGTTGGCGATCGTCGTGAACACGAACACGACGGTGATCACGCCAAAACCGATCGCACCACGGCGCTGCTTCCGTTGCTTCGCGACGAGGGTCACCGCGAGTGAGGCGGAAGTGATGAGCACGAGCACACCGGTGGCGTAGGCGCCGCCCTGCGCGTTCACGTCGGCCTGGAACACGATCGTGATGAGGAACGCGATCGCCATGAACACGAGCGCGAGCGGCCGGATGGCGCGAGCCCAAGAGGGCGCCATGCCGAGTCTCGGCAGGAAGCGGGGCACGAGGTTCAGCAGGCCAGCCATCGCCGAGGCGCCCGCGAACCACAGGATCGCGATGGTCGCGATGTCGTAGACCGTGCCGAACCCTTCGCCGAGGAACTCGTGCGCGAGATAGGCGAGCGCGCGGCCGTTTGCCTCGCCGCCCGGCTCGAAGGCTGCCGCGGGGATCAGGATCACAGTAGCCAGCGACGAGGTCACGAGGAAGGTGCTCATGATGAGCGCCGAGGTGGTGAGCAGTCGCTGTGCGCCACGAATGCGCCCCGCGGGGTTGTCGACGGTGTCGTTCGCCCCGCCACGAATCTGCGGCATGACGGCGACGCCGGTTTCGAAGCCGGAGAGGCCCAGGGCGAGCTTGGGGAACACCAATAGCGCAAGCGCAATCACGAGCAGGGGGTCGCCGTGCTGGGTGGTGAGGGCGACCCACCAGTTGTCCACCACGAGCGGGGTGGTGAAGACGTGGGCGAGTGCGACGCCGACGACGACGATGTTGAGCGCGAGGAACACCCCGACGATGGCGGTCGCGATGCCGATCGCCTCGCGAAAGCCGCGCAGGAAGACGGCACCCAACAAGGCGAGGAAGGCGAGGGTGATCACCACTTCCTGGCCCTTGAGCGCGACGGGCGCAAACGGGTTCTCCACCAGGTGGGCGGTCGCGTCCGCGGCCGACAGGGTCATGGTGATCATGAAGTCGGTCGCGGCAAATCCCAGCAGCGCGAGCATGACCAGCTTGCCGCCCCACCTGGGCAGCAGCGCAGCGAGCATCGCGATCGAGCCGGATCCGCGCGGACTTTCTGCAGCCACCCGCCGGTACACGGGGAGCGCGCCGGCCAGCGTCACGATGACGAGCACGACCGTCGCGATCGGGGCGAGCACTCCGGCGGCGAGCGCGGCGATCGCCGGCTGGTAGCCCAACGTGGAGAAGTAGTCGACGCCGGTGAGGCACATCACCTGCCACCAGCTCCGCGTGTGCGCTTCCTCCGGTCGGCCGTGCGGGCCGACGTGCGCTCCTGGCGCCGCCGCAGTGTCGGCGAGCAGCCAGGATTTCAGGGAGCGACGCCGCGGCGATATCTCGCCAGCCGGTTCCCCATCGTCAGCGCTGTAGCCCTGTGCCGTGGATCTTGTGATCACGATCGCGACTCTACTCCCGAGAACCCCCACTCGGGTCGCCCACCCAGTGACGGCTGTCAGTGGCGGACCGTATGCTTGCCGCACCGGTCCCCGCAGTCCGCCCGGAACGTGTCAACGAAGTCACTGAAAGGAACACCCTCATGTCCGCACAGCTGGCCACCTATCTCTCTTTCCGCGGCAACGCACGCGAGGCGCTCGAGTTCTATCAGTCGGTACTCGGCGGCGAGCTGAACATCATGCGCTACGACTCCATCCCCGGCATGATGGGCGAGGGTGACGAAGGCGACAAAGTGATGCACGGGCAACTCGACACTGCGGACGGCTTCACGCTCATGGCGGCAGACATGCCGGCGAGCATGGCCGACTCCCCCGACTCGGCCGCCGGCGGCTCGTCGGTCTGCGTTTTTGGTCCTGACCTCGAGCACCTCACCCAGATCTGGAACGCCCTCGCCGAGGGCGCGGAGATCCGCGAGCCCTTCGCGACGGCGCCCTGGGGCGACACCTTCGGCGATTTGCGCGACCGCTTCGGCATCACCTGGATGGTGAGCGCGGGCTAGGTGGGCCTCGCCGGGGCGATGCCCCGCGGGCGCGCGGGGAGATCCCGCGCCGCCCGCACCCCGGCTAGCGCGGGTAGACCGTCAGAGTGCTCGCGCGCTCGCGCGGCGGCTCGATGGAGTACGTGGCGATCCCCGGTCCTTCAACCATCGTGATGGCTGCGTAAATCGGCGCGTCGCTGACGATGGTCAGGGCCCGTCCGCGCTCCACCGGCACCTCGACTGCGGCCCCCGCGGGCACCCGCACCAGGGTCGGCTTGGCGAGTCCGAGCAGCCCGGCATCGGGCTGACGCGACACCGCGACCTCCACCTCGGTGGTTCCGGTGTTGAGCAACGTCATCGAGACCCCGGGGGCGTTCACGACCGGAACCGCGGCGGTGACGCCCGCTGCGATCACGCCAGCGGGCGAGAACCAGGCGAGGTCGTGCGCACGACCAACGACAGCCGTGCCGCGCACGCCACCGACGACGGGGACATCGGCGGTGACGACAATCCCGCTAAACGTCGCGTCCCAATGTTCGATCACCGTCTCGCTGACCACCCCGGCCGTCAGCGTCGCCTTCCCGACCACCGTCGACGACCCATCAGCGTCGACCGCCCGGATCTCGGCGGTGCCGTCGGCGCTGCCCGGCGCGAGCACGCGCACCGTGACGGGGAACTCGTCCATGTCGTGCGCGTCGGTCGCCGTCTGTGCGTCGTCGCTCGTGCGCGTCACACCGGGGAACGCCAACACCTCGGTGGGCGAGAACTGCGCCATCACGGTGTCGACTCCCACGGGGGTGATGTCGCGCGTCTGTGCGACGCCGAGGGTCGCGGTGACCGCGGCCCCGGTGCTCAACACGCGCGCGGCGAGCTGGGCGCGATCGGGGGCGTAGCCGTTGAGCGAGACGGTGCGTTGACTCCCGGCCGGTACGAGCACCCCCGCGGTCTGCACCTCGTCGACCGGGCCCGCCTCGTCGAAGAGCGAGATGCGAACGGTCGCGGCGACGTCCCCGGGGTTGCCCACCGTCAGGGTGGTCGCGGTGCCGAGACGTGTGTCTCCGCCGACGAGCCACTGCTCATTGGCGGGCTCGCCGCAGGCGCTGGCGGCGATGCCTGCGAGGCTCTCGGTGTCGATGCGCTGCACCTGGGCCGCCGCGAGCAGTTCGTCCGCGGACGCCGCGGTGAGGACGGTGGCTGCGTTGTCGCCAGCCTCGGTCGTCAGGGTGCGGGTCTCGCCGGGCTCGCCGGCGACGCTCAGCTCTGCCGCGCCCGTGGGCAGCGAGGCGCCGGGGCGAGTGGGGTCGACGCCGAGCTCCATGAAGGGTCCGGCGCAACTCAGGTCGCGCCCCGCGCCCTGCGAGGTGTCGACGGTCATCGCGACCGCGCCGCGAGAGATGGTCGGCAGCGTGATCGTGCCCACGGCGACGACGGCGCCCACCGCGACAACTGTGATGGCCAGTCCGACGACGGCTCGCCCACTCGCGCGAAGCCACTGTGGTCGCTCACTCATGGTCGGCTCCCTTCGAGTCGGTACGGTTCTCAGTAACGGGTGTGGGTGCGGACGTGGCCGAGGCTCCAGGATCGCCCTGGGCCTCATCCGCACTGACGCTGTCGCCCGCTGCCTCGGCCGGCGCTGCCGTCGTAGCGGGCGCAGCAGGCGCAGCAGGCGCAGCAGGCATCGCCCCCTCAGCGGGCGCGGCCGGCGCCACAGCCCCGCCGCCCGGTTCGCCCTTTCGGGGACGCCGCGGGCGCCGCTCAGGACGCTCCACGATGTCACCTGTGGGCAGCGCGAGCAGCACCATCGCAGCGAGCATCGCGATCTGGGCCCACCAGAACGGCATCGCGATCAGGGGCGCACGGGCATCCACGTTCTCGGCGACGGGCTCAGCGGGCACTTCGACCCGCCACAGCAGGCCGGAATCAGTCTCTCCGGCGCTCGACAGCGCCGCGTTCTGATCGAGCGCGCCCTGCAGCGTGCCGCGCTCGAGCTCGGCGGCCCCGTCCGAGATGTCGTCGTTCTGGAGCAGCACGACGAACTCGATCCGTTCGGCGGCCAGCGCATCGCGCAGGTCCTCTCCGCCGGTGCTGGCGAGCTGGCCGACGACGGTCGCGATCCGCTGCTCTTCCGCGGACAGGGTGGGCTGCACACGGGCGGTGCGCACCGTGTCGAGTCGGGTGCCCGATCCGCGCTCGATCTCGGCGTGGACCGCGTGCTCGCCGACCGCGCTGAGCACGAGGGTGCCGATCTCGGGGTCGAGGTTGCCGGCCGCCTCGACGAGCGCCGGTAGTCGCCCCGAGCCGGGCTGCACGGCGGACTGCTTGAGCAGCAGGTGGGCGGCGACGGGCAGCACCGCGAGGACGGCGCCGATGGCGGCGACCGCGACGAGCGGCGCGGCGGCCTTGCGCAGCACGCTCACCCCCGAGGCGGCGAGGGTTGCGAGGCCGATCCAGAAGAGGGCGATACCGGATCCGGTCCAGATCGAGAGCGGCTCGGCGCCGACCGAGGTGAGCTGCACCTGCGCCGAGGCGATCGCGGTCGCGAGGCCGAGGCCGGCGGCCAGGGCGCCAAAGACGCTGACCCGCACCGGGGCCGTGTACAGGCCGAGCGCCGCGAGCAACGCGAGCGGAGCCATCAGGAGACCGACCAGCAGTGTCGTGGGCGCGTTGCCGAGCCCGATCATCGAGAGCAACGGCGCCCAGCCGTGCAGCCCGAACTCGGGGAACCCGATCATCAGGTGCCAGGGGTTTCCGGGCGTAAACGCGGGGCTGAGGCCGGGGTCGAGCATCAAGTCGAGCGGTCGACCCGTGCGGATCGCGTGCAGGGCAAGCGGCGCAAACAGCGCGAGGGGGACGAGCGCGATCGAGAACACCTTGCTCAACCCGCGCGGCGAGGTGCAGGCCCCGACGATCAGCAGCACAATGGCGGCGGGGATGAGCGCGGGCGCGCAGGCGAGCACGACGCCGGCGAGCAGCGAGGCCGAGCCGGCCCAGCTCCACGATTCACGTGCGCGCGACGCGGCAATCAGCAGCCACGGCAGCGCGATGACCACGATCACCGTGGGCAGTCGGCCAGCGTCGAGCGAGCCGAGCAGCACGGGGCTCAGGGCCCAGGCCCCCGCGCCGATCGCGCGACCAGCGGGGTGCTCGGTCACGCGGGCGGCCCAGTGCCAGCCGCCGAACGCGGCAAGCGGAATCGAGAGCGCGAGCAGTAGCACGATCGACAGGCTCGGGTTCCAGAACGTGAGCGTGCCGAGCGTCGCCAGCACCCATGCGTACGGGTCGGCCGGGCCCTCGGCGGTCCACTGCGTGTTCCGCCACAGCTCAGCGACGCTGTCGCTCAGCGGGGCGATGCCGCCGCCGCTCACGACGTCGGTGCCCAGCAGCCACCAGAACAGGGCCGCGGCGGCGACCAGGGCGCCCAGCAGCACACCGAGCCCTCCGGTCGAGACGAAGTGCAGCTCGGGGCGGGTGCGACCCTGGGCCGCACGCAGCGCCTCGCGATCGATCATGCGCGCGGTGCGCACCGACTTCGGGTCGACACGCAGGGGGCGTACGGCGTCCCAGCCGACTGACCGATCCTGTTTGATTCGGTGTCGCGCGCGCGCGACCGCCCCGGGGCGGAAGAACACCCGGAGGGCGGCGGAGAGCTCGCCCAGCATGTTGCCGGGCTGCTCACGCAGCAGCGCCCACACCATGCGCAAGACCCCGATGAACGGCAACGCAATCCAATAGAACGGCACGAGCGCGGCGGGCGCGTAGGCGAGGCGGCGGTGCAGGGCGGAGGTGCGGGCCTGCCGGTGAGCGGTGCGAAGGACGGATCGGCGCCGATCGATGTGCGGGCCGGCGACGCCGATTTGCGCGAAGCGGATGCGCGAGTGCGGGGCGACGATGACGCGGAACCCGGCCAGGCGGGCGCGCACGCTGAGGTCGAGCCCGTCGTCGTAGACGGCGAGGGCAGGGTCAAAACCGCCGAGGCGCATCCACACGTCTTGGCGCACGAGCATGCCGACGGGGCCCACGCCCAGGGTGTCCTGCAGGTGGTCGTACTGCTCTTGATCAAGTTCTTGCCGACGCAGCTTCCAACGGCTGCCCGTGCGGGTGAGGCTCTGCCCGAGCTCGATGATGCGCTCGGGGTGTTCCCAGTCGACGAGCTTCGGCCCGGCAATCGCGACCGATGGGGAGCGCTGCACCGCGGCGATGATGTTCGCGAGCGCCTGGGGCTCGGGCGCCGAGTCCTCGCTCAAGAGCCAGATCCAGTCGCTCTCGGAGGGTGAACCGGCCTGGTGCGGGGCTCCCGCAGCGGGGGGCGCGCCGACCGCTGCGGCGACGCCGAGCGCGACGGCCCGGCCGAAGGACAGCTTGCTGCCGGTCGAGACCACCCCATCGACCGCGGCCGCGTTCAGGCGGGCGGCGAGGGCGTCCCCGCCACCATTGTCGACCGCGATGATGCGGTCGGGGCGGCGGGTTTGGGCCGCGAGCGCCGCAAGGGTCTCGTCGAGCCAGTGGCTGCCGCGCTGTGCGACCAGGATGGCGGTTACTCGTGTAGGCATAGCGCCTTCACCCTAAGCGCCGACACCGCGGCGAAACCGACGGCGTGCCGGGAAGCGTTAGATCGCCTCGCGGCGGAGCTTGCGGCGTTCGCGCTCGGAGAGGCCGCCCCAGATGCCGAACCGCTCGTCATTCGCGAGCGCGTAGTCGAGGCATTCGGATCGCACTTCGCAGCCCTCGCAGATGCGCTTGGCCTCGCGGGTCGAACCGCCCTTTTCAGGAAAGAACGCCTCGGGGTCGGTCTGCGCGCAGAGCGCGTCACCTTGCCAGGAGAGCGCTTCGTCGTCGATCTCGGGTCGACGCACACCGGGAACGCCGAGTGCGACCGGATCGACAAACCAGTTTGAGGGGACGGGGTGCTGCTGAGTCATGCGGTCCTTTTCCTCTCATCTGGCACATTCCGCCGGTCTGGCGAATCGGCTCCTGCTAATTACACCCGTGTGATTCGCTCAAGTCAAGCCGGGGATCGTAAACCCTCAAGTGCGGGTTGAGGATTCACGACACGCTGAGGCTCGAATTTCGGTCCGGCCAGCCGTCGCCCACGGTCGCTAAAAACGCCTCGCCGGCCCCCGTGAGCACGATGGGCTCGCCCGCCGAAATGTAGAGGGACTGGCCTCGGCGCACGCCCGCGACCTCTTGATAGGTGTCGCTGTCGCGCTCGACCCGGATGCGACCAGCGGTCGCGACGAGCACCAGCGGGTACGGCGCCTCGATCGAGATCGACTCGGCGCAGCCGCCCAAGCCGCGTTCGCCGCTCTCCCCTACTCGGGCCCGCATCAGGCGAAAATCCGGCACGGGCGGCTGCCAGACGACCAGGCCACGCACCGGGCTCTCCCCCTCGATTCGCGGGGACTCCAGTCGATCGGCGTCCATCACGCGGGAGAGTTCGTCAATGTCGACGAGCTTTTCGGTGAGCCCCGCGCGCAGCACGTTGTCGGACGCGGCCATCACCTCGACGCCGATGCCGCCCAGATAGGCGTGCAGTTGCCGGGGCTCCAAAAACAGGGCCTCTCCCGGTTCGAGGCGCACGAGGTGCAACAGCATGGAGATCAGGATCCCGGCGTCACCCGGGTGAGTCTGGTGGATGGTCGAAATCACCGAGACCCGCTCGGGGTCGATGTCGAGCACCGGCGCGCCCTCGTCGCCGGCCCCCTCCGGCTCCGCGATCCTGCCCATCGCCCGCTCGCTCGCAGCGGCGAGCGCGACCGTGGTCTTCCAGACGACCGCCGACACGTCCGGGTCGGCGTCGAACATCCAGGCGAGCGCCTGTCGCCGTGCGCCAGCCGCGTCGCCGCGCCCGTGCAGGCGTTCGGCGAAGGCGGCCAGCAGGTCTCGCCCCTCGCCCGGCGAAAGTACGAGGGCGAGCGCGTGGAGGTCGCGTCGCACGTCGCGCAGGCGCCGAAACCCGCAGAGCGCGTTCACTCCGTGGCCGAGGGCGACGAGCATTTCGGGCTTGTGGTTCGCGTCTCGGTAGCGGCGTTCGCGGGCGTCGACCGGCACGCCGTCGGCGTCCTCTGCGGCGAAACCGCGCGCGGCCTGCTCGAGGTTCGGGTGCACCTGCAGGGAAAGCGGTTGGCCGATGCCCAATATCTTCAACAAGAACGGGAGGTGCGCACCGTCGACGCCGTACCGTTCGGGGTCGCTCTCGATCAAGTCGATCAGCGTGTGCACGACGGGGTTCGCGTTCGCCACCTGGGCGGGGCTGCCCGGGTGCGCGCCGAGCCAAAGCTCGGCCTGGGGCTCGCCCGTGGGCGCCACTCCCAGAATTTCGGGCAGCGCGTTTGCCGACCCCCACGCATAGCGCAGCGGGGTGTTCTCGATGAAGACCAGCACTCGCGCTCCCGGACTTGGCAATGCCTCGCAATTTCAGCGCGTGGCCACGGCCTACACTACCCGTATGGCGGATTCGAAGACCCGACTGGGACTGAGTGCATACGCGGGCACCGTCTTCTTTGTCACCCTCGGCGGCAATGGCGTGCGCAACGCCCTCGGCTGGCCCGGTTTCCTCGCGGTAGGCGTCGCTCTGGTCGGCATCGGGCTCTGGATCATGATCGCACGCAAGCCCGAGCGTTTTCGCTGGTATCGCCTGCCGGCGCCCCTGACCCTTTTTCTCACCCTCGCGCTCGTCTCGGTGGCGTGGTCTGCGTATCGCCCCGAGACGCTGCTCGGCAATCTTGCGCAGCTCTCGACCACGCTGCTGGCCCTCGTGCTGGCCTTCACGCTGACCTGGCACGAGGTGCTGCGCACCCTCGGCACCGCCCTGCGCTTCCTGCTCGGCCTCTCGCTCCTCTTCGAACTCTGGGTCGCGATCTTTGTGCGCGAGCCGCTCCTGCCGTGGTGGATGGACGCGCCCGAGGGCAAGGTGTCGCCGCTGCTGTATTGGAGTCGCGACCTGCTGTTCAGCGGCGGCCCCATCCAGGGCCTCGTCGCGAGCTCCGTCCTGCTCGGCTTCCTCGGCCTGCTCGGCGTCATCGTGTTCGCCGTGCAGCTGCGCGCCGGGCTCGTGCGCCCCGTCGCCGGCTGGTTCTGGCTGGCGATCGCGTTCCTCACCATCGCGCTCACCCGCGGAGCCACCGTCACGGTCGCCCTCGCCGCGGTCGTCGTCACCCTGCTCTTCGCACTCTGGGCGAGGCGGGTTGGCCCCGAGCGACGGGTACCCCTCTACGCGACCGGCACCGCGCTGATCGTGATCGCCGCCACCGCGACGCTCTTCGCTCGCGACTTCGTGTTCGGGCTGCTCGGCAAGAGCGGCGACCTCACGGGCCGCATGGAAACCTGGCAGAAGGTCGCGGACCTCGCGGCCCAGAAGCCGTGGTTCGGCTGGGGCTGGGTCAGCTACTGGGCGCCCTGGGCGGAACCGTTCAAGAGCCTCGACAAGAAGGCCGGCATCCAGGTGATGAGCGCGCACAACGCGTGGCTCGATGTCTGGCTCCAGCTCGGCGTCGTCGGGCTGATCCTGTTCGCCATTCTGGTGTTCCTGACCGTGTGGCGCGTCTGGTTCCGCGCCATCGACCAGCCGCGGCGTGGCCACGGCGCGCCGCTGCCCTACGCCACGTCGGCGCTGTTCCCGTTCCTCATCGTGATCGCCTTGCTGGTGCAGTCGCTCACCGAGAGCAGGATCCTGGTGGAGGGCGGTTGGCTGTTGCTCGTCCTCTTCGCGGTGAAGTCAAAGACCGACTACGAGGTGCCCTCACAGCTCGGCGAACCGCAGGCATTGCCGTGGCGGCGCGTGCCCCTCAGTCGCGACAGTCGCCCCACTGCTGGCAACCACTCCGTCAGATAATTGCCCGCGGCCGCTCAGCAGAGGCGTGACAAGATAGAGCCCACTGCCACCGCGCGATCGAACGGCCACGGAATCCATGCACCTCACCACCCAGCGTCTCCTCGAGCTTCGCGCTGATGCGCGCCTCGAGCGAACCACGATGATGGAAACCCGGGGACGCCACGGAGAAGACCCGGCGGTCTCGATGGAACAGATGTCGAGCATCGACGTGATTGTGGTGCTCAATTTGCGCGACGAGCTGCTCGAGCAGGACGGGAAGCTCGCCGAGTTCAACATCACACGGCTCATGGGCCGCGTCCCGGGGCCCGACGGCGAGAAGTACGCGCACATGGCCGATCAGGTCGAGTTCGAGATCCTGCGCGAGATCGCGCTGGACTGCCCGCCGCTGACGCAGGCCGTGTGGGAGCTCGCGGGCAGGTTGCGTGTGGTCGGCGCCCAGACGGAGCCCGAGGCAGGGGCCGAGGCACAGCGCTAGCGCCCCGGCCCTCCCGCTATGCGGCGGGGACCGGATCCGGTTCCGTCACCGCTTTCTTGCCGAGCCTCGCCCACGACTTTCGAATCATCTTCTGAATCGAGCTGTCGAGCGCAACCGCGACGATGAGGGTCGCACCGACCAGGATGGTCTGCAGGAATGGCGACGCCTGCATGAAGACGAGGCCAGCGCGCAGCACGCGGAAGAAGAGCAGGCCCGCGACGACACCGCTGATGCGCCCGACGCCACCCTCGAACGCGACGCCGCCGAGCAGCACCACGGTCAGCGCCTCGAGCTCGAGGCCGCTGCCAATGTTCGGGTTTGCGGACTGCACCTTCGCCGAGAGCATCATGCCGGCCAGCGCCGCGAACGCGCCGCTCGCGACGAAGAGCAGGAAGCGCGAGCGCTCGACGCGCACGCCCATCAGGCGCGCGGCACGCTGGTTGCCGCCGATGGCCTTGATCTCTTTGCCGAACTTCGTGTGGTTCAAGACGTACCAGCCAAGTGCGATGACAATCACGAGCAGGACAATCTGAATCGGCACGGGGCCGACCTTCATGGTGCCGATCGCGCGGAAGCTCTCGGGGAGGTCCGAGCGGGGAATCGTGCGCCCGCCCGACATCATGAGGGCGAAGCCGCCCCAGACGCTCAGGGCTCCCAGGGTGACCACAAACGAGTTCAGCCCGAGGTACGAGATGAGGAAGCCATTGAGCGCGCCGGCGACGATGCCGGTGGCGATCGCCGCGGCGAAGCCGAGCAGGGCCGATCCGGTGCTCGCCATCGTCAGGCCACCCATGACCCCCGCTGCGGAGGCAATCGAGCCGACGGACAGATCGATCGTGCCGGACATGATGAGGAAGGCCGCGGGGATCGCGATGAGCCCGAGCTCCGCGGCCTGCATCAGGATGCTCTGGCCGTTCGCGAAGGTAAAGAAGTTGGGGCGCAGGATGGAAAAGACCGCGATCAGCACGACCAGCGCGAGGAAGATGCCGTTCTTGGCGGCGAAGATCTTGAGGCGTTCGGTGTTCATCAGGGTGTGTCTTTCTGTCAAGAGCGGGCGGTGACGCCGAGCGAAAGGAGTGAGGCGAGCAGTTCCTCGTTGAAGGCGGCCGAGCGGGGGAGCTCGCTAAGGCTGTCGCCGAGCAGCGTGTAGGCGCGATCGCACATCGAGGCGATTTCGTCAGACTCGCTCGAGGCGACGATGACCGCGGCGCCCCGGCTGGCCGCCGCTCTCGCGGCCTCGACGATGTCGAGTTTGGCGCCGACGTCGACGCCCTGCGTCGGCTGGGCAAGGATCAGGAGGGTGGGTTCGGAGGGGTAGAGCCAGCGAGCGAGCAGGTGCTTTTGCCGGTTGCCGCCCGAGAACTGCGAGACCTCGGCCTCGCCGAGCGGGCCGCGAATGTCGAGCGCCTCGCGGGCCTTCGCGTAGACCTCGGCGCCGGACTTCGCCGACACCCACCAGCCGCGGGCGCGAGTGGCGCCGTACCAGGGCAGCATCACGTTGTCGATGGCGGTCTCCGAGCCGATCAACCCCTCGGTGTCGCGGTCCGGCGGCACATAGAACACGTGCTGGGCGATGGCATCCGCCGGGCTCGAGAACCGTGCGGGCGTGCCGCACAGCTCGTACTCCAGCGCAACCTTGGCCGCGGCGCCCGCGAGTTGCGCGGCGAGGTGGAACTGCTCGCCGCCGGCCATGCCGAAGAGCCCGACGACCTCGCCCGAGCGGGCCGTGATCGGGCCGCCCGGCGTATCGACGCGCAGGATCTCGGCCCCGGGGGCCACGTGCTCGAAGTCGAGCGAGCGCAGGTCGGGCACGAGCGCCTCGGCGAGTTTCGCCGGAGTGAAGTCGGTCGATGGCGCGTCCACGACGAGCCTGCCGCCGCGCAGCACCACGACGCGCGTGCAGACCTCCATGATGTCGGGCAGGCGGTGTGACACGTACAGCACGGCGACCCCTTCTGCCGCGAAGCGCTGGATGAGCGCGTGCAGCGCGTCCGTCTCGGCCTTGCCCAGCGCTGCGGTGGGTTCGTCGAGCAGCAACACCTTCATCTCGCCCGCGAGCATGCCGCGCGCGAGGTCGACGAGCTGGCGCTCGCCGAGGCCCAGCGCCTCGACCGGCATGTCGAGCGGCAGGTCCGCGCCGACCGCGAGGAGGGCCTTCCTCGCCCGCTCCCGGCGTTCCGCGGCACGGAGCGTCGGGCGGGCGAGGAAGAGGTTCTCCAGCACGGTCATATTGGGGGCGAGCGCGGGCTCTTGGTAGATCACGGTGATGCCGTGCTGCGCGGCAACGCGGGGGTTGAGCTTGCCCTGTACCGGCACGCCGTCGATCGAATAGCCACCGCTCGTGGCCTCGATCACTCCGGTGGTGACGTTGAACAGCGTGCTCTTCCCCGCGCCGTTGTGGCCGAGCAGGCCGACGATCTCGCCGGGGCGCACCGCAAAGGTGACGTCCTCCAGCGCCCTCGTCGCGCCAAAGTCAACCGTGACGCCGTCGAACGAGATCCGCTCCGTTGCCTGACCCATCGTGATCCTCTCGCCCGCGCCGTGCTACTGGTTTGCCAGCAGGAACTGGTCGGCGTTCTCGCTGGTGACGAGCGTCACGGCGACGGTCTGATCCTCGACCGGCTTGCCCTCAGCCGCGTCGATCATCATCTGCGCAATCGACTCCGCCAACTCGCGGGTGCTCGTGCCGAAGCTGAAGCGCCAGAACGAGTCCTTCTGGCCGATGACCTCGAGCTCAGCGTCCGTGACGTCGAGGTTGCCGAGCAGGATGCCCTCGTCGGTCGGCGAGACGCCCGCGTCGGTGAGCGCCTGGTAGGCCCCCAGGGCCGGGTCGCCGGCGATCGCCAGCCAGACCTTCGTGTCGGGGAAGGCGTTCAGCTGGTTCTGCACCGCGGCATAGCCGTCATCGAGATTCAACACCGAGTGCTCGTTGATGTTGAGATTGAGCCCTGATTCGTCGAGGGCTTCCATCATGCCCTCGCCGCGCAGACGGCCCAGGTCGGTGTCGGGGTATCCGAGGAAGCCCACATCGACCTGCTCGTCGCCGTACTTCTCCTTGATCCACTTCGCGGCTTCCTCGCCAGCAGCGAAGCCGTCCTTCTTGTGGTCGAACACGACGGCACCCTGGACCCCGTCCCAAGTGCTGCCGTAGCCGAGCACCGGGATGCCGGCGTCGGTGGCCTGCTGGGTGACGGCCACCATCGCGTCAGACTGCACCGGGTAGCCCGTAATCGCCTTGATGTCTCCGCGGACGATCCAGGACTCCCAGTCCTGCACCTGCGTCTGGGCGTTCCACTTGGGGTCGTCGGTAACGAATTCGTAGCCCGCATCGGTGACCGCGGTCTCCATGAACGGGAGCATGTCATTCCAGATCTGGATGTCGAGGCCGGCAAAGCTCATCGCCAGCGCCCCTTTGCTGTCGGCACCATCGGCGCTTCCTCCAGCGGCGTCCCCGCCCGAGGCGCAGCCGCCGAGGGCGAGCGCTGCCGCCGAAGTGAGGGCGATTGCGCCCAAGACTTTACGCATGCGATTCATCTCAATGACTCCCTTGTCTGTGATGGGTGACGTGCAGAGCCCGAGAACACACTCGCTTTCTGCAGCGTTGACTATAGGACCACAACCAACCTCACTTCGTCAACAAAATCACCATTTCAATGTTGATTCGTTATTCTGAGCACCCATTTGACTTGTGATTTGTCACTCATTCTGAGTTATCGTTACTCGCACCGGCAGCCACAACTTGGCAGCCCCACGGCAAAACCACTCATTTCTGGGAAGGAAATCGCAATGACGCGAAAGACTGGCTACATCTGGCACGAGCAGTACGCCTGGCACGACACCGGCACACACGCGGGAGTATTCCCCTCCGGTGGGTACGTCCAACCGCTTGCAAACTTCGAGAGCCCAGAGTCGAAGGCCCGCATGGCGAGCCTGGTCGAGGTCTCGGGCATGATCAACAACCTGACCCGCATCAAGGCCACCCCGGTCACCGACGAGGACCTGCTGCGCGTGCACACCCCCGAGCACATCGAGCGCATTCGCACCCAGTCCGACACGACCGGAGGCGACGCCGGTGACGGCTTCTCCCCCTTCGGCCGCGGTTCGTTTGAGCTCGCAAAGCTTGCCGCGGGCGGCACGCTCGCCGCCGCCGAGGCCGTGCTGGCCGGCGAGGTCGACAACGCGTACGCGCTCGTGCGCCCGCCCGGGCACCACGCCGAGCCCGACCAGGGGCGCGGATACTGCCTGTTTGCCAACGTCCCCGTCACCATCGAGTCGCTGCGCGCCCGCGGCCTCGTGCAGCGCGTCGCGATCTTTGACTACGACGTGCACCACGGCAACGGTGCGCAAAAGATCTATTGGGAAGACCCGAACGTGCTCACCATCTCGGTGCACCAGGATCGCCTCTTCCCGGTCGACTCGGGCATGGCCGATGAGCAGGGCGGTGGCGCCGGCCTCGGCACCAACATCAACATCCCGCTGCCCGCAGGCTCGGGCGACGGCGCCTACTGGTCGGTCGTCGACAACGTCACGATTCCCGCCATCACCGCGTTCCAGCCCGACCTCATCATCGTCTCGAGCGGCTTTGACCCGTCGGCGATGGACCCGCTCGGGCGCATGAGCGTCACCTCGGGCGGCTTCCGCGGCATGGCCGAGCGCCTCGTGGGACTCGCCGCCGACGTCTGTGACGGGAAGATCATCTTCTCGCACGAGGGCGGGTACTCCCCCGTACATGTGCCGTTCTGCGGCATCGCGGTCCTTGAAGCCTTGAGCGGCGTCGAGTCGGGCGTGCAGGATCCCGTGAACATCACCGTCGGCCAGTCGCCAACTCGCGAGATCCTGGCGCACCAGACGGAGGTCATTCAGCAGTCGGCCGAACTCGCCCGAGCGCTTGGACTCGTTATAGCGGACCAGTCGCCCCGGTAAGCGGGAAGATCGGCCGATGCGTGTGCACCGAGTCGTAGACGAACGTCTCGATCCTGGACACCCCGGGCACCTCGCGAATTTCACGATTAATCAACGTGAAGAGGGCCTGGGGTGTTTCGGCGTACACCTCGACCAAGATGCTGAATCGGCCCGATCCCAGCACCACGTAGCGCACGCCGTCGTACTCGCTGAGCCGGTCAGCAACCTCATCGATGTCGCCCGAAACCTCGATCTGCAGACCAGCAACCGACTGCAGCCCGACTGCGTATGGGTTCGTGATGCCGATGACCTTGACGACCCGGTTTTCTTCCAGTCGCTTCACCCGGGCGCGGGCGCCACCAGGGGTCAGCCCGACGGCGGCGGCGAGGTCGGCGTAGCTTGTCCGACCGTCGCGTTCGAGCATCGAGAGCAGCTGCTCGTCGATGTCGTCGAGCGAGATGAAGGTCCGCTGGCCCACGGTCCACCCCAGGTGGTTTGCTTCATCGTTGTTGCTCTTGCGATTTTGACCCATGCTCGCAGTATGGCAGCTGTCGGAGGGGTAGCCGCAAGGGCTTGCGGGTGATCTGGGTCGCTGCTACACCGGCTGCAGGAGGTTGCGCACCGCGTCCTTCAATCCCGTGCCGTACTTGCTATAGCGGCCGAGCCTCAGCTGGCGGAAGATTGGCGCTGCCCGCAGGATCCGGGCTTCCGGGTATGCCTGCCGCGCCTCTTCGAAGGCGAGTTTTTCCCGGGCGGCCTCGACGTACTCTGCGGGAACGTTCGGAAGCGCCTCGAGAACCGGGGGGAGCTCTTGAGCTCGCCGATAGAGCCGCAGATTGCGCTCGGTGCGGGGTTGAGCGAACATGCCGAGCTTTCGCCGCAGCGTCATCTTCTGCATGCCGACTTGGTTGCTGTCGTGTTGGCGATAGTCGGTCAGTGACTCGTCGTGCATGCGCACGCCGTCATGCGCAGCCGCGATGACCGCCAGCCATTCGTCGTGCAGCCAAGTTGTTGGGAACGGCACTGCCTCGTCTACGAGCGTGCGGCGCAGCATGACGGTCGCGCCGGTCGCCAGGTTGCGCCGCAGGAAGGCGCGGTACACCTGGCCTGACTCGACGAGCGCGCGCTCCGCAGCGCTCATGCCGTTCGCCTCAAAGAGGTCGTGACCGAGATACGCGCCGGCGTCGTCGACCTGGCGCGCATTGCTGAAGACGTACAGAACTTTGGGGTCATCGAAACGCGCGGCGAGGCGCTCGATCCGCTCCGGGTGCCAAACGTCGTCCTGGTCGCACAGGGCGACGAGCTCGCCCGTGGTCGCCCGCAGCGCTTGCTCGAAGTTCTTGGTGACCCTGAGGGCCGGGTCATTGCGCAGCACAATTAGGTTCGGCGCGGAACCGGTTTTCTCTCGGTGCGCGGCAACGGCTCGTTCGACAATCTCTACGGTTCGATCCGTAGACGCATCATCCGACAGCACAAGCTCGTCGACGGGCCGCGTCTGCACGAGGATCGAGGCGATCTGTTCGCCGATGAATTGCTCGCCGTTATGGCTGCCGAGGGCGACGGAGATGCGGGGAGAGAGCGTCGTATCAGGATCCACAAGGTCCATTCTCGCGGGAAGTCGCGCAGTTCGCATGCTCGGGGGGCCCGCGCGATGCGGTCCAACGACAAATAGTATGTTCACATGGACTCATCTCTGGATCACGTATTGATCGTGATGCCCGCGTTTAACGAGGCAGCGGTCATTTCAGAGGTCATTGCCGAGGTTCGATCGACATTGCCCTCGGCGCACATACTCGTTGTGAGCGATGGGTCGACAGACGACACCGTAGGCCTTGCAAAGACGGCAGGGGCAGTTGCCCTCGCGCTGCCGTTCAATCTCGGTGTCGGTGGCGCGATGCGGCTGGGGTTTCAGTACGCAAAGTTGCATGGCTATACGGTTGCCGTGCAACTGGATTCCGACGGTCAGCACAATCCCGCTGACGTTCCGGCGCTCGTCTCCGCGCTCGCTGGCTACGACGTCGTTATTGGCGCAAGGTTCGCGGGTTCTGGTGACTACGAAGTCCGTGGCCCACGAAAATGGGCAATGCGATTTCTGTCGAGCACTCTCAGTCGCGCCCTCGGTACCGAGCTCACCGACACCACCTCCGGTTTCAAAGCCCACGGGCCCCGCGCGATCCAGGTCTTTGCTCGAAATTTTCCGGTCGAGTACCTCGGAGACACCGTCGAGGCCCTCGTAATCGGGCATCACGCTGGACTACGCTTCGGCCAGCGAGGAGTAGCAATGCGTGAACGGGCAGGCGGAACTCCGTCACACAACCCGAGTCGCTCAGCGATCTACCTCTTCCGCGCCCTCCTCGCGCTCACTATCGCATTTCTTCGACCCAAGCCAAAGGCAAGCCTCAACGCATGACACTCGCAAGCTATCTACTGGGAATTGGGGCAGCCCTACTGGTCCTGGTATCTGTTTTTGAAATGTTGCGCCGCGGCCAGCTGCGCGAACGGCACACGCTCTGGTGGTTGACGGCAGGCATCATCGGCCTTGTCGTCGGGATTTTTCCCGACATCTTGAACTCGGCTGCCCAGGTGATCGGAGTGGAAGCTCCAATCAACCTCGTGTTCTTCCTGAGCATTGTTGTGCTTTTCCTCGTGTGCCTTCAGCAATCGAGCGAGCTTACCCGAGCCGAGAACCGGTCGCGGACACTGGCCGAACAGGTTGCGTTGCTCGACAATCGCCTGGAGCGAGTAGAGGACGAATTGTCCTCTCGCACGCGGCCCTAGCTACAACGAGTTCGGCGCACGCCCCAGCAGCTGGCCACATACGTCCAAGTACTCATCCGCTCGGGCAGTCCACGTCCAGGACTCAATAAGCTCGGGCGAAGCTCGTTCTGGAGGCTCCTCCAGCAAAGCAATGGCAGCTTCTTCAAGCGCGAGAACATTGCGCTGACGTGCAATGCGCACTGGAGCCCCCTCATCAAGGAGCGTTTTCGCACCGGGAACCGGATATGTCAGCACTCTGCCCCCCTCCGCAATCGCCTCAAGAAGGGTCGTTTGGAACCCCTCGGAAAGCACAGTCGGGTTCACGAGCGTTGCGCCGCGAAGCACGTCACGAACCTCGGACGGATCGATCCGTCCGCGAACGTTCACGTCGTTTCCGAGCGCAAGTTCGGTGATTGAATCCATCAGCGCGCGCATATCGGCTCCATCGCCAAGAACTTCGCCACGCACTTGATACCCCCGAGCCCGGAGCCTGCGAAGGAGCTCCAGATAGTCGCCCCAGCCCTTTCCCGGGACAATTCGCCCCACAAACACAAACTGCTCCGGTCGACTCAGGGCCTCCTCTGCCGGACGTTCGTACAGGGTGATGGCGTTGTAGAAGAGTTGAGCCTTGACACCTGCAAGCCGCTCAACGAAGGCACAGACCTCCTCAGACACCCCGAGGACACGATTCGCCCCGCGCAGCACCGCTCTCCCAAATGTGCGGTCAACCATTCGGCTCGCCGCCGAAATGATCCTTGAGCGGCTCGCGACATAGTCGCTTCCATGTTCCGTGTGAACAACTGGCACTCCCAGGCGCTTCGCCACTCGGAGCCCGACAAAACTCATCGGGAAAAACCTGGTGTGGGTCGAAAGAATGTCCACCCCTCGTGATCTCAAGTATCGCGTGATTCTGCGGCGAGTACCCGGCAGCGGGAATCCGAGCACCCCGCCGATTTGGGGGGTTTCTCGGAACGTGTGCACTTCGAACCCGCGCAACGTCCGTGTACCTGAACGCGCTCCAAGGTCGAGCACAATAACCTCATGCCCCCGCGCTACGAGTTGTTCCGCGAGAGAGGCAATGTGGTACTCCATCCCTCCAACCTTCGGCAGAAAGTTGTTGACGACAAATGCGATCTTCATCCGCGGACTCGCCGTCCGACGTACATCATCCACTGCTGGGCCTCCCACCAGACCCGCGCACGAAAGATGCGTGCTCTGGACAACCCAAGCGTCACGCCCAACGCCCGGCGCTGTCGCGCAATGATGCGAACGTAGCGCCCATTGGGGAGCACCGCGCGGCTGAGCTGAGCGGCATGAAGCCGGTAGTCGGTCAACGTCTTCGGGAGCACCGCGATCGGGCCCAGCAGACCCAGCCTTAGTAAAAGGTCGTAGTCCTCCATCTGATTCATGGTGAGGTCGTACCCTCCAGCGGAGCGCACCGCGGACATGCGTGCCATCCAGGACGAATGCGGCGCGACATTGAGTTTGACCAGCTGCGGACGAACATCGACCCCTTGGGGCAAGGCAAACTTGCCAATCCTTCGACTGCGCTCGTCGATCCAGTCCACCTGTGAACTGACGAGAACCGTTTCCGGGTTCCCCTGAAGCCACGCCTGTTGCAGTCTGAGCCGATCCGGGCGCATGACATCGTCAGCATCCAAGCAGACGAGATACTCGCCTCGCGCGGCATCAATCCCCGCCTGGCCAGCACCCCCTGGACCGAGCGAGGCTGTCGTGGAGAGCACTCGGACCCGCTCGTCTTTGGCATACACCCAACCTGTCGGGACTTCGGCTCCGTTGTTAAAAACGGTAATGATCTCAAAGTTCGCCGCATCACTGTCGAGGACCGATGCGATTGCCTCGTCCAGCCACTGATCGACCCGTCCGATAGGAACGACAACGCTCAAGAGCCCCGGGATTAGATCAGTTCGCTCGAGGTCGTCAGTCATATTGGCCAGGATATCCCAAGACCCCACCGAGGCGGCAGCTTGGCGAATTGCCCGCGCGGTACGATACCCAGGGTTCAGCTGAACCTGTTCCGGAGCGAGAGAGGAAGCTGTGCGCATTCTTTTCGTGTGTACCGATGCTGAGATCGGGGGCGCTGAGCGTTTTCTCGCGACGTTGGCCTCAGCTCGCCGCGCGGGTGACGTCCTCTCCCTTGCGGTACTCATGCGCCCTGGGGATCTCAGCGCGCAGCTTGAGAATGCGTTTGATGAGGTCACCTATTTGGGTTTCCCGCCCACATCTAGGAACCTTCCAGGGATGGTTCGAGCGCTCGAGCGCGTCGCCGCGGCATTTTCGCCGGACGTCGTTTCGTCACATCTCTTCCATGCTGACCTGGTGACGGCGTTGGCACACCTCGCTGCTCCACGAACCACGACCGTTCACACTCAGGGACTTAGCTCGGACGACCATCCACTCACCCGCCTGATCGCTCGCGCGGTCGGACTGCTGTCGTTCAGATTCGACGCCGTAATTCCCGCAGGAGGGAGTTCGCAGATGGCGAGTTTCATCAGCTCGCTTCGAATGCGAAATGTCGTCAGCCCCATTCCGAACGCAGCAACGGTACCTGAACACCCAGCCTTTCGCCAGAGTTCCCGCACGTTCCTCTCACTTGCCCGGAATCATCCGGTAAAGGGGCACCGCCAGCTTTTCGAGGCATTCTCACTGGTCGCCACAGGCGCGCCAGACTGGAATCTGGTCGCGTATGGAACCAATGTGACGATGGACGATGAAGCTATGAGACGCGCCATTACTGAGGCGGGTGCTGAGGAGCTGACGAGCCAGGGCCGCATCCGTTTGCTTGGCGCCACCGATCATCCAGAAGAGGCGCTTGCAGCAGCTTCCGCCCTGGTGATTTCAAGTGTGT
Source organism: Leucobacter sp. CX87 (assembly GCF_018682295.1). NCBI lineage: Bacteria > Bacillati > Actinomycetota > Actinomycetes > Micrococcales > Microbacteriaceae > Leucobacter > Leucobacter sp. CX87. The sequence continues at coordinate 162,220 of NZ_JAFIRI010000005.1, read as the reverse complement.
ATGGCGAAGCTTTCCCGATTGTTGGAGCGGAGGCAGCCGGGCTGGGAATCCCCGTCATCTCAACCGATTTGGGGAGTTGCCAGGAGTTTGTCGACGATCCCCAGTTCTTGGTCCGCCCCGGAGATGCATCTGCACTAGCCGCCGCGTTGCGCTCATACATCAGCCTGGACGACGATACCCGGGCGGAATTGAGCCAGGCGGCACGGTCACGGGCCGAGCAGGAGTATCACCCGCGAACTGCGTACGAACGCTACCGTTCGCTATTCGCACAGTTAATTGAGCAACGGCAGCAGGAACCTGCATGAAGCGATCTACCCCAAGCGATGGAATCTTCTCGCGAACGGTACTCTCGACCGCGGGAATGGCGGCTCAGGGCCTTGCTCGCTTCCTCTATACCCTCGCTATCGGCCGACTCGCCGGGCCTGAAGCTCTCGGCGAAACCAGCGCGCTCCTCTCGATTGCCGTCTATCTGTCGCTCGTCCTACCCGCGGGCCTGGGGATAGCAGCCTCACGATACCTGCCCTCGTCGGCGCTCGCTGGCGCAGCAGCGGGCTACCTCCATCGGTTGTTCTGGGCCTCGTCGTTGGGGCTCGCAGTTGTCGCCGCACCCATTGCCTACATCATCACTGAGGATATTTTCGCGGCGGCGAGCTGCGCTGCCCTCGTGTTCAGCTACAACGCGTACGTGTATTCCAGAGGCATCCTCATGGGCGAGGATCGCATACTTCGAGCGACTATCGCCGATTTTGTGTCCTCACTCGTGGCCCTCACCGCGCTCGTTGCGGTACTCGTGGCCGGAGTGGACTGGGCGCTCCTGCTTCCGCTAGCAACTGGATACGCGATCTTTGCGATTTCGGCCCGCCCGCGGACGATTGCGGGGACCATCGACGCCCATGAACGTTCAATGATGAGGAAGTTCATTCGCGATGCCACCATCGGGGCACTTGCCACCGGTGGCCTGCTTCCGGCAACGATGGTCTTCGTTCGCGCCTACGACTCGCCAGCGCAAGCCGGTCTCTTCGCGGCAGCTCTCTCCCTCGCGACGCCGGCAAGCCTCATCTCGCAGGCGGTCAATCAGGTCTTGATCCCCCATTTTTCCCGCCAACAAGGTGATCCAATCCAGCTGCAGTCCTCGCTTCGCAAGATTTTTGCCGTCACGGCTGCCCTGTTCGTGTTGATATTTGGCGCGCTGGTTCTACTAGCTCCAGCGATACTCACCATTCTCTACGGTGAACGGTTCTCGGGCGGCACCTCGGCAATGCAAGTGCTCCTGGTGGTTGTCTTCCTCATCTCGGCAACATGCGCCCCCTCTGCGTATCTGATGGCGTCAGGCCACCAACGCAAATACGCGCAAATCTGGATCATCTTCTTCGTGCTGGGCACCGTGACCATGATTGTCGCCTCTCCCAGCATGGGCCTTTGGGGAGCACTCATCGGGTTTGCCGTTGGGGGCGGGGGCGGGTCCATCGTTGTCATGCTCGTCGGTCTTACCGTTCGCGAACACGTGGGCCTCCCGGCGCGGCTCCCAGATCCACAGGAGAAATTATCTTGAGTCGCTTGAAGTCACTCCTGATCGCTGCTGGCGCGGGACTCCTCATCTTTCTCACCCTGGGAGCTTGGTCGCTTGCATCGCCGGTGGGTTCCGCCCCGGACGATGACTTTCACCTGGCAAGCATTTGGTGCGGCAGCGGTGCGCGCGAGGGCATTTGCGAGTTGGGCACTTCGGAGAGCAAACGACTTGCACCCGACAAGGCAATCACCTCGCCCTGCTACGCGCACGACCCGGACGTCACCCCCTCATGCCAAGGAGAACACTTCCTCGACAGTGGGTACGACCTGGTAGAGACCACTCGCGTCAATAGTGGCAACCAGTACCCATCCGGATATTATTTCTGGACCTCCAAACTCGCAAGCGAAAACGTCGCGACCTCCACAATCGCGATACGACTAGCCAATTCCGCGCTCTTCGCGATTCTCATGGTCGCGACCTGGTACATCCTGCCTCGGCGCTTGCGGTTCTCGCTCGCTGCAAGCGTGGCATTGACGTTTGTACCTGTCGGTGTGTTCATGGTCGCGTCAGTGAATCCCAGCAGTTGGGCGATTGCCTCAGCAGCCTTCGTGCTCCCTGCACTACTGGGGTACTTTTCTACCACCGGGTGGCGTCAGATTTCGTTGGCAGGTATCGCAGTGTTCGCGGCGATTCTGAGCTTCAGCGCGCGAGGAGACAGTGCCGCGTACACGCTTGTCGCGGCGCTCGCAGCCACCGTCCTGGCGTTCCGTCCCGACCGACGCTTCTGGAAACTGTCGTTGCTTCCCGTGGCACTGATTGCCAGCGCCATCGCCGCCTTCTTGAGTACGGGACAAACGGGCCTGGCGCTCGACGGCGCCATGGGCGAAACCACCGATGAAGCTCCAAAGTCCAAGGCAACTCTCGTAATCCTCAATCTCCTCAGTCTGCCAAACCTATGGAACGGTGTCTTTGGCCAGAACTGGGGCCTGGGGTGGCTCAACACGACGATGCCCGCAGTCGTTCCAGCGACAATTATCTTCCTCTTCGCCGGCACGATCTTCGTACACATGCGAACTATTGACTGGCGAAGAATCGTCGCTCTGAGCGGCATCGGGCTAGCGGCGATCGTCATCCCGACGTACATTCTCGTCCAGAGCGAGACGCTTGTCGGAAGCCACGTTCAACCGCGATACATCTTGCCGCTCATCACAATGTTCCTCTGTGCCGTGATCGCTCCCACCGCAGCAACACGAACTGCCACCAATTCCGTAGTTGCTCTGTCGCGCCTGCAACTCTGGCTCATCGGGTTCGGACTGGCTGGCGCACATGCGATCTCGCTGTTTGTCAATCTTCGGCGATACGTCACAACTGGCTCCTACAATCTCGACGGCGATATTGACTGGTGGTGGAATGCTGGCCCCTCGCCCTTCACCGTATTAGCGATAGGTGCAGTTGCGTTTGCCGCTCTCATGGCGCTGTTTTCCATCACGTCAGAACGTTCGGACTCCGCTCCCCGCACGCATCGGGTCTTCGCAATCGCTCGCGAGGACACACGTGAGCGCGACCTGGGAGCCGCGTAGCCACCGCGGTTCACTGAGACTCCACCGGCCCGTCTCGGGGGCCGAGCTACCGGCGGAGCAGTTCGCCGTCGCACCACTCCGCCAGGTATCAAATTCCCGTAGGCTGCCTCAACGAACCGGTGTTTCGGCTGGTTGGGCCTCGGTGCCCGTATCTGGAATGGCCATCGGCACCAGAGACGATTGCCGGCTTCGCAGGAATAGAAATGCGCCGAGCAGACACAACCCGAAAGCCGCACTGCCGAGAAGCCAAACCGCCATCGGCGTGATCGGTGTAGCCCACCACCATTCCACGTTCGAGTTGAGGTTCAGGCCCGTGTAGTCGGTGCCGGTCAGGTATCGCCGCATAGTCGTATACAGTGCGAGGGAGTTCGCAAAGGCGACGCCCGCAAAGAGGACAATCGCCTGCACTCTCGTGAGACCCAAGTCATCACGTGTGAAGCCGTAGGTTGCGACGCCGATTGACATGAGTACGAGCGGGAGAATGTACCTGGGCTGCACTTCGGTGCCCACCAAGATTTGCAGTCCATACAGGATGTAGCCCGGAACAACGAAGAGTGCGAGGAGAAGGAGCGCCAAGGTAATCGCCTTGCGCTTCGAAAGGACTCGAAGTCCCCGAAACGCGAGGGCAGAAAACGCGCCGATCATGACAATCGATACTGTTTGGGGCAGCACCACCTCGAACCACCCCAGTCCCCAAGTTCCCAAGCTGCCGGCCCAGAGCGACGGCGTGAGCGTGAGGTTTTCAATCACGAGGGGCCAGGAGGACGAAGCGGTCCCGGCACCTGTCTGGGTTTGGGCAACCCCTGCACTCGCGTACGAGGTTGAGTTGCCGGTAGTGAGGAAGAATGCCGCGCCAATCGCGACGATTGCGACCGGAAGCGCGAGACGGCGGAACCAGGCCCGCGTAGGTTCAAACGTCAGGATCGCGGCAGCTCCGGCTGCAACCGCCGCATAGATGCCTGCGTCACCTCTGGCGCCTGAGCCGAGAAAGGCGGCGATAATTGCGAACGCGCCCAACCCGATCCGTCGCCACATGCTCGTCGCGGTAAAGAAGCCCGTGATCGCCAACCAGACTGTGAGACCGGACAGTATCGCCCAGCTGCTGGGATTGATGCTGGGGACGATGAACATTCCCAGTGGGACTAGCCCAACGGCCACTGACCAAAACAATGGTCCGCGCTGCCCAGGACGCAGCAAAGCAAGCAGGATACTCACTGCCCCCACGAAGAGTGCCGCGTTCGTCAGACGAATGGCGAGAGTCGACAGCTGAACGTTGTCGCTTGCAAACACGCCCATCGCCCGGTAATAGACCGGAGGATAGTTATTTGCAAAATCGCCACGACTCGTGGATGCAAGCTTGCTGGAAACGCTACAGTTTCCGCTTTGCATGCTGTCATCCAAGTAGCATCGCGACCATTGGACGAGCTCATGCGGAACCCTGCGCTCACCTTCGAACACGCTCGGCTCACACAGCCCCTCGCGGTCACCCCAAGCGCACCAGATGCTTACGAGGTGATAGTCGTCGTCCGGGGACGAACCCACTGGCGAGGCAACCGCCCAACTGCCCAGTCCAACAAACCCGAGTAGCGCGATAGCAATCGCTACAAAAATGTGCTTCGAGCGAGCGACTCGGGGCTTCACTCTGACGCCCTCGTTCTCATGCGACATATCGACCTACTGTGATTCTTTCACGAACAATGTTGTGGAGTCAGGAACCTACCGACGCGGTTAGGCCCCGACGACTAACCGAGGTACTCCGGCCCATCTCGAGGGCTCGGTGAAGTTCCGTCCGTCCATAAAGAGTCGGATTCCCGGGAAGTCCGCAGGACCCAGCTCCCGGTACAGCGCATGATCCGCTTGCAATATAACAATGTCTGCGGAGTCTCCGAGGTGGTGGGCGTTGAATCCAAAACCTTGCAGTTCCACGTCTGAGAAGAGCGGGTCATGCACCGTCACCGACGCCCCCCGGCGACGAAGCGCTTCAACGGTGGGGAAGACTCCAGAGACGGCAGTCTCTTTCACTCCGCCCCGATATGCCGCGCCGAGAACCGCGACGCGCATTCCCGCAAGATCCCCGATGGCAGCCTCGACACGGGTGATCACATACTCCGGCATCGACGCGTTGTAGTTTCGAGCCGTGCGCACGATATCGGCATGGGGATCGGTCGACAGATACAGGCGCGGGTACACCGGAATACAGTGACCGCCCACCGCGATACCCGGCCTATGGATGTGACTGAACGGCTGCGAATTGCAGGCGTCGATCACCTTGTAGACGTCAATGTCTGCAGTGTCTGCAAAACGCGCGAACTGATTGGCCAGTCCAATGTTCACGTCGCGGTAGGTCGTTTCAGCGAGCTTTGCCATTTCGGCCGCTTCCGCGCTTCCCATGTCCCACACACCATTCGGACGATCGAGGTCGTCACGTGCGTCAAAGGTCAGCACCGATTCGTAAAAGGTGACCGCTCGCTGTGCTCCGGCTGCAGACAGTCCGCCCACGAGCTTGGGGTACTTCTTCAAGTCTTCAAAGACTCGCCCGGTAAGCACCCGCTCCGGCGAGAACACCAGGTGGAAGTCGGTCCCCTCGGTGAGCCCCGAGACGTCCTCAAGCAAGGGCTTCCATCGGGTTCGGGTGGTGCCCACCGGCAGGGTTGTCTCGTACGAGACAAGCGTGTCCGGAGTCAGGTGCTCCGCGAGGGAGGTTGTGGCGGCGTCCATCCATTTGAAATCTGGCTGCCAAGTTTCCTCGTCGACTAGCAACGGCACGACAACGACGACGGCGTCCGCTGCAGGGATGGCATCCGCGTAATCAGAAGTCGCGCGCAGCCGACCAGCCGGAACCAGTTCGGCAAGCGCCTCGGCGAGTCCCGCTTCGCCGGGAAACGGCTCCACGCCGCTGTTGATGACATCGACTAACGATTGATTCACATCGACACCGACCACTTCGTGTCCCATCATGGCGAACTGAGTGGCAAGTGGGAGGCCGATTTTTCCGGTGGCTACGACTGCGATCTTCACACCGATCAGTCTACGTCGCTACCACCCGCTGCATATCCGAGAAAGGCGCTCATGGCGTGAGGAGTGCGCGATCCGTCATGCACAGCTCGCACAAATGCTGCACCCGCACGAGCCGCATCTGCTCGCGCCGCCGGGTCAGCCGCGAGACGCGCGATCACCGTAGTGAGGTCATCCGGATCAGCCTGCACGATCGGGAGCTCCCAACCCGTCCGCTCTCGAATTTGTGCCCGCACCTGACGCGACACATTGCCGACCACCACCCGTTCAGCTGCCATCGCTTCACACGCGGCGACACCATAGCTCCCCAGCAGGAGCTGGTCGATCACAATGTCCGCTGCAGCAATTCGTCCAGGCATCTCTGCGGCGGGCACGCCAGTAAGCCGCTCATACGTGATGAGTCCGCGCGTTTCCAGCTCGGAAGCGGCGGCATCGACGAAGGAGGTTCCCTTGATAGGTCCGGAACTTGGAATGTGCAGGACCCGCAATGGGCCTTCGTCTCCGCTCGAGGCGTGTGCTGCACTTGACCACAAGTCGACATCTACTACGACAGGCAACCAGACCCCGTAGGGAACGTCGTCGAGAAGGTCAAGGGTAGAGATAAACACTGGACCGTCGAATGAATCGAGGACCCGGCGGTTCACGTCTACAGCGCGCTGGAGCGCCTTCCAATCCTGCGAATTCACCGCGTACGGTGAATACCGTTCCCGCCGCGCATGCGCGCCGGGATCGCGAATGTCCGAGCCATGACACAGCAACGCGACGCGCTGGCCCCTCGTCCTGTACCTTTCGATCTCTCGTTCGACGACACTGCCGGTTCCCAAACCGAGAAGTGACGCAAACGACTCAATGACGATGTGGCTGAAGCGCTCATTTGCTTCCTGTACTTCGCGCCGCCACTGTGTGGAACCGAGATACACCGCAATCGGAACCACCAGGTCAGCCTCGAACTGGAATCCACCAGGAAACTCCACCGCGAGCGCCCTCGCGTCGACTCGGCTCTCGCTCTGCCGGAGACTCAGCGCCCAACGATAGCCCTGACCCGCATAGTTGAGTGGCCCAAACAGCACCGATTGCTCAGCATCGCTTCGCGGGGTGAGCGGTTCAGGTATGGCAATTCCGCGTGCGGCGAGGTTCTTTGCCCAGAGGGCAGGGCCGTGCTGCGCGGCAAGCATCGAGTCGGCCCAACGGCGCAACGGGGCGGGCAACCGCTTGCGAAACTCCACGGCATATCGCATCAACGCCATAGCAAAATACCCCGTTCCAATATTCATTCGCCGTTCGCGAGTAGACTAGCCGAGATGAAAATCATGAGCGTCGTGGGCGCACGTCCCCAGTTTGTCAAGCTTGCTCCAATCGCCGAGGCAATCACGGCCGCAGGCCACGAGCACATCATCGTGCACACCGGACAGCACTATGACCCAATGCTGTCAGATGTTTTCTTCCGTGACCTCGGCATCCCCGAGCCCGATGCCCATCTCGGAGTTGGCTCGGGCTCTCACGGGGTGCAGACCGGGGCAATCCTGGCGCAGATGGACGAGGTGCTTGCGCGGTTCGTCCCTGATTGCGTGCTGGTCTATGGCGACACGAACTCGACCCTTGCCGCTGCGGTGAGCGCGGTGAAGCTACATTTCCCTGTGGCACATCTTGAAGCGGGTCTGCGTTCGTTCAATCGCGCCATGCCTGAGGAGCACAATCGGGTACTCACCGATCACTCCGCTGATCTCTGTCTTGCACCCACTGCGGTAGCGATGGACCATCTCAGCGCCGAGGGCCTGGCTGAGAGATCCGTTCTCGTGGGAGATGTGATGACGGACGTGCTGTATCAAGTGCGCGAAAGTGTGCTCGCCGGCGGCACAATGAACCCGCTAGGCACTGATTTTGCACCCAATAGCTACTACGTTGCCACGATCCATCGCGCGGAAAACACGAACGACCCCGAGCGTCTTCGCGAAATTGTGGCGGCGCTCGGGGCGGCCGATAAGCCCGTCGTGCTCCTCGCGCACCCACGAGTGCGCGCGAAGGCCGAAGAGCACGAGATTCCGCTAAATTCCGGCAACCTCATTACTCGCGATCCGTTGAGCTACCCCGAACTCGTTGCAGCAGTGCTGAACAGCGCTGGAGTCGTCACCGACTCGGGGGGCCTCCAGAAAGAGGCCTTTCTGTTGCGAGTACCCTGCACGACGGTTCGTCACGAGACGGAGTGGGTCGAGACCATCGACCTCGGGTGGAATGTCTTGGCGAATTCGGCGGAGGAGATTACCGCATCACTCACCCGGGCGGCTCCTCAGCCCACTTCCGTCGCCCCCTACGGCGACGGGCACGCTGCTGCACGCGCCGTCCAGGTAATAGCTGATCGGATCTGGGCGTAGCCTTCGCTATCGTGCGGCACTCAGTGCGTCTGCAGCTTGTTGCGCGCGTGCTTCCCATGTGTGTTGACGACGGAGGTTGCGCACTCGCTCTGCTTTCTGCGCGTACTCGTCCGGATTCGATTGCAGCCGCCTGAGCAATTCTGAAAGCTCACCACCGTCGTAGTCCAGTGCCCAACCCGCATCGTACTCTTCGATAAACTCCGCGACGAGTGACCCCTTAACCGCGACAACGGGGAGTCCGTGGCCCAAGTACTCATAGAGCTTCATCGGAGCGGCAAATTCGCGATAGTCAATCGGTTCCATGAAGAGCACACCCACGGCGCTGCTCTTGTACATCGGCTCCAGTCCCGCACCACTTTCATGGATCACCGTGGTCGCACCATTCAGCATGAGGGGCACGTACCCTGCTTTCTCGGCCTCCCACAGTTGGGGGCGCGTGCACAACTGCAGCGACGCTCCCGGAACTGATTCGACCGCCCGCACACATTCGTGCAGCCGGTAGTAGCTTCCCAGCGCACCGACATAGCAAAGTGCCGAGGGATTGTCCGCCACAGGTTGGTCGACGATCGGAGAGCCTGGCGGCAACGGAACGCACTGTTCCAGACGGGTGTGAGGCATGACCTCGGCCATCCTCATGGAGGGGACGAATATGCGGCTCACCTGGGTGCGGTATCGACGCAAGTCCCAACGATAGAGCCTCCTTGTCCCCAAGGCGACAAGCGCATTCACGCTTTCGCGGTAGGCAGGTTCTTGCCAATAGATATCGCGATAGAAAACGCCAGATGGGATTCCCCGTCGCTTGCAGTACCCCAAAAAACTAATATCTTGGAGTGGATGTGTTGGCAGGTGGTGCGGCTCTGTGAGTGCAGTCGGCATAGTCGATGACTCCGAATACACGAAATCAAACTTCTCTCCTGACCGGATCCGCTTTCGAACACTGCGGATGGCCGCCTTGCGCTGAGCCGCCAGTCCGGTGACCTCGGTGACCTCGTACCCAAGTGACTCAAATGCGTCTCGCATCGCCACCGGCCGAATTCCGCTGGCGGAGGTGGCCTCTCGATTCAGAGGGTAAGGCACGTGGAAAATCATCTTGGGCATCAGGCGCCTACCTCTCGATACAGCTCAATGTAGTTGGCGACAAACGCAGCACGCCCGCAATGGCTGACGCTGTGGTTCCGAATTTGTTCTCCGTCGTAGGAGACTGCGGTCTGCTGCATCGTGATGAGCGCCTCGGCAAGTTCATGCTGGTTGTCAATGGCGACGGTGAGTCCCGTCTGCTCGGTCACCGCGTTCAGGCCGGCCCACGTCCTCGTAGAGACCAATGGCACGCCGCAAGCCATGGCCTCCCACAGTACCGTTCCAAATGCTTCTGCCTCACTCGGCAGGACGAATACATGCAGCCGGCCAAACTCGGCGGCGATCTGCTCCCTCGGAATAGCCCCGACAAACTCGACTCGGCTACCCACGCCACGCTCCGAAGCCTGCTGCTTGAGCCCCTGCAAATGCACGGAATTGCCAATAATTCGCAGGCGTGGTCCTGTTGCCCCGGGAAACGCTTCGGCGAAAGAATCGATCAGAAGCCCAACACGCTTGCCCGGGTCCAAGTGGGAAACATGTCCGAAGACCATCTCCCCCGCTGGAAACTCTCGAACGCGAACGTCCTCGAACTGAGGAGAGAGCAATCCCGGAAGGTATCTCCACGTTTCGCCCGACGAGGAAGCGTAGGCCGCGTTCAATTCGGTTGCGAATCCACGAGCGACAGCAACAAGTCCGCGCGTACTGCCCGCTGCTCGAATCGCCATTTTCCCCAAACCAGGTTCACGGAGGCGATCCATCGACGAGGGGCGGTGCTCGGTGACCACAAACGGGATTCCCTCCCGTGTCGCGATTCGATGCGCGACAATTCCCGCAGGGAACATCGCATGGGCATGCAACACATCTGGCACGCCGTGCGCCGAAACGTAGCGCTCGTACAGCGTCTGCCAGTGCCGTTCCAATGCCCGGAGGTTGAGTGCAGCCCACTTCGGAACCGGAAGCAAAACATCGGCACGGTAGACGGGAATCCCCGCCTCCTCGGCTATGCGTACCCCGCTGGGTCGCGCACGCATTTCGCGTGCGGCGTAGAGCGGGAAGCCCCGAACGGAAAGTACCCCCACCTGATGTCCCTCATCGACAAAAGCTTCTGCTTGTTCGCGGAAGAAGCTCCCCGAAAAGTCGTCCGCCGTCTCGGGGTACCACGACGGAAGAAAAAGTATGTGCATCAGAGTTTCTCCTCGGTCGTTCGAGCGCCTTGATCGTATCCACGCGCAACCCAGATCGCGAGGAAGACGAAGATCATAAGCATTCCGGCCATTGCCCAGGACATCACGGTCACCGCGAGCAACATGTCGGCGCTGAGTAAGATAATCGTCCCAATGGGCACGATTGTAAAAATGATCGAATAGGCGAGCATGATGTGCTGCCGCTCGGTGACAACAAAAATTGTGGAGATCGGCGAGGTGATGAGATTCATGAACAACCATGGAACGAGCGCGCGAGCGAAGTGCCCGGCCTGATCCCAGTCCGCTCCAAACGCCAATGGAAACAGCCAGGGGGAGAGAACAAAGACCAGAACAAAGGGCAACGCGCCAAAAAGCGCTGAGCGCGCAACGCTTTTCAACACCGCAGCTCTCATTTGACCGGGAGGCGTAACCGACAGGCGCTGGAAGAAGACCTGAGCGAGGGCGCCGCTAATCAGTGCCGCAGGCACCTCGACCATGCGCCAGGCCATAGAAAACTGCCCCAGGGAGCTCAACGAGATCGTCGCGATGACGAGCAAAATTCCATTCATGCGAAGCGCATCAATCAATGCGGTTGGCGCGTTTAACAGAGGCATCCGGCGATAGCGGCGAAGCAGGGTCGTGCGAGCATGGAGGCTTGGTCCAGCGCCCCGACGAAGTTCCGGGGTCTTTCTGCGAAGCGCCAGGATCGAAATGAGCTGACCGAGAATCGTACCCAGGATCAGTCCGCCTGCACCGAGTGGTTTCAGAAGCCCGAAGAGGACCTGGAGGACTGCGGTACTTCCACTTTGCACGACACGGTTGCCCGCCATCTCGGAATACCGACTCTTGCGGTTCAGCCAATAGCCGAGTGCCGCAATCTCAGCAAGGGTGAACGCGGAGAGCCCTGCAATCGCAAGCCAGGGAGCAACATCGGGCGCGTTGATGAGTTCGGCGATCGGCCGTGCGAGCAGCAGGCACGCGATGGTTGCAAATACCCCTGAAAGAAATGCGATCCACGTCACTGTCCGTTTCAGGACAATCGCATCCTCATCACGTTCAGGCAGCATGATCGCCATGTCGTACTTGAGCGCGGCAACAGCAGAGATGATCGCGACGACGGACGTGAATGCGGCCAGTACTCCAAATTGCTCTGGGGTGTAGAGACGCGATAGCACCGGCATGAGTGCCATCACGACGACCTGGGCCAAAGCAGTCCCTGACATCAACGCGAGGACATGTCGCAAAAACTCGTTTCGCCCGAAATAGGCGCGCATGCGAGACCCGATTTTCCCCATACGCTCCTCATCCGACCCGCTGGCGCTGGAAGTCACGCACCGAATTCTTCGCTTCCTAGTCTACGGCTGCGCCCCTGAGTGGACGATGCCGCAGAATAGGGGTGTGCTGGATCGATTCTTAGAACTCTCTGATGCCCAATGGGCAAGCTACCCAACGCCAAACGCAACCGTGCGGGTGTGGGGAATCCCCGACGATGAGCTGGGGCTCGTGGCCGCCGCCGAAGCACTCGACACGGAGAAGCTCGCCCGCATGGGCGGGCACTGGGCCGCCATCGTGGAGCGCCCGGACAGCATTACGCTGATTCAGGACCCGATACGGAGCCGACCACTGTTCATTGCAAGGTTGACGGCGGGACGCAGCGCGCTCTCGCGTCGGACGATCACCGTTTCCGACAGCATTGCAGCGGCACGGGGCGCAGTCGGCGGAGGCACCCTCGACCCTGAAGCCCAGCTTGAGTTTTCGCAGCTCGGGTACGTTGCCGGCGCGCGCACCCTCTTCACGGAGATCACGCAAGTGCAGGCTGGCGAATGGGTCTCTGTTGACCAGAATGGCGAGCAGACGCAGGAATTCTACCGTCGCCTGCATTACACCGGCCGGAACCTTTCTACCGACGCTGATTTGGATGCGCGCTTCACCGACGGGCTTGACATCGCATTTTCCCGAATGCTGAATTGGGTGGGTGACCGACAGATTGTCATTCCACTCAGCGGAGGGCTTGACTCACGGCTGCTGGCAATAGCGTTGCACGACCTCGGGCATCACAACGTAGTGAACTTTACCTACGGAGTGGGCGAGACCAGCGAAGTCGCCATCAGCCGCAAGGTGTCGGCCGCGCTTGGACAACGGTGGGAGTTCATTCAGTACTCGGTAGAGGAATTGCGCGAAGCTTGGCGAAGCGACGAGGCGAAGGCTTTTGTGGGAGATAGCTACGCCGGAGCCTCGTTGCCTCACGTTCAAGACTGGTACGCGGTGCGCGAGCTTCGCAGACGAGGCCTCGTTGCCGACGATGCGGTATTCCTCGCGGGCCACACGGTTGTGGGGAACATGCACGACGAGCACATTGTGGACCTCCCACAGGAGGTTTCTCGTTCGCAGCTCTTCGACCTCATGGTGCACCATCACGCTCGAATTAGTGCCAATCCCGTGCTTTCGCGCAGCGAACGGTTCCGGGACGAATTTGAGCGGTTTCTGGACAGACTGGACTATGACAACAGTGCCCGGGCTCGACTCGAGGCTCTTGAGAACTGGAATATTCTCGAGCGCCAAACGAAGTACATCAATAATTCGATGCGGGGGTACGAGCATTTTGGGTACGCCTGGGCGTTGCCGATGCTTGACGCTGCCGTCTTCGAGGCTTGGGAAGACTTCGCCACTGCTCCCGCAAAGGACCGTGACTGGTACCAGCGATACGTCTCCCGTCGCTACCAGCGGGCCACCGGGGAAACAATTGGCACATTCGCTCCCACTCAGATGAAGCCTGCTCGAAGAGAGCTCATCAAGTCCAGTCTCAGGCGAGTCGGTTTGCTTACGCTTGCGGAACGAGCGGCCAGATCTCGCGCCGTCGCGCATCACCCCATGGGGTTTCAGGCGTTCTCGGGGGAAGCAAGCGAACGCGATATTCGCAGAGAAATCATGCGAGGTGGCACGCCCATGGGAATCTGGGCGCACCAATTCCTTGCTGACACCTGGACGCCAGGAAGTGACTTATTTTCAACACCCCCTACGGCTCACTCTCGGGCGGGAGTCACCAGCGCTCCCTTGCCTGCAACCCCACCACGCGAATCTCAACCAGACTGACGTCTACCGACAGGGGGTGCCACATGGCCCGTCACGGACGGCCTACGCGATGTATTTTCCGATAACCGGAATTCTTTGAATGAGCGCAGCCAAGAGCGCGCTCGGCAGAAGAATCATCGCGGCAAGGATGGGCACAGAAATCAGCGGTGAAGCAAAATCAGTCGTGATACCTAACCCGGTGTAGGCCCATTGAAACAGCGGGTGAACGAGAAAGATGCCAAACGAGTACTTCGCGAGATACGAGACAACTGGCCAGTTCGCGAATCTCGCTCCCGAAGGGCGCTCACTCCAGGCCTTGATTCCCAGAAACACCGCAATTGACACAAGAATGACATTGGGTGTGACATACCCGTAGAGTGTCGAGATCGGCTCGTGAGCGCGCCCCGAGAGCCACGAGGTCCCGCCTGCTGTGACTGTCACGCCGACTGCCCCGAGCGAAAGCACCACTGCAAGCCAAATCGCGGAGAGGTGCAGCCGACTGAGCAGGTACCCCAGCACGAAATAGATGCTGTATCCCAAGACTAGATCCAGCTGCATCGTCTCCAGCTGCTTCCCAACCAGCTTCCCGATCAGTGGAATCTGTGCAACCAGCGGAAGCACCGCCGCAAAAACGAACGCGAGAAGGACGAAGTACCACGCCACATCTCGGTCCTCGGTGATCTTTCGTAGCAGGGGAGTCGCGAGATACAGCCCCCCAAGTGCGAGCAAGAACCAGAGGTGGTAGTGGCCCACAAATATCTGCCCGATCAACGACCGTAGCGACCCAGTTCCACCCGGGCCGAAGGTCGTGACTGTCGCGTAAAACACGGACCAAAAGGCAAAGGCAATCGCGATACGAGGGATTCTTATGCGAAGTAGCGATTTCAAACTAACGGATCGCCCCGGATCCAGAAATAGCGCCCCACTGATCATGAAGAAAATAGGTACCGCGAATCTCACCGCACTATCAATCCAGTTAAGGACCTGCCAATCCCTCGAATCGACGGGGAAAATGTACCAATTCCACGCGGCAGTATGGAGCACCACCACGGCGACAATTGCAATCGCTCGAAGCGTGTCGAAATAGCCAACTCTCGTTGGGCCAGCCACCCGGTGCGCCGTGGGCTCGATGATCTACTCCGTTTCACTCTGATGGATCTTGGGCGCGAATCGTATTCCTGAACCGCTTCACGGGCATCTTGCAAGGGCCCACTCGTGAGCATCGACTCCGACTGCAGGGTCGATCGTTTACAAAGCCACGGCCTGAATAACGCGAGCGGCGACCGCGTCAAGACTGACATTGCGACTCGCCCATTCGCTGGTCCGCTGGCGTTCATCCGCGCCGGCGTGCTCCTCCGTGAATACCTGCCGCAGTGCGTCGGCAACCTTACCCACCTCGTACTCGCAGGCGATCCCGAGCCTCGCTTCGCTTGCATGCGTCGACATGAATTCCCGCGCTGGTCCGGGCCCCGAATATATTACCGGGGTACCGCATCCCCATGACGCAAAAACCTTCGTCGGGAAGGCGAACTCATAGCCAGTCCCTGGCCTGAGCGAAGCGAGCGTTGTGGCTGCGCCTCTCATCAGCACTGCGGCCTGTTCTGGCGGAACTGATGGAGTAAACACCACGCTCCCTGGCGGTAACGAGGCGGACCTTTCTTGGAGCGCGGGCCAGTCACTCCCCTGGCCGAGGAATACGATCTTGGCCTCCGGGACCTCAGGCAGGATTTGTTCCAATGCCTCAATGAATATGACGGCACCTTGCCATTCCGACGCCGTGCCAGGGTAGATCGCGACCTTCCCATCGAGAGCGCCCTCACCTTCGGCGTTGAAAACCTCGGTGTCCACGCCATTGCCGACGGTGACGACAGTGCTCCGAGGTGCAATCGAGCGCACACGATCTGTCACACCAGCGTTAACGGAAAGCACCTGCGATGCGCCAGACATGGCGAAGCGTTCCATGGCTCGAACCACTCGCACCACCGCGGGCGATGCGCCAGTTGAAGCTGCCGCATCTGACCAAACGTCGGCCGCATAGTAGGCATAGGGAGTGCGCCGCAAAGCCGCAGCGAGGCGAACAAAGAAGCCTGTGGTGGGCGGCGGTTCAACGATGAACAAGTCTTGCTTTGGGCCGAGGAGCACTCGGAAGAACAATGGAACATCGAACGACAGGTACTGCAGATACCCCCGAACGTAACCTGATCGGTCGCGGAGGACGGGGAACCTCGTTATGGGAAATGGGTTTCCGGAGTCTTTTGCTGTCCCACGCAGTGCTCGTGGAGGCAAGACAGTCTTGACCGAGACAGAATGTCCCGCCCGAGCAAATGACTTTGCAAGCGTGCCCAAACGAAACGATGCAGCGCTTGCCTCGGGCGCAAAGATGCGAGTAACGATCGACACGCGCATGATTCTCGCTACGCCCCGGCGCCGCAGACGGCATCCATGGCCGCCACAATTCGCTCAAGGTCAGTTGCAGTCAATGATGGATGTACCGGCAGGGACAACACCTCACTCGCAGCCCGCTCGGTCTCTTCCAGATGCAACCCCGGCGCGAATCGATTGAGCGAAGGCAGCCGGTGGTTGGGGATCGGATAATACACACCAGAACCGACCTTATGCTCGTCGCGCAAAGCCGCACGAATGCGGTCCCGCTCCGACGCATCGACGCGGATCGTGTATTGGTGATAGACGTGAACCGCGCCAGGGGCAACCTTTGGCAGAATTACTCCAGCGATCTCGGAGAGTCCGGCATTCAACATCGCTGCGTTCTGCTGGCGTCGCTGGGTCCAGCCATCTACTTTCGTGAGCTGCACCCGTCCGATAGCTGCATGGATGTCGGTCATGCGCGCGTTGAAGCCAATCACCTCATTGGCATACTGAGTTTCCATTCCTTGATTGCGCAGAAGGCGAACGCTGCGCGCCAGGTCGTCATTCGCGCACACCACCATTCCGCCTTCACCCGCAGTCATATTCTTCGTGGGGTACAGGCTAAACATCGCGAAGTCGCCGAGTGTTCCGACGGGGCGTCCTGACCAACTCGCGCCGTGTGCTTGCGCGGCATCCTCGTAGATGTGCAGCCCGTGTTCTCGAGCGATCGCCGAAATATCATCCGCGAGGAAGGGGTGTCCGTAGAGGTGTACCGGCATGATCCCCTTGGTACGCGGCGTAATTGCGGCACGCACTGCCTCGGGTGACAGGGTGAAGTAGGTGGGCTCGATGTCCACAAAGACTGGGGTTGCCCCAGTCAAGGCCACTGAATTTCCTGTGGCCGCAAAGGTGAACGATGGGACGATCACCTCATCGCCGGGTCCGACGCCGGCGGCGAGAAGCCCGAGATGCTGGCCACTGGTGCCAGAGTTTACGGCGACAGTCGGTCGGCCCTGCGCAAAATGAGCCGCGAACTCCTTCTCAAATGCTGCAACTTCTGGACCCTGAGCGATCATTCCTGTTCTCATGACACGGTCAACGGCGGAACGCTCGTCGTCTCCGATAATCGGTCTCGCTGCAGGTATGAACTCCGAGGTCATCTCGCGCCCTTCATTCTCGTGATGCGTGCTTCGTTAAGCTGCAACGTCAAGCGTACCGAGTGTTCTTGGGTGACGATCGCGGCGTCGCGCTAGCGGAAGCTCATCTTTCCGTCCAAGTACGACGCGGTCCCACGCTGAAACTTCATTTCGCAAGCGACGGCTGTGCAGACAGCCTTCTGCGCCGGCCAACCCCAAGAGCCCGCAGGACCACCCACCGCGAGATAGCCCGACCGGAATGCACCGAACTCCATCGCAAACGAACCCAGCGGCGACGTCCACACCGTTCCCCGAGTGAACTCCTGCACCTCACCCCCGCCGTTCTCCGAGAGCAGCACCGGAGGCTTCGTTGGGTAACCGATAGACCCCTTCACCTGGTTCCACATGTCAAACGAAGGCTGGTTAACCAGGACCATTCCCGTGCCGGTCGACCACATTCCAATTCCATGCTGGAATCCCATGTAGCACCCGCCCCCGGTCAAACCACACGCAGCCTTCTGCGCCGGCCAACCCCAAGAGCCCGCAGGACCACCCGCCGCGAGATAGCCCGACCGGAACGCACCGAACTCCATCGCAAACGAACCCAGCGGCGACGTCCACACCGTTCCCCGAGTGAACTCCTGCACCTCACCCCCGCCGTTCTCCGAGAGCAGCACCGGAGGCTTCGTTGGGTAACCGATAGACCCCTTCACCTGGTTCCACATGTCAAACGAAGGCTGGTTAACCAGGACCATTCCCGTGCCGGTCGACCACATTCCAATTCCATGCTGGAATCCCATGTAGCACCCGCCCCCGGTCAAACCACACGCAGCCTTCTGCGCCGGCCAACCCCAAGAGCCCGCAGGACCACCCGCCGCGAGATAGCCCGACCGGAACGCACCGAACTCCATCGCAAACGAACCCAGCGGCGATTGATAGATGGTGCCTCGGCTCATCTCGTAGGTCAGGCCCCCGCCATTGCCAGCAACGACCGCGGAGCTTCCCACCGGTGCTCCGAGGCTGCTGTTGACACCACCGTAGCTTCGCCATGCATCGAGGAATCTCGAGTCAAATTCTCGCGCCCCTGAATCCGGGCCCCAAACAAGCAGCCCCCCGGTATAGCGCTGAAGAACTGCGGACGTACCGATCTCAGCGGCTGCGATCGGATAGCCGAGTGCGCTCGCCGCTCCTCCGATTCGAGTCCACTCATTGGTCAGCACACTCGGAACCAGATACGAGCCGGTTGCCGCGGAGAATGCAACGGTTCCCTTTTGGAACGCCATGGTGCAGCCGCCCGAGGGCAGACCACATTTCGCCATACCCACGGGCCAGCCCCAGGATCCGCTGACAAAGCCGGCGGCTCGGTAGTTCGTGAGGAAGGCACCCGTGGACATTGCCGTCGCGTTTCCGCCCAAGTTCTCCAGAAGAATTACTCCTCCGGCAAACTCTTGAACGTAACCGCCTCCGTTATTTGCCACATACTTCGCGGGCTGAGATGGCGGACCAAAGATCCCGCTCGCCCCGCCATACGAATTCCAGAGTGTCGCTATTTTTCCGGTGACCGGGATGCCCCTCGGGTCACCGAACCACCCCTTGTAGAAGTTATAGAAGTTTCGATTCCCGTAGGTGGAACACGCGTCGCCCGTCCCCCATCCCGCGTCGAGGGCCGCCTGGTTCGGGCGGTACGGGGTGTAGATATACAGCGCGGCGGTTGCAGAGTTTTCGATGTACACCTGCGACGTGCCACACCCCGGGTTGGGATGCCACAGGATGTTGTTGTTCTGGTAAGGCCGGTAGTTGTAGCTGTTCGGCTGGGCTTTGTACACTTTGAGCTGCCAGGCGGCCTTGTACACCTGATTGAAGAAGCCGATCTGGGCCGGGTTGCAGTTCGCCCCATAGTTTGGCCCCGAATCCGGGCAGTCATAGCCCATCGCCACGTCGAGCTGGCGTTGGAACGGCCAGCTATCGGAAATCAGCGACTGTTCCTTCTCGAGCATCACCAGCAGCACCTTCTGGCTGATGCCGCACGCTTGTCCGACCTTCGTAATGATCTGAGCGGCGCTCTCGCTCGCAGTACCCGCATAGGCTGCGCAATAGGGGTTCGCTGGCTTGCTCTGCGTAGCCATAGAGAAGTTTCTCAAACACTGCGCGGCCACGCGATTGTTGCCATACACAGCGCCGGGCAGTCGTCCGGGGTCTCCGATAGTGCAACGCGGCACTCGTTCGTTGAGAAAGGACTGCACCTCGCTGGGCTCCATCGCCCTGCCGTCGTAGAACAGCCCGTCCGTAATGATGTTGCCCGGCTGGAATCCCTCAACTGGTGCCGCCTGCGCCGGCTCGCCCGTAGTAACCGAAAGCCCCAAGACGAGTGCGAGGACGCACCCCAATGAGGCAACGGTTCGCTTGATCCGGCCCATTTGATTCCTTCCCGCTAACACCGCTCCCCCAATGAATTCAGTTGGGCGTCGAGGTCACATTCAATTAGAATAGTGGCGAGCACGGTGTGCCGACGTAAAATGTTGAGCCGCGCTATGCCGTAAGCACACAGTCCAGTCTGCAAGAATGGGCCCATGGACTTTGCAGCAGCACAAGATTCGCCTCTCGAGTCCCGAAATGGTGACACGTGGGTGGTAATCCCGCTGTACAACGAAGCTACCGTAATTCACAATGTCGTCGCTGAATTGCGTCGTTCATTTGCAAACGTTGTCTGTATCGATGATGGTTCGGGCGACGGCAGTGGCGCCGCCGCCGCCGCCGCCGGGGCTCGAGTGGTGACACACCCCATCAACCTGGGGCAAGGGGCCGCCCTGCAGACAGGTTTTGAGTTTGCACTGTCCCACGAGGCAGAATTTGTCGTCACCTTCGACGCTGACGGCCAGCATCGCGTGACTGACGCGGTAGCGATGTTGCATCGCGCTCGAGCCGAGGACGTTGCCATTGTCTTCGGGTCACGCTTCTTAGATGACCGGACCAAGCCGGGAGTGCTCAAGCGATTGGTCTTGAAGACCGCAGTCACCGTCACTAATTGGACAACGCACACGAACTTGACGGACGCCCACAACGGGCTACGGGTGCTCCGCCGCGATGCTGTCGGCCGTATTCACCTCAAGCAAGACCGTATGGCACACGGCACTGAGATTGTGGTCCAACTCGGCCGCACGAAACTTCCCTACGTCGAACACCCCGTCGAGGTGATCTATACGGACTACTCCAAAGCGAAGGGCCAGTCCTTGCTCAACTCAGTCAACATTCTCATCGACCTCATTATCCGGTAGAGGCAGCAATGACAATCTTTCAGTTCCTGCTCATTGTGGCGGTCTGTGCGAGCGCATTCTTGGCCACGCGCTTCATGCCCGGCGACCGCTCGCTCGCGATCAAGCGGCTCCTGACATTGCTGTTTGTGGCGGCGGCAATTCTTGCGATCATCTTCCCGAACACCCTCACCGCAATCGCGCACTTCTTGGGTATCGGCAGGGGAACCGACCTGTTGCTGTACTTGTTCATGATTGCCGCGCTGCTGTACGCGGTTTCGACGGTTCGGGCCCAAGCGCGACGAGACGCGCGGACGACTGAGCTAGCACGGGCGGTCGCTCTCATGGAAGCTCGACTGATCGAACAACGCGCCGAGCCCCCGCGGGACTAGGCAACACACTCACTTGAAGATTCCGCTTCCTCAGTCGGGGGTCCAGCGGTTCGGCTCACATCAACTCTGGAGGACTTGAAACATGAGCATTCGGCTGGGCATCATTGGTCTCGGCATGATGGGGCGCCATCATGCACGTGTCGCTCGCGATATTGAGGGCGTGGAGCTTGTCGCCGTCGCAGATGCGATGGGTGACCCCCACGGCGTCGCCGGCAATCTGCCCCTGCTCCACTCTGTGCACGAACTGATTGAGTTTGGGATTGACGCTGCCGTGGCAGTTGTCCCCACTCAGTTCCACGAGGAAGTCGGCCTCGCTTTGGCGAAGGCGGGGGTTCACACACTCATCGAGAAGCCCATTGCGCATTCCATTGCCGCTGGCGAGCGACTCGCAGCGGCCTTCGACCAGAACGGTCTCGTAGGCACGGTTGGCCACGTTGAACGATTCAATCCTGCGCTTGTGGAGCTTCGCAAGAGACTTCGAAAGGGGGAACTCGGCGAGGTCTATCAGATCCACACTCGCCGACAAGGACCCTTCCCAGCGCGAATCGCCGACGTAGGCGTCGTGAAGGATCTCGGTAGCCACGACATCGACCTCACGTCCTGGTTAGCTGGCTCAAGCTATTCACAGGTAGCCGCGCACGCTGCATTTCGCAGTGGGCGTGAGCACGAGGACATGGTCACCATCTCTGGGAAGCTGGCGAACGGCACCATCACCAACCATTTGGTGAACTGGTTGACTCCGTTCAAGGAACGACTCACGATCGTCACCGGCGAGCGCGGGGCATTCATTGCAGACACCCTCACCGCCGACTTGACCTTCTACGAGAACGGACTCCTCACCAGCAGCTGGGACGCGGTCACCGCATTTCGCGGGGTGAGCGAAGGCACCGTCACTCGGTTCGCGTTGGACAAGCGCGAGCCCTTGCGAGCAGAGCATGAGGCGTTCCGGGATCTCATTCTTGGAGCCCCCAGTGAAGCCGTAACTCTGAGCGACGGCCTCGAGGTATTGCGCGTTTGCGAAGCGGCAATTGAATCCGCGCGAACCGGCAGGTCCGTCTCCCTGGAACGCAGTAGTGAATAGCTCACAGATCAGCCCACTCGCATTCATTGGGCCCGGTGTTGAAATCGGTGAGCGAGTCTCTATCGGGCCGCATGCTGTCCTACTTGGCCCCTGCTCCATTGGCGATGATGCGTTTATTGGCGCCGGAGCACAGATCGGCGCGCCTCCTGAGGTGACCGATCGCACCCAGAACGCGGCCTGGACAGGTGTACTCGCACATGCTGGAGTCGTCATCGGAAGCCATGCGGTTATCCGCGAGTCCGCTGTCATTCACCAAGGCACCCACCGCCCGACCACGGTTGGCGCAGGCGCATGGGTGCTCAACCGCGCGTATCTTGCTCACGACGTAGCAGTTGGTGATCGAAGCACTATTAGCGCGGGAGTGAGTATCGGCGGGCATTGCGTCATCGGCAGCCTTGTGAACATTGGCATGAACGCTTCCATTCACCAACGCACGTTTGTCGGGACAGGTTCCATGGTCGGGATGGGAACCCCGCTGGCGCGGGATTTGCCCCCGTTCGTCAAGGCGTTCGGCTCACCAGCTCGCATTCACGGGGTGAACACGATCGGCATGGAGCGTCAAGGGATCCATCCGGACGAAATTCAGGCGCTGCTCTCGGCGTACCGCTCGGGCGACCTCATGCTCGAAGAGGACGAGTCGGATTGGACGGGCCAGCTTGGAATTGCCGTATCCGAATGGCGCGCTCGGGATCTACGCCGGCCGGCGAGATCGTCACTCTAGGCGGAGCCGACCGGAGGGCCGTCGGAACCGCCCAGGCGAACAAGTTTCGCTAGTCCACCGTGACCGTCGTTGCGTACTGCATATCCCCCTGCCCCACCAGATCCGGCGGCATGTTGATATCCCAGTCATTGACGTACTCGTGAAACACCTCACCGCTTAGCGACGCAACTGCCGCGTCTAGCTTCAAGCGGCTTGCCCCGAAGTTCACCCCAGGAATCGTGAACTCAATGCGATGACGCCCCGGTTCCTGTGGCAAGGGCTTGGGAAGCACGTTGGTGTCAGCGCGATAGGCAGAGTGTCCCAGCGGAGTGCTGAAGTTAATCCCGCACATCCAGGGACCTGAGCGGTGCACTTCCACCTCAATCGATACCCGCAGAGTGTCGCCAACCTGCGTCAGGGCTGCCATGTGATCTCGGTCCAAATTGGTGACCGCGAGCGAAAGCACCTCAACCGTCGGTTGCATCGCTGGGGTCTTCCCGGCTTTCTCCGCTCGCAGCGCCTCGCGAAACTCGAAGGTGTCTCGAAGCACACGGATCGCCAGACCGACCTCGCCGTCGTGTACAACTTTTCCGGAGTCCAGAACTACTGCACGATTGCAGACGCTCGCAATCTGATCCGCTGAATGGCTGACCAGAACGATGGTTCGCCCTTCAGCTTGAAACTCGCTAATTCTCGACAAGCACTTCCGCTGGAATGGCTCGTCTCCTACGGCAAGAACTTCATCAACCAGAAGCACATCCGGGTCCACGTGTACCGCGACCGCAAACGCAAGCCTCACGTACATACCGGAGCTGTAGAACTTCACTTGAGTGTCGATGAAGGCCTCGAGCTCTGAGAAGGCGATAATCGAGTCGAGGTACCTGTGGGTCTCGGCACGAGTGAGCCCGAGAATCGCCGCGTTGAGAAAGATGTTCTCGCGTCCGGTCAGATCCTGGTTGAAACCCGCCCCGAGCTCAAGCAGCGCGGCTAGCCGCCCGCGACGAAGCACCCGCCCGCTCGTTGGCTCGAGAATTCCGCCAATGACCTTCAGTAGCGTGCTCTTGCCAGAGCCATTGTGACCAATCAGCCCAACGGTGTCTCCTAGGCGCACCTCAGTGCTCACAGAATCAAGGGAGAGGAACTCTTCCTTCGCGGCCTGCGAATTGGTCCTGAGTAGCCGCTCCTTGAGGGAACGGTCATGCTGAATAAGAAAACGTTTCGTAACGTTTTCAACCTTGATTGCAGTAGTTGGTTCCAAAATTTCACAGCTCCTGGGCAAAACTGCCCTGCATCTTGAGGAAATAACGGTGGGAGAAGAACAACAGCACGCAGCTCACGACCAACGTGATGAGGAGGTGCAGCACAAAGTCGCCATCCCAGGTCTGTCCAGCTTCGTAACCTGCATTCCAAAGCGCCTTCTGGAGTGCGAGGACCACGAGCGTGACCGGGTTTGACATGTACAAGTTCATCGCAAGGCCGCTGCCCAGAGCGCTCTGCACAAAGCTGAACGAATACACGATCGGCGACGCCCAGAACAGTACCGACAGCAGGACTTCCACTAGGTGCTGCACGTCACGCAGCCGAACATTCACGGCCGCAAGGAAGAGACCGATCGCGAGCGCAAACACGACAAGCGTGAGGATTGCGAGTGGAATGAGCAGCAGATCCCAGCTCCAGCGCACACTCCCAAACACTGCAACTGCGAGCAGGAGAACGGCGAGCTGGAACAAGAAATTGAAGACCGAGGTGCCCACGGTACTGAGGGGGAACAACTCGCGCGGGAAATACACCTTCTTCACAATGCCCGCGTTGTCCACTACCGAGGTGGTCATGCTGTTGATCAGCTCCCCGAAGAGCGCCCACACGGTTAAGCCAATAAACACGAAAATCGCGAAGTCGGGGATGGACCGAGCGACGCCCAGAATTTGCCCGATGGCGAAGTAGTAGATCAACAACTGGACCAGCGGCCGGGCAAAGCTCCACAGGACGCCAAGCTTGCTGTTCTTGTATCGCGTTCGAATCGAACTCGCGATCAGTTCAAACAGCAGTCCCCGAGCATTCCAGACATCTCGCCAGGCACTCGCGACCCCCGTGAAGAAACCGGCGTGGTGCTCAAGCACCACGATCTCGCTACGCCCTTGGCGCCTTCCCGCTTCAGTCATTGGAATTGTCGCTCACGTTGTTTGCTCCCGCTTGCTTGCCGCGAATCGAATCTGTCTTTCTTTGGGCCTCGAGTGAGTGCGACGAATCGCCCCCCGCGTTCGAGAGATCGAGTGCAGCTCCGAGATTGTGATATTTCCATTTGCGTACATGAAATGCAGGGTTCATCACCAACCAGTAGAGCTTGCGCCGTAGCCCGAAGGAGCGATCCCGCAAGATCCTGAGCGAGTCCGCAAGGATGCCCCGAACGGTCAGCCGCAGCCGCGTCTTTGCGCTCACTGGTGACACCTCGCGCCCAATCTCCCGAAGCGCGACCGTTTCATCGAAGATGCGGGGGCCATACTCAGCAAGAGTGAGGTCGTTTGAATGCTCCACCGCGGCCCCAGGAGCATACGCCTTGAGGTACCCCGCCTTGAGGAGATCCAGCCCGAATAGCTGGTCCTCGGCATACCTGACGTCGCGATAGGGGATGGTATTCAGAAGAAACTCTCGGCGCGCTGCGGAGTTAACATCTGAGTAGAAAGCCTTCGCCGCCTGGAGTCCCTCGTCTGCGCGATCCGACTCATGAAGCTCATATAGGGTTGTCCCCAGGTCGCTGCCCAGGCCAGAAAAAACAGCGTTGATCTCGTATTTGAGGAGCGGGAAGCAGTTGCTTCGGGGCACTTGCTTTCCCATCACCGCGACGATTCTGGCCGAGTATGCGAACGGGGCAACCATTTCAGAAGCCCAGTGAGTGTGCATAGGCACAGCATCGTGGGTCAGATACGCGATCACCTCGCCTGTCGCGAGCCGGGCTGCCAGGTTCCTGGTCCGCCCGTGCCCAAACTCGCCATTGGGAATTCGCACGAGCCTCGCCTCGTCGAACTCGGCAACGATGTCCAGAGTAGCGTCGGTTGAGCCCGAGTCGATAATCAGCACGTCAATCGAGTGCGAGTAGCTCTGCCGCCGCAACGACTCTAGGATTTGGCGGAGGTAATCCTCACCGTTGTAGGTCAGAATCGCCACGGTAAGCGTCGGCTGCGATGAATCTAGCGACATTGCGAGCGCACCTCCTGCCAGGTCTTGTCGACTCCAGTCGCAAAGTCGGTCAGGTTTGGCGCCGAGAATTCTTCAATATACCGGTTGATATTGAGCGTGATTCGATCGACGAAAGTTGCGGGTTTGGGTGCTTCTACGACCTCGAAGTCGCTTCCTACCACTTCCCGAATCGTGGCCAGCACCGAGGCGACGCTGCGGCCTTCACCGCTGCCGAGGTTGTAGACGCTCGACGAGCTCCCCTGATGCACCACCGTCTGGATCATTTCGACCAGGTCCTCGACATAGACATAGTCACGAACCATTGATCCGTCACCCAGCTGAGTCACCGGTAAACCAAGTGCAATCTGACGCAAGACGATCGGGATCAAGCCTTGCTTCCGATTGACATGCTGGCGCGGCCCAAACGGATTCGAGATTCGAAACGTTGTGCTCTCGAGCGCATATTTTGTTCGAAAGTACCGAAGATAGTTCTCAATGGAGAGCTTTCCGATTGCGTACGGCGAGATGGGCAAGGTTGGATCGAATTCCGAGTATGAGTCGCGCCCGGACTCGCCATAGATTGCCCCCCCGGTCGACGCGAAGTACACGTGTTCGACTCCTGCTTCGACTGCAAGTCTCATGAGTTCGATGCTCTGCGTGACATTCGTCCGTACGTCGAACGACGGATCTCGCTCCGCGGTGGCCGGCGTCGAAGTCGAGAGGAAATGGAAGAGCAGCTGCTGCCCCTGGACCGCCTCACGCAAGTCATCGGTGTTCAGGAAGTCTCCGCGAAGTTGCCTCGCTTCTTCGCGGTAGAGACGGGTACCCGCGCTGAATCGGTCAAACGCAGTGACCTCATGCCCGGCCAATGCCAGGCTGTCGACGAGGTGCGAGCCAATGAAGCCGTTCGCGCCGATGACGACCGCCCGCTTCTTCTCAACCAACGCGCATCGCCTTCTCGAGAGCAGAGAGGAACTGTTGCCCAGAATCGTGCCACGTGTGCGTGGGCGCGCCCGCGGCCAGCGCCACCGGATCCTGTGCGCGCTCGAAAACCTCGAGAAGTCTGCGCGCCATCGCGTGAGGCGTCGGCGCGACGAACTCAATGCCCGGGTGGTCCGAAACAAGCCTGTTGTTCGCTCCATCGTTCACGACCGGCACCACACCCGCCGCAATAAGTTCCAAGGGCAGGAGCGACATGTTGGTGAGCGAGAGCACGAGGCCCGCCCGGCAGCGGTTGTAGAGGCCGTTGAGGTCACTCAACGCCATCGCGCCATGGCTCCGATGAGGGAATGGAATGTCAAAGCTCGAGAGGTCCCAGCCGGCAAAATTAATCGTCACGTCAGGACGCATACGCGAGAACTCTTGCAATACAAGCAAGCCAAACTCGAACGCGCGACGCTCCGTGACTGGGCGCGCGTAGAAGAAGAGTTCGTCACGCTCCGCGGTGTTCGTCACCGAGTAGTTGTCGGGCTCCGCAGCAAAATCGAAGTGGTCGCAATCCATTCCGAAATCTTCACCGAGTTTCCCGGGAAGCCATCCGCCCGCCGTAATGCCGTGGAAGCCGAAGCGGTAGGTGTTCTCTGCAAGCATCGTCTGGGTGCCAACAGGATAAAAACTCGGCTCGAAATCTTGGACGAAATAGAATCGCTTCGCGACATGGGTGTCATTGAACACGGGGTAGGCCGTTTCCCAACCAGTCGCAAAGATGGCGTCGACAGACTGGGCGACACCACGCGTTTCGTCGTACGGTTCGATCGGGGCGGAGATTTCCGGATAGGCATCAGACTTCTCCAGCATCCTCTTCGTTTCCTCGAGCGAGGGCACATCATTCGACGTCGAATAAAGATAGATTCTGCACCGATGTCCAGCCTGCTCCGCGAAGTGGATGAACCTGAAGATATTCTGGTGGCCCCCGCTCGCCCACCCCGGAGGAGACATTATCCAGGCAAGCTCAAACGGTCCTTCCTCCTTCTGGGAGGTGAATCTCTCAGTGGGCTCAGTCCAGTCTGCCGCAAGCACCTGATGCGGGCTGACCATCATCTTGCCGTCCGCTCCGATCGACAACAATCGGTTGCTTAGGAAGGTGAATACCCGTGCCAAGGTGCGTCGAGGGCCCTCTTCTCTCAAGAAGTACATTCCGCGCTTCAGCTTGTTCATTGGCACCTTCTGTAGCTCTAGCGAGCTAATCTACGATTCTTGAGGCTTGATTCGCATGGAACCGCCACTGATCTCGAACGAACTGACGATATTACCTGAGCTGGCTGAGGTACTTCCCGTACCCACTCTTCTCCAATGGAGCGGCGAGCGATGCCAACTGCTCGCCGCTGATCCACCCATTTCGCCACGCAATCTCCTCGATACAGCCGATCTTGAAGCCTTGACGGTCCTCGATCACTCGCACGTACTCCGATGCCTGCATCATCGACTCAAATGTTCCCGTGTCCAGCCACGCGGTACCCCGGTCGAGCGTCTGCACATTGAGTCGGCCCGAATTCAGGTACTCCTCGTTGATGCTCGAGATTTCGAGCTCTCCGCGGGCACTGGGAACGATTGACTTGGCAATGCGGACCACGTCATTGTCGTAGAAGTAGAGTCCGGGAACCGCGTAATTGCTCTTAGGCTCGGCGGGCTTCTCCTCGATGGAGATCGCACGCATCTGCTCATCAAACTCCACCACGCCATACGCCGTCGGGTTTGACACGTGATAGGCGAAGACCACAGCACCGTCGACCTCTGCATGGCTCTTCAGGCTGGTTCCAAGACCGGTACCGTGGAAGATGTTGTCCCCGAGCACCAATGCCACCCCATCAGCGCCGATGAAATCCTCGCCAATGATAAAGGCCTGGGCCAAGCCATCTGGCGAGGGCTGCACGGCATACTCAATTGCCATGCCAAGCTGAGACCCATCTCCAAGAAGAGCACGGAACTGTTCGTTGTACTCTGGGGTGGTAATGATGAGCACCTCCCGGATGCCAGCCATCATGAGCGTCGACAAGGGGTAATAGACCATGGGCTTGTCATAGATCGGCATGAGCTGCTTCGAAATGCCCTTGGTGATCGGCCAGAGCCGCGTACCGGAGCCGCCGGCCAGAATGATGCCCTTCATGAGCACGTCCTTTCAAAGTCTCAGCGTTCATCCTAACGAACGTGACCTGGACCAGCCCCGACGTCGCTGATTCCGGGAAAGTAGAATGAAGCCCATGCTCGCTTCCGGACAGGATCCCCTCCCGCATCTGCGCTCCGCCGTCATCACGGTGAGCTATGGTTCTGGCGAGGTACTGAGGGAATTTCTGAAGACGCTGCGCGCCTTTCAGGGCACTGAGCAAACCGTCGTCGTTGTCGACAACAAGCCAGACGAACAGAATGTTCGCGAAATCGCGTCCACTTTCGGGGCGATCTATGTTCCATTAGCGTCAAACCCTGGTTATGGGGCCGGAATGAACGCCGGAGTGCGTGCACTCGAAGAATCATTTGACTCATATTTCTTTTGCAATCCAGACGTTAGCTTCCTTGAGCCCACAGTGGGGCCATTGGCGCACAGGCTCGCATCGCTTCCCACTGCGGGAAGCATCGGTCCCAGGCTCCTCAATGACGACGGAAGCGTATACCCCTCGGCACGAAACATTCCCTCGCTCAGCACGGGCGTGGGGCATGCCCTGTTTAGCAAGATTTGGGTAGGCAACCCCTGGACCCGCCGCTACCAAGACGCCTCCAACTACTCGATGCTCAGGACTGCAGGATCACTCTCGGGCGCGGCCATCATGGTCAAGCGTGAAGTGTTTGAGCGCATCGGCGGCTGGGATGAGGCCTACTTCATGCATTTCGAAGACATTGACCTTGGCTATCGGATCGGCCTGGCTGGATTCACGAATCTCTTTGATCCAACAATCAGCGTCCACCATTCTGGAGCGCATTCGACGAAGAAACACGCTGTCGTTGTAGAACGGGCCATGACGGAGAGCGCGATCAGGTTCATGTCGAAGCGATACTCCGGTTTCTGGAGAGCTCCTGTCCGATTTGCCATCATTGCAGGGCTTCGCATACGAGGAAGACTTAAGCTCAGGGCGCTGGCTCGCGATCGAACTTCAGCCTAGGTTGGCCTGACTCAGCGGCTTCGCCGGCTTCGCCCATAGAATTGAAGGGACTTCCGCCCGGCTGGGGCATTCAACCACTTCTTCAGGAGGACCGACCGTGGCCCGCAAGATTCTCGTAACTGGGGGCGCCGGCTTCATCGGCTCCAACTTCGTGCACTATCTCGTCGAGAACACCGACGACATCGTGACCGTGCTCGACAAGTTCACCTACGCAGGCAACGAGGCTTCACTTGCTGGCCTGCCCTCCGATCGCGTGTTCGTTGTCCACGGCGACATCTGCGATGCAACGCTCGTTGACCAGTTGGTCGCAGACTCCGACGTAGTGGTGCACTACGCGGCCGAGTCTCACAACGACAACTCGCTGCACGACCCGAAGCCATTTCTTGACACGAACATCATCGGCACGTACACCTTGCTCGAGGCGGTGCGTCGTTACGACAAGCGTTACCACCACATCTCGACCGACGAGGTCTACGGGGATCTCGAGCTCGACGACCCGAACCGGTTCACAGAGTCGACTCCTTACAACCCATCGAGCCCGTACTCGTCGACTAAAGCGGGCTCCGACCTTCTGGTGCGAGCTTGGGTGCGCTCGTTCGGCATCAACGCGACTTTGTCGAACTGTTCGAACAACTATGGGCCTCGTCAACACGTCGAGAAGTTCATCCCCCGCCAAATCACCAACGTGCTGACCGGGGAGCGCCCCAAGCTGTACGGCGAGGGACTAAACGTCCGCGACTGGATCCACGCCGACGATCACTCGTCTGCAGTGCTCCGCATCGTCGAGGCCGGCCGCAAGGGCGAAACCTACCTCATTGGCGCCGACGGCGAGAAGAACAACAAGGATGTACTCGAGCTGATCCTCGAGAAGATGGGCCAGTCGCCCGACGCGTACGACCACGTCGTCGATCGCCCGGGCCATGACCTGCGTTATGCCATCGACTCGACCAAGCTGCGTACCGAGCTCGGCTGGACCCCGTCGTTCCCTGACTTCGAGCAGGGAATCGCGGCGACGATCGAATGGTACCGCGAGAATGAGGCGTGGTGGCAGCCGCAGAAAGCCGCAACCGAGGCGAAGTACCGCGAGCAGGGTCAGTAACTTTGGCTGCGAAGCAGCTCGCGCTGCGAGAGACAACGATCCCTGGACTCGTGCTCATCGACCTGCCTGTTCACGGAGACAACCGTGGATGGTTCAAGGAGAACTGGCAGCGCGAGAAGATGGTTGCGCTCGGCCTGCCCGACTTTGGCCCCGTCCAAAACAACATCTCATTCAACGACAAGGCCGGCGCCACACGTGGCATCCACGCCGAGCCGTGGGACAAGTTTGTCTCTGTCGCGACAGGGAAAATCTTCGGCGCCTGGGTTGACCTGCGCGAGGGCGAAAGCTTCGGCACGGTGTTTACCGCCGAGCTCGACCCCTCAACCGCGATCTTCGTGCCTCGCGGTGTCGGCAACTCGTACCAGACTCTCGAGGATGACACCGCCTATGTATACCTCGTTAATGCCCACTGGAGCGCGGAAGCACAGAGCGAGTACACCTTCCTCAACCTCGCCGACCCGACCTCAGCAATCACCTGGCCGATCCCCCTAGACGAGGCGGAGCGTTCTGCAAAGGACCTTGCGCACCCCGTGCTCGGCGATGTCGTCCCGATGCCGCCGAAGCGCACGCTCGTGCTTGGCGCGAACGGTCAGCTTGGCCGCGCGTTGCGCACGGTGCTAGCTGACGCAGATTTCGCCGATCGCGCGCGCGTCGATCTTGCCTCACCAGAGGCGCTTTCCGGCATCCGTTTCGCCGACTACGACACGATCGTGAATGCCGCCGCGTATACCAAAGTCGACGACGCTGAGACAGACGCTGGTCGCGTCGAAGCATGGGCCGCGAACGCAACTGGCGTCGCCCGTTTGGCGCAGGCAGCGACTGAGCATGGGATCACCCTCGTACACGTGTCGAGCGACTACGTGTTTGACGGCACGCATGAAATTTACACCGAGAACGACGCGTTCGCGCCGCTCGGCGTCTACGGCCAGACGAAAGCAGCAGGAGACGCTGTCGTTGCTACCGCCCCGCGCCACTACATTGTGCGAACCAGCTGGGTAATTGGCGACGGAAACAACTTTGTCCGGACTATGCATTCACTTGCTGAACGCGGGATCGACCCGAGCGTGGTCAATGATCAGATTGGACGACTGAGCTTTACGGAGGATATCGCAGCAGCCATCTGCCATTTGCTTGAGGAACGTCCTGCGTTTGGCACGTACAACGTAACTAACGACGGGCCTTCGATGTCCTGGGCCGAGATTGCTCGACTCGTCTATTCTGCTTCCGGCCATGACGCTGGGCGCGTGAGCGGCGTTAGCACGTCCGAGTACTTTGCCGGCAAGTCTGTGGCTCCCCGCCCGCTGAACAGCATGCTCGCCCTTGACAAGATCATTTCGACTGGATTTGCCCCTCGCGACGCGGCGGAGGCGTTGAAAAACTACCTGGCCATTCAGTAGGCACCCGCCCCAGAAGCGGCCCCTCTTTTATCGCGAGATCAGAGAGGGCCGCTTCACTGCCACTTGCCTACTCTGGGATTTCAGCATTCGTCCGAATTGAACGCCATAGGTCTCGATACAAATCTGCAGATCGTGACTCGACGACCTCCGCGTACTCACCATCGCCAAGGTCAAGCACGCTCATCCCCTCGGTCTTTGACACGAGCGCAGAGACTCCTATCCCACCCTTCTTGTCCTCGCGGCCAAGATCTAGCAAGTCGAGCATCGTGGGAAACATGCTCAGTTGGTCCGTTCGTTCTCGAGCGATCGAAATCTCATCCGGGGTCCAGAAACGGTTGAAAATCGTACGATCGTCATGTGCTGAAAGTTCGTCCCAGAAGTTTCCCCCCTCGGATATCATCTTCCGGTGGTCCCCGGTGAGCACAACGACAGTGTCTTCGAGGTAACCCATTTCGTCGAGGTAATTTACAAATCCAGCGACTTGTTCCATGGAACAACGAGAGGCGGAGACCATTGGGCTCTTCGTGTCAGCCGAGCAATAATCGAAGATGTTGCTCGGCTCATGCGAGTCAAGTGTCAGTAACGTGAGATTGAAGGGCACACCTGACTCATGCAGTTCGGTGACCTCGTGTTTTGCCTGCTCCATGAGCGCTCGGTCAGAAAGACCCCAGTCAGAGAACTCGGTCTCGCCAGATTCCTGCCAGTACGGAAGATCTTTCACAACGTCGTATCCGTGCGAACGCAGGAAGTTCTCTTTTGCCGCGAACTCTGCGTCGGCGCCGCCTAAGAATGTATTTGTGTAACCCGCATCGGAAAGGACGTCTCCCAGACAGGTAGCACCCGGTAAGTAGGACTCGGAATAGACACCGATGTCATTCGAATTGATGTCGCTCTTGCCAACGCCCGGCCCACGCAACGGCACGCCGCACTCTGTTCCAACAATGCCCGCCATAGTCCAGCCCCCGCCTGGGTACTGCTCTAACGCGGGGATGGTTTCCCATCCTTCAGTTGCCTCCTCTAGTGGGGCGAGCATGTTTGCTTCAAATAACTCATCATCAGCCAATGCGGTCTCCATCGACTCGAGGAAGATGAGCACGAGATTCTTCTTGTCGCCGACGTTGGCCTCAGACGAAACTGCCCTTGCATCGCCCAGTGTTGGAGCCGCGTAATAGCTTCCCATTGTGAGCGAGGTCTGCGATGACCGAATGTATTGCGGCAGACCAACAGCCTGCACAAAGACTGCTGCACCAAGGACAAATACGCCTACTGAAAGCGCGCAGGGTACCCACCGTACGAGGCGAATCGAATCTGCGATTCGTTCCAGTCCTTTCCGAACCTTAGATACATTGGCCAGTTCTGGCCGCTTGAACCGATGATTCGCGACCGCAATCGCGAGGGCAACCACGACTACGCCCAGTGGCAAAACGATTGCCTGCAAGAGAAATGTGACGACATACCCGCTCTCGGCGCCCGTTGTTTCAGCGCCTCCCGCTCCGGGCAAGTGCATCAGCATCTGGTCCACTGAAATAGGACCGAAGGTACGACGGATCCAGCTGGCAGCCCCCAGTAGGACTGCCCCAATCGACACCGCAAGTGTGAACACAGTCGTTCGAACTGCGGTTCTCCGCTTCACCAGACGCTTAATCGCCATTGCTTCGACCGAAGCCGAACCTACCTTCGTAGCCACGAGTTGTGGTTCACCTCCGCTAACCGGCCGTTCCCCTAAAGCTCAGCGCGAATAGCTTGCACAGGAAACCGACGCTACGTGATCCTCCTGTGCATGAGATTGGCTGAGATGCACTACTCCGCGGGCGGCGGCGAAGCCGCAGCGATCCCGTTCAGCACGAGCTGATGGATCTGCGCGTAGTCCGGGTACTCCGGGTCCACCTCCGGCGGTGTGAGCTGTACATTGACCGGAGTGTGGTTCTTGGCCTTCGAAGCCAGGTCAACAAACCGACCGAGCATCGACTCAGGGATATCCGTTTCGACGAGGTTCGTGCCCGCAGCTGCGAGCTCTTGGAAGCGCATCAGCACATTCGCGGGGTTCGCCTGTGCCAAGATCGCGGCTTGCAGCTCGCGTTGCCGGTCCATGCGGTCGTAGTCGCCGCGCGCCGAGCCATAGCGCGAGCGGGCGTACCACTCGGCAGTGAACCCGTCTAGCGTCTGCAGCCCGGGCTCGATCCAGCCGACGACCCCGTAGAGCTCGCCCGTGTTCTCATCGATCTGGCCGCCGATGGGCAGCTGCTCCTTGACGTCGATCTGCACGCCGCCCAGCGCATCGATGAGCTTCGCGAAACCTTCCATATCGATCAGTACATAGAACTGCACCTCAAGGCCCGTCGCACCAGACACCGCGTCCTTGGTCGCTTCAATGCCGGGCGATGAGCCGCGCGAGGTCGCGTCCGGGTACAGCTCGGGCGTGAAGAACTCAGCCTCCGCGTAAACCCCATTGAGGTAGCACAGACCGATGTTGCAACCCCAGTCGGCGCCAAACCCGCTCGGGTGCGCCGCGTACATCGGCGAGGTCTCGGGGAATGGCATGTTCTGCAGCTCGCGGGGCAGACCCACCACCACAGACTGTCCCGTCTCGGCATCGACGCTGATCAGCGAGATGCTGTCAGGGCGCAGGCCCTCGCGGTCGGCACCAGCGTCGGTGCCCAACAGCAAGATGTTGTATCGACCATCGACCGGCGCAACGGCGGGCGCTCCCCCGCCAAAAATGGAAGAGATCGCCGCGCGGCCCGCGCCGACGGCGGTCGAGGCCCACACGGCACCCACCGAGGGCACGACGGTCAGCAGGATCGAAAGAATGGCGATCGGCAGCCGCCACTTCTTCGCCACACGGGGGATGCGTGCAAGCTTCAATGTATTGAATCCGAGCACGAGCCAAAAGATCGCGTAGGCGATGAGCAGCCCCTGCAGCAGCAGGAGCACGATGGTGTTGGTCGCGATCGTGAGGGTGAAAGTGCGCGCGACGAAAAAGCCGACGCCGGCGAGCAGCAGTAGGCCAATAAGGGTGAAGGTGATGCCGAGCCCAAACCGCCCAAGCTTCTTACTCCCGGCAAGCACCTGCGCGCTGCCCGGTAGGAAGAACCCGAGCACGACGAGCCAGCGGGCCCGCTTCGTCATAAGCGGCGCCGAGCCTGCATCGGGGTGTCGAAGCGGGCGCTCGAGATCCAGCGTCGCGCTCACGCGTCGTACCCCATCGGGTTCGCTGACTGCCACGTCCATGCATCTCTGCAGGCATCGTCAAGTGTGCGGGTCGCGCGCCAGCCAAGCTCGGCATTCGCTAGCGCAGGATCCGCAATGACGACGGCCACGTCCCCCGGGCGTCGCGCAACCTGGTCGAACGGAATTTCACGGCCCGAGGCGCGTTCAAACGCGCGAACCGCCTGGAGCACGCTTGAACCGATGCCTGAGCCCAGGTTGTAGGTGCGCACCCCCGCCTCGGCGCGCTCGAGTGCGGCGACGTGTCCCTCTGCGAGATCCATCACGTGAATGTAGTCGCGCACGCCGGTGCCATCCGGAGTGTCGTAGTCGCTGCCAAACACCGCGAGGCGCTCGCGGCGACCCGAGGCAACCTGCGCCACGTAGGGCATAAGGTTATTGGGTGTTCCCTTTGGATCTTCACCGATCTGTCCTGAGGCGTGAGCGCCCACCGGGTTGAAATAGCGCAGCAGCGTCGCCGCCAGCTCTGGCCGGGCGATCTGAGCGTCACGAATTACCTGCTCGTTCATGAACTTCGACCAGCCATAGGGGTTGGTCAGTCCGACCCCAACCGCGTGGCTCTCCGAAATGGTCGGAGTCTGCGGGTCACCATAGACCGTCGCAGATGAGCTAAACACGAGCGTGTCAACTCCGCGCTCTTCCATGAGATCGAGCAGGGTGATGGTCGAGTCGAGGTTCACCCGGTAGTAGCGAGACGGCTGCGCGACCGACTCCCCCACCGCCTTCAATCCCGCAAAGTGCACTACCGCGTCGAAGCCAATATCTGCAAGCGCCGCACGCGTAGCGATCGGGTCAACGAGGTCCGCTCGAACTGACGTCACTTCTCGCCCCGCGAGCTCGGCGACACGACGGGTCGCCTCAGGCGAGCCGTTCGAATAGTCGTCGAGCACGACGACGTCATGCCCGCGCTCGAGCAGCACGAGCGCGGTGTGCGAGCCGATGTAGCCGGCGCCGCCAGTGAGGAGTACACGCATGAGGACAAGGCTAACCTTGCAACGGGCGCGACTTGCTGCGGAACCGCCGATTGCTGCCGACGCGCTGGGAACTTGGTCACAATTCGTGATGATCCCGCTCTGAGTCATCGGGCGCGCTTCGGCGGGCCATAGACTTGAGATTCAGTCCAGAATCTGTGGAACGAAAGGGGCGAGTGATGGCAACTCTGACCCTCATCGGTGAACCGTTTCCCGATGCGGACCTGGTCGCCAGCCTCACTGCCGTTCAAGATCTCGCGCTTGCCCTCGCAGGGTCGACTCCCCGCGGTTGCGGCGTCGAGATGCTGGTGGGTCGCACGTCGACACCCCCCGAGCTGAATCACCCCAAGCTAGCCGTGCAGCGCATGCAGCTCCCGGCCTCCGCACTCCCGGTGATGTGGCAGAGCGGCACAGCTGCCCGCTCCCTCGACGGCGCACTCGTGCACTCCCTCACCGCAATGGCGCCGCTGCGCTCGCGCGAGGACGACTCGCAGTCGACCGTCACAATCCCTCACGCCCTCCCGTGGGAAGCGCCCGAGTGCATGCCCGGCCAGACCGCGCGCCTCATGCGCGCGTTCACCCGCCGCGCGATGCGCCACGCAGACCTCATCATCACGCCGACCCACGCGGTCGCCGAGGTGCTCCGCGGCGTGTACGGGTCGAACGCCCCGATCCGGGTCGTACCGCTCGCCGCACCCTCGAGCTTCCTGCGCCCGAAAGACGCCGACGCACGCCGCACCGCCCTCGGCCTGCCCGAGCGCTACATCCTGACCTCGGCGTCGCAGGCTGAGCACTGCCGGCTCGACTGGATCTTGGACGCCCTCGAGGCCTCCCCCGAACTTCCCGACCTCGTCGTCCTCGGCACACCTCCCGAGGCGAAAGGCGCCGAAGAGGCGCCCGCGCGCCCGCGGCTTGACGGACGCGTGCACTACGTCTCGGTCGATGAGCAGGACAACGTGGGCGTCGCGATTTCCGGCGCGCTGCTGCTCGTACAGCCGCAGATCTCGGTCGGCTCCGGCTACGTCGAGCACGGCGCGCTCGCCCAGGGCGTCCCGATCCTGCACGCCAGCATCGCGGGTACCGCGGAGATCGCGCTCGACGGCGGCGTCGCCTTCACCGACGCGGCCGACCTGGTGCGCACACTGAACGAGCTCTGCTCGAACGAGTCAGCCCGCGGTCGCCTCGCGCTCCTGGCCGAGGATCGCGGCCGCACCTTCACCTGGCGCAGCACCGCCTGGCACCTCTGGGAACTGCACGCCGACCTCTAGGTCAACCGCAGCCTGCTCGGCGGCACGCAACACCGCGAGCGCCTCCACCCAGCGCCGCAGGAACAGAGGTTCGTCCCGGCGCCGACTGCGCATCCACGACGTCACCTCGCTGTTTGACTTGCTCGCGTTGCACGACCTGCACGCGGGCACCACATTCTCAAGCGTGTACCGGCCGCCGCGCGAGATGGGCAGCACGCAGTCCTTCTGCAGTGCGTCGTCGAGGGCGCCACAATAGGCGCACCCGCCCCACGCCGCGAGAATGTCGTCCCACTGCGCGAGCGTCAGGTCGTTGTCGGCCGCGGCGACCCGCTTCGTCCGCCGGCGCTGGGCGCGAGCGCGACGGCTCTGCGAGACAGCCATGGCCCTGCGGCCTACGCCTCTTCCGCGACCCGCAGCTGCAGAGCGGCGTCCTTCGTCTCGACCATCTCGGCGAGGCCCGCCGCATAGGCGTCCAGCTTCGCGGTCAGTTCAGGGTCACCCGAGCCCAGGATCCGGGCCGCCAGCAGCCCAGCGTTCTTCGCGCCCCCGATCGACACGGTCGCGACCGGGATGCCGCCGGGCATCTGCACGATCGACAGCAGCGAGTCCATACCGTCGAGGCGCGACAGCGGCACGGGCACGCCGATCACGGGGAGGCTCGTCAGCGAAGCGACCATGCCCGGCAGGTGCGCGGCACCGCCGGCGCCGGCGATGATGACGCGCAGCCCGCGGCTCGCCGCCTCGCGGCCGTAGCTCATCATCTTCTCGGGCGTGCGGTGCGCGCTCACGACCTGCACCTCGTGCGGGATGCCAAATTCGCGAAGGGCCGCGACTGCCTCGCTCATCACGTTCCAGTCCGAATCGGACCCCATGATGACGCCGACAAGGGGACTCTGCGTGGTGCGATCGCTCATGGCTCCATCGTAGCGGCGGGGACCGCGCGGGCTGGCGTCATCCTCAACCGACCGCGCGCTTCACCAGCTCGCCGAGGGCCGCCTCGGCCGCCGCGTCCATCTCGGCAAGCGCGTACGAGGTGGGCCACATGCCGCCCGCGACATCAAGATTCGCCGCCGCGCTGAACCCGAAGGTGGAGTACCGCTCCTTGTCGTCAAGCCCACTGCGGAAGAAGCAGACGACCTTGCCCGCCCGCGCATACCCCGGCTGCCCGTAATACAGCTTGGGCGCCAGTTCGGGGGCGGCCTCGCGCACGATCGCGTGTACCCGCTCGGCGAGCTCGCGATCCGGCGACTGCATGGCGGCAATCTTCTCGAGCACCGCCTTCTCCTCCGCGGCCGCCTTCTCGGCGCCCCGCGCCGTGCGGGCCTCGTTCTTGAGCTCCTGCGCCCGCGCCTTCATCGCCGCGCGTTCCTCCGCCGAGAATCCGTTCGTTGTGCCCGCCATGATCTGCCCTTTCGTCGTGGTGACCTGAGTGCTTCCACGCTAGCGAGCATCGGCGTCCCGTGGCTTCTCGATTCGTGATCCGCCCCGCCGCGCCGCGCTCACACTTCCCGGAGCAATCTCACTTCCCGGAGGCCGTGCGCCCCATTTCGGGCTCCGGGAAGTGTGATCGCGCAAAGACCTGCGGCGTTCGGCCCTGTCCGGTCAGCGGGGCCCGCGCCAACCTCTCGCGGGCCCCGCACTTCCAGAGAGCGCTACCGGTGCGTCGGCACCTGCCCCGTCCGGCGGCGGATCTCGTCGGCCACCGCGATGGCGTCGCCCCCGGGGGCGTCCGACTTCCGGTCGGGGCGCGCGACGAACAGGTAGATCAGTCCGGTCACGAGCACGACGAAGAGCCCGATCAGCACCACGTAGTCGGCGAAGAAGTCGCCGCTCGAGCCCGGGGTCGCCAGCAGGTACATCGCGAAGATGCCATACGCCAGCGCGACGACGTTGATGACAAAGCCGAGCGTGCCGAGGTTGAACGGGCCGGCGGGCTTCCACCCCTTGAACCGTTGACGGAGCGCGGCGAGCACGACCATCTGGAACGAGAGGTAGATGCCGAGGATCGCGAATGCGGTAACCGGCACCAGGATGCTGTCGTTCAGGAAAATCAGCACGCAGATCAGGGCCGGCACGGTGCAGGCGACGATGAGGGCGTTGGTGGGCACCTTCGTGCGCTCCGACACCTTCGCGAGCCATACGTGGCCGGGCAGCATGCCGTCCCGCGCGAACGAGTAGAGCAGTCGGCTCGCGGCCGCCTGCAGGCTCAGCACGCACGAGATGAAGGCGATGATCGCGACGACGAGGAAGATCTTCGCCCCAACCGTCCCGAGGCTTGCCTCCAGGATCGCCGGGATCGGGTCGCCCACCTCGCCCGCGACGATCTGCTCGAGGTTTGGGGCCGCAAGTACGTAGCCGCCAAACGAGAAGAGGGCCGACACCATGCCCACGAGAATGGTCATCATCATGGCCTTCGGGATCCTGCGGGCCGGGTCAGACACCTCTTCCGCCACGTCGCCGCACGCCTCGAACCCGTAGAACAGGAAGAGGCCGGCGATCGCTGAGGCGAAGAAGACGGGGATGTACGAGCCGTCGCCCGCGGTGCCCATCGAGTCGAAGAAGATCGAGAAGGGGTGCTCGCGCTTGAAGAGCAGCAGGTACAGGCCGACGCCGATCACCCCGATGAGCTCGGCGAACAGCCCAATGCGGGCGATCCTGGCGAGTGACTTCGTGCCCGTGAAGTTGATCGCGAGCGCGAGCAGTAGCAGGCCGAGCGAGGTGAGCAGACCGACGAGCGGCGTGACCTCGATGCCGAGCAGGCTCGCGACGAAGCCCGCACCGAACTCGGCCACCGCGGTGATCGTCACGATGAGGGCCCAGATGTACACCCAGGCGGCCATCCATGCGTAGCGCTTGCCCCAGAGTCGCCGCGCCCACGGGTAGATCCCCCCGTGAATCGGGTACTGCGAGACCACCTCGCCAAACACCACCGAGACGGTGAGCTGGCCGGCGCCGACGATGACGATCCACCAGATCGAGGGTGGGCCACCCGTCGCGAGTGCGACCGCGAACAGCGAGTAGACGCCCACGAGGGGCGAGAGATAGGTGAAGCCCAGGGCGAAGTTCGCCCAGAGACTCATGGAGCGATCGAACTTGCCTTCATAGCCGAGCACGGCGAGGTGATCGGCGTCACCCAGGTGCTCTGTTTCGCGTGGAGACGTCATTGTCCCATTCCCTTCGGATCATTGCAGACCCGGGCCGAACTACCGCCCGTGGCGCCAGCATAGGGGTATTTCGGGCGAAATACGTATCAGAAATGCCGGATCAGCCCCGCATTCCCGGACCTACTTGAACGCGTCGGCCGCCGCGTTCGCCTCGGCCCGCACCGTG
This sequence comes from Leucobacter sp. CX87, assembly GCF_018682295.1. Classification (NCBI taxonomy): domain Bacteria; kingdom Bacillati; phylum Actinomycetota; class Actinomycetes; order Micrococcales; family Microbacteriaceae; genus Leucobacter; species Leucobacter sp. CX87. The sequence continues at coordinate 120,940 of NZ_JAFIRI010000005.1, read as the reverse complement.
GCGAGATCCTGCCCGGTCACCGTGACGTGCCCGACCTTGCGGCCCGGCCGCGGCGTCTTGTCGTAGCTGTGGACCTTCGCACGCGGGTGTGCGGCGAGCGCGGACGGGTAGCGCAGCGCCATCGTGCCCTCGGCGGGGCCGCCGAGCACATTTACCATGACGGCGGCGGGCGCGGTCATCGAGGTGTCGCCGAGCGGGAGGTCGGCGACCGCGCGCAGGTGCTGCTCGAACTGGCTGGTGACCGATCCCTCGATCGAGAAGTGGCCCGAGTTGTGCGGGCGCATGGCGAGCTCGTTCACGAGCACGCGGCCGTCGGCCGTCTCGAACATTTCGACCGCGAGCACGCCAGTCACTCCGACGCCCTCCGCGACGATGGCGCCGATCCTGGCCGCTTCGTCGAGGGTTGCGGGGTTCGCGACGGGTGCGGGCGCGAGCACTTCCGAGCACACGCCGTCCAGCTGCACCGTCTCGACGACGGGCCAGGCGCGCACCTCGCCGCTCGGTCGGCGGGCGACGAGCTGCGAGAGTTCGCGGGTGAAATCGACGAGCTCTTCGGCGAGCAGCTGACCGCCCCGGCCGTCCTCGTCAAGCGCGGTGAACCAGTCGCGGGCCTCGACCGCCGAGGCAACGACGCGCACGCCCTTGCCGTCATAGCCACCGCGGGCCGTCTTCACGACCGCGCGTCCGCCGCGCTCAGCGAGGAATGCGTCGAGCTCCTGCTCATCGGCGACCGCGGCCCATGCGGGCACGGGGACGCCGAGCTCGGTGAGCTTCTCGCGCATCAAGATCTTGTCCTGGGCAAACTGCAGGGCGCCGGGCCGCGGGTGCACAGGGACTCCGCGTCGCTCGAGCTCGAGCAGGATCTCCTGCGGCACGTGCTCGTGGTCAAAGGTGATCACGTCGACGGTCTCGGCGAAGGCATAGACGGTCTCAGGATCGCGGTAGTCGCCGACCGCATCGGCCGCACGGGCGGCGCTCGAGCCGTCGACCTCGGCGAGCACGCTGATGCCTAAGCCGAGGTTGATCGCCGGGGGGATCATCATTCGCGCAAGCTGTCCGCCGCCGATTACGCCGATCTTCGTGGTCACGTGTCTCCCTCGTGCGCGACCGCCAGGATCGCGGCGCCTGCCACTATTCTGCCGCATCCGGGATCAGTTGACTTTCATCAACCAATTGCCCTATAGTTGATGTTTATCAACGAATTACGCCGCGTCGAAGGATCCCACCCCCGAATGCCACGCACCTCCCCCGCTACCGCCGCCGCTGCGGCCCCCGCCGCACACGACGGGCTGCTGCACGGCCGCGCCAAGAACGCCGCCCTCGCCGCCATCTTCCTCAGCATCTTCGTTTCGATGCTCGCATCGACGGTCGTCGGCTCGTCTATGCCACTCATCATCGCCGACCTCGGCGGCGGCCAGGCGGCCTACACCTGGGTGATCACGGCGACCATGCTCGCCACCGCGATCTCGACCCCCATCTGGGGCAAGCTCGCCGACCTCAGCAGCAAGAAGCTCCTGCTGCAGCTCGCGCTCGTCATCTTCACCCTCGGCACCATCCTCGCCGGCTTCGCCCCTGACGCGAACTGGCTCATCGGCTTCCGCGTACTCCAGGGCCTCGGCGGCGGCGGCCTCGCAGCCCTCGGCCAGATCGTCATGGCCGACATCATCAGCCCGCGCGACCGCGGCAAGTACATGGGCGTCATGGGCGCCGTCATGGCCGTCCCGACAATCGGCGGGCCGCTGCTCGGCGGCGTCATCACCGACGCGTTCGGGTGGCGCTGGAACTTCTTCGTCTCCGTCCCGGTCGCAATCGTCGCCATCATCATCCTGCAGAAGTCGCTGCACCTCGTGACACTCAAACGCAAGGTGAAGATCGACTACCTCGGCGCGGTCCTCATCTCCGCCGGGTTCTCGAGCCTGCTCATCTGGGCCACCCTGGGGGGCACCCAGTTCGACTGGTGGTCGTGGCAGACCCTCGCGATGGCGGGTGGCGGCGTCGCCGTGCTCATCGCCGCCGTATTCGTCGAACTGACCGTCGAAGAGCCGATGATTCCGCTCACCCTGTTCAAGAACCGCACCTTCACGATGGCCGTCATCGCGAGCCTCGCGGTGGGCGTCGCCATGTTCGGCACCGCGATCTTCCTCGGCCAGTACATGCAGCTTGCCCGCGGCAAGACCCCGACCGAGTCGGGCCTGCTCACCATTCCGATGATGCTCGGCCTGCTGGTCGCGTCGACCATCGTCGGCCAGGTCATCTCGCGCACCGGGAAGTGGAAGCGGTACGTCGTGCTGGGTGCGATCCTGATGGGCATCGGCCTCGCGCTGATGGGTCAGCTGCGCTCCGACACCTCGTTCTGGTACGTGGGCGTATCGATGGCCGTGCTCGGCGCCGGCGTCGGCATGTGCATGCAGAACCTCGTGCTCATCGTGCAGAACACCGTCGCACCCACCGAGATCGGCGTCGCTAGCTCGTCCGTCACCTTCTTCCGCACGATCGGCGGCACCGCCGGGATGTCCGTGCTGGGCGCCATGCTCGGCACGCAGGTCATCGACTTCATCGCCTCGGGCCTGAAGCACCTTGCCCCCGCGCAGCTTGCGGGCGTCGAGGCGCTCAAGGGCGGCGGCATCCCGAAGATTGCGGAGCTTCCCCTGCCCATCCGCGAGGTGGTCGAGGCGGCATACGGGCACGCGATCGGCGACATCTTCCTGGCCGCCGTGCCGCTCGCCCTCGTCGCACTGATCGCGATCATCTTCCTGCCGAACATCCCCCTCGGCAACAAGACGACCTCGCAATTGCTCGCCGAGAAGGAGCGGTCGCGCGTCGCAGCCGCCGAGCAGACGCTCGTCGAAACCGGGCTTTCCGCGAATGGCGAGTTCGTGATGACCGGATCAATTCCCGTTCAGGCGCGTGCCGCACGTACAGACTCGGGTAACGTCGACTCTCGTGACTAAGCCCGAGCGGGACCACCCGCACGACCCGATCCTCGACGTGATCGCCGAGTTCTCCGAGACGTTCTCGTTCATCCGCACGCGGTGGACCGAGTTCACGGAGCAGCTGCACCCCGAGCTGTCGGGCGGATCGATCTTCGTGCTGCAGGTAATCCTCAAGAAGGGTCCGATCACGGCGACCGAGATCGGGCACCGGCTGCGCATGGACAAAGCGATGATCAGCCGGCAGGTAGCGCTGCTGCGCAAGCTCGAGTTGGTGGATGCGCAGGCCGCGGCCGAGGATCGCCGGGTCACGCTGCTTACCGGCACCGAGCTGGCGCGCACGCGGCTCGACGAGGTGCGGAGCCAGATGTCGGAGCAGTACCGCCAGCGCTTCGCTGACTGGGGCGCCGAGGACATCGTGCAGCTGCGCGACCTGCTGCGGCGGTTCAACGGCAGCGCCGACTTCTTCGAGGACTCGGCTTCGCCATCTGCCCGGTGCACGCCGGGGCATGTGGCTCAGGATCCCGCTTCCTCGTAAACGCGGCGGCGCCCAAGGCGGCGCCCAAGCCGGCGGCCAGCCGGCGCCCCAAGCCGGCGCCCGGCGGCTCTCGCGGCCTTTCACTCAATAGTAGATCTGCGTTGAATAGTACGAATTCGGGCGATTTGGTGAGTTCTGGGGCGAATCTACTATCGGGTGAAAGGCGGCGCCGCCGCGGCGACCACATTGCCCAGGGCACGCACCACAGGATCCTCCCCCAAACGCAGCAGCGCCCCACCTCCGCCGAGGTGGGGCGCTGCTGCGTAGTGAGCGCTACTCTGCCGCAGCCCCCGCCGCGTCAGCGGCGTGATCGCCGAGCGACGACGCCGATTCGCCCAGTCGTGCCGCCGAGGAACCCAGCGACGAAGCAGACGTCGCCGCCGAGCTCGACACCGTGCCGACGCTGTCGGCGAGCGAGTCGGCCGCGCGCGCGACCGAGCCCGAAGCCTCGGCCAGCTCGCGGGCAGCCCCCGCCCCCGCATCAGCGAAGTCAGCGCCCGAGCCGCGCGACGCACGGCCAGCGGCCGCACCCGTCGCGGCGCCGGCGGTGACGCCGTTCAGCATGCCGACGAGATCAATGCCGACCGTGTCGCGCGCCATGTCGAGCAGGCCCTTGATGTTGCCCATCGCGTCGGCCGCCACCTTCGAGGTGCCGTCGGCCGAAACCACGGTCATGGTGTCGATCGCGCCGATTGCCTCGGCGTACTTGCCGGCAATCTCGGGCAGCAGGTGGATGAGCTCCTGTGCGAGCACCGCTTCCGACTGCGTCTCGAGCGCGCGACCGCGTGCGTCGATCGCGGCAGCCTCGGCCTCACCCTTGGCGCGGATGGCACGGGCCTCGGCCTCACCCTCGGCCGCGAGGGCCTCGGCGTTGGCGATACGAGCCGAGCGGCTCGCGAGGCCCTCGCGCTCGACGGCCTGCGCGCGACCCTCGGCGGCGGAGATCGCCGCAGCCGCGTCGGCCTTTGCGAGCGCCTCGAGGCGGAAGGCCTCGGCCTCGGCGACGGCGCGGACGTCGGCGTTGAGCTTTTCGGTGCGCAGAGCGACCTCGCGCTTGGCGGTGATCTCCTCCTGCGCGACGATGGCCTGGCGCTGGATCGCGTCCTCAAGCGGCGACGCGGCCTCTGCCTGCGCGGCGGCCTTGTCGGTCTCGGCCTGGATCTCGGCCTGGCGCAACTTCAGCTCTCGGTTGCGGTCGAGCAGCACCTTCTGGGTGTTGATCTTCGCCTCTTCCGACGCCTGGTAGGCGTTGGTCTCGGCGATGTCGGCCTGCTGGCGCACCTTGGCCGCCTCGGGGCGACCGATGTTCACGATGTAGTCCGAGCCGTCCCGGATCTCCTGGATCTGCAGCGTATCGACGACGAGGCCCTGCTTCGTCAGCGCCTCTTCGGCCGCCTCGAGCACGTTCTGCGCGACGACGGCGCGATCCCGAATGATCTGCAGCACGGTGAGGCCGCCGATGATGGAACGCAGCGAACCCGACAGCACCTCCTGCGTCGACTCGTCGATCTCGTCGGAGTTCGAGAGGAAGCGCTGGGCGGCGGCGCGAATCATCTCCTGCGTACCACCGACCTTGACGACGGCGACGGCCTGCGCCTGAATGGTGATGCCGTCGGTGGTCTGTGCTTCAGTCGTGATCGCGAGGCGACGCGAGCGCAGTGAGATCGAGAACGACTTCTGAATGAACGGCACCACGAACACGCCGCCGCCGGTGACGACCTTCTGGCCCGACAGGTCGTGCGACACCGAGCCGTCGGGTTCGGTGACCCGCTTGCCCTTGCCGCCCGTGACGATGATCGCCTCGTCGGGCTTGGCGATGCGGTACCGCTTGATGATGACGAGCGCGATGAGCACGATCGCGATAATCGCGCCGAACACACCCACGATCGAGGGAGTCGCTAAGAACATGTATTAGTTCCTTTCGGGGTGGGGGTCTGTGGGGTCGGCCGGGTCGGCACTCTCGGCCTCGCTGGCGGCAGGATCCGCGCCGGCGGCGGGATCCTGTTCGAGCGGGGCGGCCACCAGCGGCTCGACCAGCACCGAGGTCGGCGTGAGGGACTCGACGATGCGCACGCGGGCGCCGCGTTCGAGTGGCAGCTCGGCGCACGCCGACAGCGAGACGCGCTCGCCGTGGCGGGTGAGGGCGATCTCGCCGAAGCGGCTGCCGCCGGGGATGGCGAGCACGACCGAGGCCTCGAGCCCCGCGAGCTCGCCGCTCGACACGGCGGTCGACGACTCGGCGCTGCGCACGAAGCGCGACAGCCACCACGCGAGCCCGCCGCCGATCATGCCGGCGACCGCGCCGAGCGTGCCGGCGAGCGGGGGCGCGACCCCGGCCCCGACCAGCGCGAAGGCACTGAAGCCGAAGATCGCGGTGAACGCCGAGATGGTGGTGAGGCTCAGCGGCCCGTCGCCAAAGTCGAACGCCTCAAAGATGCCGTCGAGCAGCAGCGAAATAAGCAGCAGCACGGCGCCGGCGATGCCGATCAGCAGGAAGACACCACCCGACACGACCGAGCCATTAAGCAGCCCCTGGATCCAGTCCATCATGATGGGCTCCTCCCGCCGGTGGTTGTGTGGCCTATGAGGAGTCTATCGGGCAGGGCCGACGCCGGGCTGGGGCGATACTCCCCGGTCCGGATCCTGTCAGAGCCCGCTCTCGTGCGCCGTCGGCACGTACGCGAGCTGCGCAATCTGGTGCCCGCGAGCGCGCGAGACGACCTGCGCACGACCGGGCGCACTCGGCATCGCCTTGACCTTCGCGATCAGCTGGCCCTCTTCCGGGCTGCCGCTGAGCAGGATCCCGGTGACGCCGAGGTCGGTCATGCCCTGCAGGATCGGGTCGTACGCCGCGCGCGACGCCCCACCCGTGCGGCGCGTGACGATGACGTGCAGGCCGACGTCGCTCGCCTGCGCGAGCAGCTGCGCGAGGGGCGCCGCCGGGTTGCCCTGCTGGTTCGCGACGAGGTCGTAGTCGTCGATCAGCACGAAGCCCTCGGCTCCCGTCCACCAGCTGCGGTTGCGCAGCTCGGCGGCGGTGACGTTTGGGCCGGGCAGGCGGCCGCGGAAGAACTCGACAAGCTGCGCGATAGCGCCACTCGCCTGTTCCGCGCTCGTCACGTACGCGCCGAGGTAATCTTCCGGGATCTCGCCGAGGTGCGCGCGACGGTAGTCGATCATGAAGATGCGGGCCTGGCCTGGCTCGTAGCGGCGCGTAATTTCGTGGACGAGGCCGCGCAGCATCGAGGACTTGCCCGAGCCGGAGTCGCCGTAGAGGAAGAGGTGCTGTTCGAGCGTCGGGTCGATGCCGACGGGCGCGAGCTCTGCCTCGTCGAGGCCGAGCAGCAGCTGGTTCGGGTTGGCGGCGGGGTGGGCCTGCAGCTCGGCGAGCGGCAGCACCTGGGGCAGGAGGCGCAGCTTGGGGCCGGGCTCGCGCTGCCACGCGCTGATGACCTTCTCGACGAGGTCGTCGACGCCGTCGACCAGTGTCTCGGGCGTGGTTTCGCCGTCGATGCGGGGCAGGGCGGTGAGCATCTGCAGGCCGCTCGGGTCGAGGCCGCGGCCGGGCAGGGCGCTGACGTTGCCGGCGGCCTTGCGGCCGATCTCGGAATCGCCGGCGTCGCCGAGGCGCAGCTCGATCTTGCCGCCCATGAGGTCTTTCATCGCGGGGCGAATCTCGAGCCAGCGGTTCGCGGTGATGATCACGTGAATGCCGAAGCTCAGGCCCCGGGCCGCGATCTCTTGCACCGCAACCTCGAGGCTTTCGTAGTCCGCCCGCATCGTGGCCCAGCCGTCGACGACGAGGAAAATATCGCCGTAGCCGTCGTCGACGACGCCCTGCGCGCGACGGGTGCGGTACGTGTCGATCGAGTCGATGCCCTGCTCACGGAAGTACGCCTCTCGCGCGTTGAGCAGCGAGGTGATCTCGGCGACGGTGCGGCGAATGACCTCGGGCTCGCCGCGGGTCGCGAGGCCCGCGAGGTGCGGCAGGTTGCGCAGACCAGCAAAGCTGCCGCCGAAGTCGATCGCGAAGACCTGCACCTCGTGCGGGGTGTGCGTGAGCGCGAGAGCCGCGACGAGCGTGCGCGCGGCCGTGCTCTTGCCCGCGAGCGGAGCGCCGACGATCGCGACGTGGCCGGCCGCACCCGAGAGGTCGAGGGTGAGCAGGTCGCGACGCTGCTGCGCCGGGACGTCGACCATGCCGATGGGCACGGTGAGGCGGCGGTGCGCGCGCCAGCGCGGCGCGTGCAGGCCGAGGTCGTAGCTGACGCTGAGCTCGCCGAGCAGCTGGTCGAGGGTCGCGGGCGTCTCGAGCGGCGGCAGCCACACCTGGTGGGCGGCGGGGCCGAGGCCGGCCATGCTCGACACGGCGAGCTCGAAGACGCTGCGCTTCTCTTCCGGCTGCTGCGCGGCGGCCTCGGCCGCGGCACGTTCCGCGGCGGCCGACGCTGCTGCGCCCTCTTCTTCAGGATCAGTGAGGCCCTGCGGCGCCGCGGTGAACTGCGTGATCCTGGTGGCGGCGAGTGCGCCGGAGGCGCCGGATCCTGCGGTGACTGCACGTCGTGCGGGCGGCGGACCCGAGACGTAGGCGGCGCGGAACTGCGTGAGGTTTTCGTCGCTGCCGACCTTGAGCAGGCCGCCACCGGGCTCTTGAGGCAGGTGGTACGCGTCGGGTACGCCGATGACGGTGCGCGACTCGGCGGCGGAGAAGGTGCGCAGGCCAATCCGGTACGAGAGGTGCGTGTCGAGGCCCTTGAGGCGCGACTCTTCGAGGCGCTGTGACGCGAGCAGCAGGTGGACGTGCAGCGAGCGGCCGAGGCGGCCGATGGCGACGAACGACTCGACGAACTCGGGCTTCGCGCTCAAGAGCTCGGAGAACTCGTCGGCAACGATCAGCAGCGCGGGCAGCGGCGCGAGGTCGGTACGGCCGCCGCGGCGGGCCTTCTCGTACTCACCGACGTTGACGAAGTTGCCGGCCGAGCGCAGCAGCTCCTGGCGGCGCACCATCTCGCCCTGCAGGGCGTCCTGCATGCGGTCGACGAGGCTGATCTCGTCGCCGAGGTTGGTGATGATCGCCGAGACGTGGGGCATGTCGGCCATGCCGGCGAACGTCGCGCCGCCCTTGAAGTCGACGAGCACGAAGTTCAGCTGCTCGGGAGAGTGGGTGAGGGCGAGAGAGAGCACGAGGGTGCGCAGCACCTCGGACTTGCCCGAGCCGGTCGCGCCGATGATGAGGCCGTGGGGGCCCATTCCCTGCGAGGCCGACTCTTTCAAGTCCAGGATCAGCGGAGCGCCGTTCGTGTCTTGGCCGATCGGCACGCGCAGGCGGTCGCGCTCGGGCAGATAGCGCCACTGCTGCGTGAAGTCGAGGTCTCGCACGTCGGGCAGACCGAGCAGCTCGGTGAGCTCCATCTGCTTGTTGCTCGCGCGGCTGACGGGGCCGTTGCCACCGACCTCGCGGTGCAGCGGCGCGAGGCGCCGGGCGACGGCCTCGGCCTCGACGACGGTCATGTGATCCGGGGTGATAGTCTGCTGGTGGCGAGAGCCCTCGGCGACCTCAGCGGTGCCGGCGCCGAGCGAGATGCGCACGACCGAGGGGTCGTCGTTGTCGTCCCAGCTCGACGGCAGGTCGAGCACGGTCACACCCTGCAGCCCGCCGGCAAACACAGGATCGGTGGGAGAGACCTTCGCGCCGTCAACGATGACGAGCACGTGCGGGGTAGTGACGGGGGCGTCGAGTACGAAGCGGGGGCGCTCGCGCAGGCTGGCGGGCAGCATGCCGAGCAGGGTGGCCGTGTCCGAGCCGATCATGCGGGCGGGGCCGAGCGAATCGCGCAGGCGCGGCGACTGCGCGTGCGGCAGCCACTTCGCCCACTCCCAGTGAGGCAGCGAGTCGGGGCTCGCGGCCACGACGATCAGCAGCTCTTCGGGGCTCTGCATCGTCGCGAGGTGGGTGACGAGGCTGCGGGCCAGTCCGCGAATGTGCTCGAGGTCGTCGCCGACGATCTGCACGCTCGTGTGGCTCGAGAGGCGCAGGAACGTCGGCAGTTCGGGCTGGTTCTCGTGGGTGGCGATGAAGCGGTGCGCGGCGGTCGTCGCGACCGGGTCGAGCTGGGCGATGGGCGGCAGCTCGGGCGCCTCGAGGCGCAGGCACAGCGGCTGCTCGCTCGTGCCGACGCGCACTGTGAGGTGGTCGTCGTCCGAAACGTCGCGCTCCCAGACGCGCGTGCCGTCCTCGACGAGGTAGCTCAGGGTTTCGGGGGCGGGGTAGCGCCAGTTGCGCTCACGGCGCTGGGCCTTGGCCGCGGTGCGCACGGTCTGGCGCAGCTCGGTCAGGTAGGCGAGATACTCGCGGCGGTTGCCGAGAATGGTGGCCTGGCGCTGGGCGCGCTGGCGCCAGCCGTTCACAAAGACGAAGCCGAGCGCCGAGACGAGGAACATGCCACCGGTCAGCCAGCCCGTGGGGCCGGCGTTGCTGACCGAGACCATGATGATGGCGCCGACGCTGCCGAGCATGGGCAGCATCGAGGTGAGCATGCTGCTGCCGCCGTCTGCCGCCTCGATCTCGGGCGGCGCCTGGACGGCGACGTTGCCCGAGGGCACGCGAGGTGGCGCAAGACGACTACTCATCGATGTGACTCCCTCTCGCGCTCGTTGGTGCGGCGCTGACGTAGGTCAATCCTAATGCGGGGGTGGAATCCGTCGACGCAGGGTCAGGCTCTCCGGTAGCAGCACGTTCCTCGCATCAAAGTGAGGCTCAACTGGCCCTTCAACTCATCGCTGCACTGTCGTAGCTGCGAGCTGGTACTGGTAGAGCTGCACGGCACCGGCCGCGCCATACTTCCGTTCGACGATGGACAGCTTGCGCCCCGCGTCGAACAGGAACCCGGCGAGGGGCGCGCACACCAGCACCGTGCACCCGAAGAGAAAACTCGATCCGATCGGGTCTCTGTCTCCGGTCACCACCTGAATAATCAGAGAAAGGATCGCTGCACCAATGAACGCCAGCACGCCGGGAGCAACAATGCCGACGAGCGCTTTGACCCGCAAGTTGCGTTCCATCGGAAACGCTCGTACCGCCGAGTTCGTGAAGATCACCTGCATCACGGCGGAGAGGAGTACACCGAGGAAGCCAAGAATAATCGGTACTCTGGCACCCCAGCCCGTGCCGTACATCCCCGAGAAGGTCAAATACGCCAGCAACCCGAGGCCTGCAACACCGAGCAATACCCACGCGAAGACTGCTGCGAGGTCGAGCACGCGCTTGACTTTGGCGATATCCGGATCAGGGTTCACTGGTGCTCCTTGGAAACATTCATTCTCGTTCACCGCGCGCTACGCGAAGGTGGGGTGCTACTTGACGAGCACTGGCCAGGGGTCGGCCAGACTCTCATGGACGTCTTCCGCGAGCCGCTTCGCGTCCTCGGCGAACTGCTCGAGATCAGAGATCTCGGTCGCAAACAGATCCCAAACGCTCTTCACCGCCCCAATCACCGAGATAATCAACCCGATAATCCCGAGAGGGGTGAGCGGCGGCACCAAAGCGAGAGCGCTCACGACCGCGCCAGCCAGCGACAGCAGGAAGTTGACGAAGCCATTGATGATGTTGCCCCAGAAATTATCGATGGCTCCGGCGTGATCCTCAAGCGCTCGACCCATCAGTTTGGCGCTGGATTTGACCTGGGCGATCGCTTCGCTCTGATCGGAGATGGCCTGCGCATACTGGGTAGCAGACGGGCCGACCCACGTCGAGTCTGCACGCAGCTGCGCGGCACTCACGACTTTCGAAGACTCCTCGAGTAGCTCGACGGTCTTGGTACTCCACGTCTCAGCAAGCTCACGCAGTGCCCCGGGGTCACCAAGGCCATAACCAAAGACTTCGGCGCAACGGTCGAAGAACGCCTGAGCCACGTCGCAGAATTCGTTCCACTTCTTGTACACATCGCCCAGCAAATCCCTCAGGAACGCGGGAACCAGCTGCAGGGCGGAGTTCACGGCCCCGGTAAGTTTCGCAATCTCATCCGAGCACTTGTCGAGTGTCTGGACTGCTTGGAAGGCCTGTGCGGTCATGCTGTTCCCCTAGTTTCCGTCGATTTCAGCCAAGAGCGCGCGCACTTCTTCTTTGATCGACTCTTCCGCCTCGCCATAGATCTGCACGGCGTCTCCCAATAAGCGGGAAAGCGCTTCGCTCTGTGCCGCACCCTCAGAGAGGTGCTTTGACACTGTCGTGAGGTATCGCCGGTAGATCTGAGCAAATGAGTATCCCGCCATCATGAAGGCCGAGTCCGGCAAGTCGCGGGAGCCAGCGCCTTGCGCAAGAGACTTCAACTGCCCCGAGGCGGACTGCCAATTTGACGCGTCAGTGCGGAGGTCTGCAAACTCAACTTCAACTTCGATACTCATACTCTTCCTCTGTTCTCCTCGTATCTACCCAGCGAAATACAAGGCAACGGCAGTCCGGGCGGTCTAAGACAGTAGCGGTGCAGCGAGCGAGCGCTGCCCTGCGGCGAGCGCCGCCATGACGTCGGCTGAAAGGTCGGCCGCCGATCGGTCTCGCACGGCGTCCTCATCGAACGAAATTTGGTTGACGGAGCCGTCCGGCGCGAGCAGCACGGTTGCGAGCGCGTCGGGACCGCGATGTAACATCCGCTCTCGGGCGGCAATGCGGGCCCGCTCGACGAGCGCGTCAAGCGCGATGCTGAACTCCGATTCCGTGGCCGCCGAATTCTCGGCGACAAATCTCTGCACTATTGAGGCGTCAACTTGGGAGTTGGGAGGCGTGACCTCTGCCGCCTCGGGCGCATTCCAGCTCACGTCTTGTCGCTCGAAGCGCGCGGTCAACGCGGCGCTCAGTGCAGCTTCCACGCTCGCCGTAATGCCAATCGCCCCGACCTTTCGCTCCCAGTCTGGGGCAAGCTCAAGTTGGAACCGATCCCCCTCGAGAACGACGGTGGCGGCCCTACGGGGGTCGGACCCTACGGCGCGCGGATTGCCCGCGAGCGCACTCGCCCGGAGGCCCTCGTCGAGCTCGTCGAGCTCGACACGCTTGCGACGGAAGCTCTCGTCAATGCCCTGCATTACACAACCCTCTCGGTTCAGCAGTTAGCCGAACTGCTGCTCGATTGACTTTTCTGCCGATTCGTATGTCACTACCGCGGAGTCGCAGAGCTGGGAAGCGGCCAACACTAAGCGCTGGAGTTTTTGCATTGAAGTCGCCCATTTCAGTTGCGCCTGGTCGTACGCCGCCTGCGCGTCACCACTCCAGCTGCCGGCAAGTTTCAGCACCTCGAGTTCGAGCCGCATCAACTCCTGGTCAATCCCCATCGCGGCGAGGTCGAGGTTGTTCCCGATCTCCGCGATTTCACCAGTGTCAAACGTGAGAAGCGCCATTTGATCTACTCGGTCCCGCCGCGACTGCCGCCGCGCGAAGCGTTCGCCGCCGGGCCCCCGTCGCCCTCGTCCTCGAGGGTCGGCGCGATGTAGCCGAGGCCCACGCGCTTCCCCTTCTTGTCGTTCGAGCCGCCGGCACCGCCGCCGCCCATCATCATGCCGCCCGGGCGACCGCCCTTGGCCGCGCCGGCAGCGGCGTTCGCTCCCGCGGCACCGGATCCTGCCCCGCCGCCTCCCGCTGCCGCTGCCGCGCCGCGCAGCCCGCCGCCGCCAGCACCCACGCCGCCGGCACCACCGGCACCGCCGAATGCGCCACCTAGGCCGCTGAGGCCTGAGCCGGACCCGGAAGCAATCTTTGCGCCAGCCGCGAGGCCGACAGCGCCGAGGCCCGCCGCACCGAGTGCGGGGCGCAGCCCGCCACCGCCGGCGCTCCCGTCGAGGTTGCTATCGACGCTCGGTCCGCGCGTACCGGACCCGCCGCCGTTGCCGCCGGAACCCGAGCCGGATCCGCCGGAACCGTTGCCGCCGGAGCCTTCGCCGCCTCCGGAACCGCTGCCGGGCCCGTTTCCCGAGCCACTGCCGCCGCCAGAGCCACTACCGTTGCCTCCGCCAGAGCCGTCAGGCCAGCTGGAGCCGCCTGTGGTCAAGGGACCGCCAGTCACCCCTGAGGGGGAAAACCCGCCCTGGCCGCCGGGGAAGCCAAACCCTCCTCCTGGCGTTGCAGGCAGGCTCGGCCCTGTAAATGGAGGCAGGGGCGCAGCAGAATCTCCATTTGCGAGAGGCACGGGGTCGTAAGTTACTGAGAGCTCCGAAAGGCGCGTTGCCTCAGTCTGAATGATTTGACTCATTTCGCCCAGGGCCTTCCGGGCAGCGTCCTCTCGGCCTGCCCCGAAGAAATTGCTCACTCCTTCGAAACCGCTATTCAGGTCAACCTCGCCGAATCCAGGAATCGTCGCCTTCGCGCCCTGATTCACTTTGTCATGTACCCAGCTCGGAACAACACCGCTGGGGAGGGTGCTCAACAGTCGCTGCGCCTCAGTAGCACGAACAGTGTTCGCGCACGTTGCCGCGCAAAAGGACTCACCCGTTCCCGTTACCAGCACCTGAACCTGGTTGAGAACGTCTCGATACTTTCCGAGATTTGTCTGGTGTACACGGAAGCGAGCGACTGCAAGCTCGGCCGTCTCTCCCTCCCACTTTTGAGGCAGGGCGTCAATAAGCCCTTGCACTTTCGACTGAACGCTGTCGACGGCAGCGATCAATCGGCCGATGTTGTCAAGTTTCCAGTTCTCGCCATGCGCGAGCTGCTCGAGCACCCGTTCCGGGTTTGCCTCATTCACGAGTTAGTTCCTCTCGTTTGTTGCACTGAATTCAGAAGTATTGGGGTGTCTTTTCCGGGAGCGTACGATCACGATTGTCACAACGGCAGCGATAAGGAGCAGCAGTATGATCACGGCGGCTAGAAGCAGCACAGCGTTGATCCCGGTTCCCTCAGACGGAGTGTCCACGGAGCCTGGAACCGCATTGGGCGGCCACACTTCGTCCGGATGCGGCATCATTATCGCCCACGCACATTCGTCAAAGGTGCTCGCGTTGCTCCCGCACCTCGGGTCGGTGAGGCTCGTCACAAACAGCGGGTTCTCGTCAGGGAATTGGGACGGATCGACAGCGAGCATTGCGACGGGCTTCACAATGCCGTAGCCATACGTTGGCCCGTTCCACTCGGGCTCAGAAATACCTTCGCCGCCCGTCGTTCGGATCATCGCTTGCAGGACCTGAAACGCGCTTGTGCCCGGATACTTCTCGATCCCCAGCGCGATCACTCCAGCGACGAGGGGCGTGGCGAGCGAGGTGCCACTAGCGAGCGACGGCCCCCAGCCCTCGTTCCCTACAGGGGCCAGAATCTCATACCCTGGCGCAGCAAATGCCAGGTTTTCTGACCCGGGGGCATCCTCGATGTCGGTACCGTACGTATTCTGACCTCGGATTACATTCCCATCGTTGTCGACGCCGCCGACCGCAACGACGCCGTTCAGCGCGTACGGCATAGCTTCCTCCACCGAACGGCCCATCCGTGGATTCGGAGTGCCCGCCACGATCGGCACCCCGGCTCGCAACGCCTGCGCCTGGACCAGAGCCCAAGTGGAACCTTGCCAAATCGAAGCTACAAGGGAAATACTGACGATGTCAGCACCATCTTCCACAGCCTGGCTTGCCGCGAACGCGGACCCATCTGTGATGGGAGCCTCCATCGGATCATCTGGCAACGCAGTGAAATCCTTCTGGAGTTCACCGGTGTCTGGGTCCACTGCTTCACATACAGTGACGCCGTTCTTATTTACCTGCTTCGAGTCGGCGGAGTAAAAGAGAATCTTGGCGTCGGGCACAATACCCAGCGTGCCTGGCCCCCCATCGGCGGCCACGCCATTGCCCACGAGCATTGCCACCACGCTTGTTCCGTGGCTGCGTTCGAGGTCATTCGAAGTCGCGGGGAGCGACTCGCCTGTATCGGTGTTCTCGCAAAATTGACCGCGGACCTCGATGTCTGCACCGCGCAGCTCCGCAGCGTCGAGGTTGATCGCGTCATCGACTACCGCGATCGTCACGCCCTTGCCTGTGAGGCCCTGCTCGCGAATCTGGCCAAAGTCCATTCGCTCCGCGTACCACAGCCCGGCAGTACGTTCCTCACCTGACAGCTCTGTTTTCGCGGGAAGCGCCAAAGCGGCGGTTGGTGCAGTCAGCATCAGCACTACAGCTGAAGCGAGCGCCGCGATGTATCGCGACTTTGCGCCTACCACGACGTAGCTTTGCTGCCCCCACCGGAAGGATTCCCCGCAGCACCGGTATCGACGGACATCTGGTTCAAGACTCCAGCGATCTCCTCGTCGAGTGCCTGCATCTGTTCAATTGACTGTTCTGAACGTTCGCAATCGGTCAGGACAACCTTCAGCAGATTCTGAAACTCGACTTCAAGCCTCGACCCCATTTTACTGAGAAAAGAGGTATATCCCTCCGCTGGACCGACTTTCACGCCGCTCACTTGCGTCATCTCTGACTGCGATGGCGCGCCGTGGTTCGAGGTTCGAATTCCCCTCACCACATCGGCAGCGTCGCCAGTCGCCTTCAGATTCTTGCCTTCAGCCATACTGCTTGTCCTTACAGTTCCCCAGTGTGCGAATCTATGTCTGATTCCACTCTACGTAACTGTGGCAAGGATCGCGACCAACCCGATTCAATTCGAGCCAGCTGACCGTGTCTATCGCCCAGTCTCTCCGGAAGGAAAGCGTCTCCTCGCCGTTGCCAAATTGAACACATGCCTGCATCTCATCGACCGAGCCGCACACGCCCCCGCTTGAGCACTCATGGCGATACTTGTCGTAGTTGGCACCCACATTGCGTTGAACGGCATCGCACTCGCCACTTCCAGTTTCAAGTCACTCACTGCGGCAAAGAAACCGGAGGAACGCCAAGCTCCCAACCGGCGAAGTCAGCCGCGCACGAACGCACGTCCGCGTGCTCTGCCCGACCGCGCAACTATGGCCCGGATCTCGACCAGCCTGTTTGGGATCAAACCTGCTGGGTCGGCTCGTCCGCCAGCATCTCGGCGGCGCGACGCTTCTTCGAGCGCACCACCACAATCGGGACAATGACGGCGGTGGCGAGGATTCCCAACCCGGCCACAACCGCGGCACCCAGTACTAATATCCCTGCGCCTGATTCAGCACCCGGTTTAGTTCCGGGAGATAACGCTTCTGAGTCCGTAGGCCAGACATCTTCAGCCACTGGCAGCATCAGGGCCCAATCGCAATCGTCGTAATCTGCCGGGTTGACGCCGCAACGGGGGTCATCAAGGCTCACCACAAAGAGCGGGTTCTCATCCGGATACTGTGTCGGATCAACTGCGAGCATTGAAACGGGATTCACAATGCCATAGCCGTATTCTCGCCCCGACCAAACTGGCTCAGCGTCGACAACCTTGCCCGTATTGCGAATCAACGATTGCAGTACTTGAAAAGCCGTTGCGTCCGGATACTTTTCCAATCCCAATGCGATAGTTCCTGCAATCAACGGCGTGGCGATGGAAGTGCCACTGGCCAAGGATGGGCCCCAGCCCTCTGAACCCGAGGGGCTCAGCAGTTCAAATGCTGGTCCACTCACGGCCAGGTTGGAAGACCCCTCTGCGTCTGCGACCTCGCCAAACATGTTGAGTCCACGAATCACGTTGCCGTCAGCATCGACCCCGCCCACGGCGACAACTCCGTTCATGCCGAAGGGGAGTTTGAGTTCATACGTCTCTTCGCCCGTGGGGTTCGGGGTTGAGGCGACAATTGGGATGCCCGCACGCATCGCATGTATCTGAGCCAGTTCCCAGCCGGACGTAAATACGGATGCCGCTCGCGAAATGCTAATTACATCCACACCGTCTTCGACCGCTTGCCGCGCTGCCAGTGCATCAGGGTCGAGTATTGGCCATTCCGCCGTATCGCTCGATTCTCTTGGGTCATCGGATTCAAAAGTGCCGGTAACCGGGTTGTAGGCCTCACACGCAGCAGATCCATCCTTTGCTTGGGCTTCCATCGGGAGGCCAACAGCGTAGAAGAGGATCTTGGCATCGGGGACGATCCCCCTAGTACCAACCCCGCCATCACCAGCGACGCCATTGCCGACAAGCATGGAGACGACGTCCGTTCCGTGGCTTCGCGCAAGGTCCGTGCTGACCGCAGGAGGTTCTTCACCCGTTTCCTTGTTCTTGCAAAACTGTCCGCGGACCTCAATGTCAGCGCCTTGTAGCTCCGGGGCCTCGAGGTTGATCGCGGAATCAATGACCGCGATTGTGATGCCCTTACCCGTCAACCCTTGCTCGCGAATCTGATCAAACTTCATCCGATCGGCATACCAAAGCCCCGCAGCGCGCTCGTCAGGCGTTAGTTCGGCGCGAACAGCGAGCGCCGATGCCACCGTGGGCACGGCAACAATAAACGCCACCAGCATTGCACCCGCAGCAAGTCGAAGTCGTGACCGCATCTCTTCGCTTCCTAACCCTGCCCGCGCACCGTCGCGACCGTAAAGCTGCGGTTGCCGATGCGCACGCGCGAGCCGTCTTCGAGCCGCACGCGCGACCCCTTTGCGAGCAGCGAACCCTCGCCAGTGTCGTCAAGGATCTCTGAGCCGTTGGTAGACCCGAGGTCCGTCAGCCAGACGCTGTCGCCCCGGTAGTCGAGCCGCAAGTGAGTCTTCGAGACCGTGCCCTCCGAGTCCTGCACCACCACGAGCTGGTCGTCCTGTTCGGTGCGGTCGGGCTTGCGCCCCAAGTTCACCGCCACCGGGATGGACAGCTGAGCGCGCTGCCCGGTGTCGAAGGTCAGCAGCAGCTGCTCGCCCACCTCGACGTGCCGCACAGGCTGCGGCGGCGTCGCAATCGGGGCGTCCACGGGCACGACTCCGGCGGGCATTGCGTGTGCGTTGCCCGCTGCGGGCGGCACCGTGCCAGTCGCTGGGCCGCGCGCGGGCGCCGGGGCGCGCAGGATCGGCGGGACAGCCTGCCCTGCAGGCGCCTGGGCCATGGAAACGGCCGGCTGCTGAGCCTGAGCCGCGGGCTGCGGGGGCGATTGAACTTGGGGGCGCTGCTGCGGCTGCGGCTGCGCGTGAGCCTGCGGCTGCGGCTGGGCTTGCGGACGCTGCTGCGGCTGGACCTGCTGCGGCACCTGCGCGGCCGGCGCCACGTGCTGCATCGGCGCGACCGACGGCGCGACGCGCTGCGGCTGCGCGGGCTGCTGCCGGGCACTGGCCTGGTGCGCGACGGCCGGAGCCTGCGCCGCGCCCATCGCCTGCGCACTGGCAGCCCACGCCTCGGCACCCTGCACCCATGCCTGGCGCTCGGCGTTGCTCGGCACCTTCACCACGAGGGTGCGGCCGGCGCGGTCGGCGACGCTGCGCCCCATCCGCATCGGATCAGCCGCGCTCGTTGCAGCAACTGCGATGCCGCCGACGAAGCCAACCAGGCTGCCGGCGCCCTGCAACAGAGCGCGCACCGCACCGCGGGCCACCCCCGGCGAGAAGGGGGCGTCGTCGCGCACTGTGCGCATGCGCAGCAGCAGGTTGCCGATCGTCACTCCGGTGCGCGCCTCGAGCACCGCCAAGATGACGGCCGCCTCGAGCAGCGCGACCACGCCAATGAGGAGGCTCTTCGTAAACACCCAGGTGAGCGCGGCGATGAGCAGTACGACCAGCAGATCAATCGTGAATGCGGCGACGCGGGCGCCTGCGCCAGCCGGCCGGGCCCAGGCGCGGGACCGCGCAAGCGCAGCGGCGAGACGCGCGGACGTCGGGGTCGTAGGCCGGGCGGCGCGGGCGGGCGGGGTCTGCGGCACCCCGGCGCGGGGGGCCATGGGCGGAGCCATCGGCGCCATCGGAGGCTGCTGCTGCGGTGGGTAGGTCATCCGGCAAGCGCTCCTCGAAGCAGATCAAAGGTTCCTGCGGCCAAGAACCCGGCTGGGAGCACGAGCGCGACCGCCATGCTGTCCACAATATCGGCCGTGCGCGACCAGCCGAGCGAACGGCTGCCGCGCGCGGCGGAAACGCTGAGCACGGCCGCCACACACGCGGCGAACAGCAGCGCCCCGGCTGCGACCGATGCGGTCAGGCCGATGAGCCCCGAGCCGATGCCCAGCGCACACAGTAAGAGACCGACGAGCACCGCGATCCTGGGCGGGTTTCGCAGCTCGGGCGAGACCGTGCGTCTCGAGGTCAGCACCATGCCGAGCGGCGCAAGCACCAGGAAGGCGATCGCCGAGATCTGTACGAGCAGGTCGCCGCCTGCGAGCAGAATCGCCGCCGCGGGGAGGCCAATCGCCACCAGCAGCGAGAGTAATAGGGTCGAGACCCGCAGCCGCGCCTCCGCGTTGCTGACGAGCTGGCGCACCCGGTCCGCCTCGACCAACGGGATGTACTCGGGCACGCGCCCCCTTACCGTCCAACGCAGCACCATGAATTTGCCGTAGTCGATGAAGTAGCCCTCATCGACGTTGACCAGCAGGCTCGGCAGCGCGCGCAGCGCGAGCACCGAGGCCGCGGCGAGCACGACGGCCAGCTGGGCCGGGCTCCACCGCAGCGAGGGGCTCGCGAGCGCGAGCGCCGCCACCAGCATCGCGATCACGACGACTGCGGACGCCCCGGCGCGAATGCGCGAGTGCTTCGTCGCGACCGCGAGCAGGGCCGCGAGCGTGGCCGCACCGGCCGCACCAATCGCGATCGCAAACGAAGCCGCGTCGTCGACGCCCGCGGGCACGCTCAGCACGCCGGCCAGCACGCCGAGCGCCAGGGGCGTCGCGAGGGTGAGGAAGTTGTTGTTCTTTGCCGCCTGCTGCGCCCAGGCAAGGGTAGTGAGCACAGCGGCCAGCGCGATGACGCCAGCGGCGACCCAGCGCGAAGCCGCGTCGCCCGCGGCAACGGCGACGAGGGCAGCGGCGAGCGCGCACGCGACGAGCACCCAGGGCAGCGTGCGCACGCTTCCTGCCTGGTCAGCGCGACTACGCGCACGATCAGCGACGTGGGCGGAGTGCGTGACCGAATACAGGCCACCCTCGCGCAGCACGGCTGCGGTGGTCGCGGGATCGATCACAGTTCCGTCTGGACCGAGCACCTGATCGTGCGGTCCGAGGTGAACGCCTGCGGTCGCGAGCACGTGCGCGAGGGCGTCGCCCCGCGGGACGACGAGGTCGTGCTGTTTACCGGCTGCGCGCAGCGCGATGCGCCGAAGCTGGGTCGCGGCGGAGTTCACTGTCTCAGCTTACCGACTGTGGTTCGCGCCGGTCTCCCGTGCAGATCGCTGTCGCAGAGACGCCAAAAGGGCCCACGGGAGCATCCCGAGGGCCCTTCATCGGTGAAACTTACGCCGAGAAGCGGCCCGCATTGCGCGAGTCGCTCTGGTTGTACTGCTGCGAGATTTCCTCGGTGCTGCCGGCGATGCGCTCAAGGAGCATCTGCATCTCGGTCAGCGACTTCGTCCACTTGCGCTGCGCGGTGTCGTAGGCCGCCTGCGACTCGCCACTCCATGCTGCACGAAGCTTGCCGACCTCAGACTCGAGGCGCTCAATCTCGGCGCGAAGACCCTGTGCGCCGCTGCGGATCTGGCCGGAGAGGGCGCTGACCTGTGCGGTCTGTACTGACATTGACTGCATATCTAAATCCTTAACTCGTTCGATACTTAAAGAACGGAAACTACTAGGAGCCCATCATCGCGCCGAGGCCACTGATGGCCTGCTGGTGCGACTCTTCGGTGGCGGCCTGATCCTGCTCAGTGCCGCGCAGTGCGTTCTCAAGCTCGATGAGCACGTTGTTCAGGTTGACGGTCTCGGCGTCCCAACGCTGCATGAGCTGCGTGAACGAGACTGCCGCCGCGCCCTTCCAGAAGCCGCCCAGCTGTTCGATCTCGCCGCGAACCTTCTTGGTGCGCTGATCGATGCCGGCCTTCGCTTCCGCGACGGCCTGCTGCCCCTTGCGTAGGGCACCCTCTTCTGCGGAGATTACTTCAGCCAACTCGGCCTCCTTCAGTTTGCGCGTACCCTGAAAAGCACGCGAAATCAATGAACGTTCAAGAATTCACCCTTGGGGGTAAAAACCTTTCACCCCTTAAACCTACGAGTCATCTACGTCTGTGACAAGCGCAGGCGGTACTCGCGCTCAAGAATTCTTGCGCCACGTTAGGATCGGTGGGAGTCTTACCCCTCCGCGCAGCCATACATACGGGAGAACACTGTGACCAGTTCCGCGCCCGACCTCGACGCCATTGTGCGCATCTCGGTCGTCCATGCAGAACGCCGCATTGACCTCGCGATCCCCGGCCGGCTGCCGCTCGTCGAGGTATTGCCCGGCATCGCGCGCGGCCTCGGCGTACTCGACCCGACGCTCTTGCACGGCGGGTACAAGCTCACCCGCGCGGACGGCGCAGAGCTCGACCCCACTCGTGGCGCGATCGTGCAGTCGATCGACCAGGGCGAGATCCTCACGCTTGCCCGCGGCGGACTCATCGCCGTGCCCAAGCGCTACGACGACGTCGTCGAGGCCGTCATCGACGCGACCTCCGCGCACCACGGAGCCTGGCGCCCCGAAGATGCGGCCCGCACGGCGACCGCAATCAGCCTGACGCTCCTGGCCCTCAGCGGGATCCTGCTCGGAATGCAGCCCCCCGGAAGCCTGCTGCCCGCCGTCATTGCCGGCGCGGGCGCCGCGGTGCTGCTCGCCCTCGCGGCGACCCTCAGCCGCATTCGCCACCACGACGCGGGAATCTCGTTCGGCTTCGCGGCCGCCGCGTTCGGCGCGCTCTGCGGGTACCTGCTGGTGCCGGCTGACTCGATCTGGGGCTTCCCGCTCGCTGCGGCGGGCGCCGGCGCCATTCTCGTCGGCGGCGCCGCCATGCTCGTGACGACGAAGCCGGTCGAGCTCCTCACCCTGCCCGTCGCGTTTGGCGTCGCCATCGGCATACCCGCCGGCATCGTCGGCCTCACCGAGATCGACCCCGCCGGCCCGTACGCCACCATGGTTGCGGTCGCCGGCCTCGCCGCGGGCGCGCTACCCTGGCTGACGCTCAGCAGTACCCGGATCACGGTCGTTTCCCCCATGAGCGACCTCGAGATGTTTGACCCGCCGCCGCCCGTTGACCCGGCGAAGGTCACCGCCCGCGTCGACGCCGGGCATCGCATGCTCGTCGCACTGCGCGTCGCATTCGCCCTCGCCGTCCTGCTCGCGACGCCGCTCGTCGCCTCGGCCAGCTGGACGGGCACGATCCTGACGACGCTCGCCGGCGCGACGCTCATGTTCCAGTCACGCCAGTCGGCCCGGCGCGCTTCGGTGCTCGTGCTGCTCACTGGCGGCACCGCCATCCTGGCGCTCAGCGGCCTCGCGGCGATCCTGTCACACCCAGACGAGGCCCCGATCCTGCTCACCGCCCTGCTCGTAGCGACCGGCGTCGTGACCGGGCTCACCCTGCTCAGTGATCGCGTGCGCCTGCGACTGAGCACCCTCGGCGACACGATCGAGGTGATCGCGCTCGCGCTGCTCTTGCCGCTCAGCGTCATCACGGCAGGGCTCGCGTAACCCGTGGCATCAAAGAAAGACCTGATCGAGGCGCAGAGCTTTAGCCGCAACCGGCTGCTCTCCGCGTTCACCGGCGGCGCCCCCGGCGGCAAGGAGCTCGAGCCCGCGAAGCCGATGCGCGCGGTCTTCGGCGGCGTTGCCCTCACCGCCATGGTGATCCTGGCCGGCGTCTTCGTCGGGCTGCTCAAGCCCGGCCTGCCCGGCGGGTGGGAGAACAACCGCCTCATCGTCGCGCGCGATACCGGCGCCCGGTACCTGAGCGTCAATGCGGAGCTGCACCCCGTCATCAACACGGTGAGCGCGCGCATGCTCATTCCGGCCGGCGAGTTCAAGGTCGTCAGCGTCGACCAGTCCTCCCTCAGTGGCATCCCTATCGGCGGCACCATCGGCATCTTGGGCGGCCCCGACACGCTACCCAAGGCGGCTGATCTGGACGGCACGCACTGGCAGGCCTGCGCGGCCCCCGAGACCACCGAGTTCTGGATCGGCGAGCAGCGCCGCACCGCCGCGCCGGACGGCGCCGGCACCGTCGTCGTGCGCGACGGCGAGACCTTCGTCGTCTCGGACGGAACGAGCTTCGCGGTGCCTGAGGGCAGCGAGACGGCCGTCCTGCGCGCCGTCGGCCTCGACACGGTGCAGCCACACGAGGTGCGCGGCGACTGGCTCGCGCTGTTCGCGACCGGTACCGACCTCGCACCTTTGACGATCACCGGCGGCACGGGCGAGGTCGCTGGCGTCGATCTGCCCGCCGGCACCGTCATTCACCCGACCGGCAGCCCCGAGCTCGAGCGCTACCTGCTCACCGCCTCGGGCGAGCTCGCCCCGCTCGACCCCCTCGCACACCGCCTCTACATGCTGGGCGACGGCGCGGACGGACTGGGCGTGCCCGTCGAGTTGACCCCCTCCGAGATCGCCGATCTGCCGACGACGGAGCCCGCCGGCGGCACCGACTGGCCGACCGACACCCTTAGCCCGCTGGCCGCGACGGGGTCGCCGTGTGCCACCCTCGCCGGGAGCAAGAAGGACCAGCGCACGGTGCTCGCGGCTCAGACCTTCACGGGACAGGCTTCGGTCGACCCCGCGGCGGCCGAGACCGGCGTCAATGTGCACCTCCCCGACAACGTGGGCGCCCTCGTGCGCGGCGGCCCGAAGGGCACGCTCACGCTCATCGATTCGACCGGCACCTCCTACGCAATTCCCGGCGCGGTCGGCACCGGGGTGAAGCGGCTCGGCTACACCGGCGGCGACGTCGCCGTCGTGCCAGCCCGCTGGCTGCACCTGCTGCCCGCCGGGCCCGAGCTGACCCCCGAGGCGGCGGGCACCTCGCCGACGGCCGCGAAATGAGGAGTGGCCGCGGAACGTTCGGGTCGCCGCGCACGTTTACGTCGCGGTCCACGCTCGCGCTCACGTTCGTCGGGGCGGCCCTGGCCGGCATCGCGTTCGTCGCGGCCCCGCTGCCGGTTTCGTCCACGTCGCCGTTTTCGCCGGCTCCCGCCATCGCCGACGACGCGTGCACTCCGGGTGTCATGGCCCGCATCGCCGGCCCCCCACCCGTGCTTGAGGCCATCGATGCGGTGCCGGGGAGGCTCCCGGTTACCGGCGCCGGCGTCACCGTCGCGGTTGTCGATTCGGGCGTGGATGCATCCCGCCCCCAGCTCGCCGACGCCATCGCCCCCGGCAGCGTCTCGCTCGTCGTCGACGGTGAGCGACCCGACGGCCTGGGCGACCCGATGGGGCACGGCACCGCCATCGCCGGAATCATTGCGGCACGTCCGACCCCCGGATCCGGCGTGACCGGAATCGCGCCCGACGCGAACATCATCTCAATTCGCGTCTTGCGCGACCAGGACCAGCAGAGCAAGGACGCCGGGTTCGGGCCCGAGGCGGGGCGCATGGCAGACGGGATCCGCCTCAGCGCCGATCTCGGGGCGAAGATCATCGCGGTCGCGTTGAGCGACGACGCCGACAGTCAGGCGCTGCGCGATGCCACTGCCTATGCGTCTGAGCGCGGTGCGCTCGTCGTGGCGAGCGCGGGCAACCGGGCCACGACGACCAACACCGAGGACAGCCCGCGCTACCCCGCGGCCTACCCCGAGGCGCTCTCGGTGACCGCGGTGACGCTTGAAGGACTGCCGACCCAGGACTCGATTCACGGCGAGCACGTCGAGGTCGCCGCCCCCGCGCAGGAGGTGCTGACGACGGCCACCGGCGCGGGCGACTGCGTGTATTCCGCCGACGCGCCCGCGGCGAGCTTCGCCGTCGGCTACGTCGCCGGCGCCGCGGCCCTGCTGGCCGAGGCGTACCCGGATGAGGGTCCCGAGGGCTGGGCGTACCGGCTGCAGGCCTCGGCGGATCGGCCAAACCCCGACCAGCGGGACGACAAGATCGGCTGGGGCGTCATTCGGCCGGCCGCTGCCCTCGATCTGCGCCCGGACCGCAGCACGCGCGGCCCGCTGAGCCCCTTTGCGGGCAACGGGAACTCGGCAATCTCGGTGCAGCCCGTGCGCGTGCAGCCCGGCGCCGCCGAGGCGAGCGAGTCGAACGCGATCACCGCCGTTGCCGTTGGGCTGGGCGGGATCGTCCTGGTGCTCGCGCTCGCGGCCGGGTTGCGGCGCCGACGCAGCGAGTAGGGGCCTGGGCCTCGATGGTCCGGCAACCTCGTGCCTGACCCGTCTCGCCGCCGAGAACCTTCGTCGAGACGTCGCAATATGCTGCTTCCCGTGAGTTGAAGCAGCACATTGCGACGCCTCGGTTGAGGGGGTAGAGGCGGTGGAGCGGCCGAGGTGGCGGAGGGGCCGAGGCGCCGAGGTGGCTGCCGAGGTAGCGGAGTAGCGGCTCAGAAGGCGAGCGCCGCGATCCCCCAGAGGCCGGTCGCCACGACAACGACAACGCCGGCCCCGCCCAGCAGCGCCAGCAGCCGGAACTTCCGGTTGAGCTGCGCCGACGAGGGCAAGCCCTCGCGCGGCACGGGGGGTGGCGCGAGCGTCGTGGGCGGCGCCCCGATGCGCTGTTCGAGGTCGAGCTTGCCTGCGGGTTGTGCCGCGAGCTCCTCGGAACGCGCGCCATAGACGACCGGCATGCTCTGGCTCACGCCGCGCTTGGGAAGCGTGTGCTCGAGCTGCGGGAACGGCGACTCCTTGACCCGGCGGCGCGGGTCGAGCGGCGGCTTGAAGAGCAGCTTCGCGAGCGCTCGGTCCGACAGCTCGGCATCGGGTTCTTCGACCGGCGGGGCAGGATCCCGGCTGCTCGTGCGCACCGAAATCATCGTGGCCTCGTGGTCGGGCTGCGGGGTGGGTCGCTTGAGATCTGCACGAAGCCGGGGCACCGCGGGCTCGGGTGACGGTGCTGGCTCGGGCTCGGGCACAAGCACGAGCGCGGGCTCCGACACGGGCTCCGCTGCGGGCTCGGCCCGGCGCGCGCGGCGCGGGCGGACGATCGTCGCGTCCTCAACCGCTGGCTTCGACACGACGATGGTGGCGTCTTCGACGGCGGGGTGCTCAACAGCACCCGGCTGCGCCACCGCACCCGGCTTCGCCACAAAGATCGTGGCATCGTCGGCGGCTGGCTGCGCATCGGCGGCGGATTCCTGCACGATCGCGGCTTGCTCGTCGGCATCGGGCAGATCCTGTGCGACGGGCTGCGCCACCACGATGGTCTCGTCCTCGACAGCCGCGGGAAGCGCGACCACGATCGTCTCGTCGAGGGCCGGCTGCGCAATCACCACGGTGTCGTCAGCCACGGGCTGCGCGACCACGATGGTTTCATCGAGGGCTTCGGCGGCTTCCGCGCCCTCGGCCGCATCGGCGCCCGGCTCTGGGAAGAGCGACCCGTTCTCGGCGCTCATCGGGGCCTCCTTTGCGGCATCGTCACGGTCAAGGTGTCGTCGATCAACGAGACGCTGCGCGACGAGGTGTCCGAGCCGACGTGCCAAGCGCGGCCACCCGAGATCGTGTCGACCACGACGACGGTGATGTTATCGCGGCCGCCCGCCTCGTTCGCGCGCCGCACGAGCTCCTCGGCCACCGCCTCGGCCTGCCCGCCCATGGTCAGCGTCGCGCGCAGCTCGGCGTCGGCCAGCTCGGTCGTGAGCCCGTCCGAACAGATCAGCAGGCGGGCGCCGGTCTCGACCGGCAACAGCCAGGTGTCGGCGGTCGTGTCTGCCGAGCCGAGGGCGCGGGTGATCACGTTACGGCCGGGCAGATCGCCCTGCACGACCCCGCCACCGAGCAGGATCTCCTCGCGCAGCGAGTGATCCTGGGTGAGCTGGTGCAGCTCCGAACCCCGGTGCAGATAGACGCGCGAGTCCCCGATGTTGAGCACCAGCCAGTGCGGCGCATCGTCGTGCTCGACGAGCACCACCCCGGTGAGGGTGCACCCGGCGCCGTGCAGGCGGCCGGAGGCCACGCGGGAAACTGCGCTGCGGGCGGCGTCCAGCGCCTCGGCCACGTCGCGGATGCTAGGCCGCGCCCCGGCAGGGATCGCGGCGGCGAACGCCCCGATCGCGGCCTGGCTAGCGAGGTCGCCGGCCTCGTGGCCGCCCATACCGTCGGCGACCAGGAAGCAGGGCGATGCCGCGAGCGCCGAGTCCTCGTTCACGGCACGCTTCTGACCAGCGTCAGTGCGCATGGCCGAGCTCAGTTCGAGCCGGTGCATCACGATTCTCCTCTTGCAGCGGTGCCGCTTTGCCGTGCCGCGGAATCTCCGCGCCACTTCGTCCACGAGCGTCGCAGCTCAGCGACCGTCGGCAAGCCGAACGACGCGAGCGAGTGCGCCGCCCGGAACCGCGCCCACGCGCTCATCTCGGCCCGACGCTCGCCGATGCGCGCGTCGACGACCTGCCAGAGCTGCTCGGCGTCTTCCGTCCGAATGCTCTCGCGCGAGAACACTGCGCGGTCGACGTTCCAGGCGATCCACTCGCCCCCGGGGATGGCGAGCTGCTCGGCGATGTCGCGCCGGCTGCCCCCGCGGGGCACCGGCACCCCGGCGTCGGCGTAGGAGTCGAGGAGTTCGTCCCAGGCGCCCAGCGCCCAGACCTCGGGGACAACAGCCTCGCGGCGGCGCTTGATGCGCAGCCGCTTGACGAACGGGATGAACAACAGCAGCAGCGCGAGCAGCGCCAGCGCGCCGAGGCTCAGTCCGATCACGCGCAGCACCGGCCAGAGCGCGCTCAATGAGTTCTCCGGGTTGTCGTCGCTCTCGGCGCTGTCCGACTCGCTCATGCCCACCGGCGGGTCGCTCTCAGACGCGTCGCGCGTTTCGGGCGTCGTCGGGTACTCGGGAAGCTGCTCGCCCTCTTCAAGTGTGGTCGGCGGGGTTGCGACCTGCGGGGTCACGTCGAGCGGAGCCCACACGCCGTCGGCGCCGCTCACCTCGACCCAGGCCGACATGTTCTGGCCCGTGCACTCGGCCGCGCAGGCGGGGATGCCGGGCACCCCGTCGGTGTCGCCGCCGAGGCGCATGCCGAGCACGACCTGCGAGTCGAAGCCCATCGCGCGCGCAACCAGGGCGGCCGCGGCCGCGAACTGCTCGTCGTCGCCGATGCCCGCAACGAGCATGCTCTCGGTCGCTTGCTCGCCCGCCGCGCGCTGTTGATCGCTGAGCTGCGCAAACAGGATCTCGAGGCGGGCGATCGAGTGCCCGCCCGGGCTCGTCACGAACCGCGTGCCGTACTCGTCCGAGAGCGCGGTGATCCAGTCGCGTTCGCCCTCGCCGTCGGTGAGGGAATGGCTGAGGTAGCCGCGCTCGCGCAGGCGCTCGATGGCGGTCTGCACTCCCTCACCATTCGCCGGCAACTGCTGCATCTCGAGCCAGCGCGCCAGCTCGGGCATGGTCTCGAGATCGACCAACGGCTCGTCACTCGCGGGGTCGTCAGAGAGCTTCGCGTCGGTGGCCAGGTTCATGTGGGCGGCATAGCCGTCGCCCTCGCGCAGGCCGGCCGCGGTCGGCACGGCGACCGCGCCACCGGTCTCGCGGTTCAGGTAGAAGCTCTCTGCGAGCTCGCCCGAACGCTGCCCGGCGAAGGCTGGAGGGCCGCCGATCGGGCTCGCGAGCGGCACCCAGATGCCGCGATACCCGGCTTCGACCGAGACGCGCACGCGGCTCGACTCGGCCAAACGCTCGCCGCTCGGGAAGCGGGTGAAGCGACCGCTCGCGCCGGCGCCGACCGAGAAATCGACGCCGTCGTAAGTGTCGAGCACCGCGAAGCGCAGGCGGTGCGGCAGCTTCCCGTCGCTTTCGACCGCGATCGTCGGGGCGTCAAACGCCGCGTCCCGCTTCCACGAACGGTACGAGGCCAGCGGGCTCGTCTGCTCGCGCACGACAAGCTCGGGGTCGATGCGGTCTCGGGGCACGGTGCGTGCGTCACCGCCGATGGCGGGAGCGACTGCGAGGCCGCCCACGAGCGCCACGGCCACGGTAGCGCTCGCGAGCCCGGCGCGCACGACCACGCCGCGGCGGGCGGAGCCGGCGGGGGCCGAGGGGTCGCGTCCCAAGCGCAGCGCGGCACGACGCTTCGCTCCGGCAGCCCAGGCCACCCAGGCCGCCCCGAGCGCGAACGCGCAGAGCCACAGCGCGAGCTCGCGCGGGGCCACGACGGTCACCGCGCCGATCCTGACGGGAGAGCTGACCGAGGAAGAACCGAAGATGGTGCCGAACAAAACGGGCAGCAGCAGCGGCAGCGCGGCCAGGGGCGCCAGGCGTCCCCCACGCAGCGCGAGCGCCGTGCTCGCGCCCACCGACGCCATGATCGTGACGAGGGCCGGCACGAGCACCGTCTGATACGAGCCGACGGGGAGCGTCAGCGTGAGCAACTGCTTCCAGCCGAGCGCAACCGCGGCGAGGCCGTCGCCGAGCCCGCGCACCAGGCCGCCGAGGCCCGCGCCGAGCGAATCGGGCACAGCCAGCGGCACGACCAAGAGCACGAACGCCAGCAGGATCGCGGCGATCGTCAGGGAACCCCAGCGCCAGCGCGCGCCGGCGACGACGATCGCGAAGGTGACCGCGCCCGCGACCCCGAGCACGAGCCAGAGGCGTTCGCTTTGATAGATCGGGTCAGCTGCGAGGCCGCCCAGAATAATGGCGGCGACAGCGAGCAGCAGCGCGCCGACCAGCGCGCTCGGCTTCGGCGCCGACGCGGGGCGACGGCGAGTGTTTCGTTCGGTCGCCCGGCTCATGACTTGCCACTCCGCAGCATCATCTGTGGCAGGTCGCCGATCGCGCCCACGGTGAGGAGGGTGCACACGTCAAACAGGTTCGCCCCGGGGTCGGCGAGCAGGTCGCAGCGGATCACGATGACGGTCACGTCCGCCGTGAACGACACCGCGGCGCGGCGAAGCCGGGTCGGATCCGGGACCGAGCCCGTCACGATCATGACGACGGAGAGCGGCCGGCGCGACTCAGCGAGGCCGCGCGAGAGCCATTCGATGGAGCGCGCCTCTTCGGCAGCCTCGAGCTCGGCCCAGGCGTCGAGCACCTGGGTCGGCGTCTGCGAGGGAAGCTCTTCGAGCCCGTCGATGCTGGGCCGCATGCGCCCGGGGGCCCACTGCGAGGCGACGAAGCGCTCGCGGCCCTCGCGGACGGCCTGCAGCGCGAGGGAAGCCGCGACGCTGACGCCCAGCTCGAACTCCTCGTCGCTGACGTACTCGGCGCGATTCGCGTCGAACAGGATCGCGGAGCGCGCGGTCTGCGACTCCTCGTACTGGCGCACCATGAGCGCGCCCGTCTTCGCGGTCGAGCGCCAGTGCACATGGCGCATCGCGTCGCCGTGCACGTAGTCGCGGACGGCGTGAAACGACAGATCCGAGTCGGTCAGGCGGCGACTCGCGGCGCCGTCGAGGTCGCGCACGAGGCCCGCAGAGCCCGGCGGCAGGAAGACGGTCTGGGGGTGCACGTGCACGCGATGCTTGTCGCGCCAGGTCACCTCGCGGCGCAGCAGTCCGAGCGGATCGCGGCGCGACAGCGTCACCGGGCCGACCTCGATCACGCCGCGGTGCTGGGCGGGGATGGCGACGGGCACGGCAATCCTGCCGTGCGGGCCAATGAAGGGAATCGGGACCTCGCGCAGCGCCTCGCCCACCGGAAGCTCGGCGGTCGCCGGCAGCGTCGGCCGCGCGGACGCGTTCTCGACGTCGATGCCGAGGTGCACCTCGCCGCCAGCCACCACTCGTTGCCGGTCGAGCGCGATCCTGATCAGATATGCCCGGCTGCCGATGAGGAAGGGGAGTCCGATGATGAACAGCACAGCGCCGACGATGGCGACGAACCAGGCCTCGACCCACCCGAGGGTTCCGCCCAGGATCGCCGAGAGCAGCGTCGCCGCGAACACGAACCAGCCGACCGGCGTGATCGTCTGCGTGGTCCGGCGCCACGTCCGCTTGAACTGGCGGCGATTGCGGCGCCACCAGCGCTTGAGCCGTCGCCCGCGAGACCGAGCGCGGGTACGCTCAGTGTCGTTCAGCCACGTCGTGCCGAACGTGCGACTGCGGGTGCCCGTCTGCGAGATCGGGGCACGGGACGTGTCGATGTTCACGCCGCGCCGTTCTCCTGCGGCATCGCGACGTCGAGCAGGATCTGGCCGACGATCTGCGTCGCCGTGACGCCGTCGAACTCCGCCTCGGGCTCGAGCACGAGGCGGTGAGCGAGCACGGGAAGCGCGAGGTCGCGGATGTCGTCGGGGGTGACGTAGTGGCGGCCGTTGCCCGCGGCCCAGGCCGAGGCCAGGCGCACGAGGGCGAGGGTGCCACGGACGCTGGCGCCGAGGCGCACCTCGCTCGCGCGGCGGGTCGCCTCGACCAGGCGCACGGCGTAGTCGGCGACGAGCGGGCTGACGTGGACGTTGCGGACGAAGTCCTGCGCCTGCGTGATCATGTTTGTGGTCACGACGGGCTGCAGCGGCACGCGGCTCGTGCGGTCGCCCTGCAGGATCCGGATCATCGCGGCCTCGTCGGGGTAGCCGATGGAGGTCTTGATCATGAAGCGGTCGAGCTGTGCCTCGGGCAGGCGGTAGGTGCCGGCCTGTTCGATCGGGTTCTGTGTCGCGATGACGAGGAATGGCGAGCCCACGAGGTGGGTCTCTCCGTCGACCGTGACCTGGCCCTCCTCCATGACCTCGAGCAGCGCCGACTGGGTCTTCGGGCTCGCGCGGTTGATCTCGTCGGCAAGCACGACGTTTGCGAAGATCGGGCCGGCGTGGAACTCGAAGGCGCCCGCCTTCTGGTCGAAGATCGAGATGCCCGTGACGTCACCCGGCAGCAGGTCGGGGGTGAACTGGATGCGCGACGAGGTGCCCTGCACCACCTGCGCGAGGGCGCGGGCGAGCGCCGTCTTCCCGGTGCCCGGCACGTCCTCGAGCAGCACGTGGCCGCCGGCGAGCACGCTCGCGAGCACGAGCTCGAGCACGCGGCGCTTGCCGTGGATGGCCTGCTCCATCGCGGTCGCCGTCGCGCCGAAGACCTGCGCGACCCACTGCGCCTGGTCGGGCGAGAGCGCCTCGGGACGGGCGGGGGCCGCCGCCTGCGGTGCCTGCGTGTTCTGAACATTCATTCGCGTGAGTCCTCTGCTGAGTGTCGGTAAGTCATGGGGCGGGCGGGCCGGGGCTTAGGGGGTGGTGGGTGGCGTGACGGGAGGTGCGACCGGCGGCGTGTAGCAGGAGTTCAGCGTCACAGGGGTGAGCGCTGCGAACGGACCTGACCAGCCCACGGTCAGGCTGACCGTCGTGGCCCCGGCTGCCGGCGGGGCAGCGATCGAGACATTTGCGTTGTCGATCGTGGCTCCGCCAACGGCGAGAACCGCGCGCAACTGGTTTCCCGTCATGTCCGGGGTGACGCACACACCGTTGGGCTTGACCGTGACGATGCGCGGGGCGTTGTTCCAGGTCACCACGGACTCGCTTGAGCAATCGTCCTCGGCACACTGCTTGACGCGAATCTCGGCGAGGTCCTCCTGGCCGGAGACGTTGAGTACGTCGCTCCCCGAGTTGCTGTAGACGAGCGCGAAGCCGGTCACCTGCCCGGACACCGTCGGATCGCCAACTTGCTGGTACACGAAGCCGTTCCCACCATCCGAGGTCGCCCCTTGAGAGATCGTGTAGTTCACCGTCGGGGCGCCAAGATCACCGCCGATGCGCACCTTCGGCGATACCGCCTCACTCTTGCCGTACTGGCTCGCGATGCACACCTTCGCGCTGTATCTCCATCGTGCCTGCAGGCTGTCGAACTGCGGGTTGCTGCTGTCACAGCTCGGGTTCCCGAACGCCCCACGTGCGATGCCGTAGGTCAAGACCCGGTTCTCACCGGGACGATTCGACCCGCCCACTGCCGCAGCGAGCCCGCTGGTGGGCGGCACACTGACGAGGGTCGCGCCTGTGAGCAGGGGCGCCCCAAATACCTGGACCGTCGCCGTGCCCGGGTTTCCGGTCGGCGAACCCCCGCCGCCGATATTGGGCACCTCAAGGCTCGTGATGGGGATCGCGGCAACGGTCAGTTGGCCAACCGGTAGACCTGCGTATTCCTGGGTGAAGTCCGCGCCGCCTGGGGCCGCCACCTCGGTCCCACCGATCGTGAGCTTGTACGCGCTGGTGTCTGACGAGCCCGCGGCCACGGTGACCGTGATGCCACCGCGACCCTGGTCCGTGTTGTCCGGGTTCTCCAGCGGCACAGCCGTCACCGTCGGCGCCTTCGGCGGGCGGTACGCCCATGCCGTGACCGCGGTCGATGGCGCTGACTGGCCAACGGCGTTCACTGCGCGAGCCGAGAAGCTGGCCTTTGATCCGTTCTCGAGCCCCGTGGCGACGCACTTGTACATCGCGGGACCCACCGGCTCGCAACTCGTTGAGCCTGCGCCTGAAAGGGTCACCCCGGTCACTGCCGGGTGCGCCTGCTGGCCGCCCAGCGAGACATCGAAGGTGGCGCTGTTCTCGCTGAACGAGGACTGCGAGATGCTCGCCGGCGCCTCGGGCAGGCCCTGCGCGTCGAACTCGATCGAGCCCTCGCCCGTGCGGCCCTGCGCATCGCGCACGGTGAAGCTGACGGTGCAGGTGCCGCCGGTGATGCGGCCGCCCGGCCAGCTCACCGCGACGCCGCTGTCGCCCACGCGGGAGAACGAGCCAACCTGGCAGCTGTCGCCGCGCACCGACTCGAGCTTCAGGCCACCGCCCGCCTTGCCCGCAAACGGGTCGTGCTCGCCGCCAACGCCGACGACCGTAGTGCTGCAGCTGCCTCCCACGGTGCAGCGAAGCGCGACCGTACCGCCGCGCGGGACATCTCGAGGCGCCTCGCCGACGCGCAGCGTCAGCGGCGCACGAGACTCGCCCGCCCCGCTCACAGCGATCGACAGAATCTCCTGGCTGCCGGGAACCGCATCGGCGCGGGCATCGACCGTCACGCTGGCCCCGCCGGGCTTGATGGCGAACAGCGATCCGCCGCCGCTCACCTCAAACCGCAGCTTCGAGAGGTCGCCCGCGCGGCCGCCCTGCCAGTCCACCATGTCGGCGAGCTCGATCGTCGCGGTTTCGCCGGGCGCGACCGTGCGACTCAGCTGGTTGAGCTGCACAGCTGGCGCCTTCGGAACGATGAGTACGGGGACGGGAAGCGAGGTCCACGAATCCTGGCCCACCAGCCGCACGTCAATGAGGCAGGTATCGCTCCACGGCGCTTCTTTGCCCGCCGAGTACTTGAGCGCCTCAGCCGAGTTCGCCGCACACGTCGCCTGCGCTCTGCCGACCGAGAAGTTCCCCTGGCGGAACTCTGCCCGGTCGCCCGGTCCGAGGTCGACGAGCTCGCTCAGGCGCGCGTCGACCGTCTTGTCCTCGTCGACACTGAGCGGTTTGAGTCCCTGTTTGAGCGTGAGCCGAAGCTCGTCAAGCGGCGGCACGATGAGGAACCCGTAGGTCGACACCTCGCTGCCGGTGGCATCGGTGCCGCTCAGTCGAAACACCACGAGGTCGCCCTTGGGGTTGTACTCCCCGACGATGCGGTCGCCCTCGACTCGGTATTTGTCGGCGCTCGCGCCCCAGAGCGCGAGCGTGAGCGTCGATGCGTCACCGGTCGACCAGCGAACCTTGTCGGAGATCACGTCGACACCCGTGGACGAGAGCAGGCCCCGGTCGCGCACGTTCAGCACGGTGTCGCTCACGGTCGGCGCCTGGGCCCCCACGCGCTCAGAGGTCTGCACCACGATCAGGCCGTCTGCCGTGCTCTTGGTCACGCTCGAACGGACAACGTAGCGGTACGAGACGGTTCCCAGGGTGTCGTCTGAGGTCAGAGCGACGCGACCCTGCTTCATCTGCGAGAGGTCGATGCGCTCGGCGACGCGCTGGTACTCGGGGCTGTCTTTGCCACCCGCAACGTTCGGTTCGACCGAGACGATGCTGAGCTTGCCGAGGGCAGGATCGATGTCGTTCTCGAGCGGCAGCACGATGGCAGGATCGGTCGTGCCCGGGACGAGGCGCACGTAGTCGGTGGCCGCGATGGGCGCACCCGCGCCGGCGGAGGCGTCCGTGACGATCACGCGGAGCTTGCCCATACCCTTGGCTCCGGCGTCATCGCGCACGGTGTACTCGATCTCGTGCAGGCCGGGGCTGGCCGCCACCGAGGCCGCGACGGTGATCGCGGCACCCTGCGGCGCCAAGCTGGTCGTGAGTTGTGCGTCCTCCGGGCTCGCCACCCCTGAGAGCCGGATCCGGTCGCCGTCGGGGTCGACGCCCGAGAGCGGCACGCGCACCTCGGTCTGCTCGCCCGGCGCGACTCGCGCCGTCAGCACGCGCGGCTGTGGGTCGCGGTTCGAGCCCTTGGGCAGCACGGTGACGAGCACCGCGCCCACGTCGCTCGCCTCGGGCGAGCTCGCACCGTAGGTCGTGTATCCCAGGCGATAGGTGCCCGGAGCCTGCGGTGCAAGGTAGCGCAGTACGCTGCCGGAGGCGAACGCGAGCTCACCCTTGGTGCCCGATCCGCTCACTTCGGGGTGCAGCAGCAGCCGCTCCCCAGGGGCCGAGACGTCGTTATCGAGCACGCGGATATCGACGATCGATCCGGCGCGCACGGTCGCGGCATCGGCGACCGCGATGGCGCCTGACGTGCCCGACTCGGGCACCTGGAACACCGTGAGCCGGCCCTGGCCGACGGAGCTGCCCTCGGCGACCGTCACATCGACGGCACCGATCCGGCCCGGGCCGCCGTCAGCAGTGTTGCCGGCGACGCGCACGCGCGAGTGCTCGATCACATCGGCGCGGAGCTCGCCATCGACGACCGTGGCGTTTGTGACGCTGAGCGCGCGGGTACCGGCCCCGGGAATCGCGTCGAGCACCTCGACCGTCGAGTCCGAGAGCGGCCGGACGAAGGCGCGTAGCGGCGGCAGCGCCAGCGACTCGTTCGCAGGGGTCGCGGTCACACGCAGCAGTCCCGTAATCTCGCTGCCCGTCATGGTGTCTTTCAGCGCGAGTGAGACCGTGGTGGTGCCCGGGGCGCTCGCCTCGAGCTCGACCGTGCCGGATCCCGTCTGCGGGGTCACGCGCAGTTGGTCGCTGCCGCTCTGCACTGTGGCGTCGACCAGCGCGAACGAGCCCGAGCCGCCGGCCAGGCGCAGCATCGGGTTGAGCACAACCGACTCGCCGACCTTCACATTCGCGGCGGTCGAGGCGAATTCGGCGGTCGCGTCGGCTTGAATCGAGAGCTGCAGCTCGCGCTGGCGCTCCTCGCCGCGGCCGTCGCGCACCGTGATGCGCAGCGGCACCTCGGCAGCGCCGGCGTTCGCGTCGGTGTGACGCACGGCGAGGCGCCCGTCGGAGGTCACGATGGCGCGCACCGGATCCTCCGACCGCACGACCTCGACAGAGGCGAGCATCATGACGTCACCCTCGAGGTCGACCCAGTCGTCGAGTACGGGGTACACCAGCGTGCCGCCCGGGGCGATGGCGGGCACGCGCCACTCGCGCTGGCAGCCCTCGACCGGGCACCATTCGGGGCCGGTGTTGGTCTCGTCGCCCACGACCGTAAGCGTCACCGTGGCCGGTTCAGAAGTCAGGGTGCCGTCCGTCACGCGGTAGCGGAACGTCGCCGTCCCGCTTGCGCCCTCGGCCGGCTGCACCACGAGCTGTTGCCCGCCGGGCAACAGCTGCAGGGCGCCGAATGCCTCGGGAAGCGGAGTCTCGCCCAGGGACTCGGGGACCACGGTGAGGACGTCGCGCTTGTTCGCATCGAAGTCGTTGAGGAGGATCGAGAGCGGAGCCGGTTCCCCGGCGCGAACGCCGAACGCGTCGTCCATCGCCGTCGGCGCGATCTGCTCGGTGACCTCGTTCACCACTACGGTGCCGCGGTCTTCCTTGGGCGGGTCCGAGATGCTCCACTGCGAAAGCGGGATCATTGCGCCGTCGGGCAGCGTCCACAGCATGCCCGTCTGCACCTCGGTGAGCACCGCGCGCTCACCGTTTGAACGGATCACCGGATCAAGCTCGCCCGAGTTCCGCATCGAATCATCGAACTGCAGCGCGACGGTGTCTTCGCCCCGCCACAGGGTGCCGCCGCTCTGGCCGAGCCAGGCGGCGTACATCTCGCCGTCCACCTCGATCGGCTGCGCCGGCGTGCCCTCGGCATCGGTAATGCGTCGTGGTGCACCGCTCTCGCGCACCTCCCAGAGACCCGCGGCGTCGGCGATGACTACCGATTTTGCGCGCCCCGCACGATCGTCGCTGCTCTCTTGCAGCTTGGCCACGCCCTCGAACTCAAGGGTGAGCTCTGACTCACCCTCGCGCCAGAGTCGACCGCGCTCGGCGTCGAGCATCGCCCAGCCGCCCGGGGTGAGCGCAAGCTGCGGCGCCTCGGCGCTCTTCGCCGTGTTCGGGAGCGCCTTCGCGCCGCCCACGAACTCGCCGGTTGCCGCGTTGAAGCGTCGCATTGAGCCCTCGGCGGCGGAGTACATGACGAGCTCGCCGTCGTCCGCGATTGCGATGGCGTTCGCGAGGTACCCCACGGCTTCCTCACCCGGCGCCTCGCTCTCGGCGGCCTCATCAGCCTTGACGTCCGCGAGCGGGTCCACCTGTGTGAGCGCCGTCAGGCGGCTCTCGAGGTCGGCCACCTGCGCCTGGGAGACGGAGCCGTCGCCAATGCTCTCGCCCGCGGCGGCGTCCTCGGCGGCCGCGAGCTCGCCGACAAAGACCTTGCCTGCTTCAGTGCGCACCGCGACGAACCGGCCAGCCGCGAACACGTCACGGGTGCCCTCCGGCATGCGCACCGCAAGGGATCCTGCCTCTTCGGTGTTCGAGGCCGGGGTGGCCTCGTCGACCCCCGCGGCCTCGTCTGTCGCAGCGTCGCCCGCCGGGGCATCGTCGCCAAAATCAATGGGGTTGGCAGGATCGATCGGCCATGCCCGCCCGTTGCCGTGCGAGAAAAGCACGCCGCGGCCGCCGGCCTGCACCAGGCCGCTCGGCTCGAGTACCTTGCGCACGATGTCGAGCTCACCCGTGTCGGTGTTCACCCGCGCGTACTGCCCGGCATCGCGGGACACCCACACACCGGGCTCGGCGCGGGGGGCTTCGCGGGCGTCGTACCCGCTCGCGATCACCGCGATGGTGGAGACGAGCGCCAGGGCGATCCCACCCGCAATCCAGGTGCGGGCGGTCTTCCCGAGCGCGAAGCGGGCGGCACGGTTCTTTCCCGGCTTCATCCCGCACCTCCGACCAGGGCCCACACGAGCACGCCGATGCCGACGACGCCGGCGAGCGCGATGCCCGCGCCGATCATGCCGGCACGCATCGGCGAGGTCTGTCGGTCGAGCATCAGTCCGTCCGCGTCAGTGCCGCGACGCTGCGCCTGCAACTCGGCGCGCGCCTCGGCGCGCGTCATGCGGCCCGCGACGGTGCTCACCACGGGGCCGCGCACCCCGGCGGGCACCGCGCTTGCGCGCGGGAGCCACGCTTCAGCGACGACCTCCAGGGGGGTCACATCAAAGCCATAGCTCCGCTGCAGCCCCTGGAGCGCCTCGCCAAACTGAGCCATCGACGCGAAGCGTTCGTCAGGGTTCTTGCGCAGGGCGCCCGACAGCACCTCGTCGAGCGGCGCGTACCCCTGCGCGCCGGGGATCGACGGGTACACGGCCTTCGAGATGCGGTCGGAAAGCTTGGCTCGGGTGTTCTGCGCGCGCTCGGGAAGTTCGAACGGCGAACGGCCCGCGGCGAAGGAGTACAGAGTCGCGCCCAGCGACCACACTTCACTCGCGACGCTGCCGCCGCTGGTCATCTGCACGACCTCGGGCGCCGACCACGGGATCGACATGGCGAGCTGCTCAGAGCCGCCGATTTGCTCGCCCGCGACCTGGGCGATGCCGAAGTCGGCGAGTACCGGGCGGTCGAGCGTCGTCACGAGCACGTTCGAGGGCTTGATGTCTCGGTGCAGCACGCCGGCCCGGTGGGCGGTCTCGAGCGCGCCAGCCATGCGTACCCCCGCGTCGAGCACGTCGCGCAACGGCGCCGGGCGGCCCTTCGTGCGGGCCCCCATCGATTCGGGGCAATATTCCATCGCCAGGTACGGAAGCCCGTCGAGGGAGATACTCGCCTGGAAGATCGAAACGATCGACGGGTGGCTGCTGAGTCGCGCCATCACGTCCGCCTCGGCCTCAAACACCTCGCGCAGCGAGGTGAGCGAGGCGTCGGCGTGGGCCATGCCGTCGAGCACCTTGACGGCGACGACGCGGCGCGGCATGTCCTGCTCGTACAGGTACACCTGGGCGAAGCCCCCCGAGCCGAGGGGCCGGACGTAGCTGAAGCCGGGGATGACCGGGCGACGGTTCTCCTGACGGTCAGCCATGCGCGCGCCCCGACCGGGTCTGGGCGCGCGGCACGCTAAAAGCGGTGCTCGTAGTGCAGTCCATGCGGGTCAACTCGCTCCGGTCCTTCGCCTTATCCGTCAAGCGCCACGAGGCGCAGGCGAACGCGAAGCGTGCCGAACATCATCTCTTCGGTGGCGGGCTCGGAGACTCCCGAGGCGACGACCAGCTCTTCTCCGGTCTCGTCGATCACGGCGAGTCCGTTCGTCGAGCCGAGGTCAGTCACGACCCAAGCGCCGTCAATCACGTGCAGCCGGACGTGCGACTTCGACAGGGTGCGCGTCGAGTCTGGAATGACGAGCACGCTCGACTCGCCGGCCGAGCTCGGGCGGCGCCCCACGATGACGTCGTTGCTCGGCAACGGCAGCAGGGATCCGTCGGGCAGCTCGAGCACCCAGCGCTCACGCGGCGCGCGACTCACAAAGACGGTGTGGTCGAGTTCCTCCTCGAGACCGGCCTCGGCCTGAGCGGCAGGGGCGGCAGCGGGCGGGGCGCTCGCGACGGGCACGCCTGCCTCGGGAAGCTCCACCGGGGTGGCGGGCGAGACTGGCGCGGCGGCAGGATCCTGCACGGGTTCGGGAGCGGACGTCGGCGCGGGATCGGCCACGGGAGTCGGGGCAGCCCAGGCGCTCTCGGGCACCGCGAACGGCTCGGCCGACCGCGGGGCCGGGGGCATGTCGGCGACGGTGCCGGGCCAGGTGAACGGCTCGACCGGCTGAGCCTCCGCGGAGAAGGGCAGGGACAGCGGCTGGATCTCCTGGGTCGACAGCTGCTGGTACGCCTCCTCGGTCTCACGCCCGAAGCCCCACTGGGCGTCGGGCGCGGGGTCAGAGAACGCCGGGGGGCCAGGCGCCTGCTCGGGAGCCGCTGGCGGGGCACCGGCCGACTGCGCGGCCTGCGCCATCAGGGAATCAAAGCCGAGCGTCTCAAACGCGGGCGAGTCTGGGAGCGGCTGATGCTCCGGCGTCACGGCCGCGGGGTGCTGATAGGTCGGAGCCTCGTACGCGGGAGCGGGCGCGGCGGGGTAGCCCGGGTCCGGCTGGACCGGAGCTGAGTACTGAGCGGGAGCACCATACGCTGGCGCCTCGTCACGCATCGGAACCGCCGGAGGGGCGGCCCAAGGGGACGGCTCGACTGGCAGCGACGAGGCGGGGGGCTGCGGTGGAAGGTACCCGCCGGGTACTGCGGCGGGGGCGGCAGGGGCCGCGGCCTGCGCGTAGGCGGGGGCGCCATAGCCCTCGGCGCGCAGCTGTCCGCCGAGCATGGTCGCCCAGAGTGGCGGGATGAGCACAGCGAGCACGGTGAGGCCCGCGCCCTTGCCGAACTCGGTGTGGATCCGATGGATCGCCAACGCCCGCAATACGACGAAAACGATCGAGACGCCGGGCACGAACATGAGCAACACGAACCAGGGCGAGAAGCCGCCCCGCTGCAGGATCCGAGACTCGTTCCAAACCGGGATCCAGCCCTCGCCACCGGGGAGGCCGATGCGAGGAAAGAGCGACGAGAGCGCAGCGAGATACCAGAGGTAGAGGCCAAGGCCGACTATGGCCCAGACACCCCACAGCACCAGAAATATCGTCATGCTGCTCTCATCTGCGTACATGCATCCACCTTTGCTCAGTGTCCCGTCGCCCCCGGGTTCGCTCGACCGCCCCTGTCGGGCGGGCGACCGCACTGTCCTTTATCCTACGAGCATGCGTGGCAATGCTCGAACTGAAAACAAACGACCCCCGATCGCACGTGGCGAGCGGGGGTCGTTTTCCAGTCGAGAAGCGACTAGAAGCTGTTCACCTCGAGCGGGATGCCCGGGCCGAACGTGGTCGAAACTGCACCCTTGAGGACGTACTTGCCCTTCGAGGACGACGGCTTCAAACGGATGACCTCGTCGAGGGCGGCCGTGATGTTGTCGTTGAGCTGCTCCTGCGAGAACGACGCCTTGCCCACGATGAAGTGAACGTTGGCGTGCTTGTCGACGCGGAACTCGATCTTGCCACCCTTGATGTCGATCACGGCCTGAGCCGCGTTCGGGGTAACGGTGCCGGTCTTCGGGTTCGGCATGAGGCCACGGGGACCAAGTACCTTACCGAGGCGACCGACCTTGCCCATCATGTCGGGGGTAGCGACAGCCGAATCGAAAGCGGTGTAGCCAGCGGCCACCTTCTCGATGAGCTCGTCGCCGCCGACCTCGTCAGCGCCTGCAGCGATAGCTGCCTCAGCAGCTGCGCCGACTGCGAAGACGATGACGCGGGCGGTCTTGCCAGTGCCGTGGGGGAGGCTGACCGTGCCGCGAACCATCTGGTCCGCCTTGCGGGGGTCAACGCCGAGCTTGAGAGCGACCTCGACGGTGGAGTCGAACTTCGCTGAGCCCGTCTCCTTCGCGAGAGCGACAGCTTCGCTCGGGGTGTAGAACTTGCCAGCCTCGATCTTCTCGGCGGCGGCGCGGTATGCCTTTGATTTCTGAGCCATAATCTTTTTCGCCTCTCGCCTATTCGACCGTAATGCCCATCGAACGGGCGGTGCCCGCGATGATCTTCTCTGCAGCGTCCAGGTCGTTCGAGTTCAGATCGGCGCGCTTCTGCTCTGCGATCTGACGAACCTGCTCGCGGGTAATCTTCGCAACCTTGACGGTGTGCGGGGTGCCCGAGCCCTTCTGGACGCCGGCAGCCTTCTTGATGAGCTCAGCTGCGGGCGGGGTCTTCAGGATGAACGTGAACGAACGATCCTCATAGACGGTGATCTCAACGGGGACAACGTTGCCGCGCTGCGACTCGGTTGCTGCGTTGTACGCCTTGCAGAACTCCATGATGTTCACGCCGTGCTGGCCGAGAGCCGGACCAACGGGCGGTGCGGGGTTTGCAGCGCCGGCCTGGATCTGAAGCTTAATCAGACCCGTGACCTTCTTTGACTTTGCCATAATGATTCCTCTCCTCGAGCGAACGTGGCCGTTCGTTCTCCCGCATAGCTGGCGGTTCCAGTACGCGGTGCTGTTGCCACCGAAACGAGTCCGGCCGCAAACTACATAAGCATAGCCCGTCTAGCGCGACCCCGCAAACAGTTCGGCGAGGGTGACTGCAGCTCGCTGCAATGCCTCCACGCAGATTCGCGCCTCTGCGTCGGTGATTCTCGCCGCGGGGCCCGAGATCGAGATCGCACTGCGCGAGTGCGGGATCGGCACCGCAATGCACCGAACTCCTACTTCACGTTCCCCATCGTCAATCGCGAAGCCCCTGCTCTGGGTCATGCGCAGCTGCTCGAGCAACGCTTCGACCTCGGTAACGGTTGCGTCGGTGTACCGCGGCATTCCTACCGAATCGAGGATCCGCCGAACGGTTGCCTCGCTGAGCGTGGACAGGATCGCCTTGCCGACCCCGGACGCGTGGGGCAGCACCTCACGCCCAACCTCCGTGAACATGCGCATCTGGTGTCGGGATGGAACCTGGCCAATGTAGGCGACGTAGTCGCCGTTCAGCTCAGCCAGGTTCACGGTCTCTTGCGAGATCTCCTCAAGCTCCTGCATGATCGGCATCGCGATTCTCGCCCGGCTCGGCGTGGCTCTCAGCCCGAGATGGACGAGCCCCGGGCCGAGTCCGTAGCTTCGCGACTCAACCTGACGCACGTACCCCAGTGACTGCATCGTTTTCAGCAACCGGTGAGCGGTCGGCAACGCGAGCCCGGCCGCGGCCGCCGCGTTCGCCAGGGCCAGTTCCCCTTCCGCCGAAGCCAGCGCTTCAAGCAGCGCGAAAGCACGCTCGACCGATTGCACACCCGCGGGCAACGCCGGCGACCCTGCACCCGTTTTCGTCATGATTCCATCATACGGAATAGATGTTTCATTCTTGCTTCTTCCCTCATACGGTAGCGATCAACACCAGACATTGCCGGGAGGCCCCACGTGACCCAGTACGCCCGCCGAGCCGACCTCGAGGTCGCCCTCCCGATCGTTGAATTTGCCGAGCAGTCGCTGACCGAGGCTGGGCTCGCGCATGACGAGTTCTGGGACGGCGTGAGCGGGATCCTGCACGAGTTGGGGCCGCGCAACACCGACCTGCTCGCGAAGCGGGATGCGCTGCAAGCGCAGATCGACGAGTTC
Source organism: Leucobacter sp. CX87 (assembly GCF_018682295.1). Classification (NCBI taxonomy): domain Bacteria; kingdom Bacillati; phylum Actinomycetota; class Actinomycetes; order Micrococcales; family Microbacteriaceae; genus Leucobacter; species Leucobacter sp. CX87. Next base: position 77,082 of record NZ_JAFIRI010000005.1, on the reverse strand, counting down.
CACCGGAAACACCCCGGAACGCCCGACGCTGCGACGTATCGCGGCTTTCTCACGCAGATCGGCTATATCGTTCCCGAGCCGGCACCCTTCACGGTGAACACCGAGAACGTTGCGCCCGAAATCGCCCGACTCGCGGGGCCTCAACTGGTGGTGCCACTGCTCAACGCCCGATTTGCGCTCAATGCGGCGAATGCCCGTTGGGGGTCGCTGTACGACGCGCTCTACGGCACCGACGCGATCGCGCGTGAGGGAGAGCTCGCGCCCGGAGAGACCTATAACGAGCTGCGCGGTCGGGCGGTCATCACGCGGGGTCGCGAGTTCCTCGACTCGGCCGCGCCGCTTGCGGAGGGCTCGCACGCCGACGCCACCGGCTACACGGTCCTGGACGGGGCGTTCGTGGCACGGCTCGGCGCCGGCCAAGAGGCCCGGCTCGCTGACCCTGCACAGTTCGTCGGCTTCCAGGGGTCGGCCGCGGCACCTTCCGCGATGCTCCTGCGGCAGCACGGCCTCGGTATTGAGATCAACATCGACCGCTCGGGCAGCATCGGCCAGCGAGACCTCGCCGGAGTGCAGGACATCGTGCTCGAATCGGCGCTCACCACGATCATGGACCTCGAGGACTCGGTCGCGGCGGTCGACGCCGAGGACAAGGCGCTGGGTTACCGCAACTGGCGCGGCCTCATGTCTGGCACTCTGACGGAGTCCATCACCAAGAACGGGCGCGTCAGCACGCGAGCCATGCATACCGATCGGCAGTACACGACCCCGACTGGCGCGCAAACGACCGTGCCCGGGCGCGCGGTTCTCCTCGTCAGAAACGTCGGCCACCTCATGCGCGGCGACTCCATACTCGACCGCGAGGGGAACGAGACGTACGAGGGCATCGTCGACGCGATCATGACGGCCCTCGGCAGCTTGCCCGACCTCACCGGATCGCACCGGGGCGGGAACTCTCGCACCCCTTCGATGTATATCGTGAAACCAAAGATGCACGGCCCCGAGGAGGTCGCGTTCACTGTCGAGCTATTCGGCCGCGTTGAATCGCTGCTCGGCCTTCCCGAGCGCACGCTTAAGGTCGGCATTATGGACGAGGAACGTCGGACTTCGGTCAACCTTGCTGCCTGCATACATGCCGCACGCGACCGCATCGTGTTCATCAACACGGGCTTCCTGGATCGCACGGGCGACGAGATCCATACGTCGCTCCAGGCCGGCCCGATGCCGCCGAAGGCCGAGATTCGCGCCCTGCCGTGGCTGTCGAGCTACGAAGACCGCAATGTCGCCATCGGCGTTGCCTGCGGACTCAGCAACCGTGCTCAGATCGGCAAGGGCATGTGGGCGATGCCCGATCTCATGCACGACATGCTCGCCCAGAAGATCGCGCACGTGCGTTCCGGCGCCTCGACCGCCTGGGTGCCGTCGCCCACGGCCGCCACCCTGCATGCTCTGCACTATCACTCGGTGGACGCGTTCGCGGCCCGGGCGTCCCTGCCCCCGCTCCCCGAGCACAGCCTCGCGGACCTCCTGCAGATCCCGCTCGGTCGCGCCGGCGACCTCGACCCCCAGACGGTGGCGACCGAGCTCAACACCAACGTGCAGTCGATCCTGGGATACGTCGTCCGCTGGGTTGACCAGGGAATCGGCTGTTCGAAGGTCCCGGACATTCATGGCGTCGCGCTCATGGAGGACCGCGCGACGCTGCGTATCTCCAGCCAGCTACTCGCAAACTGGCTTGCGCACGACGTCATCACGATCGCGCAGGTGGACGAGAGCCTTTCCCGCCTGGCCAGAGTGGTGGACGAGCAGAACGCCGGCGACCCGAGCTACGAGACGCTCACGCCCGGCACGGTCGCGTTCGCGGCCGCGCGAGCGCTGATCGTTGATGGGGCGCGCCAGCCCAACGGCTACACAGAGCCGCTGCTCCACGCGCTTCGCCGGAGAAAGAAGGCTGGCGAGCGCTAGTCAGCTCGCCCCGTCCGGGCCACCCGTTCCACCAGTTCCAGGCTCAGCCCGGGGGCGAGCTCGTCTGCGGCGAGCGCGCCCCTCCGGATGGCGCGTGCGAGCAGCGCCCCGAGCATGCGTAACGTCGCGGGCTCGTCCAGAACGGCTCCCGCGGCATCCTCGTGCCCGAGGCCCAGCGCAGCGCGCAGCCGGCGCTGAGCGTCAGGAGCTTCCGCGCGCAGGACATCGAAGGCCGCGAGATATCGGGTGATCAGCTGCGCGGGGTGCAGATCCCAGCCCTGGGGAAGCCCGGTCTGCAATCCGTCGCGCACCATCTCGGCGTGGGCGTTCCAGGCCGCAATGCGCTGTTCGGCGTCTCCCACCGGAAGCCGGTTGAGCGAGCCATCGCATACTTCGATCACGTTGACCGCCGCCGCGACCTGCATCACGCGCGTCGCGTGGCGCGCCACCGGGTGGGTCGAGCGCTGCTGGCTCGGAATAATACCCTGCGCGCTCGTGTAGTCGTAGGTGCCAAAGTGCAGCGCCCGCACCCTCGGATGCCGGGAAAGCGTCACCAGCGCGTCCTCCGGTGTGACCCCGCCAATCACGTGGGGCACTTCCACTTGGAGCTCGACCCCCAGCGCACCCGGCGCAAGGTCGTGCTCGGACTCGATCGCCAGACATACCTCGCCCAGCACACGCACCTGAGACTGGTTCATGACCTTGGCGAGAGTCACCCGGACCCGCGACATCTCCGCGCTCGTCCCCGACGCAGCGAGGAACGAGCGAAGGAACAGCCGCAACGTGCGTGCTCCGCGCTGCGCGCCGCGACGGTCAAGCGGCTTCACACGCAGCCCCACTCGGTCGGGTGCCACCGGCCCGGCCAGGATCGCGGCGAGCACTTCGCCTGCCCGCAGCGCTGCGGCGTCCTCCTCCTCGTCCGAGCGATATCCGTAGCCGTCTTCAAAATCGACGCGGAGGTCCTCGATCGGCTGTTCCGCCAGCTTCTGGGCGACACGGGCGCTCAAGGTGGTGGAGTTGCCCGACTCCACCCCCATTGCGTGGGCGATCGCTACGAGGCCGCCGGCTTCGCGCGCCGCCTGCGCAGCTGCGTCACCCCACTGGCGAACGATGTCCGGTTCGAGCCGATCCGCCGGGATATAGACGGTGTGCAGCGGCTGCCCGATCCAGAGCGGCGTTGGCTCGAAGTCGGTCTCGAGTCCTGCGAGCTGCGCGAGGGCAGCGGCGATGCGTTCCTCGGCCCCCGCCTCGGCCACCACTAGCGGCGAGTTCACGGCGCCTCCCGAAGGGTGCTTTGGCGGACCCTGAGGGCCCCTTCGGTGACAATCGCTCCCGCCACTTCTTCGCCATTGATGCGCCGCAGCAGCATCTGGACCGCGAGTTCAGAGTTGAGTGCAGACTGCTGGTCAATTGCCGTCACGCTCGGATTGCCGAACTCGGCCGCCTGACTGTCGCCGCCCATGGCGATCAGCATGTCCTCGGGAACCCGGATGCCCGAGTCGCGGCAGGCCGAAAATACGCGGGCTCGGTATTGCTCGACTGTCGCGAAAATCGCGTCCGGCCGCTCGCTGCCGGAGATGAGGTCGAGGGTAGCACCGTAGGCGTCGTTGTGTGCTCGATCCGTAGGGACTCGCCGAATGATGGGCTCCATGCCGTGCGCGTTCGCCCACTCCTCGTAACCGCGGCGGCTGTCCTCGGTCGATGACCAGCTGGCGTCTGGCAGCAGAAGTGCGATGGTGCGCGCCCCCTCGGCACGCAAGTGGTCGAGCACCTTGACCGCATTGCCGCGATAGTCCCCGGCAACCACGTACGGCGAGTCGGGCCTCGAGGCGTCACGTTCAATCGTCACGACCGGCACGCCCAGCCGTTCGAGGGTATTCAGCCGTTCATCGTTGAACTCGGGGTCGCAGAGCACCACGCCATCGACGCCCAGCATGTTCCAGGCCGCGTCACCGCGCAGCTGCGGGGGCGTGAGTGTGAGCGCATAACCGGAGTCGAACGCCGCGCTTGCGGCAGCCCGCGCGCCGACCATGTAGGCCTCGACGCCCAGCAGCGAAACCGAACCCTCGTCCACGACCGGCAGGGAGTAGGCGATACTCCCGGTTCGCCCCAACCGGAAGGCGAGCGCAGTGCGGCTGGGGCGGTAGTCGAGCTCGGCCGCCGCCAACCTGACGCGCTCTCGAGTGGACTCCTTCAGCACTCCGCCGCCATTCAACGCGGCAGAAACGGTGCTTGTGGACAGCCCCACCCGTGCTGCGACGTCACGAATTGTGGCGCGCTTTGACGTCCGATCGGCGTTCACCATTTCGGTATTCCTCCGGTCTTCAGTAGCGCAGTGTGGTCTCGACGATACGCTGCGCGACGAGCGTTCCGCCGCGCACGTGCCAACGGGATGCGGCTTCGTTTCGGAGAGCCTGCACCCGATCGCCCGCGGACAACACCACAAAATCCGCCGGGCTTCCGACCACTATAGGGTCGGCTGGCCGTCCGACCGCGGCGCGCGCGGACGACGTGATGAGCCCCCAGGCAGCATCGATCCCCTCGCCGGGAAGGCGCCCCAGAGCCAGCGCATGCCAGGAAAGGCGCGCGCGCTCGAGCGGGTCGAGTGTCCCGAGGTACTCCCAGTTGTCCTCGTAGTTGCCGATGCCGATGGTGACATCCACCCCCGCGGCCAACAGTTCGAGGGGCCGCGAGACCCCGCGGTACGGACGCGTCCCCGCAAGGTTGGTCGGACACACCGTAACCGAGATTCCGGCGGCAGCCGCCTTTCCGATCACGCGCGCCGCGTCGTCGTCAGAGTATGTCTCCAAGGCGCCGACATGGTTGGCGTTCACACGCCCCTGCATCCCCGCGGCGATTGTCATCTCGGCGAGGTGCTCGAGCAGCCGCTCGGTGGGGTCGGTGAAGTAGTCAATGTTGATGTCGATGGGCACCGAGAATTCCTCGGCGAGCACAAAGACCGTGCGCAGGTGCTCGAGGCTCGCCTCGTGCGACGGTTCGTTGTTCGGCCATCCGCCCACCCGGTCCGCGCCCATGCGCAAGCCCTCGCGCAGCAACTGTTCCGCACGCGGGTCCGCCACAATCCCCTCTTGGGGGAACGCAGTCACAACCAGGTCCACCCAATCACTGCTCCGTTCACGGGCAGCAAGCAGCCCTTCGATCGAACGCAGCTCGGTCACCGAGTCGATGTCCGCCTGACCAGCCAGCACGCCGATGCCCTCAGCTGCGCAGTCCTGCAAGAACCGAGTGGCACGACGCTCGACATCCTCGACCGTGAATTGCGCCTTCAGCCGGCGCTGGCGTTCCATCATGTCCTCGCGGTCTCGGATCGGCGGCATCTCGAGCTGCGCGATTCGCTCTCGACTGTAGACCTTGTCGGGGTGGCTATGCGGCTCAGCAAACGGACGGAGTATCAGACCTCCCCGCGCATCGATCCTGTCTTGCGCTGGCGTCTCTTGAGTCGCGGCGAGCGCAGCCGGGGTGATCTCAACGATGATTCCGTCGCGAGAGCGCACATCGACGAGCGGCTGCTCAGTACCGTCAATCGAGACGTTTTGGACGAGCAGGTACTTAGAAGCCATCGCGGTTCACATCCTTGTAGAGCAGGTAGGCGCTCGGCCCGGATCCGGCAACGGTGAATGCCTGGGTGCAGTACGGAGCCATGTAGATGAAATCGTCCTGCGCCACTTCGAGGTGTTCCCCATCGAGGTGGTAGATTCCCCCGCCGTTCAGCATGTACAGACCGTGCTCCTGGTGATGAATCTCGATCATCTTGAACCGCGCACCGGCGTCGAAGCGCATGATGTTCATCGCCATGTCGTAGCGGGAATCGTCGGGCAGAAGCTGCCCGTAACTGCCGTCAATCCAGTCGTCCTCGGTGCCCACAATGTCGACGATGGTCCCGGTCACGAGCTCCGGGTCCCCCAGCCCCTCAACTCGTTCGTAGCGTTTTTTCACCCATAGCAGGCGCGCGTCTGTTCCCGCGGCCAGCTCAAAAGTGCGTCCCTCGGGCAGGAACACGTAGCCCCCGTCCGACAGGTCCCACGAATCGGAGTCGGAACGGACCGAGATTGCCCCCTCGATCACGAAGAGGAAGTTTTCGAACCCGCGACCGAGCGGTGCCGTTGACCCCTGACCGGCGTCAAACGTGAGGAGCACCTCCCCGAACCTTGCGGGCGTCCCCTGCGGGGCTGCGAGGACCACCGCAGAATACGGCGGCAGAAAAGGCAACGAGTTTTCCACCATCGTGTCCGGACTCATCAGGTAGTACCGGTCCCCCACGCTGCCCCTGCTCGTGCCGAGCGCAAAGGGGTTCGGTGCAGTTTCTACGCGCGCCATCTATCGGCTCCGTTCTGTGTTCGTGTGCGGCACCACGAATGACGCCAGATCTTGGTACTCGCCGTCGCGCAAGATTGTCTTGCCATCGAGGCGGATGGTTGGCTGTTTCACGACGAGGTCGACGTGCACCCCCGAGGTCCAGTCCGCCCCGGTGTAGTCCCCGAAGGGATGACCGAGCGCGATATGGCAGCCGGGCACGTTCTCGTCGAACAATAGGTTCCCGGTGATTTCCGTGCACCAGGGATTGGTACCCAGCGCAAACTCGCCGACGCGGCCAGCTTGCGCGTCCCGCCCGAACCAGTCTCGAAGCTGTTGCTGCAGCTGGCCGTCCGGATGAGTCACTCGACGCAATCGCCCGTCCTCAATCTCAAACAGTGCCGGCTCACGGAGTAGCCCGGTCGCCGCGTTGAACGGGTAGCCGATCACGGAGGCGGCGATGACGCCGCTCGCGTCGATCGGACTGCAAAAGGTCTCGCCCTGCGGCAGTCGCCCGCCGTCTCCGGGGCGCGGGTAGTGCCCGGTGAACGGCGTCCACGGGCGCTCGGGGTCGCATCGCAGCTCGATGTCGGTGCCGAGGGCGTTCAGTACCGTGATGATGCTCGTGCCGGTCGCCACGCTGGTCACCAGCTCCGTGTGCCTGCCAACGGCACGATAATCCATCGACATTCCGGGGCCCAACGACTGCGCGTCGAGCGCGGGCATCTGCGCGCTTCGCGCCCCAACCGCCTCGAGCAACTTCCAGTAGCGGTCGTCCCACGCCAGGTGGTCCTGGTCATCTCTCGCCGCAAAGACGACCACGTTCGGGCGACGCTCCAGCAGCGCCTGTTCGAGCCGACCGAAGGCGAGTTCGTAGTCGTCGTTGAGGCTCGGCAGGAGCGCTGTCGTCGCGCAGGCGACCGAGGCCGCGGCCTCATGAATATGGCGTGCCAGCGACGCCGTGTGCGCATCCGTGAGCACGAGCACGGTCTCGTCCGGCCGCACCTCCAGGCAGCCCTGAATGAGCTCAGTCGCGCCGGCTGCGAGCATCGAAGCGTCGATCATCGGTCTCTCCCCCACATGGGCTGAAATTGGCCGAGCCCCGGCTCTCCGACGAGCACCCCGTCCCGGACAACCTCGCGGCCACGGACGACGGTGTGCCGCACGCTCACCGAGGAGCTGCGCCCGTCATACGGCGTCCAGCGCCAGTCCCCCACCTGCGTGGTGACATCGACGACGGTCGGCGTCTGGGTGTCGAGGATGCAGAAGTCGGCATCTGCGCCAACCGCGATATCCCCCTTTGTCTGGCCGAGCGCGCACAGGGCAGCGGGGCCGCTGGTGAGCAGTTGCGCCGCGTCCTCAAGTGTCCAGCCGCGTGCCTGTGCCTCGCTGAGGAACAGTGGCCCGAATTCCTTCACTCCCTGAATCCCGAAGGGGCCCGCAAACGGGTCACGGTCGGCCGCAGCCTTCTCCTCAGGGTCATACGGGCAGTGGTCCGATACGACTGCCTGGATCGCACCGTCGCGCAGCCGGTCCCACATGCCCTCCACCAGCTGCTCTTCACGCAGCGGCGGGGCGCAGAGCGCAGGCCAGCCTTGGACTCGCAGGTCTTCCGCGGTGAGCATGAGGTGGTGAGCCGCGACCTCGCAGGTCACCGAGTGCCCTGCAGCCCGAGCCGCGGTCACCAGGTCCACTGCTTCGGGGACTGACAGGTGCACAAAGTGCGCGGCACCGCCGGTCTCCTGCACCAGCTCGAGCACCTCGCGCACCGCAATCAGCTCGATCTCTGGGCCGCGCTCCGCGGCAAATCGCGCGTAGTCCCGTGGCAGGCCTGCCTGCCTGGCGCGCTCATCGAGCTCGAGCAGCGCGACGCGGTCCTCCGCGTGCACCAGCACCATCCCGCCGCGATCGCGGGAGATCTCGAGTCCCCGGCGCACGTGTTCCCGACGCGCAGCGACCACTCCCATGTCGTTTTCGGGGAGAAAGGCCTTAAACCCCGAGACACCTGCGCGCATCATGCCCGGCAGTTCATCGAGGTGTGGCGCGGTGAGCCCGCCCCACAGCCCGAAGTCCACGTGGCTGCCGGCCTCCGCGTCCACGATTTTCGCCGCCAGCGCCTCGGCGGTCACCGTGAGCGGGGTCGAGAACGGGTGGTCCACGAGGCAGGTGATGCCCCCCAGCGCCGCGTTCGCGCTTCCTACCCTGAAGTCCTCCGAGATGGAGTCGCCGGGGTTGTCGAAGTGCACATGGAGATCGATCAGGCCGGGAAGCACAGCACCGTCCTGGGCGTCAAGCAGACGCGCGCTCGCGGTCTCGCTGCCGAGGGCGCTGATGCGCGTGATCCGGCCGGCTTTGACCACGACGTCAGCTGGGCGAAACGCCCCACCGATGAGCACACGCTCGCCGCGTACGACGAACTCTGGCTCGCTCATGAGTGGCTCCCCTCATTCGTGACGGCGGCGCCCCAGGTGGTCCGCACCGCGCGCCGCGCCACGACCCGTCCGCGGTGCACCGTCACGAGTCCGCCGAGCGGTCGCTCGAGGGCGGCAGCCCGTGTGGGCGCGTCGAGGATGACGAGCTCGGCGGGAAGCCCCGGGCGAAGTTCGCCTGCGGGGTCTCCGAGCGCCTGCCACGCGGCGCCGGAGATCATGTCCCAGACCGTGTCGACGTCGCCTTCACCGTCAAAGGATCCGCCGAAGAACGTCATGTTTGCGCGGTCGAGAGGGTTCAGCGTGCCGAGCGGGTACCACCCGTCGTTCATGTTGTCGCTTCCTGCGACAACATTGACGCCGGCGGCCAGGAGCTCTTGGGGCCGAGAGAGCCCGCGCGGCCCACCATCGGCGAGGTTGAGAGGGATCACCGCTACCGTGATGCCCGCGGCGGCGACCTTCTCTATGACCCGGGCCGCGGTCGCGTCGTCGTAGAGCTCCAGGGCCACACAGTGGCTCGCGAGCACGCGGCCTGGGAAGCCGCGTCGCAGCGTCTCGTCCGCGATGAACTCGAGCATCTGTTCGTCGGTGTCGAGGAAGCAGTCCGCGTGGATGTCGACGCCCACGTCGAACCGCTGGGCGAGATCGAAAACCGTGCGGACGTGGTCTTCCTGCGCTTGCCGTGTCGCTTCGACGTTTGGCCAGCCTCCAATGAAGTCAGCGCCCATCTCGATCGCTTGCTCCAGGAGCGCTGCTGCCCCGGGGTCGCGTGAGAGACCCTCCTGCGGGAACGCCACGATCTCAACGTCAAGGAGGTGCTCGGCGCGATCTCGGGCGCGGAGGAGGCCCTCCAAGCCACGAAGTCCGGCAAGCGTGTCGACATCGGCGGTCGCGCGAAGCTTGGTCACTCCGTTCGAGGCAGCAAGCTCAAACGCCCGAAGGGCGCGACGCTCCACATTGTCCGCGGTGAACCCGGCCTTGATCTGGGCGGCGCGCGCAAACGAGTCTTCCTCGGAACGCACCGAGGCTTCAAGCCCCTCGGGGAGATCGCTCAGGCTGTACGACTTGTCCGGGTGAACGTGTGGTTCGACGAACGCCCGAGAGACAAGCCCTCCGCGAGCGTCCTCATCGCTCGTTGAATACACGTCGCTCTCACGCGCAGGGGTAAGGTCAGTGATCATCTGGCCATCAATATGAACATTCCAACGGCCCTCCCGCCCGTGCAGGGAGGCATTTCGAATGACCCAGTTCTCGCTCACGATCACCACTCCCACTCGCCTACGGGAGCCACGAGGTCGCGGTCCCCGTAGGTCCCGATCGCCTCAATCGCGACCCGAATCGCTCGGGTCTGCAGGTCGACGGACATGCTCGGGCCGTTACTCGCGAGCGCGGCGACGTGCTCGGGCGGATCCGGCAAATGGACGAAGCCAGCGAGCGTTGGCAGGCCACGCTGAGCGATCAGGTGCAGCGCGGTATACATCACCGAGTTGCACCCGTGGGTCGACGCGCTGTTCGAGACGAGCGCCGGAATTCCGGCGGCCCGCACCGCGTGCACGATGCCCTTAATCGGCAGGGTGGCCAGGTACGCCGCTGGTCCATCGTCAAACACCGGCTCCCCTGCGGGGCGACGCCCGTCATTTTCGGCGAACTGGAAGTCCTGCACGTTCGCCGCGAGCCGCTCGACCGTGACCGTCGTGCGGCCAGAAAACACGCCGAGCGAGAGCACCGCAACGGGTGGGTGATCAGCGGAGATGAGCCCGTCGAGCGCTTCGACGGGGTGTGCAGCCCAGTCGAGGGACACCCCCCGCACCCGCATGCCGGCGATCTCTTCACCATCAAGACTGAGCGCTATCGCGCTGGTCGGATTGTCGACGTAGGCGAGGTCCTTGCGATGCGCGGTGTCGCCGAATCCCCCGTTCCCCGTGACGAGGATCCAGGGGCTTGCGTCAACGGTCATGTGGCACTCCTCAAAACTTGGTGGGGTCTCCGCAAAGCGGTACAGCGGACAACGGTTCGCGATTCAAGCTAGCGCACAGTTTCCAAAAAAGGAACGTTACTTTTTAAAAAAGAACGTTACATTTTTCTTGACAAGTGGATCGAGACCCGCTTCACTCATCCTCAGAGCCCAGCCCGATATCGCGGGCCGGCACTCACCCAACGCCTGGTACACACCCGCTCCCTGAGCCCCACATAGCCGTGAGGAAACCGACAATGACGACCCCAGTGATCAAGAGAAGCGCCGTCGCGCTTGTCGCAATCGGAACCGCCTTTTCCCTCGCCGCATGCGGCGGCTCGGGTGCAGGCAGCGCAGACGCACAGCCGAAGTCAGCAACGCTCGTGACGGAAACCCCGGCCCCCGCGGGCGACATTGACTCGTTCACGTGGGCGGTGCCCTCTGAGCCCGCGAGCATGGACTGGATCTACAACGCCGACAGCTCCACCGGGCAGATCATGGCCAACGTGTGCGAGGGCCTCTTCCGCCTCGACGTGAACATGACCCCGGAACCAGCGTTGGCCGAGAGCGTCGCGACGCCGAACCCCACCACGCGTGTCTACACGCTGCGCGAGGGCGTCACATTTCACGACGGCACGCCGCTGACCGCGGCAGATGTGGTGTTCAGCCTTAACCGGCATCTCGATCCAGATGCCGGCTCCTACTGGTCAGGCCCGTTCTCGAAGGTCACGGAGATCGTCGCTACCGGTGACCTCGAAGTCACTATTCGCCTGAGCGAACCCGATGCCCTCCTCGATGCCTATCTCAGCTCACCCGCGGGCATCGTCGAAAGCCAGGCCACCGTCGAGTCGCTCGGCGAGAGCTACGGCACCCCACAGGGCGGAATCAACTGCGTCGGCCCCTTCTCCCTCGAGTCGTGGGACGCCGGCCAGTCGATGACGCTCAAGCGCGACCCGAACTACTTCAACGACGCACTACGTGCCCACGCCGAAACCGTTGAGTTTCAGTTCGTACGTGATCCTGCGGCCCTCACGAACGGCCTACTGGCAGGGTCGATCGAAGGCTCTTGGGAACTGCCCCCGGCTGCCATTACTCGCTTGACGCAGGGCGGCACGGGCTCGGTCTACCAGGGTCCCAGCACTCAGGGCTACAACGCGATCGTCATGAACGCCGACGGCCCGCTCGGCGACCCGATCGTTCGCCAGGCCCTCTCTCGCGCGATTGATCGCGACGCGATCATCTCCGCTGCGGTGGCGGGTGCCGCCGACGAACAATGCGCCCCGGCGGTTCCCGGCACTTGGGGGTACGAGCAAGAGGCATTTGCCGCCGCGTGGGACGACATCGAGCTCGGGAGCACCGATCTCGAGGCAGCGAAGCAGCTGCTCAGCTCGACTACCGCACCCACCGACACCATCGTGATCGCGTCGACCACCGCGGAGGCCCAGACTCCGACCATCGCTGCCGAAATCCAGTCGGCCGCCCAGAAGCTGGGGCTCACTGCGGAGATTCGCTCAATCCCTGCTGACCAGTACTACTCGGTGTACACCTCGAAGGAAGCGCGCGAGGGCATTGATCTCTACCTGACCTCGTGGGGCACCGACTTCGCCGACCCCACCCAGATCTATCAGTACTTCACCGCGGGAAACATCTACAACTTCACCGACTACGCCAATCCCGCTCTCGACGAACTACTCGCGTCGGCGGCAGCAACGGACGACCCCGCTGAGCGAGCGCAGTCAGTCATTGCCGCGCAACAAATCGTCGTAGACGAGGCCCTGTGGATCCCGATCTACGCGCCACGCAATACGCTCTTCCTGAACCAGCGAATTACTGGCACCCCCGCCTCTTACATGCAGCTGCACCGCCCCTGGGCAGCCGCTATCGGCGCGGCGTCCTGAGCGCCCCTGACGCCGAATTAGTGAGCCTATTCCCATGAAGCCATTCGCATTCACCGTCCTCAGCCGGATCGGTTCCCTGCTCCTCGTCCTCTTCGTGACGTCGTTCATCGTCTTCGCCGGCATGCACCTCGCCCCTGGATCGACCGAGAGCTTCCTGGCGCGCGGAAACAACGTGACGGCCGAGACCCTCGCCGCGTTGCGCGCCCAGTATCACCTCGATGATCCCTTCCTCGTGCAGTATTTCCGTTGGGTCGGCGGGGTGACACAGGGTGACTTCGGCCAGAGCCTGCAATTCCGTCAGCCCGTTGCTGACCTGCTGGCAAGCCGGCTTCCCACCACACTTTGGCTCGTCGCCTATTCGGCGATCCTGATCCTCGGTGGGGGCGTGCTGCTCGGTGTACTCGCAGCGGTCAAGCGCGGTGGAATCGACGCCACCGCGGTCATCATGAGCACCGTCAGTATGGCTGCCCCGTCGTTCGTTGTTGCGATGGCGCTCACCTCGCTCTTCGCCGTCACGCTCGGCATCTTTCCGGCCTTCGGGCCGGGCGGTGACGGGGTGCTCGATCGGATCTGGCACCTGACGCTCCCGGCCATTGCACTCGCGCTCTCCTCGACCGCGCTCGTGATGCGCACGACGCGAACCTCGATGATCGCCACCTTGAACAAGGAGTACGTCGAGACTGCTCGCGTTCGCGGGTTTGGGCCACAGCGGGTGATCTGGCGCCACGCCTTCCGCGGTGCGATCGTGCCGGTGGTCACGCTCACCGGCCTGGTGATCTCCGGACTCCTCGTCACGACGACCATTGTCGAGACCATCTTTGGCCTCAACGGGATCGGTTCGCTGCTCGTGCAGGCGGTCAACGTAAAGGACATGCCGGTCGTGCAGGCCATCGTGCTGGTGATCGTCACGGTGTTCGTCCTGTCGAACCTGATCGTCGATCTCCTGTATCCAAAACTTGAGCCGCGCGCGCGTATGAGAGCGGGATCGTAATGACCATCCAGACCACCCACACCCGCACGACCAACCTCCTCACCCGGCGCACGTGGTTGAGCATGAAGAGCCGAAGCTCCTGGATCACCCTCTCAGCGGGAATCACCCTCGGGTTGCTCGTGTTGATGGCGATCTTCGCCCCGCTCATCGCGCCGCACGACCCCAACGAAGTGTCACTCATCAATGCGCTGCTCCCGCCGTCGGGCGAGTTCCCGTTGGGCACGGACGACGCTGGGCGCGACGTCCTCTCACGCACGATCTACGCGGCCAGGATCTCGCTGCTCGGCCCACTTGCCGTCGTGATCGGTTCGACCCTGCTCGGCGTCACCATCGGCATCGTCTCCGCGTGGCGCGGAGGCGTCGTGGACGGCCTGCTCTCGCGGGTCGTTGAGATCCTGTTCGCGTTCCCTGCAGTGCTCCTGGCCATCCTCGTCGTGGCGATCGCGGGCCCTGGGCTGAACTCGATCGTGATTGCGTTGGCGATCGCCTACATCCCGTATATGGCTCGAGTGACCCGCAGCGTGGCACTCACGGAGCGGGGTACGGCGTATATCCAGGCTCTCGAGACGCAGGGCATGCGTGCGTGGCAAATTGTGATTCGGCATCTCCTCCCGAACATCATGCCGTTTGTGATCGCCCAGGCCACCCTGCTGTTCGGCTACGCGATGATCGACCTCGCTGCGTTGTCGTTCCTGGGCTTCGGCGTGCAGCCGCCTCAGGCCGACTGGGGCGCAATGGCGGCCGCTGGGCAATCGGCTCTCATCCAGGGCCTGCCGCTTCCCGCACTTGCTCCGAGCGCGCTGATCGTCGTCGCCGTCGTGAGTTTCAGTCTGATCGGCGAGGGTATCGCCGAACGAATCGTAAAGAGCGAAAAATGACGAAAGCCTCCGATATGCACACACCGCTGCTCGATATCCGAAACCTGACGATGACGGTCCACCCGGACGGCGAGGCTCGCACGATCTTGCGCGACGTCTCACTCACCTGCGGGAAGGGCGAGTTCATCGCGCTCGTCGGAGAGTCCGGTTCGGGCAAGTCCATGACACTGCGCACGATTGTCGGTCTCACACCGGCCCGGTCAACCCTCTTCGGCGAAGTGCTGTTCGACGGGATGGACGTGCTCAGCGCGCCGCAGCCCGAGCTCCTGAACTTGCGCCGCACGCGCGTCTCGATGATCTTTCAGGATCCCCGCGCACACATCAACCCGTACCAGCGCATCGGGGCCTTCCTCACGGAGGGCCTGCGCACCTACCAAATGATGAGCGCCTCCGAAGCGAACCGCATCGCCGTCAGACTCCTCGGCGAGGTGGGGCTTCCGCGCCCCGAGTCGCAGATGCGCAAGCATCCTCACGAACTCTCGGGGGGCATGCTGCAGCGGGTGATGATCGCCTCCGCGCTCGCGAACGACCCCGAGCTGCTGCTCGCTGACGAACCCACCACCGCCCTCGACGTGACGACGCAGGCGGAGATCATCGCGATCCTGCAAGACCTGCGGGCCTCGCGGGGCCTGGCCATCGTGCTCGTCACCCACGACCTCGATCTCGCAGCCGGATCCTGCGACCGAATTTCGGTCATGCGTACCGGTGAGATCGTGGAACAGGCCGACTCTCGTTCCCTGTGGACGAACCCGACGCACCCGTACACGCAAGACCTGCTCGCGTCGATGCCGGCCCGCCTGCCCCGTCCCGGAACCTCGCCTGCACACTCCGAGCCAAGGAACGCCTCATGAGCCTGCACACCGACCACGCGCCCCTACTCGAAGTTCGCAACATCAACAAGCGGTTCCTACATGGATCCGTTGTCGCAGCGAACGATATTTCATTCACCCTGCAGCGGGGTGGCTCACTCGGGATCGTCGGCGAGTCAGGATCCGGCAAGACGACGATCGCGCGCATTGTCGCAGGCCTCGAACACGCCGATTCGGGCGAGGTGTTCCTCAGCGGTCAACTCGCCGAGGAGGGACGAAGCCATCAGAAACGTCTCGCCCGCGCGAAGGTCATGCAGATGGTGTTCCAAGATCCTTACCAAAGCTTGGACCCCCGCCAGACGCCCCGGGAGGCGCTCACCGAGATCGTCGCGCTGCACACCCCTCGTCGCGGTTCGGCCCTCCAACAACGCGTGACCGAGTTGCTCGACCAGGTCAGCATCGATGCCCGCGCCGCGTCTCGGCGTCCGCGAGACCTTTCGGGTGGCCAGCGGCAGCGTGTGGCGATCGCTCGAGCCCTTGCGGCCGAGCCGCAGCTGCTCATCCTCGACGAGGCCGTCGCCGCGCTCGACGTCTCCATTCAGGCCCAGGTACTGCGGCTGCTCGACGAGATTCGGCGCGAGCTCGACGTTGCGTTGCTCTTCGTGAGCCACGATCTCGAGGTCGTGCGGTGGATCACGGAGGAGGTGCTCGTAATGTTCCATGGGAACAATCTCGAGCACGGACCCACGACCCAGGTCCTGAACAATCCGCAGCATGCCTACACCCGCTTGCTCCTCGCGAGCGTCCCGTCGCTGGACTGGGACCCGCGAAAAGCCGCCGACGCTCGGCGGGCCTTCATCGAGGCGCACTAGTCCATTCCGACTGCCGCATCACTGCAACACGTTTCTCGCTCTGTTTACCCGTACATCCCTACTTACCCGTACATCCCTACACAAAGGAGTCCAGGATGCACTTTCACCCACCTGTCACTCGCACGACGGGCCGCCTGCTGTTGGCCGGCTCCGCGGCGCTCGCTCTCGTCCTTACCGGCTGCGCGGGCGGCGGCGGTGCCTCCGCTGGCAGCAGCGCAGCGGCGCCCACCATCACCTCGGCGCTCCCCGCGGCGACCGGCCAAGCTGACAAGGTCGTCTGGGGACTCACCAACGAGCCGTCCTCTCTCGACCCGATCAAGCCGAGCGATTTCCCGCCCCAGCAGGTCGTCACGAACGTGTGCGAGAGCCTCCTCAAGCTCACCCCCGATATGACCATCGAGCCCAACCTCGCGCTCTCGTGGGAAAACCCGGCACCTACCCAATGGGTCTACCAGCTTCGCCCCGGAGTGACCTTTCACGGTGGCGGAGAGATGACAGCTGAGGATGTTGCCTACAGCTTGAACCGCGCGGCGAACTACGATCTCGGCTCGATGGTCGCTGGCGCGTACGACGTCGTTGAAACGATCGAGCCGACCGGACCGCTCGAGATCACCGTGACGTTGAAGACCCCCGACGTCACCTTCCACCAGGAGATGGCGACCAACACCGGTCGCATCGTCAGCAAAGCGACGACCGAGGCGCAGGGCGACCAGGTGGGAACGCCGAACGCGCTCCCCGACTGCACGGGGCCGTTTGAACTCTCAAAGTGGAACCCTGGCGAGAATATCGAGTTGAACAAGTTCGACGGGTACTGGGATAACGCAGGTGCTGCCCAGACTGATCAGCTCGAGTTTGTGTTCGTGCGAGACGCGGCAGCGCGCGTGAACGGCATGTTGAGCGGCGAAATCCAAGGCATGTGGCAGGTACCCTCAGCCGGGTTCACCAAGCTGGCACAGTCACCCGCAGGCAACGTCTTCTTCGGTGAGACCTCAGGTGGATTCATCGGCATGGTGACCAACCTCGACGGCGGCCTCAAAGACACGCGTGTTCGCCAGGCACTCGCCATGGCGGTCGATCGCGAGGGCATCGTCAAGGCCGCGGCCGGCGGCGCCGCAGCGCCGCTGTACACGGTCGCTTCCTCGGGGAGCTGGGGCTACGCCAAAGACCAGTTCGCAGCTGCCGCAACAGAGATCGAGGACATGCCTCGATCGCTCGAGGCCGCAAAACAGCTTGTCGCGGACGCCGGCCCCCAGCCGACGATCACCATCGCGGCGACGTCTGCTCAGCCCGAGATCCCGATCGTCGCGGCCGAGATTCAGCGGGCCGGCAAGGAGATTGGTCTGGACATTGAGATCAAGACGATCCCCGAGGACTCCTACAACGCGCTCTATGCGGACGCCGCAGCGCGCGAGGGCATCGACATGATCTTCTCGGTGTGGCAGACCTACTACCCGGACCCGGTGTCGGTCTACACCTACCTGCAGAGCGACAATTTCTATAACTTTGCTGGGTGGAAGAACGACGAGTTCGACGCGCTGATCAGCGAGGCTCGCCAGACGGCCGACAACGACGCGCGCGCGGAACTGCTGATCCAGGCGCAGTCCATCGCGAACGAGGACCCGACTTGGATCCCGTTCTTCCAGCCGTTCAACTCGGTCTTCCTCGGAACGGGTCTGACCGGGGTGCCGACCGCGGCGATCCAGCACAATGTGCCGTGGGCAGCAACACTCGGAGCGGGCGAGGCCGTCGCACCCTAGCCTGGCGACCAGATACCCTGCGGGGTCTGACAATGATGGAGCCCCATCGGCAGCTGCCGGCGGGGCTCCATCATTGTCAGCAGACTTCGGGCATGTCAGGTGGGCGATGCATCCAGAACGGGGCAGAGTGGTTTTCATCTCCCCCGGGAACGCACGAGGGCGTCGCCCGGAGTTCAGCACGCTTCCGCACTGATTCCAGCCACGTCTGACTGGTGTTTGATCCATACTGCGTTTGCGGCAGGGCAGAAGATCAGTCAGCGTGGTTTCGGACGCATGCGGTTTCTCCCTCGCGGGAGAAGAGCCTGCTAGGTCAACTGAATCTGCCGGTTTACGTCCTTATACAACAGATAGCGGAACGGCTCTGGTCCTCCGGCGTAGCAAGCCTGGGGGCAGAACGCGCGGAGCCAGATGAAGTCGCCGGCCTCAACTTCCACCCAGTCGTCGTTCAAGCGGTACACGGCCTTGCCCTGCAGCACATAGAGTCCGTGCTCCATCACATGGGTTTCAGCGAATGGAATCGATCCTCCCGGCTGAAAAGTGACGATGTTCACGTTCATATCGTGACGAAGATCATCAGGCGAGACAAACCGGCTCGTCGCCCAGGCTCCATTTGTGCCGGGCATAGGCACTCTCTCAACATCATCATCGTGCGTCACGAAGGACTCAGGGGAATCCCCAAGTGGCGAGTACGCCTTCCGAATCCAGTGGAAGACGACCACGCCGTCACCGTTATTGGCGAAAGACCACTCACTCCCAGCAGCGCAATACGCATAGGAACCTGCGCGAAGTTCGTGCCGCTGCCCTTCAAGGTCAAGCGTCATCTCTCCGCTCACCACAAAGAGGACGCCCTGCACGCCCGGCTCTGTCTCCGGCCGTGCAGCTCCGCCTCCCGGCTGAACTTCGACAATCAGCTGAGAAAACGTGGTGGAGAATCCCGCAATCGGTCGCGCAAGAATCCAGGCTCGGGTCTGTTCAAATCCGGGCAGATTGCTCGTGACAATGTCTTGCAACACCCCTTTCGGGATCACGGTGTAGGCATCCTTTACAACCGCGCGGCCGGTCAGAAGCTCGTGCTGGCCGGGATGTCCCCCAGCGGGCAAGAAGTAGGTCATTCAGTGCCTTCAATCGTCTGTTGGAATGCGGGAGCGGCAAGCGCAAGAAGTTGAGACCAATCGGCTTCAAGTTGAGAGGTGATTTCCTCCGCGTCGACTGCACCGAGCTGCACTCCCGCGAGCAAGAACGCAGCTAGAGCTCGGGCCGAAGCGGGCTCGTCGAGCACCGCCAATGATTGCACCGCAAGGTAGTCATTGATTCGCGCAATTGCTTCTTGAAGTCCCGAACGGTAGTAGTCGTAGACGGCAAAGTATCTGCTCGGAAGCTGTAACGGATGAATATCCCACCCCTGAGTAATTCCGCGCCGAAGCGATCTCTGTACGAGCGAGGCGTGCTCTGTCCAGGCACCAAAATTATCCGCTGGAACAGGGATTCGATTTGAAGATCCATCACTCAACCTGACGTCCGTTTCAGAGACGGCAAGCTGCATAACTAACTTGGCAAAATCCGCAGACGGGTGGTCCAGCCGCTGATGAAATGGGTCAATCTTCAGCGCGGCGCCATAGTCGTAGGTCCCGAAGTGCAACCCTGAGATGCGACCGCTTCTCACTGACTGACTGGAATTGAAAGCTCCCTCGGTGAGCAGCTGCGAGATTATCCGAGGAGCCTCAACTTGAATTTCAACGAGTAGCGCCCGCGCTGGAAGCCCCAGGTCGCCCTCGAGTACCTCGACGAACTCGCAGAACGCATCCGCCTGATTCATCGAAGTGACTTTGGGCAGCGTGATCAATACGGGCCCACGCGGTACGACCTCACTCGTCAGGCTACGGAGGAACAACGTGAGTGTCCGGATACCCCGCGCGCGCGTATCCGGTTCCATTGATTTGATCCGCAGACCAACCTGATGCTGATAGTCCTCCAGTTTCGCCGCTTCAGCCCCGGCTTGCTGCGCGTGGAGGTCTTCTGTTTCGTCGAGACGTGTCCCGTATCCGTCTTCGAAGTCGACTCGCAGATCTTCGATTCCCCCCGCCAGCATCTTGGCTTCCACGCGCGCAGCGACACCTGCGCGTGCGCGTTCACATGATCCCAACGCCTCGCCCAGTCGTTCATAGCCGCCGGCTCTTTGCACTGCAGCGTGAGCAGTTGCAGCCCATTCGTGTGAGATTCGCGAGTGAAACTGATCAGCCGGCACGTACGCGACGTGCGGCGAAATACGTGGCAGGCGCTCTGCGCGACGCTCAGCTCCCACGCGTGCGTCATCGAGCGCTAAGCGACCAGCCAACCGCTGCTCGGCTCGAGCAATCTCGTTCATCCAGACACCTCCGTCAAATGGAAAAGTACTTCCAATATTACGAAAGGCTATCGACACAAAGCGGGAACTTCAACCACTTCCGCACAGTTTGTTTGTGGACATGAAATTATGTTTCCGTTATTGTGGCACTCAGCGCATGAGTCAAGGAGGCCTGAATGCGACAACATTGGAAGACGTCATTCGTCATCGGGAGCGCATGGGTAGCGCTCTTCTACCTGCTCCCACTGATCCTGATTACCTCGGCGTCTTTTGCGACACCCGACGTAATTGGTCGTCCAACTTACGGCTGGACCTTGTCGAACTACCAGTTCGTGTTTCAAGACGCATATCTTCCGGTGATCTACCGAACGTTTGCGTATGCTGCTGCCGCAACCGTGATCGCGCTCCTCGTCGGCTATCCGACCGCCTATGCAATCTCTCGTTTCGGGGGTCGGCTCAAGATCGCGCTCCTCCTGTTGATCTTGGTGCCTTGGCTCGCCGACTATCTCGTCAGGATCTACGCCTGGGTACAGATCCTTGGCCACGAAGGTCCCGCGCTATGGATTCTCAGAACGCTCGGCCTGGCCGACGAATCCTCCTCCCTCCTCGGAACTCCCGGTGCGCTCCTTCTCGGACTTGTATACAGCTTCCTTCCGTTCATGATTTTGACCGTGTTTCTCTCTGTTGAACGTCTCGATACTTCGTTGCTCGAGGCAGCAGACGACCTGTACGCAACTCCACTCCAGAAGTTTCTTCGCATCACGGTCCCGCAAACTGCCGGCGGCATTGTCTCCGGCTGTCAGTTGGTCTTCTTGTTGTCACTTGGCGACTTCGCCGTAGCTCAATTCCTGGGCGGCTCCCAATACATGATCGGCAATCTCATCAGGGATCAGTTGGCGACAGCGGGTTCCCTACCGTTCGGCGCGGCCCTCACTGTCACGCTCCTCCTCGGGCTGTTGGGAGTCGGCGCGCTTGCTCTGGTCACACGGGCGACCTCCGGCCGATTACGACGCAGTCAGTCCAAGAAGGAGTTGAGCCATGTTTGATCCTGGAGCACTGCAAACTGGGGTGCGTTCGGAACGAAAGATGCCAGTTTGGCTGGGTGTCATCCTCGCGACCACTCTCGCGTTCCTCACCGTTCCGCTTGTCGTCATCTTTGTATTTTCGTTCAATAGCTCCACCTCACTTTCCCGGATGGAGGGCGTGAGTTTCCGGTGGTATGAGACGGCGTTTACTAACCCGGATGTACTGGGATCCCTCGGGATGAGCTTCGGGATCGCTCTCGGAGCGATGCTCATCTCCGTAGTGCTTGGAACTGGGCTCGCTTGGGCCTTTGTGCGTGGCAACCGCAAGTTCACGAAGCCAGTAGAGGGAATCACGCTGACCACACTGATCACTCCCGAGCTTGCCACCGCAATCGGCTTGTTGACCCTATTCACGGTCGCAAACTTCGAACTCTCTTGGCTGACAGTGCTTATCGGACACTCCATGTTCACCCTGGTGTACGTGACCGTAATTATCGGAAATCGAGTTCGCTCGATGGACCGCTCTCTCGAAGAAGCCGCGTACGACCTCGGCGCAAGTGGGTTCGCTTGTTTCCGCTACGTTGTCTTACCCACACTCGCACCCGCCGTTATGAGCGCTGCCGCTCTCGCCTTTGTACTTTCGTTTGGCGACTTTGTGACCTCGGTGTTCCTGACCGGTACAGATCTCTCGCCGCTTCCCGTGCGGATCTACGGAATGCTGCGGTTCGGGCTGACACCCGAGATCAACGCCATCGGCGCGATGCTCACGATGGTTACCGTCGTCGTCGGTCTCGTCGGCGTGTGGCTCAGCACCCGCACCTCCGCACAGTCCCGCCGCCCTAAGAACTCACGTAAATCCCAGCTCGTTCACTGAAAGGAAGAATGATGACTGCACAATTCACCCGAAGGAATCTGCTCTTTATGGCTGGGGCCGGAACGGCAGCCCTCTGGCTTTCAGGCTGTGCTCCCGCGCAGAATAGCCGGCCACTCGTTGCGCCAAAAGCTGAGATCGATGGCGATCTTGTCTACTACGCACCGACAGGATACGTTCCTGACGAGCTGTTGCAGGCGTTTGAACAGGAGTACGGCGTCAAGGTCAAGCAGAGCTATTTCTCTACCGTCGATGAGCTCATACAGAAGCTCGGGACCGGAATGGCTGCTGACATCACGTTCCTCCCCTCGAACTTCTTCCCTCGCGCGGTGAGCGCTGGCCTCCTCCTCCCGATCGACCACGACAAAATGGAGAACTGGTCGCAGGTAGATTCGACATTCCAGAACCCACCGTTTGACCCGAACGCGACGCACCTGGCCGGACCGTATGCAATGGGCGGGGTAGGCCTCGCATATCGCAAGCGCGCCGTCCCGTCTCTCAATGGAACGTGGGAAGATCTCTGGGATCTCTCCCCCAAGCTCAACTCACGTACGTTCATTTTTGATGACGTCACCGTCTCTATGACCATGGCGCTGGGAAAGCTGGGGCTGCCGACTGACACCGATTCGCCCGAAGACCTTGCCCAGGCGGCTGACGCGCTTATCGAGCTCCGCCAGTCGCTCGGCGGGTTCGGAAGCTCCGCCGGCGAGAAGCTTGACAATGGCGAGGCAGATCTCCTCATGAATTACACGGGGGCCACGCTCACCACAATGCGCGAGTCTTCATTCGCTGACGACATCGGTTTCGAGTTTTGCCGAGAGACCCTTGCGTTCAACGCTGACTGCCTTGCGATTCCAGCAGCAGCAAAGCACCCCGGAACCGCGCTGCTCTTCAGTGACTTCCTGTTGCGCCCCGAAAACATGGAAAAGATCGTGAACTTCGTTGGGTTCCCGATCGCAACCGAAGCCGGCATGAGCGCCTACAACCAGATGGTGAGTGAAAGCCCCTTCCTCGCATACGACGAGTCGATGTATGCGAACCCCGATGTCTGGCTAGCGACGCTCAAGGATCAACAGCTTCAGTTGTGGAACCAGGCGTGGACACGAGTGAAGGCGTCGAAGTAACCATGAACACCATGTCCCCAGACAAGATCGCCTCTATCAAGGCACGAGTTGCTTCCGACTATCGCAATCTCGACTCACGCGAGCCAGACTACGCGTTCTCTTCAGAGGAGTACGCGGGCCGCAGGTCTCGGCTTCGCGCAGAGCTTGCAAGCCACGGCGTAGACACGCTGATCCTGAGTTCGCCCGATGGCATGTGTTGGCTGCACGGCTATGAGTCGCGCTGGCACCGCGCGCATAGTCCAGTTCGTTGGATGCCACTTCAGATGACCGCACTGCGCGTTTCAACCGGTGAAGCAGTGCATTTCGATGTCGCCCACCATCGCCATCTCTTGCGGCTCAGCTCTGTTGTCGAAGAGCTGAGGCTCGGAGATGAAGACGGTAGGCCAATGCTCGATCTCATCGTTCGAGAACTGTCGCAGCGCGGCTGGCTCAAGGGTACGGTCGGCCTCGAGCTCGGAAGCCACGTGCCAAACCGCGCAACCAGCGAGACGATCGAGGCGGCCTTTGCTTCGCAGGGTTCGACCATCGTTGATGCCACGACCATGGTGCGTGCCGCACGAAAAATCAAGTCCGTCGCAGAGATCGAGGCACTGGAAGAGGCTGCAAGAATCTGCGACTTCGGGCTCGAGTTCATGCGTCACGAGATGAGACCCGGAATGACCGAGCGTCAGGCCTGGGGCGCCCTCGTCCGCGGAATGGCGGAGGCAGGCGGCGGACCAGCAGCGTTGCACGAAAGCGTCGTGGTCGGACCTATCGAACTCGGTCACGCGTACTCATCAGATCGTGTCATCAAACGAGGTGATGTTCTCTGCGCAGACCCCTCTGGCGTCTACAAGAACTACCACGCAAACATCGAACGCTGGTACGTCGTTGGAGAGGACCCGAGCGATGCACTTCTTGATCTTGCAGCCGTTGAGGCGAAAGCATTCGAGATTCTCTGCAGTCAGGCGGCTCATGGAACGCGAGTCCAGGATGTCACCGACCGCATTCAAGAGCATCTCACAGAAAACGGGTTGTGGGGGCTACACAACTGGAACGGTGGCTACGAAATGGGCTTGTCCTTCCCACCGGACTGGGTAGGCGAGTGGACATTTACTGTCGGAGAGCAGACAAATGACCTCTTCGAAACGGGAACGGTGACGAACTACGAGAGCATCGTTCTTTACCCGATGATCGACACCGTAGTTTTCGGCGAGTCGGGGGCACGCACTCTGTCCCAGCTCCCGCTCAATGTGCTGCGGGCGGGGTAGCTCTCATGCCAGATGTAGTTCTCTTCGGGTCGATCTGGACTGGCGATCCGGATCGACCGGTCGCGGAAGGAATCGCTATCAAAGATGGCAGGATCCTTGCCATCGGGGATGAGCAGGAACTCCAACGTTGGGTCTCAGCTGCAACGGCGGTAGAGCACGTTCGCGGGAAGATTCTGCCCGCCTTTCAAGACGCTCACACCCATTTGATCGAAGGCGCAATGTTTGATGTGCGCTGTAACCTACACGACCTCAACCACGCAGAGCTCCTCCAATCCGTCAAACAGTACGCCGCCCAGTTACCGGCTGGCGCTTGGGTCAGGGGCGGAGGGTGGACGATGGACGATTTCGCCCGTCAGGGAGTCAATCGAGACGTCCTCGATCAACTCGTCGGAGATCGCCCCGCCTATTTGACCGCCCGCGACGGCCACAGCGCCTGGGTTTCTAGCAAAGCGCTCGCGATTGCGAACATCACCGATGAAACGGAGGATCCGGCGGGCGGAAGAATTGAACGAGACATCGCCGGCAGACCAACGGGGATCCTGCATGAGACAGCGCTTCGACTCATCCAGGCGGTTCTGCCGGAGACAACCCCGGAAGAGTGGACTCGCGCCTTCGAGATTGGCCAGGAATACATGCACTCTCTCGGCATCACTGCTTGGCAAGACGCCCGCATCGAGTCCGATTTGCTTGAGGCATACCTCGACGCAGATCGGACCGGAAGGCTACGCAGCCGGGTCGCGCTCTCTCTCGCATGGGACAGAAACCGTGGCCTGGATCAGATTGAGGACTTGGTGCGCATGCGTGACCGGTTGCCCCAGCCGAGACTAAGTGCTCCCACCATCAAGCTCTTTGTCGACGGGGTGCTTGAGAACCGAACCGCTTCAATGCTCGAGGAGTACTCGGATGTCGCCTCGCATGGCTCTCCCCTGTACAGAGATTCAGAAATACACGCGATCACTCAATCGTGTGAGGCTGCCGGCTTCAGCATGCACTTCCATGCGGTCGGAGATAGTGCGGTGCGAAGCGCCCTCGATGCGTGCGAAAGCTCAGCCCAGACACCCAGTCAATCTGCCACGCGGCACCAGATCTGTCATCTGCAATCTGTCGATCCGTCAGACGCGAAACGTTTTGGCGAGCTCGGCGTGATCGCGAATATTCAACCACTCTGGGCATGCAATGACGCGCAGATGGTTGAGCTTTGCCTCCCAGGCATTGGCGAGACGCGCTACGCAACGCAATACCCTTTCCGCTCTATCCAAGACTCGGGGGGTTTGCTCGCTGGAGGAAGCGACTGGCGCGTTTCGACACCAAACCCCTTCCCGCAAATCGAGGTGGCACTGACACGACGCGCCCCCGGTGACAGCGACGCTGTTCCTCTCGCGCCTGCCGAGTCGTTGGACCTATCGAGCGATGAGAGCCTTTACTTCGGGCGCTGCGTACGCAAACGGCTTGGAGGGTGTCAGCGGATCGCTCAAGTTGGGTCTGAGCGCTGACCTCATCATTGTCAATGATGATCCCTGGCAGACCGAAGCAGGAAGACTCCACACCCTTACGGTCGATCGAACAATGTTCAATGGCGAATGGGTCTATGAATCAACTACTTCACAACATCAAAACCAGAAAGCAGGGGTGTGAGCACTATGGAGTTGAGCACTATAGAGACTGAGATTGGCTCTCCCGGAGGGTCAAGCGTCGAGCTGCGCCAGCTTTCAAAGCGGTACGGCGACAACGCGGTGGTGAATTCCATTGACTTAGTAATTGAACAGGGTGAGTTCTTCGCCCTGTTGGGCTCGTCCGGCTGCGGAAAGACCACAACACTTCGAATGATCGCTGGCCTCGAGACGCCTTCGTCCGGGCAAATCCTGCTCGACGGCAAAGACATCGTAAATGTCCGGGCGGCTAAGCGCGAAGTGAACACAGTTTTTCAGAACTTCGCACTCTTCCCGCATCTCACCGTGTTCGAGAACGTGGCGTTCGGCCTTCGCCGTCGCCAAGCAAAGAACATCGAGGCACGCGTGGCGACGATGCTTAATACCGTGCAGATGACCGAGCGAGCCGATTTCTTGCCCGAGCAGCTTTCAGGCGGCCAGAAGCAACGCATCGCATTGGCCCGAGCGCTCATCAACAGCCCGAAGGCGCTGCTGCTTGATGAGCCGCTCGGCGCCCTCGACATGCGGCTTCGACGCGATCTACAGGTCGAGCTGAAACACATGCAGCAGCGTCTCGGCCTGACGTTCATTCACGTCACGCACGATCAAGAAGAGGCAATGTCAATGGCTGATCGAATTGCTGTCATGAGCGATGGTCGGATCGAACAGATTGGCTCGCCCCGCGAACTCTACGACAACCCAAACTCAGAGTTCGTCGCTACCTTTCTCGGCAGCTCCAACCTCATAGCAGCAGAGCGCGTGTCTGACACTGGCGTTACGCTACTTGGCACCGGGATTGACCTGCCGAAGGACAGAATGCACCACCCCATCGGACAAGGCTCAGTTGGCGTCAGACCAGAAAAAGTGCGTCTGCTGCCCGCGGAGCAAGCAGGACAACCGATGTCTGGAACTGTACAGGTGAGTGGCTATGTGACTTCTACTGTCTTCCAGGGCTCGACGGTGCAGTACCGCATTCAAGCTGACAACGAATTAGATCTGCAGTGCTTCACTCAGAACCTGAGCAGCGATATGTTCCGCCCCGGCGATCCTGTCGCAGCACAATGGGACGCTAGAGATTCATTCTTCGTTGGGTTGAGGCCTGCAGCCTAGCTCGTAGATCGTGCTGTGCTCGCGGCGAGAACCGACTCGCTCTGCCGCGAGCACAGCTGTTGCGTCGCCGCCTGGAGCAATGGCACAGCTTGCGCAATCTTCGACTCTGTCATCCGACTCAACGGTCCGGAAAGCGCAATTGCAAGGTGGGTATCAAACTCTGACTTTGCAGCCGCGGCTACAGAAACAAGGCCTGCTTCGCTTTCTTGTCGATCAAGCGCGTAGCCTCGCTTCTTCGACAGGCGAACGTCTGCAAGCAACACAGCCATATCCGTAATGGTGTGCTCCGTAGAAGAGATAAAGTCAAGATTCTTTAAGGACGCTTCTACTTCGCTATCTGGGAGTAGACCGAGTAGCGCTTTTCCTACACTTGTCGAGTACAGCTCGACGCGTTTTCCGAGTTCCACTGTGTGCCGGATCGAAAGAGGCGAAACCGCCTGCGCAATAAACTCGGCCTTATCATTCGAAAGGATTGCGAGACTTACTGATTCTCCTAAAGTCTGCACGAGAGGATTCAGCACGCTTTCAATATTCAGGCCCACAAAGTTGTTTGCGGCTCGCCCGAGGGGCACCATACGAAACCCCAGCGCGTAGTGCCTGTCGGGAAGTTGACGCACGTAGCCCCGAGAGACCAGCCCGCGGAGCAGGCGGTGTGTACTGGGCAAAGGAATCCCCGTACGTTGAGCAATATCGCCGATTGCGAGGCGACCGCCTGCGCTCGCCAAGACTTCGAGGAGGTCAAGCACACGATCAACGGATTTCACCGCTGCGCTGGGATTTTCGTGTGTAACTTTCATTCTTACTAGTCTAAGTCGTTGCGCGAGTTCTTGAAAGTGTTCGGAGAGATTCATCTAACGTGCGTTCAAAACACGGCCTCAATTCCTCGGTGAGATATTCACGAGACACTACTGGCACGTCTGAGAAGATCGTTGTGGTTTCGGTTTGAATGTCGTGCAACCAATTTCCGGTAACCACGTCCAGTTCAAGGAGTGCTTGCCAATCTCCGCGACAGGGGCACGGAGCTTCGACGTCCGCGCCCGAAAGGCATGTCCAGTCTTGAAACGGGGAGCCACAAACATAGGGGCGCGCCGAGCCGCTTGCCTTCTGACGTGCGTTACTCGAGGTCACCGATCTGGAAAGTGAGGAGCGTGGCGTTGCGGACCTATTCTTGAATCTCGCGCTTCCCAAGGTGCGCTGCGCACGCTCGCCCAGCGCACAATGCTCAGCGCCGGCCCCGGCCTCAACGCCTTCCTCGGCAAATTGGTCAGGCAACTTCAGGACAGTCATTGTGGACGCAGCCATCCGAGTGATGATCAGGACGTCCACGTTGCATTCAGTGGCAAGTGACCGGAGAAGCGTCCACTTTGCGAACCCGGCCCGAAATGCCTGAGGCAGAGTCCACGCCCCAACCGCTACCTCACCGCGGCAGACAAGTCGGGGCAGAGGAATGAGATTTCACACAGCCCCCGCTCAGAACGGCGCAGAAGGCACTCAGCGACGAATCATCCCTGCCACACAGCGTGCCCAGTCGACTTCACTCTCACACCGCGCGCTCCGCAAGCAACAGGTCGCGGACCGAGCGGCGCAGCACCTTGCCGACGAGCGAACGCGGCAGCTCGTCGACGACACTGATGCGGCGCGGCACCTTGTATGCAGTCAGGCCATCGCGGCAGAACTCGCGAAGCGCCGCCGGGTCGAAGGTCGCACCGTCCCGCAGTTGCACCGCGGCGACGACTTCTTCGCCGCCGGCGGCGCGCGGCAGCCCAACGACCGCGGCGTCGCGGACGTCCGGGTGACGCATGAGCATGTCTTCGACTTCCGAGGGCGACACGTTGAATCCGCCGGTGATGATGAGTTCCTTGATCCGGTCGACCACGGTTACAAACCCGTCGTCGGAGACTCGCACGATGTCGCCCGTGCGCAACCACCCGCCGGGCAGCAGCGTCGCGGCAGTCTCAGACGGGAGCCGCCAATAGCCCTGGAAGACCTGCGGTCCACGGACGAGCAGCTCGCCCTCCTCGCCGGCCGGGCGGTCGATCTCGGGCTGATCCGGATCAACCACACGAATGTCGGTGCTCGGGAACGGGACCCCGACGGTGCCGGGGCGCCGCGACGGGCCCATCGGGTTGCCGAGCGCGATCGGCGCGCTCTCGGTCATCCCGTACCCCTCGACGAGCAGCCCGCCGGTCACACTCTCCCAGCGGTCGACCGTGGCGGTCGGCAGGCTCATCGCACCGGAGATTGCAAAACGTATGCCGCGCAGGGCATCTGCGGCACCCTCCCCAGCGCGACGCGCGAGCTGATCGTAGATCGGGGGCACCGCCGGAAGGAACGTCGGCGGGGAATGCTTCGCGGCAGCGAAGACCAGGCCCGTGTCGAACTTCGGGAACAGCACGAGACGCGCACCGATGCTCATCGCGAACGTCAGACAAAGCGTCATGCCGTAGGCGTGGAACAGGGGCAGGATCCCGTAGAAGACCTCTTCGCCCTCGCGCAGACCGGGCACCCAGGCCCGACCCTGCATGGCGTTTGCGCGCAAGTTCCGGTGCGTCAGGATCGCGCCCTTGGGGGATCCGGTCGTGCCGCTCGTGTACTGGAGCAGGGCGACATCGCTGATCTTCGGGCGAGGGTAACGCTTCGACAGCGCCCGGCCGCCCGTCACCCGATCCCAATCAAGCACACCCTTGGCGGTCACGCGCTGGGTGAGGGCATCGCGGGCGGCGCGGGCCTTTGCGATGGGCAGGCGCAGCGCGAGCCGCTTGCCGAACGGGAGGGCGCGGGTGAGGTTCACCGCGATGACGTGGCGGGGGCGGATATCGCTCGGCATCTCCGCGACCGTGTCGGCCACCGCATCCCAGACGATGGCGACGGTCGCGCCGTGGTCCTCGAACTGGTGCCGCAGCTCGCGCGCGGTGTACAAGGGGTTGTGCTCGACCACAATGGCGCCGAGACGCAGCACCGCGTAGAAGGCGACGACATGCTGCGGTGCGTTCGGCAGCACGAGTGCGACCCGGTCCCCCGCGCGCACCCCGAGTCGCTTGAGGCCACCAGCCGCCCGCGCGATCTGCTCGCCAAGCTCGCGATAGCTCGTCTCATTCCGGAAGAACTCGAGGGCCACCTTCGGGCCGAAGCGAGCGACCGCGTCGTCGATCATGTCGACGAGCGTCTCGGTGGGCTCAGCAATGTCGTGCGGCACACCCTCCGCGTAGTGCGCCAGCCATGGTCGTGCTTCGTACGGATTCACGGTGATCCCTTCCACCTACGGCAGTCTACGCGCGGGGGAAGAAGTCCCCGGAATACACCAATGGCCCGCCCGGAGAACCGGGCGGGCCATTGAAACGTTGGTGTGTCGCTAGACCATCTTCGAGACCTGGTCGAAGCTGAGCTCGACCGGGGTCTCACGCTCGAAGAGCGAGACGAGGACGGTGAGCTTGCCAGCCGCCGGGTTGATCTCGCTGATCGTGCCGGGCAGGCCCTCGAAGGAGCCGGACTTGATGGTGATGGTCTCGCCGACCTCGAAGTCGATCTCGGCGGGGCCCTGCGCCTTGGCATCGCCAGCAACGCCGGCCTTGCCACCCGCGGCGTTCGGCTCGAGCTCAACGGTGCTCTTCAGCATCTCGAAGGCCTCGCTAAAGCGCAGCGGCACGGGGTTGTGGGCGTTGCCCACGAAGCCGGTGACACCGGGGGTGTGGCGGACGACTGACCAGGAGTTCTCGTTCAGCTCCATGCGGACGAGCACGTAGCCGGGGATCCGGACTCGCGTGACCATCTTGCGCTGGCCGTTCTTGACCTCCATGACCTCTTCCATGGGGACCTGGATCTCGTAGATATCCTCGATCGCCCCCATCGTCTCGCGACGGTTCCAGAGGTTCGACTTCACCTTGCGCTCGTAGCCGGCGTAGCTGTGTACGACGTACCACTTGCCGGGAGCCATGCGCAGTTCGCGCTTGAACTTCGCGTAGGGATCCTCGACGGGCTCTTCGCCCGCCAGCGCCTCGTCGACCGCGATCTCAGCGTCGACCGCATCGGTGACTACGCTCTCAGCGCTTGCTTCAGCCTCGGCGCCTACCGAATCAGCGCCAGTCTCAACCGAATCAGTCTCGGCCGAATCGGCGTCGACGGCATCCGCATCGGTGGACTGTACGAGCGCGTCAAGCGCCGCGTCAAGGTCGGCCTCGGAGGAATTCATATCTTCGGTCATGTGAATCTCTTTGCTCTCTGTACGAATCGATCGGGGTCGTGGCGATGGGCGGGGTCATCCGCCCGATCGGTTAGACCTGCGGCGCCCCGAAGACGAACACGACGAGCCAGCCGAACAGCTGGTCGAGCGCCCACACCAGCGCCATCATGATGACCACGAAGGCCAGCACAACGAGCGTGTAGTTGATGAGCTCCTTGCGGGTCGGTGTCGTGACCTTCTTGAGCTCCGCAATTACCTGCTGGATGAACAGAACAACGCGACCGAACCACGTCTTCTTCGCGGCACGGTCGGTCTTGGCCTGCTCGACAAGCCCGTTGCCGGTCTCCTCGATTTCACTGCCACTCACGCGCATTTGTCCTTTCAAGGCCCCGGTTGTACGTACCTGCACCGGGGAGTGGCAGGGCGGACAGGACTCGAACCTGCAACCTGCGGTTTTGGAGACCGCTGCTCTACCAATTGAGCCACCACCCTACAGAAGCTAACCCTGCCCTCGCCCTCTTCGCCGCTTCCCCAGAAATGGAGAAAATGACACAGAAAAGTCTGGGTAGAAATCAACTACCGGGACGAGTCTACGGGAAGATTCGCCGCATGTCTAACTGGGCCAACTCCGCCGTGCGGCTTTGCGGAAGGCGGAGCCGGGGCTCGCTGTCTGCCGCAGGCGTGCCCCACAAACCGTCCGGCAGGCAGGCCTTGTTCGTGCAAGCCGACCCAGTTGCGGCATACAAAGCGGCTTAGACTAGAGGGGTGAATCAGCTCCCTCGTCTCTCCCAGAAAATCGGCGCAATTGCCGAGTCCGCGACCCTCAAGGTCGACGGCAAAGCAAAGGCACTCCAGGCCGAAGGCCGTCTCGTCATCAGCTATGCCGCTGGCGAGCCGAACTTCGCGACCCCGGCGCACATCGTTGACGCCGCCCGTGCCGCGCTCGATGATCCCAAGAATTTCCGTTACACCGCGGCTGTGGGCCTCCCCGAGCTGCGAGAGGCGATCGCCGCGAAGACGCTGCGTGACTCGGGTCTCGAGGTCTCGCCCAGCCAGATCATCGTGACCAATGGCGGCAAACAAGCCGTCTACCAGTCATTCCAGGCACTGATCGACCCGGGCGATGAGGTGCTGCTGCCCAGCCCCTACTGGACCACCTACCCCGAGGCGATCCAGCTGGCCGGTGGCGTCTCGGTCGAGGTCTTTGCCGGCGCCGACCAGGGCTACAAGGTCACGGTCGATCAGCTTGAGGCCGCCCGCACCGAGAAGACGAAGGTGCTGCTGTTCGTCTCGCCGTCCAACCCGACCGGCGCTGTGTATTCCCCCGAAGAAACCCGCGCCATCGGCGAGTGGGCACTCGAGAAGGGCCTCTGGGTCATCTCCGACGAGATCTACCAGAATCTGACCTACGACGGCGTGCGCGCCATCTCGATCGTCGAGGCCGTCCCCGCCATCGCCGACCGCACCATTCTCGTCAACGGCGTCGCCAAGACGTACGCGATGACCGGCTGGCGCCTCGGCTGGATGATCGGCCCGTCCGACATCATCAAGGGCGCTGCGAACCTGCAGTCTCACCTCACCTCGAACGTCAACAACATCGCGCAGCGCGCGGCGATCGCGGCCCTGAACGGCTCGCAAGAGCCGATCGAGCAGATGCGTCTCGCGTTCGATCGCCGCCGCAAGGTGATCGTGGCCGAGCTGAACAAGGTTCCGGGCTTCAACTGCCCGACGCCCGAGGGCGCGTTCTACGCGTACGTCGACGTCACCGCGGCGCTCGGCAAGACCTACCGCGGTGTCACGCCGACGACGTCGCTCGAGCTCGCCGATCTCATCCTCTCCGAGGTTGAGGTCGCGGCGGTTCCCGGCGAGGCCTTTGGACCGTCCGGCTACCTGCGCTTCAGCTACGCCCTCGCCGACGACGCGCTGCTCGAGGGGATCCAGCGCATTCAGGCGCTGTTCGCCGAGTAGCTCTCGTTCGCCAGACGGCCCGTCCAGTGCGCATTGCGCTGGGCGGGCCGTCTGCGTTTCACCCGCACCTGGCCCGGCAGGATCCTGCGAGCAATGCCGAGCGCACGAAGTGTCGGGAGCGCACGCTATCGTGGGGATCACCGCATCGCTTTTTGGGGAGGACGATGATGACCATCGCTATCGACGCCGACGACATGCAGATGTTGCGCGGGCGCCTCCGGGATGCCGCCGGCAAGATTGCTGACGCGGTGCCCCAAATGCCAGGAAGTGCCGCATTCGGGCCGGCCGTATTGGGCGCAGCGGTGGTGTCGTTTGAGTCGGCGATGCGCCAGCAGGCGGACGAGCTCCAGGAGCGCTGGTCGAAGCTCGAGACTGGCGTCCGCGAAACCTACGACGATATGAGCAAGGTCGAGTCGGACATCATCGCTAAGCTGCAGCGCGTCGAGGGACGGCCCGAATGAGCGCCGCCCCCGAGCTCCTCCGTCAGGGCGCCCAGCGCCTCGGCAAGTCCTGCTCGATCGGGTTCATCGGTTCGACGTTGCGCACGACGGACGCTGGCGGCGGACTCGCCGCGCGGCTCGGCATTTCCGGCCCCGACGGCCGGAAGACGGTCGAACTCGCGGCGGGCGAGACCGCTCCGCTTCCCGCGGGCGGGACGCTGCGGGTGCTCGAAATTTTCTTGAGCCCCGATGGCACCAAGGCGGCGGCCGCGATCGAGGTCCACGAGGGCGCGGAGCCAAGCGCATGAGCCGTGGCCGGAGGGTCGGCATCATCGTCGGTGCCCTCATC
Organism: Leucobacter sp. CX87; assembly: GCF_018682295.1. Taxonomy (NCBI): domain Bacteria; kingdom Bacillati; phylum Actinomycetota; class Actinomycetes; order Micrococcales; family Microbacteriaceae; genus Leucobacter; species Leucobacter sp. CX87. Next base: position 42,908 of record NZ_JAFIRI010000005.1, on the reverse strand, counting down.
ATCGCTGGTGCGGCGATCTGCGCCATCGTCTTCGGCGTCGTCGGCATCTCGCAGACCGTGACGGCTGGCACGCAACCCCGGGTGTGCGGGGTCACCCTTGGCGTGACCTCTTCCGATCAGGGCGTGCGCTTGCTGGGCGCCTCAGACGCCACGCTGGTTCCCGGGGACCGCGTGCGCGTAGGCCCGATGTGCGTCGTGGAGGTCATCAGCATCGACGACTCCGGCGTGAACCCCGATGCCGACGGTGGCGGGGCACGCGTGCAGCTGAAGTGGAGACTGTGGTGAGCGGATTCGGCGACCCGGGCGCCGTAATGGCGGCGGCGGACGACCTCCTGCGGGCTTCCTCTGCGGCGGCGGACGCTCAGGGCCTCGCGAAGCGAGCTCGGCCCGAGGTGTGGATGGGCGAGGCCGCCGATGCGTTCACCACCTCGGCAACGAAGACCATCGCGCCCGCACGGCGTCTTGAGGACGCGCTCCGCGCTGCCAGCGGCACGCTGAGCCGGTATGCGGCGGCGCAGCGCGAGGCGCAATCGAGCTACGAGCATGCGCAGGCCGACTTCGATCGTTCGGCGCGGGCAGTACGCAGCAACCCCCTCGATATCCCGGCGGCCCTCAATCTCGTGCAATCTCGCCTCGCCGCGTTTGGCGCGCTCGGCCGACTGCAGGAGGCAGCTTCAATCGCGGCGGGCGAGCTGCGGGCGGCGAGCGGCGAGGACCGGGCAGACCGGCCCTGGTGGGACCCGTTCGGGTGGTTCAACGATGAGGACGACCCGGACGAACGGGTCTCCGAGAGCATCATGGACGACGACGCGTTCGACGCGGAGGACGTGTCGCAGGGCAGCATCGGCGACTGCTTCATGCTGAGCTCGATCGTCTCGCTGCTGAGCTCGGACGGCGGTGACGAGTTCATCCGCGAGAACGTGCGCTGGGACGCGGACAAGGGCGGGTTCTGGGTCACGCTGTACTCCAACGGTGAACCCGAGGAGGTCTTTGTCGAGCACGTCTTCGACAACGGCGCGCGGCAGAATGACTGGCAGTGGCTGATCTTCGGCGGCGACAAGCCGTCGATTGCGGCGCTCTACGAGTCCGCGCTGCGAGAGAAGTACGGATACAGCTTCCTAGACGGCGGCGTCCCCTCCGAGGCGATGGAGTACATCACCGGCAAGGACGTCGACGAGATCAGTACTTCTGATTACTCGGGTCTGTCATCTTCGGACTTCGAGGAACTGCGCGAGGTCGTGAACGACGGCGGCCAGGTTGTGTTGTCGTCGCCGCGCGGCGGGGAACACCAGATCACGGTCGAAGCCCCGGACGGGAGCACCCGCGAGGTCGAGATCGTGACGGGCCACGCATATGCCGTCTCCCGCATAGACGCCGACGGCAGCGTCTGGGTGCGCAACCCCTGGGGACCGGGCAACAGCGCCGACGGTGGCGGCGAGTTCCGCGTCAGCGCCGACGACGCCACGGAACTATTCTGGCGGGCGGCGTCGACGAACGTCACCGAATAGCCGGGTGGGCCCGGTGCGCCGAGTGCGCGCTGCGCCGGGCAGGATCCTGCCTGAGGGTGCAGAGTTAGAGGTCTGAGATCAGGCGCTTGCCAAGCACGAGCACCTCGTCCTCGTCGTAGCCGAGGCCTTCGTACATCGCGGTGACCTCCGTGTTGTCGCGCCGGACCATGAGCATCACCTTGGGGCAGCCGCGCGCCTCGAGCAGGCGCTCGGCCTCGGCGATGAGGGCGGTCGCGACGCCCCGGCGCCGGGCAACGCCCGCGACTGCGAGGTAGTAGAGCCAGCCGCGGTGCCCGTCGGTGCCGGCCATCACTGAGCCGATGAGCGTGCGGTCAGCGATGTCTTCCGCGACGAGGAAGAGCTCCGGCTGCTCGGCGAGCTTGCGCTCAATATCGCGCGCCGGGTCGTTCCAGGGACGGGTGAGCTGCGCCTCGTGCCACAAAGCGACCACGGCGTCGGTGTCTGCGGGCTGAAACTGGCGAATCTGCATGGGGACATTCTGCCAGCTGTGCGCTAGCCGGAGCTCGGTCGTCTGCGACCGCGCGACCGCGCGCCCAAGCCGCTCGACGGGCGGCAATCGGGAAGAACTGGGGACGCCAGGATCCTGCCCCTACGAAAACGGGCCCGCCCCAAAATGGGAGCGGGCCCGAAAACGGGAGCGGCGACTACTTGCGGAGCGCTGCAGCCTCAGCATCGGCCACGTCGAGCGCGGCGTCGATGATGTCGAGGCCCGTGATGAGGTCCTCTTCCGAGATGATCAGCGGAGGCGCGATCTGCAGGCGGTTGCCCGCAGCGAACGGCCAGAGGCCGGCAGCCTTGCAGGCCGCGACGACGCGGTTGAACGGGGCAGCAGCCTCGCCCGCGGCGTTGAACGGGACCAGCGGCTCGCGGGTCTCGCGGTCTACGACGAGCTCGAGCGCCCAGAACAGGCCCTTGCCGCGAACCTCGCCGATCGACGGGTGCTTCTCAGCCATCGCCTCGAGGCGGGGGCGCACGACGCGCTCGCCCAGGTCGCGCACGCGCTCCAGGATCTGCTCTTCTTCGAAGATGTCGAAGGTCGCGACGCCCGCAGCACAGGCCAGCGGGTGGCCCGAGTAGGTGAGTCCGCCGGGGAACGACTTCTGGTCGAAGGTGTTGTGGATCGCCTCGGAGATCACGACGCCGCCGAGGGGCACGTAGCCCGAGTTGACGCCCTTCGCGAAGGTGATGAGGTCGGGAGCCACGTTAAAGCCCTGGAACGCGAACCACTCGCCGGTGCGGCCGAAGCCGGCCATGACCTCGTCGCAGATCAGCAGGATGCCGAACTCGTCGCACAGTGCGCGGACGCCCTCGAGGTAGCCCGGGGTCGGGATCAGGATGCCGTTGGTGCCGGTGACCGACTCGAGGATGATCGCGGCGATGGTGCTGGCACCCTCGAGCACGATGGTGGAGCGCAGGTGTGCGAGCGCGCGCTCGGTCTCCTGCTCCGGGGTCTCCGCGTAAAAGGCCGAACGGTACGGGTAGGGGCCCGTGAAGTGCACGACACCCGAGTCGAGGGTGCCGTTCGCCCAGCGGCGCGGCTCACCCGTGAGGGTAATCGCGGTGCCGGTTGAGCCGTGGTACGAGCGGTAGCGGGCAAGCACCTTGTGCTTGCCCGTGTGGTGGCGGGCCATGCGGACCGCGTACTCGACGGCGTCAGCGCCGCCGTTGGTGAAGAACACCGAGCGGGCGCCCTCGAACGACTTCTCCACGATGCGCTTGGCGAGCTCGCCGCGCACGTCGTTGCCGAGAGCGGGCTGGATGGTCGCGAGGCGACCGGCCTGCTCCTGGATCGCCTTGACGAGGCCGGGGTGCTGGTGGCCGAGGTTCAGGTTGACGAGCTGAGACGAGAAGTCGAGGTACTCGGTGCCGTCGTAGTCCCAGAATCGCACGCCCTCACCCTTGGCGATGGGCAGCGTGTTGAGCGTGCCCTGCGCCGACCACGAGTGGAAGACGTACTGCTTGTCGTTCTCGCGCACCTCGCGCTGCGCGTCGTTGTCACCGAAGGTCTGCTCGGCGCCGTAAAGGTCGATGTAGTCAGCCATATCGAGCTGTCCTTTCAAGTTGATGGGGAGACACCCGCGGGCTGTGCGGCATCAATGCCGCACAGCCCACAGTTGCTCAGTAGTTAGTTGTTGGCGGGGAAGCCCAGGTCGACGCGCGACTGGTCAGGCTTCGGCCAGCGCGTCGTAACGACCTTGCTGCGCGTGTAGAAGTTGATCGACTCGGGACCGTAGATGTGGGTGTCGCCGAACAGCGAGTCCTTCCAGCCACCGAACGAGAACGATCCCACCGGAACGGGGATCGGCACGTTGATGCCGACCATGCCGGCCTCAACCTCGTACTCGAACTTGCGCGCCACGGCACCGTCACGGGTGAAGATGCCCGTGCCATTGCCGAACTGGTGGGAGTTGATGAGCTCGAGGCCCTCTTCGAAGGTGTCAACGCGGACGACCGCGAGGACCGGGCCGAAGATCTCGTCCAGGTACACCTTGCTGTCGGTCTTCACGTGGTCGATCAGCGAGATACCCGTGAAGAAGCCGTTGCCCTCGAACTTCTTGTCGCGGCCGTCGAGGACGACAACGCCACCCTCGGCCTCGGCGCCAGCGACGTAGGACTCGACGCGAGCCTTCGCCTCAGCGGTGATGAGCGGGCCCATCTCCGACTTCGGGTCGGTGCCGTCACCGATCTCGAGCTTCTCGACGCGCTCGACGATCTTCGAGACGAGCTCGTCGCCCACGCCACCAACGGCGACGACAACCGAGATCGCCATGCAACGCTCGCCGGCCGAGCCGTAGGCTGCCGAAACAACGTTGTCGGCGGTGTTGTCGAGGTCTGCGTCGGGCATGACCATCGCGTGGTTCTTTGCGCCGCCGAGAGCCTGGACGCGCTTGCCGTTCGCCGCAGCGGTCTCGTAGATGTAGCGAGCGATCGGGGTCGAGCCGACGAAGCTGATCGCCTTGACGTTCTTGTGCGTGAGCAGCGTGTCAACGGCAACCTTGTCGCCGTGCACGACGTTCAGCACGCCGTCGGGCAGGCCAGCCTCGCGGAACAGATCCGCCAGGAAGACCGAGGCGGAGGGATCGCGCTCGGAGGGCTTGAGCACGACGGTGTTACCGCAGGCGATCGCGCTGGCGATCATCCACAGGGGCACCATGACGGGGAAGTTGAAGGGGGTGATCGCCGCGACGACGCCCACCGGCTGCTTGATCGAGTGCACGTCGATACCGGTCGATACGTTCTCGTCGCGCTCGCCCTTGAGCAGGTGCAGCAGACCCGATGCGAACTCGACGTTCTCGAGGCCACGGGCGATCTCGCCGGCAGCGTCCGAGAGGACCTTGCCGTGCTCGCTCGTCACGATTGCGGCGAGCTCGGGGGTGCGCTGCTTGAGCAGCTGGCGCAGGTTGAAGAAGACGTCGGCGCGCTTCGTCAGGCTCGTGTTGCGCCACATCGGGAGGGCAGCGTGTGCCGCGGCGATGGCCAGCTCGACGGTCTCAACCGAAGCGATGCCCAGCTCGTGCTGCTGCTCACCCGTTGCCGGGTTGTAAACGGGCTGGATGCGCTCTGCAGCGTCAATCTTTTCGCCGCCGATGACGTGGGGGATACGTGCCATGTGCCGATCCACTCCCTCTCTTGTACTCACTGATGGTGACTCTTGCGGGAGGTTCCCGCTGCCGGATGCCTTCGCGCACGCAAAGTGTACGAAGTCAGAATCCCGGTGATGTTGCTAGTATTGCAGCGAACACCGGCCCCGGAGCCGGTCAGAGCATCGGCACTTTCTCCGATTGACAGACAGACTGTCTGGCCACTGGATCCTGCCGCACGCGCCGCACGCAGCAGAGGAATTGCGATGATTGATCTGGACAAGCACGCCCCGCTTCCCACGGTGCGCGAGGTGCTCGCGCTGCCCGAGTTCGCCGCGGGCGAGCCGACGCTGATCGCGGGCGGGACCGGCCTCGATGCCCCCGTGCGTTGGGCGCACGTCGCCGCCGGCGAGGGCGTCGCGTCGCTGCTGGACGGTGGCGAGCTGATCCTGACGACGGGCGCGGGTTGGCCACAGGATCCTGCCGCTCGTGCCGCACTGTTTGCGGGTCTGCTCGACGCTGGCGTCGCCGCCATCGTGCTCGAGATTAGCCGCCACCTCGACGCGGCCCCCGACCTGCTCGTCGAGGCGTGCGAGGAGCGTGGCGTCCCCCTGATTGTGCTTGCGCGCGAGGTGCGCTTCGTGCAGATCACGCAGCGTGTGCACCGCCTCATCCTCGCCGGGCAGAGCGAGGCGTTGCAGGCGCGCGCTACCGTGCACGCCATGCTGACCGAGCTCGGCCTCAACCGCAGCCCCGTCGACTACGTCATTGAGCGTCTCGCCGAGGCCATCGGCGCGCCCGTCGTGCTCGAGAACTCGGCGCACGACGTCATCGCGTGGTCGAGCCCGTCGCTCGGCGACGATCCCGAAGAGGTGCTCGCAGCCTGGGCGCCCCGGCCGGCGGGCGGCGTTCTGCTGCCCGAAGGATGGGAACAGGTGCCGGTCGAGGCACGCGGCACGCGTTGGGGCGCTCTGACCGCCCTGCCCGGGCCGGCGCACCCCGCGGGGCGCCGCACCGTGCTCGAACTCGGCGCATTCGCGCTCGCCCTCGGACGCCTCGCCGACACCGACGCTGACCAGTGGGTGCGCTTCAGCTCGAAGCAGCTTGTCGAGCGGCTGCTCGCCGGACGGTACCGTCGCGACACCGAGCTCGCCGTGCAGCTCGCGGCGGGCGGGCTGCCGGTCGAGGATCGGACGCTCGTCGGGGTCACCCTGCGCGGCACCGGCGACTTCGGCTCGCACGGCTCGCTCGAGCGCGCCGTGCTCGAGACCGCGCTGCGCCGCTCGATCGCGCCCGAGGGCCGGGCCATCATCGCCGCGGACGACGGCGTCGAGGGGTCAGACGCCGGCGCTGACTCGGCAGGATCCGGGCAGGTCTTGCTCGCCCTGCTCTCGTTCCCGCTCGGCGACCCGCGCATTGATCCTGCCGCCGATCAGGGCGCGGCCCCTCCCCTGGCCAGCCGCCTGGCCCGCGAGCTCGAGATGCTCGTGCCCACGACCGTGCCCGCCGGCTGGCGCGCGCACCTCGCGATCGGCATTCCGGATCGCGGCGTTCGCGGGCTCGTCACCTCCCTCGAACGCGTGCGGGCGGCGGGGCGGCTCGAGGCCGCCGCTCGCGTCGGACGCGTGACGGTGCAGCAGGCGGCGAGGCAGCCGCTCGCCTACCTCGTCCGCGGGTTCTCTGGCTCCCCCGAGCTCCAGGAGTTCGTCACCGAAACCCTCGGGCCTGTGCTCGACTACGACCGCACGCGCGCGGGCGACCTCGTCCGCGTGCTGGCCGCCTACACCGAGCACCCGACGAACCGTTCGCTTGCGGCTCAGCAGTCACGGCTGTCACGCTCGGTGTTCTACCAGCGGCTCGCCCTGATCGAGGACCTGCTCGGGGTCGACCTCGCCGACGGCACCACGATCGCGACGCTCACTGTCGCGCTGATCGCCGCGAAGGAGCGGTAGGGCGGACCCTGCGGGGCAGCACAAACCACTGCCGTCACACGCCCGGACCAGGGCCGAACACGAGTCCGCGGGTCACTCATAGTTACGGGCGGGTGACGCCGCGGGTGACGCCTTTGGTGAAATCGCCAGCCCGCTGTTCACCGCCGGCATGGGCCTCCGTAGCCTGGGCCTCAGTGACGCAGTGGCGCCGGGTGAAGAGTCCGAAGCAGTGCGCGTTCAGGGGGATGGAGGCACGACGCAATCTACCAGCGACACCTGCACCTTTCCGCAAGCGCCCGAGCGATCTCCTGTTCGACGACGGAGATCGCGAGCATATGTCTTCTGGCGTCCAGGCCGGCGCGATTCAGCGCACGCCCGGCGTCTCCCGCAGGGCGGCCCCTCCCCTTACCTCATTAAATCCCACCAGTTTCGGCGTCACACCGGTGCCGGAAACGAATCCAAGAAAGGATGTGCGACAGCTATGTGCACACGAGTTGTATGGGCAGACGCGAACGGATCAGTCATCGTTGGCCGGAATATGGATTTTCATATGGACCTCTTCTCCAATCTCTGGAAGTACCCCCGCGGGATTGATCGCGCTGACGGAGTCAACGGCAACCTCACGTGGCGTTCGAAGTACGGCAGCATCGTCGCCACCGCCTTCGATCTCATCGCTACGGACGGCATGAACGAGGAAGGCTTTGCAGGGCACATCCTGTGGCTCGCCGAGTCGAACTACGGAAAGCCGGCAGCCTCGGCAACTCAGTTGAGCCAGGCCGTCTGGCTGCAGTATTACCTCGACAATTTCTCGACCGTCGCCGAGGCGGTCAAATGGACCAACGAGTCGCAGGTCGCGATCTCACAGCTCTTCGATCCGACCGGACATTTGGTGCCCACGCTGCACCTGGCAATCAATGATGCGACCGGCGACTCTGCGATCATCGAGTACACGGACGGCAAGCCGCAGGTGTACCACAGCCGCGACTACAAGGTCATGACCAATTCGCCCACCTACGACAAGCAGCTCGACCTCGTCAAGGTGTACGAGGGTCTCGGCGGGGACCGCCCGCTTCCGGGTTCGACGCTGGCGAGTGATCGTTTTGCTCGCGCCCTCTACTACGTCGAACACCAGGTCCAGCCCAAGACGCAGGTTGACGCGATGGCGGCCATGTTCAGCATTATCCGGAATGCCGCGCAGCCGTTTCGCACGCCGGAACCGGGGAAGCCGGATGCCTCGCAAACCATCTGGCAGGTCGTGCTCGACCTCACCAACAAGCGCTACGCGTTCGAGTCGACGACGCGCCCCGGCATGGTCTGGGTGGACTTCCACGACATGAGCTTCAACGAGGGATCCAAGATCCTGCGGCTCGATCTCGTCAGTCGCCTGGCGCTTGAGGGTGGGCTGGCAGGCAACGTGAGCCACAAGTTCTCGGACGTCGGAGAACTCGCCACCGAGACACTCGCCACGGGGGTGAAAGCACTCGAATTCGTGGCCAAGAAACAGGATGAATTCGAAGTGATCAAGAAGAAGGTGCAGAGCTTGGTCGGCACCAAGAAGTAGTCCATCGCGAGAGCGGGCCCCATCAGCGGGCGCCCGTCTCTGCGTGTTCAGCGAGAAGTTCAAACGGCTACTGGTATCTCGGCCCGCGAAGACATCCGCGCGATGTTGTCAGCATTCGTCCAAACACAGCGACCCCGCACCAATCGGTGCGGGGTCGCTGTGCGGAACAGCCAGGGCTACTTGCGGCGCAGCACCGCGAGCGCCTCGACGTGATGCGTGTGTGGGAAGAGGTCGAAGCCGCGAACCGACTGCAGCTCGTAGCCCAGCTCGGAGAGCGTCGCCACGTCGCGCGCGAGCGCCACCGGGTCACACGCCACGTAGATGAGGTTCGCCGGGGCGAGCTCGGCCAGCATGCGGCAGACCTCTCCGCCCGCACCCGAGCGCGGCGGGTCGAGCACGACGGTGGCGTTGCGGATGCGTTCGCGCGAGACGGCGTTCGCCTCGCGCAGCAGGCCGCCGAGATAACGGTCGACGCGCTCGGTGATGGCGCGTGCGCCCACGAGCTCGGCCAGGTTCTCGGCGGCGTCGTCGGTCGCATTGGCGTCGGACTCGACGCTCGTGACCTTGAAGTTCGCGCCCATGGCCTCGGTCATGGCCGCGGCAAAGAGGCCGGCACCGCCGTAGAGGTCCATGTTTGCGGCGTTCGCGTCGACGCGGCCCTCCTCCGCAAGCGCGGCGACGGCGTCGCGGATCGCCGTGAACAGCACCTCGGGCGCCTCGCGGTGCACCTGCCAGAATCCGCCGGCGCGCACCATGAAGCCGCGCTCGCCCACGAACTCGCGAATGAGGTCTTTCTCGCCGGCGCGCTCGCGCGAGCCCGTGTAGGTGATGAGCATGCGCGAGTCATCGGCGCTCGGGGCGATGAGGTCGACCGAATCGACGTCCGGCATGTGCTCGCCGAGCGGCGCGATCGCGACGATGCGCGGGTCAGCCAGCGGCAGCGTCTTCGTCTTGATGACGCGGCGGCTGCGGGCGGCGAAGGGGCCGGCGATGCCGGTCTCGGGGTCGACGTTCAAGCGGACGCGCGTGCGCCAGCCGAGGCCGTTGTTATCGCGGTCGCCGGGGGCTGCCTCGACGGCGACGTCGATGTCGATCTTCGCCATGCGGGACATCGAGTCACGCAGCACGAACGCCTTGAGCTCGCGCTGCTTCTTCAGCGAGATGTGACCGAACTCGGCGCCGCCGACGCGATCGTCGGGGTCGCGCGACACGTCGGCCTCGGGCCAGACGTGGGGGCGGCGATCGGGCGACGCCTCGAGCACCTGCGTGACGCTCGCGCGAACGAACGACTTCTTACGGGCCTCGGTGACGCGGGCCATCACGCGCTCCCCGGGAATTGCGTCGGCCACGAAGACCACGCGGCCCTCATAGCGAGCCACGCACACGCCGCCGTGGGCGAGGTTGGTGATCTCAAGTTCGATCTCGTCGCCGATTGCGAGCGCTGCGTTCTGGGTCATGTGCTCTATTCTCTCAGGCCGCGGCTGAGAAGGCGTGCGCGGCGTGCGCCTCGCTCGCTCGATACACTCGGCCCATGGAACTCGGCACTCTGCAACTCGTCCTCGCATCCACCTCCCCCGCCCGGCTTTCGGTGCTGCGCGCCGCCGGGATCGAGCCGATTTGCTTCTCACCCGAGGTCGACGAACGCGCCGCGGTCGAGGCCCGTGAAGCGGAGCTTGGCCGCCGCCTCAGCGCGCCCGAAATGGTCGAGTACCTCGGCCGGGTCAAGGCAGAGGACGTCGTCGCGCGCCACGGCCACGAGATTGACGGGCTCGTGCTCGGCGGCGACTCGGCGTTCCTGCTGGACGACGCGATCCTGGGCAAGCCGCACCTGCCCGAGGTGGCGTTGGCCCGGGCGCAGGATCACCGCGGCCGATCAGGAGTGCTGCACTCGGGGCACTGGCTGATCGACCACCGCGGCGGGGTCACGCAGGGTGCGGCGGGCGCCGTCGACACCGCGACGGTGCACCTCGCGGCCGACGTTACGGACGCGGAGCTCAGCGCGTACGTCGGAACGGGCGAGCCGCTTGAGCTCGCCGGGGGCTTCGCGATCGACGGTTTGGCGGGCGCGTTCATCGAGTCGATCGAGGGCGCCCCGAGCTGCGTCATCGGGCTGTCGCTGCCGGCGCTGCGCCGCCTCGTGCGAGAGCTCGGGCACGAGTACCCTGCGCTCTGGAACCGCGCGGCGTAGGTTTCCGGGCGGGCGCGGCGGCAGGACACCTTCTGCCGCTCTCCCGAATCGCTAGAGCTTGTCCCGGTGCTCGTCGCGCAGCTGGGCCACTGCGCGCGCCAGCGTTGGGTCGTCGCCGCGGGCGAGCGCGGCGTACTCGAGCACGACGCCGTCCTCGCTCGGGACCGCCTTTACCCACATGCGGCGACGCGGGACGAACAGCGAGGTCAGCAGGCCGAAGGTCGCGATGAGCGCGAAGACCAGGATCCAGACCTGGGCCGGGTTGCGCATCACGTCGAACGAGACGTAACGGGGCACCGACTCGAGCGTGATCGAGCCGAGGCCGTTCGGCAGCTGGACCGTCTCCCCCGGCGTCAGCTGCAACGACTTGACGTCGGTGCCGCGGCCGGTGAGCTGCTCCATCTGGCTCGTGTCGAGCGCGTATACCGACTGAGGAATACCCTCGTCGATGCCGAGGTTACCGACGAATGCGTCGATCGTGAGCACGGGGTTCTCAAGGTCAGGGTAGTTCGAAGTGAACGCGCCAGAGTCGAGGTCGGCCTTCGTGGGGTAGAAGAACCCGCGCAGGCCGAGCTGCGTGCCCAGGCCGTCCGGTACCTTGACGACGCCGAGCGACGTGAGGTTCGTGTCTTGCGGGATGAACGGCACGGCCTCTTGGAAGACAACCTCGCCGGCTGAGTCGCGCACCGTGAGCTTCGGCGCGTAGCCGTTGCCGAGCAGGTAGACCTGCGAACCGTAGACGCGCAGCGGATGGTTCACCTTGACCTGCTCGGACGATTCAGTGCCGTCGGGCTTGATCAGCGTGACCGACGCGGTGAAGTCGCGCACCTGCCCAAGCGCGTCGAGATTGCCGTCGTCAGGCGTGACGTAGACGACGTCGAGGTCGTCAAGGCGCAGGCTGAACGGGATCAGGCTCGCCTCGTCAAAGCTGCGGCCCGGGTTCACCGTGTCGAAGTCGATGATGGCGTTGACCATCGATTCACCCTCGACGATCACGCGCTGGCCGTGGAAGGTGAGCGCGCCACCGACACCGACGAACACGAGCACGCCGACCAGGCCCACGTGGAAGAGCAGGTTGCCGGTTTCGCGGAGGTACCCGCGCTCGGCCGACACGGAAACTTCAGCGATACCGCGGCGCTCGGTGCGCTGCGTCTGCACGCGATAGCGCTGGCGGCGCAGGATCTTCGCAGCGGCGTCGATTGCCTGGGTCGCGAACGCTTCGCGCTCGGTGGGAGTCGACTCGGGGTTTGAGATGCGCGTCTCGGCGAAGCCGGCCATGCGCTGGAGGCGGGCCGGCGTCTTAGGCGGTGCCCCGCGCAGCGCCTTCCAGTGGTGCGCGATGCGGGGCAGCACGCAGCCGATGAGCGAGATGAACAGCAGCAGGTAGATCGCCGAGAACCACACCGAGCCGTACACGTCGAACGCCTGGATGGGGAAGGCGTCGAGAATCGCGAACGCCTTCGGGTCATTGGTTTGATAGGCAATGACGCCGTTCGGGTCGGCGCTGCGCTGCGGCAGCAGGGATCCTGGGATGGCCGCGACCGCGAGCAGCAACAGCAGGATCAACGCGACCCGCATGCTCGTCAGCTGTCGCCAGAACCAGCGCAGGTAACCCCGAACGCCCAGCTCGGGCGACTCGACCTTGTAGGCCGTGTTCTGCGAGGCCGGCATCGAGCCGTCGTAAAAATCAGAGGGGCGTGACATAGCCGCCAATCACCGCCTGCAGTTCGAACATGATGATGCTCCAGAGTCCGGTCACCATCAGCAGACCGATGAGAACCATCATCGCACCGCCGATCAGGTTGACAGTGCGGATATTGCGCTTGAAGAATCCGGTGGCCTGGGTCATCCAGCCAAAGCCGAGCGCGGCCGCGAGGAACGGGAGGCCGAGGCCGACGCAGTAGGCGAGGCCGAGCATGACTGCGCGCCCGGTCGACTGCGTCTGCAGGCCGAGGGTCATGATGGTCGCGAGCGTGGGGCCGAGGCAGGGCGTCCAGCCGATGGCGAAGACAATGCCGAGCGCGGGCGCGCCAATCAGGCCGACCTTTGGTTTCACGTGCAACTTTTTCGTGCGTTGGAAGCCGCCAAAGAGCCCCATAAACACGAGGCCCATGAGAATGACGATCGCGCCCATCACCCGGGTGATGACGCCCTCCCACTGCACGAGCCAGGCGCCGACGGTGCCCGCAAGCGCCATCATCAGCACGAAAACCAGCGAGAAGCCGGCGATGAACAGCAGCACGCCAGTCACGACCCGGCGGCGATCGCGGCGCGCGTCGGCCTTCTCGTCGCCGGTGCGTACGCCGGATCCGGCCACGCCGCCGACGTACGCGAGATACCCCGGCACGAGCGGGAGCACGCACGGGGATAGGAAGGAGATCAGGCCCGCGGCAAGCGATACCGCGAGGGCAACGAGCATCTGCCCGTCGGCCACCGTCTGCTGAATGTCCACTGGGGCTACGCCGCGTCCTCTGCCAGGGTTTCCTTCACGAGGGTGCGCAGCTGTGAGGCAGACGCGATCTGGCCGACCACGCGGTGGGCCACGCGGCCCTCGCGGTCGAGCACGAGCGTCGTGGGCACCGCGTTGAGGGGGATCTGGCCCGCGAACGCGCGCTGCACGGCTCGGTCGCCGACCGAGTCCATGATCGAGGGGTACTCGATCTCGAACTCCTTCGCGAACTGCAGCGCCTGAGCGGCCTGATCACGCGTGTTCACCCCGAGAAAGCGCACCTCGTCATCGCCGTACTCGGCGTCGATCTCGGCCAAGTCGGGGGCCTCGGCGCGGCACGGCGCGCAGCCGGCGTACCAGAAGTTCACCACCGTGACAGTACCCACATAGTCGGCAGAGACGATGGTTTCGCCCTGCTCTCCCTCGCCCGTGAACTCGACGGGCTGGGTGCGCGCCTCAGGGGTGATCGAGGTGGTGGTGCCGTCGCCTGCGATGAACCCTTTATCGCTGCCGTCCGCCCACTGCTGGGCGAGCGTATCGCCGCCGCCCGAGCAGCCAGTCAGCGCTGCGGCGAGCGCGAGCGGGAGTGCGGCGAGCGCGAGGGTGCGCCTGCGGGTACTGCGCTGGGTCATACCGCCCCAACGTCCTTCGCCCCGGCGACCAGGTCGGCGGCGGGAGTGCGATAGTCGACCTCGAACCAGCGTTCGCCGCGGCGTTCGAAGGTCGTGATGCTCGAAAGCTCGCAGCGGCGCGAGCGGGGGTCGTGGAAGAGCGCCTTGCCCGCGACGTCGAGGTGGGTCACCCAGATGGGCGCCTGGTGCGTGACGAAGACGATGTCGCCGCCGTCGGTTGCGTCCCACGCGTCGTTCATCGCGTCACGCATGCGCGAGGCGATCGAGCGGTAAGGCTCGCCCCAGCTCGGACGGAACGGGTTGATGAACTTGAGCCAGTGCTTCGGGTTCTTGAACGCGGCGTCAGGGCCCGAATTCTTCAGCCCCTCAAAGGCGTTCGTGGGCTCGATGATGCGCGCATCGGTCACGATCTCGAGGCTGAGTGCGCCCGCGATGGGCCGCGCCGACTGCTGCGTGCGCTCGAGCGGAGACGCCGCGAGCTTGCGCACGATGCGGTCGCTGCCAGCGAGTTCAAGCGCGGCGGCCTCGGCCATCGCATGGCCGCGCTCGGACAGACGGAACTCGGGAAGTCGTCCGTACAGTACGCCGTCGGGGTTATAGACCTCGCCGTGGCGCACCAGGTGCAGGAGTTTGTCGCTCACATGCCCATTCTACGTTCGGCGTGGCTGGGAGTTCGGGGGTCGGGCCAGGCTTCACCCCCGGGGCCAGCCCGCCCCGTCACAGGACGTCGTGGGCTGGCCACTCTCCCCGGTCACCCCGGACGCGCCAGCCCGCCGGACACGCCAGTCCGCCGGACTCGCCAGTCCCCGGACGCGCCGCCACCCCGCCGCGCCGCCACCCCGTCGAGGCGTCGCAATCTGCGGCTTCAATCGCTGGGAAGCCGCAGATTGAGACTTCTCGAGGAGAGTTCAGTCCGCGAGGCGCAGGATCCTGCGACCCCGCAGCCAGCCCTACGCCATTGCGCGCAGGACCGCCGTGAGCTCCGCGGCGAAGACCGCGGGCATCGTCTCGTAGGGCACGTGCGCGCCCGAGAACTCGGCGAACTCGGCGCCGTACTGCGCGGCGAGGGCGACGAGGGCGGCGCGATAGGTGGCGAGCAGCTCGGTGTGCAGTTCGGTGCCACCCGCTGTGCCGATGCCGACCGTGAGTGGCGCGGTACGCTCCGCGATCAGCTCGGCGGCGGGGTCGTAGCGGTCAATCACGCCGAGCTCGCGCTCGATCCAGTTCTCACCGTTGCCCTGCACCCGCGCGCGCAGCTCCGGCTGATCCTCCTCGCCCTCGCCGACAAGCCAGCCGTGGAAATCCTCGACCGCCGCCGCGTAGCCGCCGCGGTCGATCGCCGCGCGCATGCGGGCGACGAGGCCGGCCAGGAACTCGTCGCGGTTTGGCAGGGTGCCGATCTTTGGTGGCTCGTGCGCGACGACCGCGCGCAGCACCTCTGGGTGGCGCAGGGCAACGCCAAGCGCGATCGTGGCGCCGCTGCTGTTGCCAAAGACGAAGGCGGGTCCGAGGTCCAACGCCGCGATCAGCGCCGCGACATCGGCGGCCTGCTCTTCCACGGTCGTCGTGTCCCAGCCCTCCGGGGCCACGCTGCGCGAGTTCCCTCGGCGGTCATAGGTGAGCACGCGGAAGTCTCGCGCGAGCTCGTCCGCCGCGCGGCTGAACATGCCCGCGTCGCCGCTCGCGCCCGGGATGAGCACGAGCGTCGGCCCGCTCCCCCGCAGCTCGTAGTAGAGCTCAGCGCCATTGGCCGAGGCGATTCCCGAGTCGAATTCGTCGGTGCGGGTGCTGCCACTCATGCGAGGACCCCTTCCGCAACGGCGGTGCCGACTGGCACCTCTTCAAGGTCGTGCCCGACGAGAATTTCACCGTCGAACGCGCGCGCCGCGGCGTCGCGCCACATCTCGTCGCTCACCGCGTCGGTGCCGGGGACGAGGTGCGAGAGCACGAGGGTCCGCACCCCCGCCTCTGTCGCCACTCGTCCGGCTTCCTCTGCTGTCGTGTGGCACGAAGTGAGGTGGCGACGCAGCGTCTCGGCGCGCGCGCCGGCCATCTGCACGCCCAGCGCTTCGGGGTAGATCGCTTCGTGCACGAGCACGTCGGCGCCCTGCGCGAGCTCGATGAGCGCGGGCGAGAAACGGGTGTCTCCCGAGAACACGATCGCTTCGCCATCCGCGTCGAAGCGGTACCCGAGGGCGACGTCGAACGGCTGGTGATCGACGAGTGCCGCCGAAACGCGCAGGCCGCCGGCCTCGCGCACCGTTCCCGCGACCGAGACCTCTTCTGTGCGCAGCAGCTCGGCGAACGGGGTGCGCCCGGTGGTCTGGGTGCGCGCAGTGATCTCGGGCTCGGTCATGCTGAGGAAGTCCGTGACCATGCCAGCGGTTCCGGGGGGACCATACAGGTCCATCGGGCGATCCCGTCCGTCCGTCCACGCGATCAGCGGGAGGGCACCGAGATCCATCATGTGGTCGGCGTGGTGGTGGGTGATGTAGATCCCGGTGAGGATGTCGCGGGGAATCCCGGCGAGGGCGAGCTGGCGGGCGACTCCATTGCCGCAGTCGATGACGTGCAGCTCGCCGTTGTGCAAGATGGCCTGTGCGGGGGCGGAACGTTGGACTGCCGGGCGGGGGCCGCCGGCGGTGCCGAGGAGGACGAGTCTCATGGTTGCTCGGATCCTTTCAAAGTGTGAGGAAAAAGGGGGTAGGCCCGGTCGGGCTAGCTCGCGTCTTCCGCGCGCTCCAGGGTCTCGATGAGTCGGCTCATGTCGGTCAGGAACTGGCCGCGTCCCGCCTGGTCGAAGTCGGCGAAGGCGCCGTTGCGCAGCGCGGTGACGCGCGGGCGCAACTGCTCAAGCACCTCGAGCCCCTCGGGGGCGAGCATCAGGATCTTGCGGCGAGAATCCGCCTCGTCGCGCAGCACGCGCACGTAGCCCCGCTTCGAGAGCCGGCCCACGACGTCCGCGGTACTCGATTTATCCATCGAGAGGCTCTGGCCGAGGGTGCCCTGATCCTGCCCCGGAATCGCGTTGAGCGACGACAGCACGCCGAACTGGGTCGAGGTGATCTCGGACGAGACCCGGGCACTCCAGGCGGCCGTGTACAGCTGGGTCAGCCGGCGCAGGCGCGCCATGAAACCCCAGGTCGGGTCGGCGTAGTCGCTCGAGGCCGAGTACGGGACGCCCGAGGCGACCGAGTCGGCAGTCAATGCCTCGCTCATGCGGGGGTGTGCGTCGCTCACGGGGCGACCTCCATTCCGATCTGCTGCAAAAGTTGGGTGGGGCTTGTGCCCATCGACTGCGCGCGGATTTCGCGCAGGATCTCGGCGCGCACCTCGGCGAACCGCGGCGTGGCCTTCGTCTCGATCTGGTCGCGGTCGGGGCCGAGACCAGTCTCCTCGCTGCGCACGACCCGCGCCGGCGCACCGCCGAGCACGATCACGCGGTCGGCCAGGTATACCGCCTCGTCGACGTCGTGGGTGACGAGCAGGACGGAGGTGTGGAACTGATCCTTCAGCCGGAGCGTGAGGTCCTCGAGCTCCGAACGCGTCTGGGCATCGACGCTCGCGAAGGGCTCGTCCATAACGAGCACCGTCGGCTGATAGGCCAGGGCGCGCGCAATCGCAACGCGCTGCTGCATACCGCCCGAGAGCTCGTGCGGCAGCTTCTTCGCGTGGGCGGACAGTCCGACGGCGTCAATCGCCTCGGCGACACGGCGCTCGCGCTCCTCGCGGACATGCCCTTTGCCCTCGAGCGGCAGCGCGATATTACGCTCGACCGACAGCCACGGCAGCAGTGATCGCGAGTAGTCCTGGAACACAATCGCGAGCCCCTCAGGCGGCCCCGTGACCGGCTCTCCCTTGAAGCTGACGGTGCCCTCGCTCGGCGCGAGGAGGCCGGTGAGGCAGCGAAGCAGCGTCGTTTTGCCCGTGCCGGAGTGCCCCACGATGCAGACGAACTCGTTCGCCGCGAGCGACAGATTCACGCCCTGCAGGACGGCGCGCTGCTGGTCGCCGTCGCCGTACCGCTTGGTGAGCCCGCGCGCTTCAAGAACGGGTGCTGGCGCTCCGACGGGAATCGTCTCGTGCACATCAATAGTCGGGGTAGTCACAGTGATCTCCTTCGGATCGGAGGGGCGCATCGTCATCGAGCGTCCCGGTAGGAGGGGTGCCAGCGCAAGAGCCGCTGTTGCAGTGAGCCGAAGCCGGTGTTTAGCAAGTAGCCGATGAGCGCGATGATGATCGTCCCGAGCCAGACCCCCGCCACGTCGAACTGGCGCTGCGAGGCGATGATGAAGTAGCCGAGGCCTTCGGTCGAGCCGAACATCTCGCTGATCACGACGACCACGATCGCAACCGTCAGGCCGACCTTGATGCCCGACAGGATCTGCGGGCTCGCGGCGGGCAGCAGCAGCCGGAAGAAGCGCTGCACGGGCGGCACGCGGAAGGCACGGGCCATCTCGCGCTGACGCGGGTCGATGGCCAGCACCCCGTCGATCGTGCCGATCAGGATCGGCCAGATCGAGCTCAGGAACACGACGAGCACTCGGGTGCCGGGCTCGAACCCGAAGATCAGGAGCAGACAAGGCACGACCGCCGCGTCCGGCACGGCGCGAATGAAGTCGATCATCGGCGTGCAGAGCTCGCGCAGCACGCGCGACGTGCCCAGCAGGATCCCGAGGCCAATGCCCACGATCGACGCGAGCAGGAAGCCGACGAGGACGTTTCGCAGACTCGGCACCAGGTCGGTGTGCCAACCCGCGGGCCACCATGCGACGAACCGCTGCCACACCTCGGCGGGGCTCGAGATGAAGATGTTCGTGCTGAGCGAGGCGAAGACCAGGATCGCGACAGCGAGCAGCATCGGCAGCGCCAAGGCGGCCACGGCCCGCGAGGTCAGGAGGCGTTTCATGCGGCGAGCCCCATCTTGGTTGCGGCGATATGCCAGGAGAGCAAGCGCTTCTCGACGGCGCGGAGGGCGAGGTTGACGAGGATCCCGAGCAGGCCGGTCCAGATGCCGATCGCGTAGACGCCGAGGCCGTCGCCCTTGGTGTTGGCGATCGCGATCTGCTGGCCGAGGCCGGGGGCACCCGAGAGTAGTTGCGCGCCCACGGTCACGAGCAAGCAGATCGTGACGGCCATGCGCAGTCCCGTGATGATCTGCGGCGTGGTAGCCGGCAACACAATGCGGCGCAGCGTCCGCGCCCGGCCGAGCCGGAAGGCACGCGCCATCTCGAGGGCGACCGGTTCGACCGAGCGCGCGCCCTCGATGGTCTGGATCAGTAGCGGCCAGAACGCGACGAACACGGCGAGGGAGATCACCATCTCGGGCTTCGCACCGATGAACAGCAGCAGCAGGGGAACAAGCGCGATGCCGGGCACCGAGCGCAGGAAGTCGATCGTGGAGCGGGTGTAGCGGTCCGCGAGCGGCACGCGACCAATCAGGATCCCGAGCGGGACCGCCAGCGCGATGCAGATCGCGACGGAGACGCCGGCCTGGGCCAGGGTCTGGACAGTCCCGAGCCATGTCTCCGGGCGGCCGAGCTCGACTGCCAGCCGCTGCAGCGTCTGTGACGCAGGCGGCAGCGAGGTCTCGGGCACGATGCCGAGGCGAGATACGGCCTCCCACACGCCGAGGGCGATGAGCACGCCCAGTGCGCCGAGGAGTCCTGTCCGGAGCTTCATGATCGTCCTTCCTGCGCTCGAGGCGCTACTACTTGTTCTCGAAGGAGAAGAAGCGTTCTGCCGGGACCGCCGCTTCGAGACCGCCGTAGGTGACCATCGCGTCCTGCAGACCCATGAGGGCCTCGGGGTCGATCTCGGTGCTGAAGTGGGTCAGGTCCATCACTTCGGCCGCGTGGTCGCCACCGGGCACCTCCGCGAAGAGCCGCGCGATCTCGGCGCGGACGGCCTCCTCGTTGGCGTTTGCGTACTCGCTGGCTTCGGTCAGCGCCGCGCGGAAACGCTCGAGCACCTCGGCGTTCTTGTCGGCGTAGTCGACCTGCGAGAAGTACATGTCCAGGGGGCTGCCGGCGGGGAAGGCCGAGGTGTACTGGAAGATGACGTTGACGCCGTCGGTCTCGCGGGCCTCGATCGAGGCGGCACCGAGGAAGATGGCGGCGTCGATACGGCCCTCCTGCAGCGCGGCGAGACGCTGGGCAAGGGGCACTTCAGCGAACTTGACCAGGGCGGGGTCTCCGCCGTCCTTCGCGACGGCGACCTTCACGCCGATCGACCCGAGGTCGTTGAGCGACCCGACGGCGACGGTGCGGCCCTCAAGATCCTTCGGACTCGTGATCGCGGGGTCGATGGCGTCGACGTTCGCGACCTCGTCCGCGGCGATCGCGGCGGTCTGCCCGACCGCGGTGATGGGCGCGCCCTTGGCGATCGCGCGCACCATCGGCGGCGAGGCTGCGAACCCGACGTCCGCCTGGCCGTTCATGACGGCGGCCATCGTGCCATCAAACGACGGGGAAAACGCGGTCTCAATCTCGATGCCGTGCTTCTCGAAGATGCCCTGTTCCATGCCGAGCAGCAGCGGGATGGAGCCCTCCATGTCGATGGTGGCCACGCGAAGCGTGTCGATCCCGCCCTCGGCGGAGGCGTCGCTGTCTGCGGCTGCCGTGCCGCTGCAGCCGGTAACGAGGGCCGCGACCGCGGCGATGACGAGGGGCACGAGGAGTGCGCGTCGTTGCTTCATGAATCTCTCCTTTGAGTTCATCAGAATGATGATCAGTTGCTGGGCGAGGCGTGGAGCATGCGGTTGGTGCGAGCCTCATCGAACCAGATAGTACGTGTACGTACTATCTACGCATGGCCAACAATACATGGATTTGAGTGGAGCGCAACTGGGGATGTAGATCGCATGCGTAACATTTTCCCGCATGGGGAGTTACACGCGCGCCACACCCCCAGTCGCTGGCCGAGAACGGGCTAGATCCAGCGCGGCGCAGGCGCGGGAACGCGCGGCTCTCCGCCGTCCAAGACCTCCGTGAGGCGAGCGAGCTCACTCGCGCGAGCGCGACCCGTGGCCCACGCCACGAGGTCAGCGGGAGAGCCTTGCACCTCGCGTGACGTCAATCCCGTTGAGCTGGCGATCCGCTCGCCCGATGCGTCAGTGAGGAGGTAGCCGCAGTCGAGCCCCCGGGAGGACCAGACCGACGCGATGTCGCCCAACAGGCGCGCCGCGACGTGCCGGGGAAGGTCAGAGAACCTCGCTCCGTTGTCGAGGTCAATCGCGTGCACCCAAAGCTCCCGGGTACGCAGCCAGGGCACCTCGGCAAGTGGCACCTCTCGCCCCTGCGCGGTGCGCACGATCGAGCGCCACGCAGCATCGGGGCTGTCCCGCCACTCGACATTCAGGCTGATGGCGGCGTGGTCGAACAGGTGACGAAGCGCCCTCGGCGGCAGCGTAGCCCCGACCTCGATCTCTCGATCTCGCTGCTTCGGCGACGCGTACATGGGGATCTCCATCCCCGCGTTCGCCCACTGCACCAGGCGGGTGAGCGCGCGGGCGTTGTAGCCAAGGTGCGCGACGACGTGCCGGCGTGTCCAGCCCGCGACGAGGGACGGTCCATCCAGCTCAGCGTCACTGAGCTGCACGAGCGCCCTCGCCGCGAACGCGGTGGCCCGCCGGGCATCGAGGAGGTCGGCCAGCACCGCTGGGTCGCTGGCCAGGTCTGGGCGGGCAGCCACCGCGCTACCCCGCTTCCGGCGCGGACACGGTCGCGGTGCCGGCGCCCACGGCGGCCGACTCAGCGACGATTCGGTTGCGCAGCACCCCAATGCCGTCGATCTCGGTCTCCAGCAGCTGGCCCTGTCGCAGGTACACCTCCGGGGTGCGGGCACGCCCGACGCCGCCGGTCGTCCCCGTGAGCAGGACATCGCCCGGGTGCAACTCGAGAATGGTCGAGACATATGAGACGAGGAATTCGGGCCCGTGCACCAGATCGCCGATCTGGCCGTCCTGCATGACCTCGCCGTCAAGGACAGTCCGGATCCGCGCGTCGGGGGCGACCTCATCCGTGGTCACGAGCTCGGGGCCGAGCGGGGTGCTGCGGTCCCAAATCTTGCCCTGCAGCCACTCGACCGTGCGGAACTGCCAGGTGCGCATCGAGACGTCGTTGGCGACCGTGAAGCCCGCGATGTGCGCGGCCGCCTCGCTCTCGGGGATACGACGCCCGCCGATCCCAATCACGATCGCGAGCTCGGCCTCCCAGTCGATCGCGTCGTCCTCTGGCGGAATCGCCACATCGTCGAACGGACCGGTCAGCGTCTGCGCGAACTTCGCGAACAGCGTGGGGTGCTCGGGTAGCTCGCGCCCCATCTCACGAATATGCGAGGCATAGTTCAGGCCGGCGCACAGGATCTTTCCGGGGTGCGGGATCACGGGATCCAGCTCAGCCGCCTCCACCGCAATGGCCCCGGCCTCCTCCGCGGTCGCGGCGGCGGCGCGCTCCCTCCAGGCAGGATCCTGCAAGAGCGCACCGACGTCGGCGGCACCGGCAATCGGAATGTACTGGTCGCCCTCTCGCCGGGCGGCGGTCGTGCCGGTATTCGTGCGAAGTGTTGCGAGTCTCATGCGTTCTCTCCCTCAATAAAGCGGCGGTCGAAGTTCAGGCGTTCGATGATGGGCTGGTCGCCGAAGCGAAAAAGCTCGAACTCGGTCTCCGCGTTGATCTGGCAGGCCGCCCACGATGGGACGACGACGAGGTCGCCGGTCTCGACGCGGCGCACCTCACCGTTGAGCACGAACTCACCCCGGCCCGAGAAGACCTGGTAGACGCTCGAGCCGACCTCGCGCACCGTGCGCGTCTGCGCGCCGGGCCGGAACCGGTGGAAGTCGGCGCGGATGGTCGGCATCACGTCACCGCCGGTCGTCGGGTTCACATAGCGCACCGCAGCGTGGCCGGGCTCGACCGTGGCCGGCACACCCTCGTCTTCGAGCAGCAGCTGCTCCGTGAGCGCGCGGTCAGTGTGCTCCCAGCGGTACGCGCCGATCGGGGAGTTCACGGTGGACTGCAGCCCCGAGAGTGGCCGGAGGCCGGGGTGGCACCAGAGGCGCTCGGAGCGGGAAATCTCAGGCGTCGCCTCGTCGGTGACCCGATCGATCCCGAACTCAAAGAACCCCACGTCGGCATAGTGCGCGAACGGGATATCGAGACCGTCGATCCAGGCCATCGGCTGATCGGTCTCGTTGTGGTGGCCGTGGAAGTTCCAGCCCGGAGTGAGCAGGAAGTCGCCGCGGCGCATGGCGACCGGGTCTCCGTTGACGACCGTCCAGACCCCCTCGCCCTCGACGACGAAACGGAACGCGTTCTGCGAGTGGCGATGCTCGGGGGCGACCTCGTGGCCGCCGAGGTACTGGATGGCGGCCCAGAGCGTCGGGGTGGCGTAGGGTCGCCCACCCAGGCCCGGGTTTGCAAGCGCGATGGCGCGGCGCTCGCCACCTCTTCCGACGGGAACGAGCTCACCTGCCGCCTCCGCGACGGGCAGGATCTCATTCCACCGCCAGACGTGGGGCACCGCCTTCGGGCTCGGCTCCATCGGCATAAGGTCGCCGATCTCGGTCCAGAGCGGGATCATGTGCTCACGATTCATGCGCTCGTAGAGCGCGGCGAGCTTGATCTCTTCCTCGGGGGTGGGCGGCGCGGCCATCGCGTCGTGCACCGACTCATGGGTTGCGGCCGGGGGCAGTTCGTCGTGCGACACGGGCGTCCTCCTCTGCTTGTAGGTGGGGCGCACGTTTACTCGCTCGTTGGATGCCACGCGCGCCTCGATGTGGACGACGGTAGCCGCGCGGTCACGACGCGCGCGTCGCAATTCTGCCCTACAGAATCGAGGCTCCCCCTCCTCTCCCTCTCCCCCTCTCCCCCTTCTTCCCCCCTCTCTCGGCGCCGAGCTTGCGCAAGGGGCTGCTTCACGGCCGACGAAGCAGCCCCTTGCGCAAGCTCGATGGCGGCTGGAGGCCTCGGTGAGGGAGGTCGCGGCGAGGGATGGCAGGCGCCGGGGATACAGCCGTGCCGGGGTCAGGCACCGAGCGCCCCCACCCGGAAGTCGACCGAGGCGAGCTCGGCACTGATCCTGCCCGCGCACGCCAGCACGCGGTCCGCGTAGCTCGACTCAGCGCTTTGCTCCGCCCGGGCGGACTGCATTGCCAGGGCGATGGCGGCGACCGCAACACCCGAGGCGTCTCGCACGACCGCCCCGACCGCGCTCAGCCCGTACTCGCTGTCGTCGACGTTGCGCGCGTAGCCCCGAACCTGCACGGCCGCGAGCTCGGCGAGTAGCCGGCGCCGCTCGCTCGCGACCAGTACGTCGCCCGAGCGGCTCGCACGCGGTCCGGTCACCAGTTGCTCGATCGAGCGCGCCGGCAGCTCGGCGAGCAGCGCCCGACCGCCCGCCGTATACAGCGCGGGGAGAATGATGCCCTGGCGGTCGCCGATATGCTGCTGCCCCGCCGCCTCCACCGTCAAGAGGAAGCGGACGCGCGCGCCGACCCGGATCATCAGGTTGCTCGTCTCGTCGGCGTCGCGAGTGAGTGCCTCGAGAAATGGCCGGGCGATGGCGCGCAGCTGCTGGGTCCACTCCTGGATCAACGGCGCCTGACCGATAGCCGGCCCGGGGTGATATCGCCTGGCCTCGTCCTGAATCGCGAAGTCCCGGTAGACCAGCATCGCGAGCACCCGGTGCGCGGTCGATGGCGCGACGCCGAGCTCCTCGGCCGCGTCAGCCACCCGAATGGGGCCCACGTCCCGCAACAGCTGGATCAAGCGCAAGGCGTGGTCGACCGACGCGATCGGGTACGACGGCGTCTCACGCCGCGGGGGTGCATTCCGCATGCCAGAATCCTAGTTCGGCCTCGCTACCCCGGAACCCGCGAACCCGCGAACCCGCGAACCCGCGAACCACTAAACCCCCAAACCCCCAAACCCTGCAAACCCCGCCGATGCGTCTCAATCTGCGGCTTCAATCGCCGGGAAGCCGCAGATTGAGACTTCTCGTCGGAGCTTCCCGCGCAGAATGGCAGGATCCTGCGACCCCGCCACGCCCGATAGACTGTGCGGGTGACTGAACGAGTGAAGATCAAGGATCTGCCCGCCCTCGAAGACGGCGTTGTCCGTGTTTCCGGCTGGGTCGAAAAGGTGCGCGACCAGCGCTACGTCCAGTTTGTCGTCCTGCGCGACGAGACCGGCGCAGTGCAGCTCGTCAACGGTGGCGTGCTGCGCGAGGCCGATCCCGAGAATCCGCGCTCGGACATCCTGCTGGCACGCACCACCACGATCGCCGAACTCACGCACGGCACGTTCATCACGGTGACGGGCGAACTGCAGCACAACGAGCGCGTCAAGCTCGGCGGCGTCGAGGTGCAGATCGAAACGATCGAGGTGGTCGCCGCGGCGCTTCCCGAGACCCCGATCGCCGACGACTCAAGCCTCGACAAGCGCCTCGACTGGCGCTTCCTCGATCTGCGTCGCCCCGAGCAGCAGCTCATCTTCCGCGTGCAGACCACGTTCGAGCACGCGATGCGCCAGGTTTGGGTCGAGCGCGACTTCATTGAGATCCACACCCCCAAGCTCATGGCCAGCGCCTCCGAGTCGCGCGCCGAGCTCTTCGAGGTCGAGTACTTCGGCGAGAAGGCGTACCTCGCGCAGAGCCCCCAGTTCTTCAAGCAGATGGCGCAGGCCGCAGGCTTCGGCGGCATCTTCGAGATCGCCCCGGCGTTCCGCGCCGACCCCTCGTTCACTTCGCGACACGCGACCGAGTTCACCTCGGTCGACACCGAGCTCAGCTGGATTGACTCGCACGAGGACGTCATGGCGCTCCACGAGGAGCTCATCGTCGCCGGCCTCACCGCGGTCAAGGAGAAGCACGGCGAGGCGATCCTGAAGCACTTCAAGGTCGAGGTCACTGTCCCCGAGCGCCCGTTCCCCCGCATTCCCCTGGCCGAGGCCAAGGAGATCGTGAAGGAGCGCGGCTACGAGGTGCCCCGCACCGACGCCGACATGGACCCCGAGGGTGAGCGCCAGATCTCGGCCTACGTCAAGGAAAAGTACGGCCACGAGTTCGTCTTCCTCACCGACTACGACGCCTCGATTCGCCCGTTCTACCACATGCGCAACGAGGAGAACCCGGAGCTCACGAAGAGCTACGACCTGCTCTTCAACGGCACCGAGATCTCGACCGGCGCGCAGCGCGAACACCGCATCGAGGTCCTTGAGGCGCAGGCCATCGAAAAGGGGATGGACCCGGAAGAACTCGCGTTCTACCTGGACTTCTTCCGCTACGGCGTCCCGCCGCACGGCGGCTTCGGCATGGGCCTGAACCGCGTCCTGATGCTGCTCTTGCACCAGACGTCGATCCGCGAGGTCACGTACCTCTTCCGCGGCCCGACGCGCCTGCTGCCCTAGGCTGCACGCACGACGAAGGGGGCAGGATCCGCGCGACGGATCCTGCCCCCTTTTTTTCGTTGGCCAGTGCGCGACTCGCCCCGCGGTAAAATTTCTTACCCACGGTCTACATTTCACTGCTACTGTCGCCCAAACAAGAGGTTGGGGGATCTCACAGATCGCCCACTGCTTGCTCAGTTCCGGGGCGAGTGAAGATTCCAGGCAGTTGCGTCACCCTCCCCGAATTTCATATCAATGGGGGAGATTTTCATGACTGAACGCAGTGCACGACGCTGGAACACTCGCAAGACCGCCGCACTCACCGCCGGCGCACTCGTCGTCGGATTGGGGGCGACCTACACGCTCGCGAGCTGGAACGACTCGGAGTGGGTGTGGGGTGGCGCGAACACCACCCCCGGGGTCGGAACCGACGTCTTTGAGGTGCAGCAGAATGCATCGTCACCGTTCGTCGAGGGCACGTTCGCGGACTTCGAGAACAACCCGGGCAACGGACTTTCCTTCTCGGCAGGTGCGCTCACGTTGTCGCCGGGCGACACGACATATGCACCCGTCGCGTTGCGCACGACTCTGACCTCGGTGGCCGGCACGGTTACGCTGCAGGGGGCCGTCGCGGCAACCGGCATCACCGTGAACGATACCGCCGACGCCCTCTGGAACGCCGTCCGGGTGGATGTGTACACCGACGAGGGCGCAACCCCGGCCACGGCGTGCAGCACGGGCTTCGTGAGCACGGGCTGGACCCAGATCGCGACGAACGCCACGCTCGCGACAGCAGCCACTGCCACACAATCGCTCAGCGCCGCGGCCGGTTCGACGCAGCACTACTGCTTTGCACTGACGCTCCCGGCGGGCTCACCCGACACCCTGCAGGGCAGAACGATCGCGCCCGCGTGGGAGTTCGCTTCGGTGTCTGCGCCGTAAGCCTCGCGCCTCACCGCTCACGCTGCAGAGAGCTCCCGGCATGGTTGCCAGGATTGCAAGCGCCGCCGTCGCCATCATGGTCGCGGCGGCGGCGCTGACACTTGCCTGCTGGTTTGTCTTTTCATGGACAACCGACGCGACGCTCGTCACGTTTCGGACAGGATCGATGTCGCCGACCATCCCGCAGGGATCGATGGCGGTGACGGTGCCGGTTACCGCCGCCGAGTTACGGACGGGCGACGTGGTAACCGTGCAGCGAGACGGCGAGGCGTTGCCAGTCACGCACCGCGTGGTGGAAGTGCGCACGCCGCCTCCTGAGCTGGCGGCACCTCCGGGCGCGCGTGAGCTCGTGCTCCAAGGCGACGCCAACGCCACCGTCGACGCGAGACCCTACGTGGTCACGGAAGCGCGACGGACCGTATTCGCAGTGCCGCGGCTCGGTGCCGCGCTCATGGTGGTCCAATCACCCATCGGCATGGGCTCGCTCACCTTGCTCGCCGGCGCCCTCGTCACGTGGGCGTTCTGGCCGAGGCGCGAGACGAGCACCCCTGGCCAGCCGTCGAGCGTACTCGCGGGCGCCTCCCCGTGACGGCGGCCATGCGCGATGCGCCGCTCGCGTTCAGTGTTCTGGCATCGGCGCGGGGCCGGGGCCGTTCCGCCGCTGCGGTTCTGTTCGCCGGGCTCCTGATGGTTGCACTGGGAGGCGCGCTCACGGTCGTTCGCGCATCGGCCACCTTTCTGGAGGTCACCGAAACCGGTTCTCCAGGCATGCTCAGTATCGCGCGTTCCAGCGAGACGCCGCTCTGGGGCACACTCGCCCCGGGCGACACCATGCACTGGCTGGTTGAGGCGCGCCTCACCGACGCCGACAGCGGCACGCTCTCGCTCGAGTTCCGCGCCGACGGCGCCCTCGTCGATTCGTTCGGGATGAGCGCCTCGGTCAGTGCCTGTTCGCAGGACTTCACGTTCGCGAGTGCCGGCTCGAGCCAGGTCCCCATGTGCGCGGGGACGACGCTGCCGGTCGTCCCGCCCACCCCGCTGGTCGCCATCGCAACCGCGTCGAGCGGGGTGTTGTTTCCCCTTGCCGAGCTACAGGCGGCGCAACCCCGCCAGCTGCTCGTGACACTGCACCTGCCGCCGTCGGCGGCGAGCGCTGACGTTGCGGGGCAGGACGCACGCGTCGGCCTCGCCCTGCATAGCTCGGGTCAATCGCCGCCCGCGGTCGATGCACCGGCGCCGCTCGCCGCGACCGGCTCAGACGCCCTTGCCCTCAGCGCGCTCGCACTGGGGCTGCTCGGCATCGGCTGGGGAGTTCTGCTGCGCCGGGCCGCCCGCGCGGGCTCGGGCGTGGGAGGCGACGCATGAGCCGCCTCCCACGCCCGGCGCTGCGGCAGCGCGGACTCGGGGTCGTGCTCGCCGCCGTCGCCGTAGCCCTTGCCCTCGTCGCCCAGGGGGGCGTTGTCACCGACGCCAGCTGGAACGACTCCGAATGGTCCCGTGCAGGGGTCGGCACCGTTCCCTGCCCGGCACCGGAGGGCACTTTCACCACCCGGGGCGAGGGCCGTGCGCTCAGCGGTGCGCTACTGGGGGTCAATCTCGACACCCTCGCCGAGGCGTCGGGAACACTCGTCACCAACAACGGCACCACGACGACGACGACCCCCGCAGGGGTGAACGCCGTCCCCGGAATGCCCAGCGCGTTTGCCGACCCCCTGAATGTCACCGCGCTCAGCGGCGTCAACATCAACCTCGGCCAGGGGATCCTGAAGCTGCCTCTCGACACCAGCACCGGAGTGCTCGGCCAGTTCGGGCAGGCCAGGGGCAGCGGGATCGCAGCGGGGGCCAGCGGGTTTCTCACGAACACCGGCGGGATCGGGCTGCAGCCGGCGGCCGGCTATCCCGAGCTAGCCACGCTTCGGCTCTCGCAACTGCTCGGATCGGTGAACCCCGGGGTCGCATCCACCCTGGCCGGCGTCACCGACGTCTCGCTCACCTCGGGTGCGGTCGCCGGTCGCGCGGCCAACGACGCCTGCGCCGCGGCCTGGGCGAGCGGGGCCACGGCCGGGCTTGTGCGCGAGTACCTCGCCGCGTCGGTGCGCACTGAGATTACGTCGCCAACCGTCGGCGGCCTCATCACGGGCGTCGCGGGCACGATCAACTCGCTCGAGACGACGGTGAATGGCCTGACGAGCAATCCGGATGTGAAGACTTCTATTGTGAGCGGCGTCACTACGCTGCTGAACGGGGTGCTCGGATCGAGCGGGCAAGGGTCGATTCTCAAGCTCGGCAGCGTAGAGGTGAGCATATTGTCCGCCTCGATCGACCTCACGGCGGTGCGTGGCTTGCTCACCACGACCATTTCCGACCCCGGGGGCGTGCTGACGATCAGCCCGTCGTCGGGCGTCGTTCGCGTTGACACCGCGGCGCTCCTGCAGGCCGCCTACCCCGGCTCCTACGCGCAGGGCCTGAACGGACTGCCTCCGAACACCAATCTGCTCGCAGACCCAGCGATCGCCACCGCCCTGACCGGGGCCCTCACGACAGCGCTGAACGGGTGGCTGAGCTCAGTGACGACCGCGCTCACCGCGGCGATCAATGCAATCACCCTCAACGTATCGACCGCTGTCCACCTTGTCGTGACCGTTGTACTCCTCGTGCTGCCGGTTGAGGTGGCTATTGGCCACATCTCGGCCTCCACGACGGGAACCCTTGGCGCCCTCACCACGACCGCCTCCCTCGTGCTCCTGCCCAACCTTGTCCCAGCCGTAACCGCGCTGATCTCCGGGGTCCTGAGCGCCGTCCTGAACTTGCTCCTGAGCACCCTCGTCAGCAGCCTGGGCGGCATCGTCGCGAATGCGGTGAATGGTGTCGTGAATGTCTTTCGCACGCTGCCCGGCGCCGTGACCGCCCTCACCACGCCCATTCTGAACGCGGTATCGAATGTCTATACGCGGCTCTTCCTGAGCGGGGTAGTCGCGGTCACAGTGAATGCGCAGAACGATCCCCTGACGGGAAACCCCGAACCCTCCGACTGGGCGAGCCTGCCCGCGCGCAGGTTTGATGTCGCGGCCGTGCGCATCGGGGTGCTCGATGCCCTCGGCGCGAGCGCGGTGCGCCTCTACCTCGGGCGCGGCTCGGTCGGGCCCGGTTGCTCACTCGCAAGCGCTGCCGCCGGGCCCTGCGCCGCCTACTAGGCGATCCGGCGCAAGACGACGAGGCTGTCGCCGATGGTCGCCGGTCGCCCCTCGGGGTCGAGGATCTCGCGCTGCACAACTTCGGCGCGCAGCGTCTCCCACTCCTGCGCATGCTCGCCGCCCGGCGCGATCCCGAGGTCGCGAAGCTCGCTCTCGGGGCTCGGGAAGACCGGCTCGGCGCCAGGCTCAAAGGTGACCCACGACGGCGCCGCGGCGTGCGAAACGAGCACAAGATGCCCACCCGGCGCGACCAGGCGTGCCGCGGCTCGCAGAATGGTCGCGCGGGGCAGCTCGACGGGTGACTGAAAGAAACTTGCGCTGACAAGGTCCATGCCGGTGAGCCCGAGCTCAGCGAGCTCCCGATCACCGAGCGTCGCCAGGTCAGCGACCACGAAGCGTGCGCGATTCTCCGAGAGCCCGGCCGCCGCTGCCGCCTCGTTTGCGCGCGCCACCGCGGTGGCAGAGATATCGACGCCGGTCGCCTGCCAGCCACGCTGGGCGAGCCACAACGCGTCGCCGCCCTCGCCTGAGCCCAGGTCGAGCGAGCGTCCCGGGGCGAGCTCTGCCACGACCGCGGCGAGAGTAGCGTTGACCTTGCCCGACCAGACCGGCCCGGCACCGCCGTAGTGGTTCTCCCAGAACGCCACTGGGTCTTGCTCGATCTCACCGTGTCTGTGCCCGTGCGCCTGCGCCGGAGCGGGAGAGGCCTCCTCGGCGACGGCCAGGGCGTAGTCCTCCTCCACGAGCGCAAAGTTTGCCGCGGCCGCGGCCATGACACCCGCGCCCATCGCAACGGGCACGACCGCCGGGCCATGCACGACGTTGCCAGCCGCCCAGATGCGCGGGTGGCTCGTCTGACCCATCGCGTCGACCACGAGAAAGTTCCCCCACGGCAGGTCGTTTCGTTCCAACCCGAGGTCTGCCAGGAACTCGTCCCTGGGCTGCATCGCGCTCGTGACGAACACCGCATCGACGGGGTAATCGCCTCCTCGCCCGGTGACGACCGCCGACACCTGCGTGCCTTCTCCCTCAATCCTCACGACCGGGTCGGCCACGAGCGTCACGCCGCGCGCCGCGAACCCGCGCGCGGTCTCCGCGTCGATCTCGCCAAGCCCGGCGCTAAACACCGTCACGTCGTGGCTCCACTGCCGCAGCAGCTTGGCCTGATGCATCCCCATCGGCGAGGTCGTCACGATGCCGATTCGGCCGCCGCGCGCCTCCCAGCCGTGGCAGTACGGGCAGTGCAGCACACTCTGCCCCCAGCGCTCCGCCAGACCAGGGATGTCCGGAAGCACATCCGTCAGGCCGGTCACCACGATGAGCGCGCGGGTGTCGAGCGCCTCGCTCGCCTCGCCCTCAAGCGTGACCCGCAGGCCGTCAGGCGTTTCGGTCACCGTTTGCACGAGCCCCGAGCGGAACTCGACGCCGTATCGCGCGGCCTCGGCTCGCCCGATCTCGCCGAGTTCCTCGGGCGTCTTTCCGTCCAGGCCGAGCACGTTGTGCACGTGCGCCGTGAATCGGTTGCGCGGATCGCCCGCGTCGATCACGAGCGTCTTGCGCAACGAACGTCCGAGCGTCTGCGCGGCGCTGAGCCCTGCTGCGCCGCCCCCGATCACGATGGCATCCCATGTTTGCTGAGTCATGGTTCCATTTTTAGCCGGATATGCGATACTCGCAAATGAGATTGCAGAAACAGCAAGGAGATTTCGCGATGAACGAACTCGATCTACTGGGGCCAAGGCTGCGCGCCGCGAGACAGGAGCGCGGCTGGACGCTCGAAGAACTCGCGGGACGAGCGAGCATGTCGGTGAGCACGCTGTCCCGACTTGAGTCGGGCAAGCGTCAGGCGAGCCTCGAGCTAATCCTGCCCTTGACGCGCCAGCTCGGCATCCGCGTGGACGACCTCCTCGATCAGCCGGCGCTCGACCCGCGCGTGCATCGCCCGGCAATCCGGAGAGACGGGCTCACGATCGCCCCGCTCACGCGGGAGGAGTCTGAGGTGCGGGCCTTCAAGATCACGTATCACCCTGACGCACCAGAACGCCCGCTACAAACCCACGAGGGTCACGAGTGGCTGTACGTGCTCTCGGGGCGCCTGCGCCTGGTGCTCGGAGACCGGGAGCACGTGCTCGCACGCGGCGAGGCCGCCGAGTTCGCCACCACGACGCCGCACTCTATGCGGGCCGAGGGGGCAAAGCCCGCGGAGATCATCAGCCTCTTCAACACCGTCGGCGAGCGCTTGCATCTGCACGGGAGCGCCCCCTCTCCCGAACGGGAAACTAGACCGTAAAGTCGGTGGCGACGCGGCCTACCGCGTGCGACTTCACGACCGCACCTGCCGCGACGTGATCCGGGTGCGTCGCGTACAGCGCGAGACCCTCGGCGTCGTCGAAGTCGACGATCAGCGTGAGGTCCCAGTTGTCGCCAGGAAAGAGCTCATTGCGGTGCACGCTCAGCGCACGGACACTGGGCACGAGGGTCGCGAGCGGCTCGAGCGCCGCGGCGATCTCGGCCGCTTGCGCGTCACGGTCGGCGACGCTCTCGCCGCTCAGCTTCCAGTTGACGATGTGGCGAAAGGCCATTTCTTCGTGCTCGCTTTCCGAATTGCGGTGGTCAGGCGTGCCGGATCGACCCGCCAGAAGCTGTGCTTGCGCCCGTTCACGAGCACGACAGGGATCTCCTCGGCATACTTCGTCGCCAGGGCCGCGTCCTGCAGAATGTCGAGCTCGACGAACTCCGTCGAGACGTCCGCCTCGGCCGCGCGCACGAGTTCGATCGCCTCGCGTGCTTCGTCGCAGAGGTGACACCCGGGCTTCCCGATGAGAGTCAGCTGAACCGTGCGCATCCTCGTATTCTACGCTTCGGCGCAGGCGGATACGCGTCCGCTCAGGCGCGCACGCCGGGCACAAGAAAGGCACGACACCGAGCCCCCGAGGGGATTCGGCGCCGTGCCGTCACGTTGCTCTGAGGCTACGTCTACTTCTTGTTGCGACGCTGGTGGCGAGTCTTCCGAAGCAGCTTCCGGTGCTTCTTCTTCGCCATCCGCTTGCGGCGCTTCTTAATGACAGAACCCACGATTACCTCACAAAGTCAGCGGGACCTCGGTCGTTCGTGGCCCACAAAACACTTATCCTACCGTCGCTTGCGACGAAGCGCGAACCGCCCGGCAAACTCGGCGTAAAAACCGCGCCGTTCCGGCTATCCGCGCAGGCGGAATCGGGCGACAAGTTCCTTCACTTGATGCTCCGCGATGGCTGCGGCGCGGCCGACCTTCTCGGCGGCGGCCGCGACACTGTCAGACAGGATCTCCGCTTCGTCGAAGCCGTCGAGCGATCCGCCGGCGCCTCCGAGTACCTCGCCAGACTCGGTAACGTACTCGACGGTCACCTCGGTGTCGAAGCCCGCCGAGAGGAACGGAATCACAAAGTCCTCGACCATCTCGAGCGGCTCGGCGTTCAGCGAGTAGTAGCGGTGCTGCCCGTCCTCACGCACCGTCACGAGCTCGGCCTCGCGCAGCACTTTGAGGTGCTTCGATACGGTCGGCTGGCTGGTCTCCATTTGGGCCACGATCTCAGACACGCTGATCTCCTCGTCGCGCATGCGGCGCTCGAGAAGGATCTGCAGGATGTCGCGCCTAGTCGCGTCGGCGATAACCCCGAAAATGTCTGGCATGCTCCCAGCGTATCCCGCGAAGTGTGTACGATGACAACCGCCGAGTCTCCAGTTTCTAGGAGTCACCGCGGAACTTCGTTCAGGAAGCAGAGTCAGTGAGGGTAAGCAACGCCACGCGGCGGGGCGATTTTCGCCAGAGCGGTAGCACTCTCGGGCGCCGCTCCTGGATGACACGGATCATCCAGTCCTCTCCGCCGCGCTTCGCGCTCCTCGTCTTTACGAGCCTGATTTTCTTGTGGACCGCGATCCTCATGCTGCCGATGTCGGCGAAGTCCGGCACCGTAACCCCGCTGGTGGACGCACTCTTCACCGCCGTCTCGGCGATTTGCGTCACCGGTCTTTCCACCGTCGATATGTCGGCTCAGTGGTCGCTGTTCGGCGACATCGTGATCCTCGTTGGCATCCAGATCGGCGGAATCGGCGTGCTCACGCTCGCCAGCATTCTCGGCCTCACGGTGACCCGTCGACTGGGCCTGCGCCAGCGCCTGCTGGCCGCCACCGATTCCAACCCCATGCGCACCGGGCGCGGCGCAAGCGAGAGCCAGGCCATTGGGCTCGGCGAGATCGGCGGTCTACTGTCGGCGGTGGCCATCAGCCTGCTCGCCATCGAGGCAGCCCTGACGCTCCTCATCACACCCCGCCTCATGGCGGCCGGCTATGACCCCCTGCACTCGCTCTGGTACGGCTTCTACCTTGCTGCCTCGGCATTCACCAACACGGGGTTCGTGCCGCTCCCCACCGGCCTCACCGAGTTCGCGACCGACCCGTACATGCTCATCGTGCTCGCGCTCGGCGTGTTTCTCGGGAGCATCGGCTTCCCCGTCATCTTTGCGCTGTACCGGTACGCCGTGGGCGGCGGATGGAAAACGCATCGACGGCTCGGGCTGCACGCGAAGCTCACCCTCGTGACGACTCTGCTGCTCGTCGTCGCCGGGTGGATCCTGATCGCCGGACTCGAGTTCAATAATCCCGCAACCTACGGCGAACAGGGTTTCTGGCAGACCGTTCTGGGAACGGGCTACGCCTCGGTCATGACCCGCTCGGGGGGCCTCGGCGTGATCGACCCGCTCGACCTCAACGGTTCGAGCATGCTCGTGATGGACATGCTGATGTTTGTGGGCGGCGGCTCCGCCTCGACCGCGGGCGGCATCAAGGTGACCACGATCGCGGTGCTGTTCATCGCGGCGTTCGCTGAGGCTCGCGGCTACCAGGACATGCAGGCGTTTGGCCGCCAGATCCCCGTCGAGGTGCTGCGCGTCGCTGTCTCGGTCGTCATCTGGGGCTCGACCATCGTCGCCTCCGCGACGATCGCGATCCTGCACATCAGCGGCAAACCGCTCGACATCGTGCTCTTCGAGGTGATCTCGGCGTTTGGCACCTGTGGGCTCTCCACGGGCTTATCCGCCGAGGGCCCCGATGCCGTGAAGTACATTCTGGCCGCCACCATGTGGGCCGGCCGCGTGGGTACGGTCACGCTTGCCGCGGCAATCGCCGCGAGCAGCCGCTCACGCATGTTCCGTCTCCCCGAAGAAAGGCCGATCGTTGGTTGACATTAGAAATGACGCCCCCGTCCTCGTGATCGGCCTCGGCCGCTTCGGCGCCGCGACGGCCGGCCAGCTCGACCGGCTCGACCGCGAGGTGCTGGTCGTCGACACTGACGCGACCCTCGTGCAGAAATGGGCGGATCGCGTGACACACGCCGTCCAGGCCGACGCCCGCTCGATGGACGCGCTGCGCCAGGTCGGCGCCGAGGAGTTCCAGATTGCCGTCGTCGCGGTGGGTTCGTCGATCGAGGCGAGCGTGCTGGTCGCCGCGAATCTGGTCGACCTCGGCATCCCGCAGATCTGGGCCAAGGCGATCTCGCAGTCGCACGGCAAGATCCTCGAGCGCATCGGCGTGAACCACGTCATTTACCCCGAGCGCGAGGCCGGCGAACGCGTCGCCCACCTCGTGAGCGGCAACATGCTCGACTTCATCCAGTTCGACGACGACTTCGTGCTCGTGAAGATGTACCCGCCTCGCTCGATCCGAGGCCTCACCCTGGAGGCCAGCGGCGTCCGCACCCGCCACCGGGTCACGGTCGTCGGCGTGAAGACCCCCGGCGAGGACTTCACCTACGCGACGCCCACCACCGTGGTGTCCGCGCACGACCTCATCATCGTCTCGGGCAAGTCCTCCGCGGTGGAACGGTTCGCCACGATCGGCTAGGTTTCCCGCGCGCTCGCTCCAGCGACCCCTCGGCAGGATCCGGCCGATTCGATCGCTGGGCCGGATCCTGCCGAGTCGCCGCGGGACTGTTCGAAATTTCCGGCGTTCCAGACAGTCTGTCTGTGCGGGATAATCGACCGTCGCCCGCAGATTATTCGTGTTTCTGGCAAAAAATGCCGCTTTCTCTGCAGGAAGCGCCTCGGTGGATTACTTTCACCGAATATTTGGGTGTTACATTCGGATCTCCGAGCCACCCTGCTTCGCTGCGACGACGATGCCGCAGCGACACTCGTCGCAGCTGGCTCTCTCACGGGCCACCGACGTCCCGCTGATTGAGAGGACGTCGATGAACACCTACGACGCGACCCCGCACACCGCACACACCAGGTTTCCGGCGGCGAGCGGACTGTACGATCCCGCGAACGAGCGCGACGCGTGCGGGCTTGCCGCCGTCGTCGCGCTGACCGGCACGGCCAGCCACGAGATCATCTCGCTCGCCCTTGAGGCGCTCGAGAACCTCGAGCACCGCGGCGCGGTGGGTTCGGACGAGGGCACCGGCGACGGCGCCGGGATCCTCAGCGACATTCCCGACAAGCTCATTCGCGAGTCGCTTGCCGAGCAGCTGCCGGGGGTACGCTTGCCGGCGCCCGGGCTCTACGCCGCGGGCATCGCCTTCCTGCCGCAGGCCTCGACCGAGCGCCGCGCGACTCGGTACCGCATCGGCGCGATAGCCGCCGAAGAGGGCCTCGACGTGCTGGGCTGGCGCACGGTCGATGTGCGCCCCGAGGTGCTCGGCGAGAGCGCCCGGGCCGCGAGCCCCGCGATCGAGCAGCTCATCCTGACGGCCCGCGCGGGCGAGCGCCTCGACACCGACGAGCTCGAACGCCGGGCCTTTCGCCTCCGCAAGCGCATCCAGCACGAG
This sequence comes from Leucobacter sp. CX87, assembly GCF_018682295.1. NCBI lineage: Bacteria > Bacillati > Actinomycetota > Actinomycetes > Micrococcales > Microbacteriaceae > Leucobacter > Leucobacter sp. CX87. The sequence goes on along the minus strand of NZ_JAFIRI010000005.1, from coordinate 5,713 downwards.
ACCGGCTGCTACCTGCCGTCGCTGTCGGCCCGGACGATCGTCTACAAGGGCATGGTCACGACGCTGCAACTCTCGAGTTTCTACCCCGAGCTGCAGGACGAGCGGTTCACGTCCCGTTTCGCGACCGTGCACTCGCGCTACTCGACCAACACCTTCCCGTCGTGGAGCCTCGCCCAGCCGCTGCGCATGGTGGCCCACAACGGCGAGATCAACACGGTGCGCGGCAACCGAAACTGGATGAGCGCGCGCGAGGGGCAGCTCGAGTCCGAGCTGCTCGGCGATCTGCGCCCGATCCTGCCGATCTGCTCGCCCGGCGGCAGCGACTCGGCGAGCTTTGACGAGGTGCTTGAGCTGCTCGTCCAGGCGGGCCGCAGCTTGCCGCACGCGCTGGCCATGATGGTGCCCGAGGCGTGGGAGTCCGAGACCGGCCTCGCCCCCGAGCTCGTCGACTTCCTCGAGTACCACTCGCTGCTGATGGAGCCGTGGGACGGCCCCGCCGCGATGATCGCCACCGACGGCAAGGAACTCGTCGCCTTGCTCGACCGCAACGGCCTGCGCCCCGGACGCTTCCAGGTGACCGACGACGGCCTGCTCGTCATCGCGAGCGAGACGGGTGTGCTCGATTTCGCGCCCGAACGCGTCGTGCAGCGCGGGCGACTCAAGCCCGGCCGCATGCTCGCGGTCACGCTCGCGACCGGCGAGGTGCGCGAGGACGACACGGTCAAGCAGGAACTCGCGCTGGCCGCCCCGTGGGGCACTTGGCTGGAAGAGGGCAGGATCCGGCTGTCGGATCTGCCCGAGCGCGAGCACCTCGTGCACCCGCCCGCGTCGATCACCCGTCGCCAGCGCACCTTCGGGTACACGGAGGAGGAGCTGCGCCTGCTGCTCACGCCGATGGCCCGCGAGGGCTTCGAGCCGCTCGCGGCGATGGGCACCGACACACCGATCGCGGTGCTCTCGGACCGCCCACGCCTGATCTTCGACTACTTCGTGCAGCAGTTCGCGCAGGTCACGAACCCGCCACTCGATGCGCTGCGCGAGGAGCTGGTGACGAGCCTCCGCGCCGGCATGGGGCCGCAGAATAACCTGCTCACCCAGTCCGCCGACCACGCCCGCCAAGTCATCCTCGACTTCCCGGTCATCGACAACGACTCCCTCGCCCGCGTCCAGCACTTCGGCGAAGACCCGCTGCAGGAACGCTCGGTCACGATCCGGGGCCTGTACCCGGTCGATTCCGACGCCAAGGGGCTCTCGGACCGGCTCGATGCGATGTGCCGCGAGGCCAGCGCGGCGATCGAGCAGGGCGCCGAGTTCCTCATCCTGTCCGACCGCGACTCGAACAAGGACCTTGCCCCGGTGCCCTCCCTGCTCGCCGTCTCGGCCGTGCACCACCACCTCATCCGCTCGGGGCAGCGCATGCGCGTCGCCCTCATCGCCGAGGCCGGCGACGTGCGCGAGGTGCACCACGTCGCCGCCCTCATCGGCTACGGCGCCGCCGCGGTCAACCCCTACCTCGCGATGGAGACCGTCGAGCTGCTCGTGCGCGACGGCTCGATCACCGGGGTGACCGAGGCCGAGGCCGTCGCCCGCCTCATCAAGGCGCTGGGCAAGGGCATGCTCAAGGTGATGAGCAAGATGGGCATCTCCATCGTCGCGTCCTACTGCGGCGCACAAACGTTCGAGGCCGTGGGGCTCTCGCCCGAGGTCGTCGACCGCTACTTCACCGGGACCGCCTCGCGCCTCGGCGGCGTCGGGCTCGACGTGATCGCGCGCGAGGTCGCCGCACGGCACCGCGCCGCCTACCCCGACGACGTCGCGGCGCTCGCGCACCGGCGACTCACCACCGGCGGCGAATATCGCTGGCGCAGGGGCGAGGAGGAGCACCTCTTCGACCCCGAGACGATCTACAAGCTGCAGCACGCGACCCGCACGGGCCGCCGCGACATCTTCGGCGCGTACACCGCGCGCGTGAACGAGCAGCAGGAGCGCCTCATGACGCTGCGCGGCCTGCTCAAGTTCGCGCCGACCAGGCCGTCCGTGCCGCTCGATCAGGTCGAGCCCGTCTCGGCCATCGTGCGGCGCTTCGCGACCGGCGCGATGAGTTACGGCTCCATCTCGCAGGAGGCGCACCAGACCATCGCGATCGCGATGAACCGTCTGGGCGGCAAGTCCAACACCGGCGAGGGCGGGGAGAGCGAGGACCGCCTGCTCGATCCCGAGCGCCGCAGCGCGATCAAGCAGGTCGCCTCGGGACGCTTCGGCGTCACGAGCATGTACCTCACCCACGCGGACGAGATCCAGATCAAGCTCGCCCAGGGTGCCAAGCCCGGCGAGGGCGGCCAGCTGCCGCCGGGGAAGATGTACCCCTGGATCGCCGAGACCCGGCACGCCACCCCGGGCGTCGGGCTGATCTCGCCCCCGCCGCACCACGACATCTACTCGATCGAGGACCTGAAGCAGCTGATTTTCGACCTCAAGCGCGCAAACCCTGGGGCCAGGATCAGCACCAAGCTCGTCTCCCAGAGCGGGGTCGGGCCGGTCGCCGCCGGCGTCGCCAAAGCGCTCTCGGACGTCGTGCTGATCTCGGGCCACGACGGCGGAACCGGCGCGAGCCCCATGAACTCGCTCAAGCACGCAGGATCCCCGTGGGAGCTCGGCCTCGCGGAGGCGCAGCAGACCCTCATGCTGAACGGCCTGCGCGAGCGGGTCGTCCTGCAGGTCGACGGCCAGCTCAAGACCGGGCGTGACGTCATGATCGCGGCCCTTTTGGGCGCCGAGGAGTTCGGCTTTGCGACGGCCCCGCTCGTGGTGGCGGGTTGCATCATGATGCGGGTGTGCCACCTCGACACCTGCCCCGTGGGCGTCGCGACACAAAACCCCGACCTGCGGGCGCGGTTCACCGGCCAGGCCGACCACATCGTCAACTTCTTCACGTTCCTCGCCGAGGAGGTGCGCGAACTGCTCGCCGAGCTCGGCTACCGCACCCTCGACGAGGCGGTCGGCGACACCGACGCGCTCGACGTGAACGACGCGATCTCGCACTGGAAGGCTGACGGGCTCGACCTCACGCCGATCCTGCGCGGACCGGAGTTCCCGGAGGGCGAGCCGCGTCGCTTCGGCCGCGCGCAAGAGCACGAGGTCGCCGAGCACTTTGATCAGCAGCTGCTCGGAATGGCGCGGGATGCCCTCGAGCGCCGCGAACCGGCGGTCATCCACCTCCCGATTCGCAACACCGACCGCGCCGTCGGCACAATGCTCGGGCACGAGGTGACGAAGCGCTTCGGCGCGGCAGGTCTGCCCGCTGAGACGATCGACATCACCCTTACCGGGTCGGCCGGGCAGTCGCTCGGGGCCTTTCTGCCCGCGGGCATCCACCTCCGGCTCTTCGGCGACGCGAACGACTACGTCGGCAAGGGGCTCTCGGGCGGCGAGATCTCGATCCTGCCCAGCCCGCAATCGGGGCACCGGGCGGCCGGCAACGTGATCGCCGGCAACGTCATCGGCTACGGGGCGACGGGCGGTTCGTTCTGGATCGCCGGCGTCGTCGGCGAACGGTTCCTCGTTCGCGGGTCGGGCGCCACCGCGGTCGTCGAGGGCACCGGCGACCACGCGCTCGAGTACTTCACGGGCGGCTTCGCCCTCATCCTCGGCCCCACCGGGCGCAACATCGGCGCCGGCATGTCGGGCGGGGAGGCCGTCGTACTCGACCTCACACTCTCGTCGCTGAACGCGGCCGAGCTCGCCTCAGGTGCGCTGCTCGTGCAGCCGCTCGGCGGCGGGTCCGCCCCCGTCACCCCCGCGCTGCTGGCCGTTCGCGAGAAGATCCGAGCGCTGTTGAAGCGGCACCTCGAGCAGACCGGCTCCGCCGTGGCGGAGGACCTGCTCGGCGCGATCGATCGTGACCCGGAGCGGGTGTTCGCCCGCTTCACCCGCCTGATCCCGCGCGACTTCTCTCGGGTGCTCGAGATTCGCGAGCGCGCGAGCGCACACGGCATTGACCCAGACGGCACCCAGGTCTGGTCGGAAATCTTGGAGGCAACCAATGGCTGATCCGCGCGGCTTTCTGACGGTACGCGAGCGCGAGCTCGCCCCGAAGCGACCGGTCGCCCTGCGCCTGATGGACTGGCGCGAGGTCGTCGACCCGGCCAACCCCACCGTGGTGGCGCGACAGGCATCACGCTGCATGGACTGCGGCGTCGCGTTCTGCCACCAGGGTTGCCCGCTCGGCAACCTCATCCCCGAGTGGAACGACCTGACCCACCGCGGCCGCGGCCAGGAGGCCATCGAGCGCCTGCACGCCACGAACAACTTCCCGGAGTTCACGGGGCGCGCCTGCCCCGCGCCGTGCGAGTCCGCCTGCGTGCTGAGCATCAACCAGCCGGCGGTCACGATCAAGCAGATCGAGAACAGCATCATCGATCAGGCGTTCGAGAATGGTTGGGTGCAGCCGCAGTCGCCGTCGCGGCTCACTGGCAAGACCGTGGCCGTCGTCGGCTCGGGACCCGCCGGCCTGGCCGCGGCGCAGCAGCTCACCCGCGCCGGGCACACGGTCGCCGTGTACGAACGGGACGAGGTGCCCGGCGGGCTCCTCGCCCTCGGCATCCCCGATTTCAAGCTGGAGAAGGAGCTCGTCGAGCGCCGCATCGCGCAACTGAAGGCGGAGGGCACGCGCTTCCGCTGCGGCGTGACGATCGGCCGCGACATGAGCTGGGGCGAGCTGCGGCGGCGCTACGACGCCGTGGTGATTGCCACGGGTGCCACGGTGCCGCGGGAGCTCGAAATCCCCGGCCGAGGGCTCACGGGCGTCATGCCCGCGATGGACTTCCTCGTCGCCTCGAATCGTGTTCAGTCCGGGGCGCTTGACGTGTCGCCGTTCGACGCTGCGGGCAAGCACGTCGTCGTGATCGGCGGCGGCGACACCGGCGCCGACTGCGTCGGCACCGCGCACCGACAGGGCGCGCGGTCGGTCACGAACCTCGCGATTGGGCGCAAGCCCTCCGAGACCCGGACCGAGGCGCAGCCCTGGCCCGTCCACCCGACCCTCTACGAGGTGTCGAGCTCCCACGAGGAGGGCGGCGAGCGGAAGTACCTCGCCTCGACGGTCGAGTTCGTGGCCGACGAGAGCGGCAAGCTCTTGCGCGGGCTGCACATCGCCGAGACGGGGTTCACCGAGAACGGCCGCGAGCCGATCCCGGGCACCGAGCACCTCATCGAGGCCGACCTCGTGCTCATCGCGATGGGGTTCACCGGCCCCGAGCCGATCGACGAGGACGGGCTCGCGCTCGGGCACGACAGCCGCGGCGCGTTCGAGCGCCAGCAGGACTTCTCAACGTCACTGCCCGGCATGTTTGTCGCCGGCGACGCGGGTCGCGGTCAGTCACTCATCGTGTGGGCGATCGCCGAGGGCCGCGCGGCGGCGGCCTCGGTCGATGCGTTCCTGATGGGCGAGACGGCGCTGCCGTCGCCCGTCACGGCATTCGACCGGGCGTTCAGCTAAGCGCGGGCCCTCGCCCGAGCTCGGCTGATCCGGCCGCGCTCGGGCGGGATCCTGCCGCTCGAGCTGGATCCTGCCGGGGCGCGGGATCCTGCCGGGGCGCGCCCGCGCCGACTTACCCGCGCTCATTGAGCAATGTGCGCCCCTCGAGCCGTCGCAACCTGCGGCTTGAGCACGCGCCCCGCCCCCGGTGGGGCCCGCGCGGCCGATGGGCCACAG